>CAVTGB010000001.1:0-47049 GCA_963734125.1 uncultured Alphaproteobacteria bacterium
GTCAAGACGATGGGCGTCGATCTTGAAGCCGCATTCGTGCGCTGGCGGAAACTACCTGTCGTTTTCATGCCGGGCCATGTTGCGAGTCGCTATCGGGTAAGCGATAAAGGCTCGTTGCCGCATCTGCTCGATGACGCGGTTCGAGCTTATGTCTTCGGTGCTCCTGCAGCGGCAATCGTGACCTGTCGAATGGTGCTCGAAATGGTTCTGCAGCGCCACTATGGGCACGGCCAATGGGAGAACGCCAAGCTCGGTAACCTTATATTTTTGGCGAGCGAGCGATCCGATTATTTAGAAGAACCACCTGAAACGGCTCGTGAAAAAAGCCAATCGTATCGCCCACGATTACGCACAAGTGGATCGGATCCCGGAAGAAGACGAACGGACAATTCTTCTCTTCTTTGCAACGGTGAAATCCTTGATCGAGCGTGCGCCGGAGCCGTGAGTGCCAAGCCCCTCTCCCGCAATGCGGGAGAGGGAGGGACCCGCGCCGCAGGCGTGGGAGGGTGAGGGTCTATTCCGATGAAAGCTCTCCGAGAATCGCCAGAATTACACCCTCGGTATTGCCCAGAATGTCGTTGTTCCAGAACCGCATGACGCGCCAGCCCTCGGCCTCGAGCCAAGCCGTCCGGCGTGCATCAGCCTCGTTATCCGCGTGCTGGCCGCCGTCGGCCTCGACGATAAGGCGATGGCGTGTACAGGCGAAATCGACGATGAAGTTGCCGGTAGGGTGTTGTCTTCGGAAGCGATAACCGCGCAGCCGACGGTCGCGCAGCGCCGACCACAGGCGGCGCTCGGCGTCCGTGCTGTTTTGCCGCAATTCGCGGGCGCGGTGGCTCGGCATTTTTACCCAAAACCCTCACCCGCCCATCGCTTCGCGGATGGGCACCCTCTCCCGCAATGCGGGCGAGGGGCTTTACGGCATTCTGCTTCGTCATTCCTGCATGATCTGCTGCTTGGCCTCTTCGGCACGGTGGTCGAGTTCGAACTTGACTTGCGCTTCGGTGAGGGGGTGGCCCTTGGCGGCGAGGTCGGCGACGAGTTTGTCGACGACATGGCGGTCGCCGCCCTTGAATTCGGCGTCGACCACTTCTTTGGCATAGGCGTCGGCGGCGTCGCCCTCCAGCCCCATGCGCTCGGCCGCCCACAGCCCCAACAGCCGGTTGCGGCGCGCCGTCACCTTGAATTGCAGCTCCTGGTCATGCTTGAAGCGGGCCTCGAAATCTTGTTCGCGTCGGTCGAAGGTGGTCATCTTCCTGCTATCCCGTGTCGGGTACCGGCAAGGCCGGCCGCGACCATATCACAGCCGGCTGCGCCGGGCGCGATGGACGTGCGCGATAGACGTGCGCGATAGACGTGCGCGAGGAAAGTGAATGTGCACTCTGGTGATTCTGCGCCGGCCCGAGCACGCCTGGCCGGTGGTGATCGGCGCCAACCGCGACGAGATGATCGCGCGCGCCGCGTTGCCGCCGGGCCGCCATTGGCCGGACCGGGCCGAGGTCGTCGCCGGTCTCGACCTCGAGGCCGGAGGCTCCTGGCTCGGCGTCAACGATTGGGGCGTCGCCGCCGCCATCCTCAACCGCCATGGCTCGCTCGGCGCGGCGGCCGGTTTGCGCTCGCGCGGCGAACTTGTGCTCGAGGCGCTCGACCACGCCGATGCGGTCGCCGCGGCGGCGGCGCTGGCGCATCTCGATCCCGCCGCCTACCGCACCTTCAACCTGATCATCGCCGACAACCGCGATGCGTTCTGGTTGCGCCATACCGGGCCGAGCCCGATCGCGGTGCGGCCACTCGCCGATGGGCTGTCGTTGATTGCCGCCGGCGACCTCAACGAGATTGCGACGCCGCGTCTAGCCCTTGCGCGCCCGCGCTTTGAGGCTGCCCCCCCGCCCGATCCCGAGTGCGGCGAATGGACCGCCTGGGAGGATCTGCTGAGCGACGACACCGCGCCTCCCGGCGCTCCAGCGGAGGCGGCCTTGCGGTTCAAGACGGCGCGCGGCTTTGCCACCGTGTCGAGCGCGCTGGTCGCGCTGCCGGCGGTGCCTTCGCCCGAGCGGCGGGCCATATTTCGCTTTGCCGGTTGGCTCCCCGAGCCCTCGCCGTGGCGTAATATCGCCGAGTAGTACCGGGGATGTTATTACCGTTGCCGCGATACCATATCTCACAAGCACTTCACGATTTTAGTAGAACACAAAATGTTGCGATCGCGACGCCGGCCGATTTATGAAGGCAAGGCCAAGGTCCTGTTCGAGGGCCCGGAGCCCGGCACCCTCGTCCAGCATTTCAAAGACGAGGCGATCACGTTCAACAGACAGAAGCGCGGAGTCATCACCGGCAAGGGCGTCCTCAACAACCGCATCAGCGAATTCCTGATGCTGAAGCTCGCCGAGATCGGTATCCCGACGCATCTGGTGCGGCGGCTCAATATGCGCGAGCAGCTGGTGCGCGAGGTCGAGATCATCCCGATCGGGGTCGTCGTGCGCAACGTCGCGGCCGGGTCACTGACGCGACGCCTCGGCATTCCGGAGGGCACGGCATTACCGCGCTCGATCATCGAATACTTTTACAAGAAGGAGGAACTCGGCGATCCGCCGGTCTCCGAAGAGCACATCACCGCCTTCGGCTGGGCGAGCACCCGCGATCTCGACGAGATCGGGCACATCGCCCTCAGGGTCAACGATTTCCTGACCGGGCTATTTCTCGGGGTAAACATCAGGCTGGTGGATTTTCGGCTGGAATTCGGCCGCTTGTATAGCGATGACGAGATGCGCATCGTGATCGCCGACGAGATCAGCCCGGATAGTTGCCGGTTGTGGGATGCGCGCACCAACGAAAAGCTGGACATGGACCGCTTCCGCGAGGATCTCGGCCGGGTCGAGGAGGGCTATCAGGAGGTGGCGCGTCGGCTCGGCATCCTGCCGGAGGCCGGACCGATCGATTTCGCGGCGCCGAAGATGATGCAATAAGGGCGTCCGCGATGAAGGCGCGAATCCATATCAGCCTCAAGCCCGGGGTGCTCGACCCGCAGGGCCAGGCGATCGGCAATGCGCTGAAGGGCCTGGGGTTCGAGGGCGTCGGCGAGGTTCGTCAGGGCAAGCTGATTGTACTGGACCTTACCGATCCCGACCCCGTGGCGGCGCGGTCGCGGGTTGAAGAGATGTGCCGGCGCTTGCTCGCCAACCCGGTGATCGAGGATTACGCGATCGAGATCGAGTAGGCGCCGGCGATGTCATTGCGAGCGCAGCGAAGCAATCTCGGCGGGAATGTGCTCGTTCGTCGAGATTGCTGCGTCGCGGCACTCCTCGCGATGACCTGCCTTTTGATCATTTCATCGCCGGCCCGCGCGGCAGAGCCGCAACGCTGCGTGCCGGTCGACATCGTGCTGTGGGGCGACGGCCGGCATGACGACAGCGCCGCCTTGAACGCGTGGTTCGCCGGCAGCGCGGCGATTTGGGCCGACAGCGGGGAGCCCGTCGGCAAGGCGATCGCCGGGCACAGCTTTCGCTTGTCAGCACCGGTTTACGTCCGCGGCGGAACCGGGCGGCGGCTCGACCAGTTTCACATGCTGTGGCCGCAGCGCGGCGAAATCGTCTCCGGCGGCTCGATCGTGTCGGGCAGCGATCCGGCGAACCCCCCGATCGTCACCGGGGTCAGCATCTCGGGCGGCGACCCCGGCGAGGGGGTTCCGTTCGACGCCCCCGACGCCGCTCCCGCGCGCTCCGACGACCAGGCGAGCTGCGCCACCTCGTGAGGCGGCCGGGTTCAGCTTTTCTTTGGGACGGTTAACCAACAATTTTCTGGCGCCGCTCGGGTCATCGGTGGCCAAGTGGCATCCCGCCATTGAGACGCCCGCCATTGAGACGAGAGGCACGACGCCATGTTCGACGCCATGATGCTGCAAGTCGCGCTCTCGACCGCCTCGACGCTGTTCGGGAGCCTCGGCGTGTTTTGCACCTATTTCAGCCATTGCCAGCCGGCCCTGGCGGCACATGCGCTGGTATTTCTCGGAACCGCGGCCGCGATCGCCTGGATGACGACCGATAGTTGATGTCGCGGGGTGACGGTGGCCCGGCTTGATCGCCTCGGGTTGATCGCGCCCGCTTGATCACCTTGCCGGCGCGGCGTATGTGACGGTGATCCGCTTCACCGCCAGCGGGCTCTCCACCGGGCGCTTATGCAAGCCGCGATCATCATCTTCCCGGGCTCCAACCGCGAGCAGGATGTGTGCCAGGCCTGGAAGCTGGCGACCGGCCATGAGCCGCTGCGCATCTGGCACAAGGACTCGAGCCTGCCCGAGACCGACCTCATCATCCTGCCCGGCGGTTTTGCCCACGGCGACTACCTGCGCTGCGGCGCGATAGCCGCGCAGGCGCCGATCATGCGCGAAGTCAAAGCCCGCGCCGCCCGCGGCACCCCGGTCCTCGGCATCTGCAACGGGTTCCAGATCCTGACCGAAGCCGGCATGCTGCCGGGGGCGCTGTTGCCGAATCGCTCGCTCGCCTTCACCTGCAAGGACATCCATCTGCGCGTCGAAAACTCGCAGACGATCTTCACCTGCGGCTATTCGGCCGGGCAGACGATCCGCGTGCCGGTCGCCCATCACGACGGCGGCTATACCGCCGACGAGGGGACGCTCGACCGGCTGGAGGGCGAGGGCCGCATCGCCTTCCGCTATTGCAGCCCCGCGGGCGCGCTGACCGACGACGATAATTTCAACGGCTCGGCCCGCGCCATCGCCGGCATCTTCAACGACACCCGCACGATCCTCGGGCTGATGCCGCACCCGGAGGACGCCACCGACCCGCTCCTCGGCGGGACCGACGGCCGCGCCTTTTTCGACGGCCTGGTCGGCGCGCTGCAGTGAAGGGGGAGGACTTCGCGACGGCACTTGATAAGCTCGGCTTGGGCCTGTCGAGGCTGATTCGCTACTCATACGGCGGCTTCTTGCTGCTCGCGTTAGCTGCGTTTTTGAACCCATCAGACACTGAGAAAGCCGTCAACGCGCTGTCATGGCCGCTGGCTGCGCTCACTACTGTGGTCTTGGGTGCAGGTATTTTTGCAATTCATCGGGGCCTGTTTATCCCCCTTCACCACGCTTCGCTTTGCCTCCTGTTTTTTATATACGAGTGCAGGAAGCTACCAAACGAACGCCTTAGTCCAACGCGGTTTTTTCACGATCATGGCGTCCGCCGAGGTCTGAGAATATTAGCGTATGATGCGCTCCGACGCGCCAATTTTTTTGGCGAGCCACTAAAAACTGAACTTAATGTAGCACACGCGGAGGCTGGACTTGTTGTAATGACTGCGGAATGGTTTCTGATCGCGGCCGCCTATGCAGGAATGTTGCTGAACAATTCGTTTGTGGCATGCGTCCTCGTGATCTTGGCGATCATTGTGCTCTTTGCATCCTATCCAGGTGCGTTCCTCCTCCATAGTCAGGAGGGCCTTTACTTTCGAAAGAACGAAGAGAGGGTCGGGCAGAAGCTTAGAGAGTTTGGGTTCAACTGGGACCCTCCCTTTCAACTTGAACTGCCGCTGCAATGATCGGTAGCAACGTTACGGCTGACCTCGCCGCCGAGATGGGGCTGAGCGCCGAGGAGTTTGCGCGCGCCGCTGCCATCCTCGGGCGCACCCCGAACCTGACCGAGACCGGCGTCTTCGCGGCGATGTGGAGCGAGCACTGCTCGTACAAATCGTCGAAAATCTGGCTGAAGACGCTGCCGACCACGGGGCCGCGCGTCATCTGCGGGCCGGGCGAGAACGCCGGCGTTATCGATATCGGCGATGGCGATGCGGTGGTCTTCAAGATCGAATCGCACAACCATCCCTCGTTCATCGAACCCCATCAGGGCGCGGCGACCGGGGTCGGCGGGATCTTGCGCGACGTCTTTACGATGGGCGCGCGGCCGATTGCGATGCTCGATTCGCTGCGCTTCGGCAGCCCCGACCATCCGCTGACCCGCCACCTCGTATCCGGGGTCGTCGGCGGGATCGGCGGCTACGGCAATTGCGTGGGCGTGCCGACGGTCGGCGGCGAGTGCCAGTTCCACGCCGCCTATAACGGCAACATCCTGGTCAACGCGATGTGCGTCGGCCTGGCGCGCGCCGACCGCATCTTCTATTCGACCGCGGCGGGGCCGGGAAACCTCGTCATCTATGTCGGCGCCAAGACCGGGCGCGACGGCATCCACGGCGCGACGATGGCCTCGGCCGAGTTCGGCGGCAATGCCGGCGAGAAGCGCCCGACCGTGCAGGTCGGCGACCCGTTCACCGAGAAGCTGCTGATCGAGGCCTGCCTCGAATTGATGGAAGGCGATGCGATCGTCGCGATCCAGGACATGGGCGCGGCCGGTCTCACTTCGTCCTCGGTCGAGATGGCCGGCAAAGGCAAGGACAGCCTCGGCATCGCCCTCGACCTCGACCGCGTGCCGGTGCGCGAAACCGGCATGAGCGCCTACGAGATCATGCTCAGTGAAAGCCAGGAGCGGATGCTGATGATCCTGGCGCCGGGGAGCGAGGCTGAGGCGCGCCGCGTCTTCGACAAATGGGAGCTCGATTTCGCGGTGATCGGCGAGGTCACCGAGACCGGCCGCCTGGTCTTGCGCATGCACGGCGAGATCGCCGCCGACATTCCGGTCGGCCCCTTGGTCGGCGAAGCGCCGGTTTATGAGCGGCCCTGGGTGCGGCGCGCGAGCGACCCGGAGATCGACCCCCGGAGCCTCCCGGCGCGCGACCCGTTCGCCTGCCTGAAGCGCCTCCTTGCCGCTCCCGACCTCGCCTCCAAGCGCTGGATCTGGGAGCAGTACGATCATCTCGTCCAGGGCAACACGGTGAAACGGCCGGGCGGCGACGCCGCAGTCATCCGCATCGGCCAGACCGGCAAAGCGCTCGCGCTCACGACCGATTCGACGCCGCGCTATTGCCGCCCCGACCCGGTTCGCGGCGGCATGCAGGCGGTGGCGGAAAGCTGGCGCAACCTGACCGCGGTCGGCGCGTTGCCGCTGGCGCTGACCGACTGCATGAATTTCGGCAACCCCGAAAGACCGGAAATCATGGGCGAGTTCGTCGGCGCGATCGAGGGCATGGGCGCAGCGTGCCGCGCGCTCGACTATCCGGTCGTCTCGGGCAATGTGTCGCTCTACAACGAAACCAGCGGCAGCGCCGTTCTCCCCACCCCGGTCATCGGCGGGGTCGGGCTCCTCGACGATGTGCGCCGCGCGGTCGACCTCGCCTTGAAGCGCGACGGCGATGCGGTGATCCTGATCGGCGACACCTCCGGCCACCTCGGCGCCTCCTTATATCTGCGCGAGATCGAGGGGCGTGAAGCGGGACCGCCGCCGCCGGTCGATCTCGCGGCCGAGCGGCGCAACGGCGATTTCGTGCGCGGCCAGATCGCCGGCGGCCAAATCACCGCCTGCCACGACCTCGGCGATGGCGGCCTCCTCGTCGCCCTCGCCGAGATGGCGATGGCCGGCGGGCGGGGTGTGGCCCTCGATCCGCAGCCGTGCACCTTGGCGCCGCATGCGTGGTGGTTCGGCGAGGACCAGGCGCGCTACCTGATCGAGGCCGCCGCGGCCGATCAGATCCTGGCGGCGGCCGCCGCTGCCGGCGTTCCGGCCCGGCGCATCGGCATCGTTATCGGCGATGGGGCCGGCGCCGCGTTGACACTCCCCGGCGCCGGTGCCATATCGATCGCGGAACTTAGGGCCGCGAACGAGGCTTGGCTGCCGGCCTATATGGCGCAAGGCTGAGGCTGTTCGGCTTCTTGGGGATCCGGCGATGGCGATGGACGCGGCAACGATCGAGCGGCTGATCCGGGAGAGCCTCCCCGACGCGCAGATCTCGATCGAGGATCTGCGGGGCGACGGCGACCATTACGCCGCGCAGATCGTCTCTGCCGCGTTCCGCGGCAAAAGCCGGGTTCAGCAACACCAGCTGGTGTATCAGGCGTTGCGCGGCCGGATGGGCACCGAATTGCACGCGCTCGCGCTGCAGACGAGCGCACCGGAGGATTGAAAGACCCCCAGTCAACGACCGCGCTCCAGCCTCCGCTGCGGCGCCATTGAAACGAGGACCGAGACTATGGACATCACCCTACAGGACCGCATCCGCACCCAGATCAGCGAGGCCCCGGTCGTACTCTTCATGAAGGGGACGCCGGTCTTCCCGCAATGCGGGTTCTCGGCGGCGGTCGTGCAGATCCTCAGTCATCTCGGGGTCAAGTTCAAAGGCATTGACGTGTTGTCCGACCCCGCGGTGCGCCAGGGCATCAAGGAATACTCGAACTGGCCGACGGTGCCTCAGCTCTACGTCAATGGCGAGTTCATCGGCGGCTGCGACATCGTCCGCGAGATGTTCGAAACCGGCGAATTGCAGCAGGTGCTCGAAGAAAAGGGCGTGTCGATCCGGGTGTAACCCCGCTGACCAAAACGCAGGGTGGGTGAGCAAAGCGTAACCCACCACGGGTCATCTCCACAGGACTTGGGGGGTTACGCAGCGTGACCCACCCTCCGAGCTGGTGCAATCATTGCGCCGGCGGCGCCGTTCGCTATAGTGCGCCCTTCCCCTTGCCGGCACCGGGTCGATTGGCCCCGGCCGGCTCGGACCCGATACTCTGGGTACCACATCCAAAAGGGACTCTGCTGCATGCCGCTTTACGAGAATGTGTTCATCGCCCGCCAGGACATTTCCGGCGCGCAGGCCGAGGCGCTGGCCGACAGCTTCACCCAACTGATTGCCGAGCAGGGGGGCGAGGTTAAGAAGCGCGAGAACTGGGGCCTGCGCAATCTCGCCTACCGCATGAACAAGAACCGCAAGGGCCATTACGTGCTGTTCAATATCGAGGCTCCGGCGGCCGCGATCGCCGAACTCGAGCGCACCATGCGCATCAACGAAGATGTGATCCGCTATCTGACGCTCCGGGTCGACCAGCTCGAAGAGGGTCCCTCGCCGATCATGCAGAACCGCGGCGGCCGTGAGGACCGGCCGCGCCGCAGTGACCGCGACCGCTATGGCGAAGGCCGCGACGGCGGCGAGCGGACGGTAACCGACGCGCCCGCGATAGCGCCGGCCGAGCCGGCCGAAAAGGTGGACGCGTAAAATGGAAAGCCAGCATGAAGCAGGGGGCGGCCGCGCTGCGGCAGCGGCGCGCCGGCCGTTTTTTCGGCGGCGCAAATCCTGCCCGTTCTCGGGCCCGAATGCGCCCAAGATCGACTACAAGGACGTGCGGCTGCTGCAGCGTTTCGTCTCGGAGCGCGGCAAGATCGTGCCGAGCCGCATCACCGCGGTATCGACCCAAAAGCAGCGCGAGCTGGCGCGGGCGATCAAGCAGGCACGCTTTCTCGGCCTCCTGCCCTACATGGTGAAATAGGGGCACCGAGCGCAACCGAAGAGGCTGACATGCGCCGAGTGGGAACCGCTTCGGTCGCGGTCGCTTGCGGCAGCCTCGGCGCGTGCCTCTATCTCGCGGTGATGCTCGGCACTCCGGGCGGGCTGGTCCTCGTCTACATGGCCCAGTTGCCGCTGTTAATCGCGGGGCTGTGGCTCGGCACCGGTGCGGCGGCGCTCGCCGGCGTGACCGCGGTGCTGCTGCTGGTGGTGGCGAGCGATCTGGTCGGCGCCGCGGTCTTCGCCGCGGTCAACGCCGTACCGGTCGTGCTCCTCGTTCGCCAGGCGCTGTTGGCGCGCCGGGGCACGGACGGCACCGTTGTATGGTACCCGCCGGGATTGCTGACGGCGTGGCTGACGGCGCTCGCCTTGGCCGGGATCGCGGCGGCGTTTCTTCTGGTTGGCGGGCCCGAGGGGTTGCAGTCGGCGCTGCGCGGCGTGGTCGCCGAGGTGCTCGACCGTCTCGCCCGTCATCCGCTGCCCGACCGCGATCTTGCCGCCGGGCTCATCGTCATGGTGCTTCCCGGGGTTCTGGTTGCCTCGTGGATGATCATGCTGATCGCCAATGCGGTCCTGGCGCAGGGGCTGCTCGCCCGCTTTGGTGCGAACTGGCGCCCCTCGCCCGATCTCGCGGGGCTCGGCCTGCCGCTCTGGGTACCGATGGCGCTCGGGGTCGCGGCCCTCGCGGTGGTGGTTGGCGGATCGCTGCGCTTTGTCGGCCTCAACATGCTGATCGCGCTCAGCGTGCCGTTCTGTCTGGCAGGGCTGGCCGTGCTCCACGCGGCGGCGCGGCGGATGTCGCACCCGCAGGCGACGCTGATAGGGTTCTATATGCTGGCTGCGTTCTTCGGCTGGCCGTTTCTGGCGGTGGCCATTCTCGGATTGTTGGAGAGCGGGCTGGGGCTGCGCCGCCGCCTCGCGTCTCCAGGGAGTTAGCACAGATGGTTGATCTCATTCTGTTGGAACGGGTCGACAAGCTCGGCCAGATGGGCCAGATCGTCAAAGTCAAGCCTGGCTTTGCGCGCAATTTCCTGTTGCCGCAGAAAAAGGCGATGCGCGCGACCAAGGAAAACCTCGCCTATTTCGAGACGCAGCGGGCGCAACTCGAAGCCAACAATCTGCACCGAAAGGCCGACGCGGGCGACGTTGCGGCAAAGCTCGAGGGGCTCTCCGTCGTGCTGATCCGCCAGGCCGGCGAAAGCGGCCAGCTCTATGGCTCGGTCGCCGTGCGCGATGTGGCCGACGCGGTGACGGCGGCCGGGTTCACCGTCGACAAGCGCCAGATCGTGCTCGCCCGCCCGATCAAGACCTTGGGCCTGCACCCGGTCAGGGTCATGCTGCATCCCGAGGTCGGCGTCACGGTCACCGCCAACGTCGCCCAGTCGCAGGATGGCGCGCGGATGCAGGCCGCCGGCATCGATCCCCTGCGCGAGCGCGACGAAGAGGAAGAGCGGGCCCGTGCCGCAGCGCAAGCCGAGCGGGCCGCGGCGCTCGCCGAGGGGGAGGGACAAGGATTGGGCGAGCGATGAGTGCGCTCGCCGAGGCACGCGGCGATGCGGGTTTGAGCGAGGGCCGGATCCCGGTCCTCGACATCGGACCCTATCTCGCGGGCGTTCCGGGCGCGGCGGCGCCGCTGGCCCGCGCGATCGCCGGCACCTGCGAAGACACCGGGTTTCTCGTCGTCGCGGGTCACGGCGTGCCGCAAATTCTCCCCGACCAGGTGTTCGCCGCCGCGGCGCAGTTCTTCGCCCGGCCGGACGCCGACAAGCTCGCCCTCAAGATTGGCGAACTGAATATCGGCTACCTGCCGTTCGGCGGCCAGACCGTCCGCCATTCGCCGGTCAACAAGAACACCAAGCCCAATTTCAGCGAGAGCTTCTACATCGCCCGCGACCGCGCCCCCGACCACCCCGACATCGTCAACAAGAAGCGGCTGATCGGGCTCAACAGATGGCCCCCCGACATGCCGGGATTCCGCACCGCGGCGGTCGAATATTACGCGGCGATGGAACAGATGACGACGCGGCTGGTGCCGGTTTTTGCGCTGGCCCTCGGCCTGCCCTCGGACTATTTCGCCGAAGCGTTCGCCGAGCCCAACTGCGCGATCCGCCTCATCCACTATCCGCCGCAGCCCGACCCGAGTGACAACGAATTCGGTTTCGCCCCGCACACCGACAACAACTTCATCACGTTTCTGGCGCAGTCGGCGCTGCCGGGGCTGGAGGTGCGCACCCAAGAAGGCGAGTGGATCCGCCCGCCGGCGGTGCCCGGCACCTTTGTCGTCAACACGGGCGCGATGCTGGCGCGCTATTCCAACGACCGCTTCCGCGCGACCCCGCACCGCGTCATCAACCGGAACGACCGCTCGCGCTACGCGATCCCGTTCTTTCTCGGGCCGAACCACGATGTCGTCGTCGCGCCGGTGCCGACCTGCGTCGGTCCCGACAACCCGGCCAGATACGAGCCCCTCACCTACGGCGACTTCACCGAGCGCCTCCTCACCCTAAACTTCGCCCACCGCCGCGCCGGCGGCGACGGCGAATACGCCTGAGACCACGGCTGGATCAGCGTCGTGCGTCCTTCGAGACGCCCGCTGGCGCGCGCTCCTCAGGATGACGGCGTTTCTTATTGCCATCACAAGTTTTCGTCATCCTGAGAGGGTGCGAAGCACCGTCTCGAAGGAAGCGCATAGGTCATGCAACAGAGTGCCGGCGCGGCGCTTGACGGCGCTGCGGCAACCTGACGATAATCCTGGTGTCCAAGGGGTGCCCCGCCGAAGGGGCTGAGAGACCGCTAGACCGCGGGCAACCCTTTGAACCTGATCCGGGTCGTGCCGGCGTAGGGACAGGAACGCCCGTCTGGCGAACTATCGGGCGAACGCCGTTTCCCCATCGCAATCGGCCCGGGTTTTTGCTCCACGCGCGCAACGGAGGCCCTTATGCCCAATTCCGCTCCTCTACCCACCGCCGCCTTGAGCGCGAAGGGCGCCGAGCCGAGCGTCACCACCGGCCCGTTTCCCGCCTCGCGCAAGATCCATGTCGCGGGCAGCCGCTACCAGGATATCCGCGTCGCGCTGCGCGAGATCGATCTGGAGCCGAGCGCGAACGAACCTCCGATCCGCGTCTACGACACGTCGGGCGCCTATTCCGACCCCGCCGAGACAACCGACATCCACAAGGGCCTGAAGGAGTTGCGGCGCTCGTGGATCCTCGCTCGCGGCGATGTCGAGGAGACCCCGGGCCGCGAGATCAAGCCCGAAGATAATGGCCTCAGGCGCGGCGAAGACAGCAACGTGCCGATTTTCGACCGCGCGACGAGACGGGTCCTGCGCGCCAAGCCCGGGAAGGCGGTGACCCAGCTCGCCTACGCCCGCGCCGGCATCGTCACCGCCGAGATGGAGTACGTCGCGATCCGCGAGAACCTCGGCCGCGAACAAATTCGGGCGAGCGCGCGCGACGGGGAATCGTTCGGCGCCAGCATCCCCGATTACGTCACCCCGGAATTTGTCCGCGACGAGATCGCGCGCGGCCGCGCCATCATCCCCAACAACGTCAACCACCCGGAATCCGAGCCGATGATCATCGGCCGCAACTTCCTGGTGAAGGTCAACGCCAATATCGGCAACTCGATCGTTACCTCGTCGGTCGCCGAGGAAGTCGACAAGCTGGTGTGGGCGACGCGGTGGGGCGCCGACACGGTCATGGATTTGTCGACCGGGCGCAACATCCATACGATCCGCGAGTGGATCATCAGGAATTCGCCGGTGCCGATCGGCACCGTGCCGATCTACCAGGCGTTGGAAAAGGTCGGCGGCAAGGCCGAGGAGCTGACCTGGGAACTGTTCCGCGACACCCTGATCGAGCAGGCCGAGCAGGGGGTCGATTATTTCACGATCCATGCCGGCGTCCGCCTCGGCTACATCCACCTGACCGCGCCGCGGGTCACCGGCATTGTCTCGCGCGGCGGCTCGATCATGGCGAAATGGTGCCTGGCGCATCACCAGGAGAGCTTCCTCTACACTCATTTCCGCGAGATCAACGAGATCATGCGGGCCTATGACGTGAGTTACTCCCTGGGCGACGGCTTGCGCCCGGGCTCCAACGCCGACGCCAACGACCGCGCCCAGTTCGCCGAATTGGAAACGCTGGGCGAATTGACCAAGATCGCCTGGGAGGACGATGTCCAGGTGATGATCGAAGGCCCCGGCCACGTGCCGATGCACAAGATCAAGATCAACATGGATAAGCAGCTCGAGGAATGCGGCGAAGCGCCGTTCTATACGCTGGGGCCGCTCGTCACCGATGTCGCGCCGGGCTACGATCACATTACGAGCGGCATCGGCGCGGCGATGATCGGCTGGTTCGGGACCGCACTCCTCTGCTATGTGACGCCGAAGGAGCATCTCGGGCTCCCCGATCGCGATGATGTCAAGGTGGGCGTCATCACCTACAAGATCGCCGCCCACGCCGCCGACCTCGCCAAGGGCCACCCGGCCGCGCGCGAGCGCGACGACGCCTTGTCGCGGGCCCGCTTCGAGTTCCGCTGGCGCGACCAGTTCAACCTCTCGTTGGACCCCGAGACCGCCGAAAAGTTCCACGACCAGACCTTGCCGGCGGACGGCGCGAAGCTGGCGCATTTCTGCTCGATGTGCGGCCCCAAATTCTGCTCGATGCAGATCACCCAGGAAATCCGCGACTACGCCAAATCCGGCATGGCGGAGAAATCGCAGGAGTTCCTGAAACAGGGCGCCGAAATCTACACCGACGAGCACGGCCGGCCGCGCGCGGCCGCAGAATAGGGTCGTTGTCATTGCGAGCGCAGCGAAGCAATCTCGTCGGGATTGCTTTCTCGCTTGATGGCTTCTCGCAATGACAGATCAGTCAGTCATGGCCGAACCCACCGCCGCCGATCTCGCCGCCCGGCGGGCGGCGCGGCGCTATCCCGACCGCCCGATCGTCGCGGTGCTGGCGGTCGTAATGCGTGGCGAAAAGGCGCTCATCGTGCAGCGCGCGCAGCAGCCCAATCAGGGGCGCTGGGGCTTTCCCGGCGGCGTTCTCGAACTCGGCGAGACCGTGCGCGAGGGGGCGATGCGCGAGCTTTTTGAAGAGACCGGGATCGCCGCCGAGCCGGCCGACATTCTCAATGTCAACGACGCGATCCACCGTGACGCAGAAGGCCGCGTCCAGTTTCACTATACCCTCATTGCGGTGCACGGGATCTGGCGCTCGGGCGAGGGGGCGGCCGCGGACGACGCCGCCGCGGTCGCCTGGGTCAGCCGGGCGGAGATCGAGGCCGGGCTCTACCCGACCTTCCCGACGCTGTTGCCGCTGTTCGATCTCGCGCTCGGGAGGGTGTGATGTTCCGGGGCTTCCTCTTCGGCATCGTGGCGGTCATCATCGTCGGCCTCGTCGGCGGCGTTCTCGTCCTCAAGAGCGGCCTCATTCCGGCGAACGCCGATGGCAAGCCCCTCCCGCTGGAAACCTGGGCGGCGAAAACCTCGCTCCGCGCGACCCTCGCGCGAGAGGCGCCGGCGGGCCCCAATCCGGTGGCGCTGACCGATGCCAATTTGATCGCCGGCATCCAGCTTTATGGGCAGCACTGCGCGATCTGCCACGGCACCGCGAAGGGCGACGAATCCGCTTCGCCCGTCGCCAAGGGCCTCTACCCGCGGCCGCCGCAACTGGCCAGCGACGGCGTCGAGGACGACCCCGAGGGCTATTCCGTATGGAAGATCCAGCACGGCATCCGCTGGACCGGGATGCCGTCATGGGCGGGCGCCCTCAGCGACCAGGAGATCTGGACCCTCGCTCTCTTCCTCAAGCACATGGACAAGCTGCCGCCATCGGCGCAACAGGTCTGGCAGAAGGTCGGCAATTAGAGCACCGAGTCGACGCACTTGGGCCCGCATCACCCCCACCCCGACCCGCCCCCATCGAGGGGGCGGGAGTAAAAATGATCGAGGCCCTCCCCGCTGATAGAAGCCCTTGCCGCTGATGGAAGCCCTCCCCGTTTGATGGGGGAGGGTTGGGAGGGGGTGAGCGGGTGCAAACCACTCTACTCTAATCGCGGGGGCGGCGCAGCATCGGGCCGAGGTCGCGCCCGCCGAAGAGGTGCAGGTGGAAATGCGGCACGTCCTGATGCGCCGCCGGCCCGTGGTTGGCGAGGATGCGGTAGCCGCTCGCGGCGACCCCCTCGTGGTGCGCGATCCGGCCGATCGCCCGCGTAAAGGCGGCCAGCTCCGCTTCTGACGCATTCGCCGAGAAATCGTCGACCGAGACGTATTCGCCCTTCGGAATGAGAATGATGTGGGTCGGCGCCTGCGGGTTGATGTCGTGAAAGGCGAGGACGTGCTCATCCTCATAGACTTTCCTGGACGGCAGTTCGCCGCGCAGGACGCGGGCGAAGACGTTATTGCGGTCGTAAGGCATGTTTTCCCGGCTCACCCCAGTTCGCCGCGCAGCTGCTGGCGCAGATGGTCGATCAGCACCAGCTGCCCGTGGCGCTCGACATGCCAGAAGGCCCAGCCGTTCCACGCCGGAGCGCCTTGCAGCTGGGCGGCCAGCGAATGGATCGAGCCCTTGTGCTCGCCCGAAATGAGGCTGCCGTCGGCGCGCACCCGCGCGCTCCACCGCCGCGCCGCATCGACCAGCACCTCGCCCGGCCGCAACAGGCCGCGCTCAACCAGGCTGCCGAACGGCACCCGCGGCGCCTCGCGTCGCAACTCGAGGGCAATGATCTCGGCCGGCGCCGGCCGGACGCCCGCGATCCGCCGCCGCGCGATCGCGACATACGACGGGTCCTGCTCGATGCCGATAAAGCGCCGCCCGAGGCGCTTGGCAACCGCGCCCGTCGTGCCGGTGCCGAAAAACGGGTCGAGGACGATCTCGCCCGGCCGGGTCGAGGCGAGGAGAACCCGGTGCAACAGGGCCTCGGGCTTCTGCGTCGGATGCGCCTTCTTGCCGTCGGAATCGCGCAGCCGCTCGGGCCCGCCGCATAAGGGGATCAGCCAGTCGCTGCGCATTTGCAATTCATCGTTCGACGCCTTCATCGCCTCGTAATTAAAGGTATAGCGCGCCTCCTTCGAGTGGGCGCACCACAAGAGCGTCTCATGCGCATTGGTAAAGCGCCGGCCGCGGAAATTGGGCATCGGGTTCGATTTGCGCCAGATGACGTCGTTGAGGATCCAGAACCCGAGATCCTGCACCGCGGCGCCGATCCGGAAGACATTGTGATAGGAGCCGATGACCCAGAGCGCGCCGGAGGGTTTCAACACCCGGCGGGCGGCGGCGAGCCAGGCGTGGGTGAACCGGTCGTATTCGGCAAAGCCCGCGAACTTGTCCCACGCCTCCTCGACCCCATCGACCCGGCTGTTGTCGGGACGGTGCAGCGCGCCGGTAAGCTGCAGGTTGTAGGGCGGGTCGGCGAAGACGAGATCGACCGAACCGGCCGGCAGCCCCGCCATCGCCGCCAGGCAATCGCCGTGGATGACCGTGTCGCACGCGATCCCTGTCGTCGCTTCGGTCTTGTCCATTCCGGCGCGAACTGTGAGCGCGCACGCGGAATCCGTCAATTCCGTGGGAAATTCCGCAGCTGCGCCTATTCGTCGGCTTCGATCAGCGCCCCCGCCTCGAAGAGCTCGAACAAATCGGCTGGACCCGAAAGCGCGAGGCGGACCGGCGCGAACGAGCGGCGATGATGCGGGGTGATGCCGAGCCGGCGGATCGCCGCAGCGTGCTCGACCGTGCCGTAACCGACATTCCGCTCCCAGCCGTAGCCGGGATAGCGCGCTGCCAGCGCATGCATGATTCGGTCGCGGGTCACCTTGGCGACGACCGAGGCTGCGGCGATCGAAAAGCTCAGGGCGTCGCCCTTGACCACCGTCTTCACCGCGCACGGCAATGGCGGTGCGATCGTGCCGTCAACCAGCGCGATGTCGGGCCGCTGCCCGAGCGCGGCAACCGCCCGCGCCATCGCCACGAGGCTGGCGCGCAGAATGTTGATGCGGTCGATCTCGCCCCGGCTGGCGGCGCCAACGCCGATCCTGACCGTTCCGGTGCGGGCGCCGGCCCATAAGGCCCGGTAGCATCTCTCGCGGTGGCTGCGGCTCAGTATTTTGGAATCGTCGAGCGTGCGGCGCAGTTGGCGGCTAAAGCGCGGCCGGTCGATGATCACCGCGGCGGCAACGACCGGTCCCGCCAGGGGACCGCGCCCAACTTCGTCGATGCCGCACACGAGGCCCGCGCAACCGCGCTCAATGGCGAAATCCGGCACCCGCTTGCCTCAGGACTGTCCCCCGACGCTTGTGCCATTCCGACGGCGGTCAGGCAAGCGGGCAGACCGCGAACTTGTGGAATAAAACAGGAACATATTTCGGTTGACTCGAATTGACATAGTTTGTATTCTCGGTTTGTTCTAATTATAGGTGAGCCAGACCGGGAGGAATAGCGATGCGATGGACCCTGCTCGCCGCTTCGGCGGCGATCGTTGCGACATTGTGGCTGCCGGGCGAGGCCGCCCAGCCGGTTGCTCTCGCGGCTGCAACGATCACGGCCCCTGCAGCCGACGTCTCGATCACCTTCGAGCAATACCGCGATTGGCGGCTTAATTTCAACGAGCGGCGGCGCGGCGAACTCGCGGCCCAGCTTGCCGCTACCGATCTGACGGCGGGGCAGAGGACCCGGCTCGAAGCGATCAAGGCCTATTACGATCGGCTCGCCGCCTTGCCCGCGGCGGAGCGCGACCGTGTGTTCCGCGCACGCTTTGACCGCATTGACACCAATCACGACGGGCAGATCGATGCAACCGAGCGTGCCGCCTGGCGCGACAAGCAGCGCGCCATCTACAGCCGCGACCGGACGGTGGCGCAACAGCCCGCCGCTGGCGCGATGCAATAGGCGGCCGGGCTACTTTTCCACCGGCAAAGGCTGATAGAACAGCAAGCTCGGTAAGCCGCCGGCGAGTTCGCGTGCTATGCTGGTTGCAGGGAACAGGCCGGCGGAGGCGATGATGGCTTTGCGCACCAGCTTGACCGAGCAGCTTGGCATTCGCCATCCGATATTGCTCGCGCCGATGGGCGGCAGCGCCGGCGGCGCGCTGGCGGCCGCAGTCAGCGCCGCGGGCGGGCTCGGCCTCATCGGCGGCGGCCAGGGTAATAGTGCGCAGGGGATGACAGGGCGCGAGTGGCTGGAGCGCCAGTTCACCGCTGCCGGCAATCAGCCGGTCGGCTGCGGCTTTATCACCTGGGGCCTCTCCGAGCGGCCACATCTCCTCGATGTCGCGCTGGCGCATGCGCCGGTTGCGGTAATGCTCTCCTTTGGTGACGCCCGGCCGTTCATCCCGCGCATCAAGGACGCAGGCATTCCGGTGATCTGCCAAGTGCAAACCCTCGCCATGGCCCGCGAGGTGCTCAACGAGGGCGCCGACATCATCATAGCCCAGGGTGGCGAGGGCGGCGGCCACGGCAGCACGCGGCGCGGCACGCTGGCCCTCGTTCCGGCTGTCGTCGATATGGTCCAAGGATCGGGTCAACAGGTGCCGGTAGTCGCAGCCGGCGGAATTGCCGATGGGCGCGGCCTCGCCGCCGCCTTGATGCTGGGTGCGGCGGGCGTCCTGATGGGCACGCGCTTTTGTGCCTCCGATGAATGGCTCGGAACGCTCGAGGCGCAGGCAGCTCTTGTCGCCGGCTCCGGCGATGATACGCTGCGCACCCGGGTCTTCGATATCGCGCGCGACAGTCCCTGGCCGATCGAATTTCCGGGCCGCGGCTTGGCCAATCGGTTCAGCGAGAAATGGCATGGCCGGGAGGACGAACTGCAACACGCTGCCGCCGACAAAGCGCGCTATGCCGCCGCGATGGCGACCCAGGATTTCGAAACCGCCGTGGTGTGGGCCGGAGAGAGCGTCGACCTCATCCATTCGGTCGAGCCCGCCGGGGTGATCGTCACCCGGATCGTCGCCGAGACAGAGGCCGCGCTTGCCCGCCGCTTCAACTAAGCGAACCGGATGACGATCGATAGCGGGCGCGCCGGGGTCGTCGCCGCCGAGACCGTGCTCAGCTACAGCGATGGCGCTCGCGGCATTCTGTGGGTGCGCGGCCACACGCTTTCCGAGCTCGTCGCCGAAGTTGAGCGCCCCGTCGACGGCGCCTTTGCCCGGCGGAAGCCGGGGCGGCCAGCGCTGCAACCCAATGTCGAGATCAACGCCGCACTGCTCCTCGACGCGGTCGGCCTGCCGCGCGACGCGTTCACACCGGTTTTCGCGGTGGCGCGGTGCGCCGGCTGGCGGGCGCACGCGATGGAGCAGCGACGCGAGGGGCGCCTCGTCCGCCCCTCATCGGCCTATGTCGGCCCGCGTCCGCAAAGCCCCGCCGCGGAGGTCTGAGCGGCCCTGCCGCCCCCCGTCAGTCGATCGACCAGCGGTAGCCCACTGTCGGGGTCTGCCGCACCGTCGGACTGAGCCCGACGGTTGGGCCGGTATAGGGCGGCTGCGACACAGCTGCGGGCGCGGTTTTGGGCGGCACCACGACGTGCTCGCCGGCAACGATCTCCTGGGAAACCTGCGGCACAATTGCCAAATCGACGCAACGATGCGATTGACTCTGCAGACAGGCCGACCCCGCCGCGCCGCCATACAGGACAGATGCCGCAACGATCGCGGCCGATTTGCCAATGCGCATCGCTGCCCCCGGTCTATCGGTTGCTCCATAGTGTTACATGGAAAATTCGCAATACACGAATCCGAAATCGATGGTGAGCTTTCTGCGCTGCATCCGCTGAGCGTGATGGCCATGGTGCCTCACCCCCACCCCCCCTGGACGGCATTCAAACCTTGAGGGGCGCGCGTTGCCGCAGCCGCAGAAAACCCGTAGAGTTACGACAATCTCTCTGTTATCAATGTTATAGAAACTATTCGCGTCTAGGTTTCCGGGCCTCTTCGGCGGGTCGGCGGTTGGCTGGCGCTGAGCGGCCGGCCCCTGGAACCCGGGAGTAGTGGAGCCGTTCAACCCGCAGCATGCGCAAGTCGCGCAACGCTCACGGTACCAACGAGGCGATTTGTGTTGACACCCCCAAAGGTCGCCGAAAACCGCCGTCTGAAGCAGCGCGGCGCGGCCATTTGCGCTGCGACCGCGATCGCTGCCGTTTGTGTCCTGGTGGCGCCACGCGCTGGCGCCGAAATGCCGGGGACCCGCGCGGCCGCGCTTGTGCCCGCCTCATTGCCGGCGCCCGACGCCGCGCCGGGGGCGACCCCTGCGCTCAGCGGCGACAGCGACATTCGCACCCGTATCGAGAGCACGACCGGGCTCGTCGTTGCCGGCGAAAAGCTGCACGGCGCGCTCCTCCGGCAATTCTACGCGGCGCACAATTTCGAGCCGGTTTGGACGAGCCGGCAGCCCCAGGCGCAAGCCCTGGTCAGCGCCGTGTTGCGGGCCGGCGAGCATGGCCTCGACCCCGATATGTTTCACGGCGAGCTGTTGCGAAACGTAGCGGCGCTGGCGCCGATCGACCGCGAGCTGGTGCTGTCGGACGCCGTCCTCAGCTTTGCCGATGCGCTCGCCCGCGGCGCCGTGCCGATCGAAGCGCGCTTTGACGACGAGGATCTGACGCCGGAGCCGATCGACGTCGCCGGCGTGCTCGACCAAGCCATCAACAGCCCCGATCCGGCGGCGGCGATCGAGGCACTGGCGCCGCACACGCCGGCCTATCTGGCGCTACAGCAAGCCCTCCAGTCCTACCAATCGGCTGCCCGATCGGCTGGCGCGGTGGGCCCGACCGCGCCGATCGGGGCTCCCGACGCGCGCCCGCCACACCCGTCCTCGGCCGACGCGACCCTGGAGGCCCGTTTGCGGCAGATCGCGGTCAATCTCGAGCGCTTGCGCTGGCTGCGCCGCGATCTCCCGGCCGACCGCGTCTGGGTCAATACGGCAAACGCCCAGCTCGTGCTCTATCGCGATGACCAGCCGGTATTCACCACCCGTGTCGTCGTCGGCGAGGTCGACAAGCAGACCCCGGAGTTCCAGACCACGATCGACAGCCTGTTGTTCAATCCGCCGTGGAATGTCCCCTATTCGATCGCCACCGAGGAAATTCTGCCAAAGCTCGCCCAGGACCCCGGGTATTTGGACCATCACCACATGGTGAGGCGCACCAACGGCGCGATCCAGCAGCTGCCGGGAGCGGGAACCGCGCTCGGCCAGCTCAAATTCGAAATGCAGGACCGCTTCGATGTGTATCTCCACGACACCCCGCTCAAGGGTCTGTTCGCCCGCGACAACCGCCGTCAGAGCCATGGTTGCGTGCGCGTGCAAAACCCGCGCGTGCTGGCCGCGCTGCTGCTGGGGCAACCAGTCAGCGTGATCAACCAAGGGATCGCGCTGGGCTACACCAATCGGCGCATGCTGCCGGAGCCGATCCCGGTGTTCATGGTCTACCAGACCGCGTTCGCCGGTGCGAACGGCGAAATCGAGTTTCGCCCGGACGTCTACCAGCGCGATGCAGAGATCTGGCAGCGGCTGCACCCGGCGGGGCAAGCCCCGATGGCGCAAGACAATCCGGCCGGCCAACCTAGAAGCTGAACATCCTTCCGGCAGATCAACCCGGGCAGGAAAAATCCGGAAAACTGCGGTTGTCGCCACCTCGCTTAACCATATCAGGCTTGTTTGAGCGGCGGGCCGGTGCTATGGCGTCCTCGGGGGTTGCTTGGGGGGATTAGCCATTGCGAGAGTTTTCGCTGCTGACCCGGCGTCGGGTCCTGGGCGCGGCTGCGGCTGTTGGCGCAGTTGCCTTTGTCAGACCGGCCCCGGCCATTTCTTTCGCACCGCGATCGGTATCGCTCTATAACGTGCACACTGGCGAGTGGGTCCGCAGCGTCTACTGGGCCGATGGTCATTACATCCGCGAGGCAGTGCGCGATATCAACTGGGTCCTGCGCGACCATCACTCCGACGAAGTGCGACCGATGAATGCCGGGATTCTCGACCTCCTCGGCATGCTGCGCAGCCGCCTCGATTGCCATGACCCGTTTCTGGTGATCTGCGGATACCGCTCGCCGACCACCAACCACCGCCTGTACCTGCGCCACGAAGGGGTCGCGAGCAACAGCTATCACATCAAGGGGATGGCGATCGATCTCCGCTGCGAGCGGCACGATCTGTCGCAAGTGCACGGCGCGGCGCTGAGCTTGCGCGGTGGCGGCGTCGGCTATTATCCGCACTCGGATTTCGTCCACGTCGATTGCGGGCCGGTGCGCACCTGGTAGGGCCCGCGCGCCGATCGCTGTCCAATTGATCCCGCGCAAATGGAACCGGTCGTTGTCGCACCGCGTTCTTAGCTACGATTGCTAGCTACACCGAGTGCGCAATGGGTACCATCCTCCTCGTCATCCTCATTCTGATCCTGATCGGTGCACTGCCGACTTGGCCCTACAGCAGCGGCTGGGGCTATTACCCGAGCGGCGGGGCCGGCCTCATCGTCATCATCCTGGTCGTCCTCCTGCTGACCGGTCGCGTGTAGCGGCAGCGGCAGTCGCGGCCTCAGGCCTGCTGGCGGCGGCGCAAGCCCCCGAGCCGGAGCGGCAGCTTCTCACCGAGCCACAGCGCGTGGATCGCGTGGTCATCGTAGGGGTCGTCGGTCTGCGGGTGAACGAGGATGTCGAGCCCGCCGCGGTTCAGCATCAGCCAGGGTAAAAGGCGCGGGAATTCGCCGACGGCAAAGGCCACCTGGTACATCGAGACGGGGTGCGGTCCTACCGGCTCATCGTGCCAGCGCCCGAGTTCGACGGTAAAGCCTTTACCGATCGCCTCGCGCAGTCGCTCTGCCACCGGCTTTGTCGCCGCATCGTAATAGATATGCGCGTGGTACGAGCGGATCCGGCCCGGGTCTGTAAATTCTTCCGCCATGCCGCTCTCCCCAGTGCCGCGTTATCGACAGATGCTTGAGATATATAGGCGATAAACGGGCGTCGCCAACAGACCGGTACGGTGGGAGAAGGCGTCTTCAGCGGGCCGGCGCGGATGGCGGCGCATCCCCCGCTGCCGCACAGGCTACGCGGATGTGCCCTGACCGCCGGTTAACGCCGAGCGCGGCGCGCCATCGGGAAGGGTTGTGGCGCCCGGACCCAGCGCGCGCTGCATCAGCACGATATCGATCCACCGGCCGAATTTGAAACCGACCGCGGGCAGGACGCCGGCATGGGTAAAACCGAGGGCCTCGTGCAGCCGGATCGATGGGATCGTCTCCCGCCCGCCGACCACGGCGACCATCTGGCGATAGCCGAGTTCGCTTGCGCGCAAGAGGAGCGGTTCCAGCAGCGCCCGGCCGATGCCGCGCCCGACTTCGGCGGCGTCGACATAGATCAAATCTTCGAGCGTAAAGCGATAGGCCGCACGCGGCCGGAAGAGGCCGGCATAGCAATACCCGACGACCCGCCTTCCGCCCGCGGTATCGGCGCGCTCGGCGACGAGGTACGGCAGCCCGCGCGAGACGATCTCGGCACGGCGGCGGGCGATCTCCTCAATCGTCGGCACGACCTCCTCGAACGAGGCAACCCCATGCATCACATGGTAGCCATAGATCGCCGCGATCGCGCCGACGTCCTCGTCGCGCGACGGGCGGATCAATGGCGCCTCCCGGCTCATCACCCCACGACCCATCCGATTGCCGGCGCTCAGATCGTCCGGACCGGCTTGCCGTCGAGAAAGCCAAGTACGTTTTCGACGATCTGCGGATAGGAGCTGTGATAGTTCTCGTGCGTGACGTAGCCGATATGCGGGGTCAGGATGACGTTCGGCGCCTGGCGCAGCGGATGATCGATCGGCAGCGGCTCTTGGTCGTAGACGTCGAAGCCGGCATAGGCGAGCCGCCCCGTCTTCAGCGCATCGATGACCGCGGCGGTATCGCAGATCGGCCCGCGCGAGGTGTTGACGAGGATCGCGCTCGGCTTCATCAACCCGATCTCGCGTTTGCCGACGAGGCCGCGCGAGCGCTCGCTAAGCACGAGATGCACCGAGAGGATGTCGGCGCGGCGGAAGAGTTCGTCTGACTCGACCCACTCGACGCCCTGCGCGGCGGCCTTCTCGGCGGTCAGGTTCTGGCTCCAGGCAACGGCCTTCATGCCGAAGGCGAGCCCGACCCGGGCGACCGCGCTGCCGAGCCGGCCGAGGCCCAACAGCCCGATCGTCTTGCCGGCGACGCGATGGCCGACGCGGGTCTGCCAGCCCCCCTGTCGCATCAATGCGTGATCCTCGGCGATGCGCCGCGCGGCGCCGAGGATGAGGCCCCAGGCCAGTTCGGCGGTATCTTCGTTGCCGCCGCCCGGGCCGCCGGTGCCGCAGACCGTAACCCCGCGCTCCTTCAGCGCGGCCATGTCGAAGGAGGCGTTGCGCATGCCCGTCGTAATGAGGAGCTTCAGCTTCGGCAGGCGGTCAACGACGCGTTTGGGGAACGCCGTGCGCTCGCGCATCGCGCAGACGATTTCGGAACCGGCGAGCGAGCGCACGACATCGTCCTCATCGGCGAACGGAAAGCGCTCGACCGCGATCTCGATGCCGCGGCCCTTGACCGCCGACCAGTCCGCCATCTCGAGCGCGACGCCCTGGTAGTCATCCAAAATGCTGAGCCGCATCGCTCTTTCTCCATAATCCCGATCGGATCTTTCAAGGATGTCATTGCGAGCGGAGCGAAGCAATCTCGCGCGAGGCGGCCGAAGCCTAACACATCTCTCCCGGTGCCGTGCTAAGGAGCAGTGTGTCAGACATTATCAGCCGGCAATCTTCAGTCGCCTGATGAGCCTCTCCCTGCCCGATCCCGCAACGATCGCACCACCCGCCGCCGATGGCCTATCCTCGGCCGAGGCGACGCGCCGGCTGGGGCAATTTGGCCCCAATGCCGGGGTCGACGAGCGGGTGCACCCCACCCTTCGGGTGCTGCGCCATTTCTGGGCGCCGGTCCCGTGGATGCTCGAAATTGCCATCGCGCTCCAGATTGCGATCGGCGAGCGGGTCGAAGCGCTGATGATCGCGACCCTCCTCATTGCCAATGTCGCCCTCGGGGTGTTTCAGGAAAGCCGCGCCAGCGCCGCGCTCGCGCTGTTGAAAGAGCGCCTGTCGCTCAAGGTGCGGGTGAAGCGCGACGGCGCATGGCGGGACGCCCCGGCGGCTGAGTTGGTCCCGGGCGATGTCGTGCAGTTGTCGCTTGGCACTATTGTCCCGGCCGATCTTCGCATCACTACGGGTTCGCTTCTGCTTGACCAGTCGATGCTGACCGGCGAATCGCTGCCGGCGGAGGCGGGCGCGGGCGACACCGCCTTTGCCGGCGCGCTCGTTCGCCGCGGAGAGGCGATCGGCGAGATCGTCACCACCGGCACGCGCACCTATTTCGGCCGCACTGCCGAACTGGTGCGCATCGCCCATGTCGAAAGCAGCGAGCAGAAGACGGTGCTCGGCGTCGTTCGCAACTTGACGATCGTCAATGTCGCGATCGTCGTCGCGATGGTGGCCTACGCTCACAGCCTGGCGATGACGGTCCCGCAGATCATCCCGCTGGTGCTGACGGCGCTGCTCGCCGCGGTGCCGGTCGCGCTGCCGGCGACCTTCAGTTTGGCCGCCACCTTGGGCGCCAAGACGCTCGCCTCGAAGGGCGTCTTGTTGACCCGTCTGACGGCGTTGCAAGAGGCGGCCACGATCGATGTCCTGTGCGTCGACAAGACTGGAACATTGACCTTAAACGCGCTGGCGGTGAGCGCTGTCCGCCCCGTTGCCGACGGTTATGCCGAGGACGATGTGCTCGCTGCCGCAGCTCTCGCCAGCTCGGCGGAGGGGCAGGATCCGGTCGATGCGGCGATCCGCGCGATGGCACAACGACGGGACGCGTCGGGCAAACCCTTCCGGCTCTTGCGCTTCAGGCCGTTCGATCCGGCTACCAAGACCGCCGAGGCGGTGGCGCTCGACGGCGGCGGCAACGAAATTCGCATCGTCAAGGGAGCGCCGTCGGCGGTCGCCGCGGTGGCGCCCTTTGCCGACCAGGTCGACGCCGAGGTGAAGCAGTTCGCCGGCGCCGGGCATAGGACGCTGGCCGTCGCCGCGGGACCGCCCGGCCGGCTGAGCGTCATCGGCCTCGTCGCGTTCGACGATCCTCCGCGGCCGGATTCCGCGGCGCTCCTCATCGAATTGCGGTCGCTCGGCGTGACCCCGATTATGATCACCGGGGATAACGCGGCCACCGCGGCGACGATCGCCCGAGCCATCGGCCTCGAAGGTGCGGTGTGCCCGCCGGGAAAGATGCCCGACCGCGCCAGTCCCGCGGATTTCGCGATCTACGCCGGTGTTTTTCCGGAAGACAAATTCCGTCTGGTCAAGGCGTTGCAACAGTGCGGCCATGCGGTCGGAATGTGCGGCGATGGCGCCAACGACGCGCCGGCGCTGCGCCAGGCGCAGATGGGGATCGCGGTCGCGACGGCGACCGATGTCGCCAAGAGTGCGGCCGGCATCGTGCTGACCACGCCCGGCCTCGGCGGGATCGTCGCCTCGATCAGGGAAGGCCGGTCGGGCTTCCAGCGGGTCCTGACCTATACGTTGAGCCTCCTCGTCAACAAATCGGCGATGCTGGTGGTGTTGGGAGTGGGGCTGGTGATGACCGGACACGCGGTCTTGACCCCGGCGTTGCAGGCGCTGGCCATGCTCGCGGGCGATCTGGTGACAATGTCGCGGGCCGCCGACCGGGCAGAGCCGACCCCCTATCCCAATACCTGGCGCATCCGCAACCTCACGCTTGCCGCGAT
Source organism: uncultured Alphaproteobacteria bacterium (assembly GCA_963734125.1). GTDB lineage: Bacteria > Pseudomonadota > Alphaproteobacteria > ATCC43930 > CGMCC-115725 > DATARH01. The sequence goes on from CAVTGB010000001.1 coordinate 27,160, forward strand.
TCCGCTCGGTCTGTTCAAGCTCTCCTATTGCATTGCCGTGCTCGCCGCCGGATGGTTTGTCCTGCGCTTGAGCCCCGGCGCGATGCGCACGCTGACCCTCCTGACCTTCGTCATGGCCGGGCAGGCGAGCGTCTACGGACTGCGCGAGCGCCTCCCGCTGTGGCGGTCGCGGCCGGCGCCGGTGATGCTGGTCGCCACCATCGTCGACCTGGTCATCGTTTCCTCGCTGGCGATCGGCGGCGTTTTGATGGTCCCGCTCGCCCCGGCCATCGCCGGCACGCTGTTCGCCGCAACGCTCGGATTCGCGTTTGCCTTCGACGGCGTCAAGCGGGTTGTGTTTGCGCGGCTGCGGGTCGATTGAAGCCAACTGTCGGCTGCTCGAGGCGGCCAGCCGGCGCCATGGCTTCGGTGACAAGCAGCTGCGTCGTATCGCCCTCGATCGCCGGCATCGCTCCCCTCCTCGGCGCCGCGGTCTGCAAGGTCAGGATGCCCGAGGCGAAGGCGATGCCCTTTTCGGCGAATACCCGATACATCGTTTTCAGATACTCGCGTTGGATCCAGCTCGGCTTGACCGGGCGGGCGGTGAACTTGAAGCGGAATACGACGGCGTTGTCGGCGACCTCGGCGATGCCCTGCATCTTCAGCGGCAGCATTACCTCGGCCGCGATCTCGGGAATCTCCTGCATCTCGAGGCCGATCCGCTTGGCGGTCTTGCGCACCAGTTCGACATCGGTGCCCGGTTCCAGCCGCAGATTGAACTTGATCGTGGCAAAGTCGCGGCTCTGATTGGTGACGGCGCCGAGCTGGCCGTAGGGGATCGTGTGCAAGGGGCCGTTGTGGTGGCGCAGCTTGACCGACCGCATGCCGAGCGCTTCGACGGTCCCCTTGAGGCGGCCGGTGTCGATGTATTCGCCGACCCGGAACGCATCGTCCCACAGGTAGAAGAGGCCGGAGATGATGTCGCGCACCAGGGACTGCGCGCCGAAAGAGATCGCCAGGCCGAACACCCCGGCGCCGGCGATGAGGGGCGCGGTGTCGATGCCGAGGCGTGACAGCACGATCAGCGTCACCACGACGGCGATCAGGATCCCGAAGGCGGCGCGCGCCATCGGCAGAATGGTTTGCAGTCGCGAACCCGGCGCCGCCTCGTCCTCGATGTCGCTGCCCGGCAGTCTTGGCCCGCTGCCGACATTCTGCAGGTGGCGGTCGATCCCCAGCCGGATCAGCTCCCAGGCGACGTAGGCGACAAACAGGGTGGCGAGCGCCGAAATGCTCGAATGCCTCGCGCTGGCGGCGGCAGCCTCCGACACGTCGATCGTATTGATCCAGACACAGGCCAGCGTGATCGCCGCTGCCACCAGCGCAATCGCCCGCAGGATGCGGTGGAAGCCCTGCGCGACCAGCCGGTCGAATGTGCCCGCGGTGCGGCCGATCGCCGGATCGGCCTCATGCCAGCCCCGCTCCATCAGGCGCTCGAGCACGATCAGGACCATCAGCACTCCGAGCGTCGTGGCAATCGCGTGAAAATAAGACAATAGGCCGAGCGACAGCCCGAAGACAAAGAGCACGAAAAGCCCGATGACGATCGTCAAGCCGATAGCCAGCCAGGCGCGCGCGACGGCCGCGCGCAAGGCGCCGATCACCCCGCTACTGCGGCCGCGGATCAACGCTTCCATGGCGCTGCGCGTTCGCAAGACATTGAGCGCGTTGAGCGCGCAGGTCATCACGGCGCTGACCAGCGAGACGATATGGGGCGCGCCACTGTCTTCGTCGGCAAGGCCATAGCGGCCGAAGCCGATCAGCAGCACGATCCCTAGCACGGTGACGGAGAGAAACCGCAGGAGGCTGCGCGCCTCCTCGTCGGCAATGTCGATGAGGCGGGCGACCGGCTCCTTCGGGCGCAGCACGATTCGCGGGGCCACCAGGATCAGGCGCCAGCGGATCAGCCAATTGGCTGCCAATGCAACCACGTTGGTGGTGACGCCGAGAGCCATCAGCCAGTGGCGGCTATAGACGAAGACCCCGGCAAATACCGCCACCCCGACGAGGTCGCAGACCAGCAGCAAGAGGAGGCGGACCAGGGTCAGCCCGTCGGACCGCGCCCGCATCATGCGGCGCAGACGGCGGCTGAGCCCGCGGGCGACGGCCCGCTCGGCCAGGAGCGCGATGCAGGCGGCGAGCGCGATCCAGCCGAGATTGAAGAGCGCCCCGAGGGAGGAGCCATTCTTGTCGAAGGAGCGCCATTCGCGCACGAGCGCGGCCGAAGTGTCCGGCAGCATGCCGACATCCGACATCGCCTCGCTTTCGAGCTTCATGGCGATGTGCTCGACCCAGCCGGCGGAACTCATGTCACTAGCCGGCGACGCAGCCGCCGCGGGCGGCGTCGCGCCCGGTGGTTCGGCCGCCAGCCCCACCCCCGGACCCAGCAGCCACGCCAGGATCGCCAGCCAGATGAGGCGCCGGGCAAATCGGGCCGTCCCGCCGACGCCGTTAAACCGCAGCTCCATGCCCGCCTCCCGCAGGATAGTGGGGATTCTAGGCCATTTGTGCGCTTCCGACGCAGTCTTTTTGGCCCGGATCAGCGAATGGCGGCGCGGAGGCCGGCTCTGCAATAAAGGCGAACGGGGAACCGGGCGCACGCTCTACTCGTTCATTGGCGTGAAGGGTCGTTCCCGAAGGAGGGAAACCGATGTCCAAGAAAACGATGATCGCAGCTTTTGTGGTGATGATGGCGGCGGCAATGCCAATGGCCAGCGCGCAAATCGCGGCGGCGGCGCCGGATTCACCTTTGGTGCGCGCCGAGATGACCGCGAACCATCTGCTGCCTGGCCAGGTCCGCGTCAGTGACATGAAAGGCGCCGCCGTCTATGACGCGCATAACGATAACATCGGCGAGATCAAAGACATCGTTCTCGGTAAGGACGGGCGCGTCGCCGCGGTGATCCTCCGTGTCGGCGGGGCCCTCGGGGTGGGCGGGAGATACGTCGCCGTCGGCATCGACGACCTCAAGATCGCCATCCGCGACGCCAAGCCGCGCTTCACGGTCGACATGTCGAAGGACCAGCTGAGGACGGCGCAGACCTACAACCTCGACGAAGTTGCCCAGACCGGGACATCGACCCCGCCGGGCGATCGCTAGCGTCCGAGCGTCGTCGCGGCGGCGCGCCAGACCGGGTTGTCGGTCGATGACGTGGGCCGGCTGATCGTCGCCGACGCAGCGCAGAGTGAGCGCCCCTCTCCCGCGGTCCCGCGGTGCGCGAGAGGATTGACTACCCCATCGTCGAGTTGAACGCGCCGCCGTCGAGGAGCAGGTTCTGGCCGACGATGAAGCCCGAGGAGGCGGCGCACAGAAAGGCGCAGGCGGCGCCGAACTCAGCGGGGTCGCCGACCCGGCCGGTCGGATTGGTGGCGGAGCGCTTCGCCAGCATTTCCTCGAACGAGATGTTCTGGCGGCGCGCCTCGAATTCGATGCCGGAACGCAGCCGGTCGGTGAGGAACGGACCCGGCAACAGGCCGTTGATCGTCACGTTGTGCCGCGCCACCTGACGCGCCAACCCGGCAACGAACCCGGTCAACCCGGCGCGCGCCCCGTTGCTCATGCCCAGATTGGGGATCGGCGACTTGACCGAGCCCGACGTGATATTGACGATGCGCCCGAATTTGCGCGCACACATTCCATCGACCGTCGCCTTGATCAGCATGATCGGGGTCAGCATGTTGCCGTTGACCGCCTTCTGCCAATCCTCGATCCCCCAATCGCGAAAATCGCCATGCGGCGGCCCGCCGGCATTGTTGATGAGGATGTCCGGCTCGGGACAGGCCGCGAGCGTTGCGGCGCGCCCGGCTTCGGTGGTGATGTCGCCGGCCACCGCCGTCACCTTGGCGCCGGTCGCGGCACGGATTTCCGCGGCGGTCGCTTCCAGCGTTTCGGCGGTGCGTGCGGTGATCGTCACCTCGACGCCGGCCCGTGCCAGCGCGGTTGCACAAGCCCGCCCCAGCCCCTTGCTTGCCGCGCAGACGATCGCCTTGCGGCCGGCTATGCCCAGGTCCAGCATCTCCCCTCCTCCGATCCTTGTCGGTTGCTCGCGTGTTCACCGGGGTCCTTATAGCGGAGATCGTGCGCTGCGGCACGGGGTCAGCCGGCACGTCGCGCTCGCGGCAGCGACGATTTCGCGCACCTGCCACGCGAGAAATTCGTTTGCCGATTGGCGCTTCCTTGCTATCGTTGCGAACGATTATCAATTGCAGACGGTCCGACGATGTACCGAGCTGTCGTTCCCGCGCTCCTGCTGATCTGGGCGATTCCGGCTTATGCCGAGGAACCGACGGTCACGATCATCCTGCGCGATCACCAATTTGTGCCTTCAGAGGTGCCGGTGCCGGCCGGGGTCAAGGTCAAGCTGATCATCCGCAACGAGCAGGCGACAAATGCGGAATTCGAGAGTACCAGCTTGCATCGCGAGAAGATCGTCGACCCCGGGGGAGAAATCACCGTTTTCGTAGGGCCGCTGGATCCGGGGTCCTACGAATTCTTCGATGACTTCCACGGCGAGACCCGCGGGCATCTGGTGACGACGCCCGATCCGTGGACCAAAGGACCTGCCAAGTAGGATGCTGCCCACCGCAATCATCGTCTTCCGCGAGGTGCTCGAGGCCGCGCTGATCGTCGGCATCGTGATGGCGGCGAGCCGCGGCGCGCCCGGGCGCGACCTGTGGGTCCTCGGCGGCATCGTCGGGGGGGTTCTCGGCGCGCTCGGCGTCGCCGCCGGCGCCGGGGCGATTTCGGCGGCCGCCGCCGGGATTGGGCAGGAGCTGTTCGACGCGACGATCCTGTTCGCCGCAGTCGGGATGCTCGGTTGGCACAATATCTGGATGAGCCGGCACGGCCGCGATCTCGCCGCCCATGCGGTCCAGCTCGGCGCGGCGGTACGCTCCGGCGCCGAGCCCTTATGGGCGCTCGCCTTTGCAGTTGCGCTCGCGGTATTGCGCGAAGGCTCGGAGGCGGTGCTGTTTCTCTACGGCATCGCGCTGGCTGGCCAAGGCGGCGCGGTGGCGATGGCGATCGGCGGCGCGGTTGGGCTGGCGCTTGGGGTGACCGCCGGCACCGCGATCTATTGGGGCCTCGTCAGCATCCCGATGCGTCACCTGTTCACGGTGACGAGCTGGCTGGTGCTGCTGTTGGCCGCGGGCCTCGCCTCGCAAGGCGCCGCCTTCCTGACGCAGGCGGACCTGCTGCCTCCGCTCGGCAGCAATCTCTGGGATACCTCCTTCCTGTTGTCGGATCACAGCCTCCTGGGGCGGATCCTGCACACGCTGATCGGCTACACCGCTCGGCCCGCCGGCATCCAACTGGTGTTCTACCTGGCGACGTTGTTGATCATCGGCGGGCTGATGCGCCTCACTGCCCCCCAGGATTCGGCCGCTCGACGGCACTCTCCCAGCCCGCAGGGGCGCGCCGCTGAATAGGGCTTAGGAGAGGACGCAAAATTTTTTGGGGCGATCTTGCAAATGAGTTGCATTCGTATTGGTGCCCTGATGCCGGCCGCGCTGGCGCTGATCGCCGGGATTGGATTGACATCCAGCGCTCGCGCCGATTTCAAGGTGCACCTGCCCGATGCCGAGTTCGGCGAGTGGGAAATTGAGCCGATCGGTTCCTACGGCGCCAGCGGTCGGCCCTCGGCGGACAACGAACAGAGCTTCGTCGCCGAATTCGGCTATGGGGTCACCAATTTCTGGCATACCGAGCTGGAATTCGAGACCAATCGCCCGGCTGGCCCCGCCAACCACCTCAAGTTCACTCAGCTGACCTCGGAGAACCAGTTTCAGTTCACCGAGCCCGGCGAATATTGGCTGGATCCCGGGTTCTTTTTCGAATACGGCCAAGTGCTGTCAAAGGGCGTCCCGAACGAGACCACGTTTGGCCCGGTCCTGCGCAAGGAATTTTTCCATACGATCAATACGGTCAATCTATTCATCGAAAAGGACCTGGGCGCCTTCGCGTCGGGCCGGCCGGTGTTCACTTACGCGCTCGAAAGCCGGCTCGACCTCGGGACGCCGGTCGAGCCCGGCATCCAGGCCTACGGCACTCCAGGGCCGTTCGGCCATTTCGCCCCGATCAGCGCGCAGGATCACCGCATCGGGCCGCAGCTGTTCGGCTCGGTTTCCCGGTTCGGGCCCGGTTCGCTCAAATGGAATGGCGGCATCCTCTTTGGCCTGACCCCCGCCGCGCCGCGGCGGACGCTGCGCGGGCAACTGGAATACGAGATCCATTTTTGATCCGTCGGGGGTGATTGGCCGGGGCGATTGATCGCGGATCATCGGCAGGCAAACGGGCCGGGACACGGTCGGCCCGCCTGTTCGCGCGCCGCTCAGGGCTGGTCGGGAACCAGCGGCTGGCCGCCGACCTCGTCCCAGATGCGGATCCGATGCGTCGGCTCGCGCAGAAAACCGAGGCTGACGACGACGCCAACCGCGGCGACCGCCATCGGATAGAAGAGCCCGCCCAAAGCGATCCCGGTCGCACCGGTGAGCAGCGTCCCGATGAACGGGACGCCCCCGCCGAACCAGCCGTTGCCGATGTGATAGGGCATCGACATCGAGCTGTAGCGGATGCGGGCCGGAAACAGCTCGACGAGAAACGCCGCGATCGGGCCATAGACCATCGTCACCAGGATCACCAGGTAGAAAACCAACAGCGTCAAGACGACCGGGTTGTTCTTGAACGCGGTAAACGCTGAAAATACCGGCCAATAGGTGATCACGGCCAGCGCAAAGCCGGCGCACATGATGTATCGCCGCCCGATCTTGTCGGACAGCCAGCCGAAAAAGAGGAACCCGAGCGAGCCGACGGTCAGCGCCACCATCATGATCGTGTAGATGGTTGGGTAATTGGCGGCGCCGAGAACGCCCGTCAGATAGACCAGCGCATAGAATTGGCCGGTGTACCAGACCACACCCTCGGGCGCGGTGGCGCCGAACAGCGCGAAGGCCATCAGCCCCCAATTGCGTCCGGTGCTGTAGGTCTCCTTGACCGGATTGGGCGACGCCTTGCCCTGCTCCTTGAGCCGGGCGTAGAGCGGCGATTCGGCGAGCTTCAGCCGGATATACCCGGCCAGCACGACGAGGATCGCCGACAGCCAGAACGGAATGCGCCAGCCCCAGTCGCTGAACGCCTGCGGGCTCATCGACTGGCGGCAGATCAGAACAATGAGGAGCGCGAGCACGATCCCCATCGTCGCGGTCGTCTGGATCCATGAGGTATAGAGCCCGCGCCTGCCGTCCGGCGCGTGCTCGGCGATATACGTGGCCGCCCCGCCGTATTCGCCACCTAGGGCGAGACCCTGAACCGCACGCATCAGGATGATCAGCGCCGGTGCGAGGAGGCCCCAGGTGGCATAGCTCGGTATGCAGCCGACGAGGAAGGTCGCCGCCCCCATCATGATCAATGTCAGCATGAAGGTGAATTTGCGGCCGATCAGATCGCCGAGATGGCCGAAGAGGATGGCGCCGAACGGCCGCAGGATGAACCCGAACCAGAACACCGCCCAGGTCGCCAGCGTCGCGAGAAAGGCATTGCCGGCCGGAAAGAAATGGGTCGCGAAAACCGCCGCAAGAACGCCGTAAATATAGAAATCGTACCACTCGATCAGCGTGCCGACCGATGAGGCGCCGATGATGAACGGCAGGCCCTGGCGCGGCGCCGCCGCAGCCGGCGCAGTCACTGCGGTGGCCGTCGCGACGGCCGCCGTTCGCGTTTGTGTGGAGTTCGCCATCCGGTTGTTCCTCCCCCCTCAGGCGAGCCGCGCAAACCAGCTCGTCAAGGTAGGTGAGGCTATCGCAGCAGGCAAAAAAACGGAACGTCGCCGTACGTTCTGCTCATTTGTTCGGCAAATCGTGGCCATAATGCAAAGACCCGCCACATCGTCAGGTCTCGATCCACATCCCTGGCGACGAATCAGGGTTTGACGAGGGCGCGCAGGCGCTCTGGAACCGGCTCGTCGAGAACATGATCATAGAGCGCATGGAAGAGCGCCGCGCCCTCGTTCCTGCCGGCGAGAAAGTCGCGGATATCCCGGTCGACCAACGACCTTGCGATCCGGGGATCCACCGCAAGGCGTTTTACCGCGAGGTACATGGCGAGGTATTTCTCCCACGGTTCTGGATTTGACGTTGTCGCATTTGCCGCCGCTGCGTCCGGGGCAGACCCATCCGGTGTCTTTCTCATGACAAAATGTCAACAATTTGTAACAATGCTCATTCCGATGCAGAATCGCAGGGCAGCCATGCATTCTTGCGAAGGTGGGTGGGGACCGTGATAGCGGCGCGGGAAAAGAGCCGCGATGGCAAGTGAACCCGCGCAGTTTTCGCGCTCGCTTGCGCTATGATGGGATCTGATGTGGGCCGGTCCGAGTGAAGCGAGGTGGCGGGGATGAATGCGTCGATCGAGACGGCCGGGTTCCTCGACACCTTCCGGACGCGCGGCGCGGCGATCGCCGACGCGTGTACCCGATGCGGCGATTGCTTTCGCGCCTGCCCGATGACGGGGCCGGCCGGGATTGGCGACGCGGATCCGACTGCCACCGCCGACGCCATCGTCGATCTGATCACCGGCGGCGATGGCAATGCCGATGCAGTGCGCTGGGCGGAAGCGTGCAGCGGCAGCGGCTATTGCATTCCCGCCTGCAAACACGGCATCAACCCGCGCTTCATGGTGCAGCTGGCGCGCGGCTTCGCCCGCCGCAACGCCACGGGGATCGAGCCCGCCAGCCCGTCGCGTGGACCGGCCCCGCTCGCGGCGGCTTGGCGCCCGGGGTTCCAGGCGATGAGCCGCGGCGTGCGCGTCTTGTCGCGCCTGCAATTGGCGCCCGAGGTTTTGGCGCGGTTCGCCCCCTCGCATGCGGCGCGCACAAGGGCGCCCGAGGTCGTTTTCTACACCGGCTGCAACGTCTTGAAGACGCCGCACATTGCGCTTCTCTGCCTCGACATCCTCGACCTGCTCGAGATCGACTACGAGGTGATGGGCGGGGTCGGCCAGTGCTGCGGCGTCTACCAATATCGCGCCGGCGATTTCGCCACCAACAGCAAGGTCGCCTACGCGACGATCGACGGCCTGGCCGCGGCCGGCGCCCCGACGGTGCTGGCCTGGTGCCCCTCCTGCATGATCTCGATCGGCGAAGTATCGCTGCCCAATTACCAGATGCAGTTCGGCGAGAAGCCGTTCGACATGAACCCGTTCCTGACCTTTCTCGCCTCCCACGCCGACCGGCTCGCCGGCTTGATGAAGCATCGCGTCGAAAAGCGCATCGCCTTGCACGAGCGCCCGGTCTTCCCCGAGGTCACCGCCGCGGTCAAGAAACTTTTATCGATCGTGCCCGGCGCCGAACTCGTCGAGATCGACGTGCCGCGTGTCGGGACCCAGGCCAACTCGCTTGCCCAATTGCCCAAATTCAAGCGCGAACTGGTCAGCCGCGAGTTGGCCGCGGTCGCCGATGCCGGGGTGACCACCTTGGCGACGATCTATCACGCCTGCCACCGCTCGATCTGCGATGCCGGCGAGGGACGCAGCTTCGAGATCGTCAATTTCATGGAGATCCTGGGGCAGGGGCTCGGCCTTTATAGCGAAGACCTCTACAAGCGCTTGAAGCTGATCGGCGACATCGACGAGATGATCGCCGAGACCGCGCCCATGATCGAGGCCAACCATCTCGACCTCGACACCGTGCGCGACGCGCTTCTCGCCGAATTCGGCGCCAATGCGGGCGGGTAGGCGTTCTGCGGCTGCAACATTGACGGCGCTCGGCAAAGCCCTTAGCCTTCACGCCATGCATTCGATGGCCCCGCGCACCCTACGACGCCGACGTCGCTTGAGCGGCGGGGGCTCGCGTCGCGCGCGAGGCATGCTGCCGGTCGTCGCAGGGGCGTTGTAGCGCCGCGCTGGCCAGTATTGCCGATCGCATAGACCAGGACCCCGCCGGTCGCCTCCGGTGGGGTTTTTGTTTGAAGGAACAGGTCCATGGCATCGAACAAACCGAGCGTGTTCATCGACGGCGAAGCCGGCACGACAGGGCTCGGCATCCGCGCCCGGCTCGAGGCGCTGCCGGCGATCGCGCTAAAAAGCCTGCCGCCGGCGCTGCGCAAGGACCGGGCGGCGCGCCGCGACATCATGGCGGAATGTGACCTCGTCATCCTCTGCCTGCCCGACGATGCGGCGCGCGAAGCGGTGGCGCTCGCGGACGCCCTCGGGCCCGACGCCCCCAAGCTCATCGACGCCTCGACCGCACATCGGGTCGACCCGGGCTGGACCTACGGCTTCCCCGAGATGATGCCGGGCCAGGGCAGACAGATCGCCGGCGCGGAGAGGGTCGCCAATCCCGGTTGCTATCCGACCGGCGCCATCGGCCTGTTGCGGCCGCTCGTTGAGGCTGGGCTCGTCCCGCGCGACTACCCGATCGCGATCAACGCCGTGAGCGGCTATTCGGGCGGCGGGCGCGGGATGATCGAGGCGCATGACCACGACGGCGGCCCGGCTTTCGAACTCTACGCGCTCGGCCTCGAACACAAGCACGTGGCGGAGACCGAGCGTTACGCCGGGCTCACCCGCCGCCCGATCTTCGTGCCGTCGGTCGGGCATTTCCGGCAAGGCATGCTGGTTTCGGTGCCGCTTCATCTCGACGCGCTGCCGGGGCGCCCGAGGGGCGCGGATCTCAACGACGCGCTCGCCGCCTTTTACGAGGGCTGCGAGTATGTCCAGGTGGTCGCGCCAGCCGCTGACGGCAAGCTCGAACCGCAGGCGCTCAACGACACCAACCGGCTCGAACTCAGCGTTTACGCCAACGAGTCGCGCCGCCAGGCGGTGCTGGTCGCCCGGCTCGACAACCTCGGCAAGGGCGCATCCGGCGCCGCCGTGCAGAATTTGGGCCTGATGCTCGGACTTTGATCGCGGGGGCCACTATGACGCCAGGGAGGCGGGTCCCGCGTCGCAGCTTCCTGGCCGGTTCCGTTGGCGCGGCCGCGGCCCTCTTATCGGGAAGGAAAACGATTGCCATGGCCGCGTCCGCGATGATCACCCGCCCGATCCCCTCCTCCGGCGAAGCGATGCCGGTCATCGGGCTCGGCACCTCGCAGGTCTTCGACGTCGGTGCCGACGAGCGGGCGCGCCAACCACTGCGCGCGGTGCTGCAGGCCTTCGTCGATGCCGGCGGCAAGATCATCGATACGTCGCCCATGTACGGCCGCGCCGAGGCGGTGACCGGCGATCTGGTCGCCATGGCGGGCGTGCGTTCGCGCGTCTTCCTCGCCACCAAGGTATGGACCAGCGGGCGCGAGGCGGGGATCGCCCAGATGCGCCGCTCGGCCGAATTGCTCCAGAGTCCCGTCGTCGACCTCATCCAAATCCACAATCTCCAGGACTGGCGCACTCACCTTGCCACCCTGCGGACGATGAAGGCGGAGGGGAAAATCCGCTATATCGGGATCACCCATTACACAACCGGGTCGCTTCCCGAACTCGCGCGCATCCTCTCAAGCGAGCCCGGCATCGACTTCGTGCAGTGCGCCTATTCCTTGGGAACTCGCGTCGCGGAAACCGCGCTGTTGCCGGTCGCCGCGTCTCGCGGGGTCGCGGTCATCGTCAACCGGCCGTTCGAAGACGGCGGCATGTTCGCCCGCGTGCGCGGGCGAGCGTTACCCGAGTGGGCCAGCGACTTCGACTGCACCAGCTGGGCGCAGCTGTTCCTAAAATACATCATCGCCGAACCGGCGGTGACCTGCGCGATTCCCGCGACCGCCAGTCCCGCGCATATGGAGGACGACCTCAAAGCCGGTTTCGGCCGCCTCCCCGATGCGCGGCAAAAGGAGCAGATCCGCCAGTTGTGGGATACGCTCTAAGCGTTGCCGATCGGGCTTACTCGGCGCCGCGTTCGCTGTCGCGGGGCGCGCGCCTCGCCGCGGCGGTTGCGGCGAGGTTGCGCGCGAGTTCGCGGTCGTGGTCGGGATGCAGGGTCCCCATCAGCCGGTCCCACCAGGTGAAATGGGTCGCGTAATTGCACCGAAAGTATCGGTGGTGCTGGTCGTGGTGGGTGACGGCGACGAGCGGCGAGGGCGGGCGGGACAACGCTCCGCCGTGCTCATATCCCGAATGGCCGATGACGCCGGTGACCTGGTCGTAAAGCTTGTGCGCCAACAGCACCGCCGGCGCCGCCGGAACAAGGAAATGCGCGACCAGCCAATAGGATTGCAGAAAGAGATTATCGATCAGCCGGTCGCTGTTGTTCGACCACGCGACCGGGGCCACCGTCAGATGGTGCCAGCGGTGCACCCGGTTGTAGAAGAGGCGCGTGTGGATCAGCCGGTGAAACCAGTAAAACCACGCGTCGAACACGACGAGCGAGGCGAGGAACGCCAGCCCGGCGCCGAGGACGCCGTGGACCGGCGTCAGGCCCCAGCCGAATTCGGCGTAAAGCCAATGGCCGGTGCCGAACATCAGGGCGATTGCGGCAAGTGACACGACGCTCTGCCTGCGGTCGCGGCGGATCTGCGCGGGCGGGGTCTGGCGCGCCTGGATCTTCGCCGCGGCGAGGCGCCGGTTGACCCGGCCGACGGCCAGACAGCTCGCGACATAGACCCCGAGCAGGACCGCATAGATCGCAGCGACGGTCCCGGCCCAGGAGATCAGGCGCTCTGCGATCATCGATGCCGTCCGCGACCCCCGTGGCGCGCGTTCCTCGCGCCCGCCAGGGTGCCATGTTCCGCGCTCGCTATGGAAGGGGCAAGGGCGCTCGCCCTCAGCGGCCAAGCAGCGGTTGAGCGACAAGATCGAGTGGCCAGAACAGCCCCGCCGATACCGCGACAGCGAGGGCGGCGGGTCCGAGCCATTCCCGGCCGGCTCTCTGGTCGTCGCGCAGATGAACCGCGACATCGGACATGGCGGCGAGCCCGTAGAGCGACAGCCCAATCAGCCATACGCGCCGGCTCATCCGCGTTCCACCGCGCTCAGAGGACGCGGATGTTCTTGAACTGCCAGGGATCGTCACGGTCGAGATCCTCGGGGAACAAGGATTCGCGGTCCCTTAGCGGGGTCCAATCCCCCCACACGCCGACAACCTCTCCGAGATACGGCCGGCAAATTTCCAGGATGCGGGCGAAATCCATTTCGTCCGGTTCGACGATGCCCTGGCGGGGGTGTTCAATCGCCCAGATCACCCCGGCGAGCACGGCGGCGGTAACCTGCAGCGAGGTCGCGTTGTTGTGCGGCGCAACACGTCGCGCTTCCTCGATCGAGAGGCGCGAGCCATACCAATAAACACCTTGTCGCGGCCCCATCAATAAGACGCCGAGCTCGTCAATTCCCGCGACGATTTCGTCCATCATCAGCCGCTTGTTCTTCTGCACGCGCCAGTTCTTGCCGGCGAGCTCGTGGAGGCTGAGGACAGCGTCGTCGCACGGGTGGTAGGCATAGTGGCAGGTCGGCCGGTAGCGGACCACTTCGCCCTCGCGAAGGGTCAGGTAGTCGGCGATCGAAATCGATTCGCCATGGGTGATGAGGAACCCCTGATAGGGTCCTTCGAGCGGGGTCCAGCTGCGCACCCGCGTCGCCGCGCCGGGGCGCAACAGGTAGATCGCCGCCTGGCTGCCGAAATCGTGGCGCCTTGCGTCCGTGGGCAAATGCCGCTCATGGGTGCCCCAACCCAATTCGGCCGGTTGCGAACCCTCGCTGACAAACCCGTCGATCGACCAGGTGTTGACGAATTCCCCCGGTGCCTTGGGGATTGCGGCGACCTGCGTGTCGCGCTCGGCGATATGGATGGCCTTGACGCCGAGCCGGTCGGCGAGACGGGCCCAGCCGGCCGGCTCTGCCGGTGCCGGCGTCGCCGGATCGGCTTCGCGCGCAATGTCGATGAGCGCCTGCTTGACAAAGTGGGAGACAAGCCCCGGATTGGCGCCGTGGGTGATGACCGCGGTCGGGCCGCGCTTGCCGTCGACGCGCAGCGCCAGCGCGCTCTCGCGCAGCGCGTAGTTGGAGCGCGCCGAGGGCGACAGGTTGGGATCGGTATAGCCGCCCGGCCACGGCTCGATGCAGGTGTCGAGATAAAGCGCGCCAATCTCCTGACAAAGCTCGATCAATGCGACGCTCGATACGTCGACCGAGACATTGAGGAGGAAGTCACCGCCGCGCAGCCGGTCTTTGAGGACGGCGCGGTAATTCTCCCGGGTGAGCGCGGTCTCGACAAAGCCGATGCCGTATTCGGCCGCGACCTCATGGCCGCGCGGTTCGGCGGTGACGATCGTGATCTGAGCGGGCCGCAAATCGATGTGGCGCAACAATAGCGGCAGCACGCCTTGGCCGATGCTGCCGAAGCCGATGATCACGAGGCGGCCGGAAAAGACGATGGGCTGGTTGTCGGACATGGCAATGCGCTGCGACAGGGGGCCAACCGGTACGGTCGCCGGCCGGCGATGTCAAGGCGAGCGGCCCGGCAGGTCCGGCGCTTCCGCCATGATTTCGCCACCCCCGGGGATTGCAATAAGGGCGGAGTTGGATAGTGTGCGGGCGCTTTCTTTAAAAGCCGCCGCGGGAGCACGGATTTTATGCGTAAATCGGCATTGGCGCTCGCTCTCATTGTCTGCCTCGCGCCGGCCGCGGCCTTGGCCCAGGCAAAGAGCGGGGATAGCGGCGTCTACGAGCAGCTCAACCTGTTCGGCGAAGCCTTCGAGCGGATCCGGCATGACGCGGTCGACCCGGTCACCGACAAAAAGCTGGTCGATACCGCAATCGCCGGCATGTTGGCCGGTCTCGACCCGCATTCGGTGTATTTGACCGAGAGCGAATATGAGGGACTGCAAAAAGAGAGCTCGGGCGAGGCTGCCTCGATCGGCCTCGTCGTTACCCTTGAAAAGGGACAGGTGAAAGTTGTCGCGCCGCGCGACGGCTCGCCCGCCGCGTCAGCGGACATCAAGCCCGGCGACGTCGTCTTCACGATCGACAAGGAACCGACCTACGATTTGACCCTGGCCGAGATCGAGCAGAAGCTGAGGGGCCCCGCCGATAGTGAGGTCGCGCTGGTGCTGCGCCGCGGCAATGGCGGCCCGATCGACGTCACTCTGAAGCGCGTGGCCGCAAAATTGCCGACTGTCGATGCCCGGCTCGAGGATACCGACATCGGCTATATCCGCCTTGCCGGCTTCGACGATGCGACGTCGGCGGCGCTCACCGAAGCGGTCAAGAATCTGCGCCAGCAGGCCGGCAACAAGCTGATTGGCTACATTCTCGATCTGCGCAACAATCCGGGCGGCAATTTTGATTCGGCGGTAGCGGCGGCGGACGCGTTCATCGACAAGGGCGACATCGCCATCGTCAAGAGCCGCAAGCCCGACAGCGTCAAGCGGATCGCCGCGACCCCCGGTGACCTCGCCAATGGACAGCCGATTGTCGCGCTCGTCAACGGCGGCACCGCGCGCGAAGCTGAACTTGTCGCCGGCGCCCTGCAGGACAGCCGCCGCGCCGTGCTGCTCGGCACCAAGACCTTTGGCGAGAGCGCGATCGCGACCTTGATCCCGCTCAACGGCAACGGCGCGATCCGCCTGACGACAGCGCGGTTTGAGACGCCGAGCGGGCGGGTGATCGAGGGCAAAGGTCTCGACCCCGACCTCGTCGTCTCGCCCTTAAAGCTGGAGAAATACGCGCAGGCCGAGCACCGCCATGAGGCCGATCTGCGCGGCGCCTTGAAGAACCCCGACGTCGCCCCATCGGTCGGCGAGGCGGCCAAAGGCGGCGCGGCGCCGGTAAAGCCGCCCGCGACCACCGCGGCGCCCCCCAAGAACGATGCGGCGAGCGTCGCCTCGGGCGACATCGGCACCACCAGCGACGAGCAGCTGAGCGAGGCGCTCGACGTGCTGCGCGGCCTCGCGCTCGTCAATGGCCGCACCGCGGCAAAGTAGGGCGACATGCGCTTTCTCGTGCTCGGGGCCGGCGCCGTCGGCGGCTATTTCGGCGGGCGGCTCGCCGAGGCGGGGCGGGATGTGACGTTTCTGGTGCGCCCCCCGCGCGCGGCCCTCCTCGCCGAGCACGGCCTCGCCGTCCAGAGCCCGCTCGGCGATTTCCGCGTGAAGGTCAAGACCGCGACCGCCGAGCGGGTCGGCGGGCCTTACGACATCGTCATCTTGACCGCCAAGCACTACGACCTCGACAGCGCGATTGATGCGATCCGCCCGGCGATGGGGCCCCTTGGCGCTCTCTTGCCATTGCTCAATGGGCTCGTCCATCTCGACCAGCTGGACCACGCGTTCGGGGCCGGGCGCGTCCTCGGCGGGGTCGCCTATGTCGGCGCCGTCCTCCAGCCCGACGGCAGCATTCGCCACCACAACCGCCTCTCCGGGATCGCCTTCGGCGAGCGCGACGGTCGCTTGAGCGAGCGTGTGCGCGGCATCGAGGCGGAATTTGCCGGAACCCCGGTCAGCGCCCCGGCGGGCGACAACATCCTTCTGGAGATGTGGGAAAAATTCGTGATGATCAGCGCGATGGCCGGGATCAACTGCCTGATGCGCGGCACGGTCGGCGAGATCATGGCGACCCAGGACGGCCGGGCGCTGATGTTGGCGGCGCTCGCCGAGTGCCAGGCGGTGGCGCAAGCGTCCGGGTTTCCCCCGCGGGCAGAGAGTCGCGCGCGGGTCGCGGCGATGCTGAGCGAACCGGGCAGCGTCAGCAGCGCCTCGATGCGCCAGGACCTCGAAGCCGGGCGTCGCACCGAAGCCGACGCGATCCTCGGCGACATGATCGCCCGCGCCGGGGCGCTGCAGGTGGCGACGCCCTTGTTGCGCGCCGCCTACTGCCACCTCCAGGTCCACGAAAACCGCCTCGCCGCGCGCCGCTAGAGCGCGATCATTTTAAGCGGAAGCATAGCCGGCGTTGGTGAGGTGGTTGGCGCATTCCTCGGATGCGAGGCGGTCGAGGAGAGCGCCGAGTTGCCGGCCCCGCTGCGCCAACGCGACGAACAACCCGAAGCGGGCTCGAGAGCAGGGGCGGCGGGAGATCCGCCTGCGCCCGGTGACTGCTGCGTCAGTCCCTCGGATCGGCAGATGTTGGTCGCCCATTCTGCAAATTACTTGCGCAAGTCGCTTGCGTTAAGCGGGCATCGCCGATTAGAGTTCGCCGCATGCCGCGCAAAGCACGAATCTCCGCCGCGATGGTGGGCCTGATGGGCGGCGGGGAGCGTCACGCCTGGACGCTCGAGGAGCTGCATGAGGGGCTCGCCCGGCGCGGACGGGTGACCGATTTTTCCTCGGTGTTTCGCGCCGCCGAGAAGCTCGCGGCCGGCGGGGTCGCCCGCAAGCTCCTGCTCGATGACGGGCGCACCCGCTTCGAACTGGTCGGTTCCCATCACGACCATCTCTATTGCACGCGCTGCCACGCGCTGGTGCCGGTACCTTGCGTCATCGGGCGTGAGGATTTTGCGGCGCTGGAACGGGCGACGGGAGGCACGATTTTCGACCATCACCTGGTCTTGAGCGGCCTGTGCCGGGACTGCGCGTCCCCGCCGGCGGGCGAGCCGCGCCATGATCGGCTCGATCAATCTGTGGGACCCGGGCCACGTCACCTTCACGGTCGATCTGGTGACCGCGTTTCTGCTCGGGCTGGTGCACGGCATCACGCCCGACGAGCACACCTGGCCGATCACCTTCAGCTACGCGGTCGGCAGCCATTCGACGCGGCGCGGCCTGCGTCGCCGGCTTGATCTTCTCGCTGGCGTTTACCGTGCAGCAGGCCCTGGCGAGCGAGCTTGCCCATCTCGGCCTGGCGCACTGGTTCACCTTCGAGCGGCTCGACGAGGTTGTCTACATCGATCGTCGGCGTCGTCATGGCCGCGGCCGGGCTGTTCGTCATGGGGCGCGGAATCCTGCCGCATCTCCATCTGCCGGGATGGCGCGTGGCCGTGCCGGCGACGCGCAAGCCGCGCGAGCTGAAGGCGTGGATGCCGGCGGTGCACGGCTTCATCGCCGGCTGGGGGCTCGACGCCTTCTCGGTGATCATCTACACGACGCTGGCGCCGGCGATGCCGTCGGCCGCGACGGGATGGCTGCCCGGCTTTGTCTTCGGCCTCGGGACGTTGTGCGTGCAGGGCGCGGCCGGCGCGGCGTTCGGCTCGTGGGCGGCGCGCCGCGGCCTGCCGCAGGAGGCGATCCGCAGCATCGCGCTGCTCACCGCGGCGCGGACGCTGTCGTGGGGCGGCGGCGCATTCGTCCTCTTCGGCCTCTTCGGAGCTGGCCTTTCCCGGTGTAGCGGATTTCGCGATCGCGACGCCGCTGCACATCCACAACCTCGACACGCTCGGTCTGCCATTCCTCGTCTTGCTGTTTACCGTGGTCGGGGTCGGAGTGACGACCTTGGTCACCGCGACCCAGGCCTGGCGCAGGCAGCTGCGCGCTGCGCAAGGCACCGCCGTTAGGGCCAATCCATGAAAACCGAGCGGTCTTTCGGTCGAAGCGCCGTGATGGCGCGCGCGCCGCCGGGGTAACTCCACCGCGTCTGCGGACATCCAACCGTGGCGACGGCGCGGCAGCCCCCCACACATCCGAGGTATCCAATGTCCCCCGCTCTCCTCGGGAGTTGGCGCGGTGCGGCCGCGCTGATCCTATGTCCGGCGCTGACCACGGCAGCATTTGCGCAAACCCCGCCGGCCGCCGAGCCGGCCACGACCGAAGGCTCGGTGACGCTCGATCTCGAAATCATTGCCAAAAAGCTCAACGAAGCGCGGATCAGCATCGAGCCGCGGATCGGCGCCTCGACCTACACGCTGAACAACGACGCCATTCAGGACTTGCCCGGCGGGACCAACGCGCCGATCGACGATGCGCTGCTGCAAATGCCCGGCGTCAACCAGGACAATCTGGCCAATAACGGCATCCATATCCGCAACGAACACCTCAACGTGCAGTATCGCAGCAATGGCGTCATCATTCCGGATGGGGCGACGTTCTTCGGGCAGAATTTGAGTACTCGCTTCGTCGAATCGATGGAGTTGATTACCGGGGCGCTGCCGGCCGAGTACGGTCTGCGGACCGCTGGGATCCTCGATATCCAGACCAAAGCCGGCCTGTTCGCGCCGGGCGGCTCGGTCGGGATGTATGGCGGCAGCTTTTCCACCCTAAATCCCAGCGCGGAATACGCCGGCTCAGTCAACGGATACAACTATTTCGTCTCGAGCGACTACCTGCAAGGCGACCATGGCATCAATGGTGTCACGGCGAAATACAACCAGATCCACGATGGCACCGAACAGGGGCATGGCTTCGCCTATCTCGAAAAGATCATCGACGCCAACAACAAGATCAGTGCGATGTTCGGCGAGTTCAATGCAAATTTCCAGATACCGAACAATCCGGGTCAGCCGACGCTGGGCGGGATAAGCGCCATCAACGGCATCCCGGCCACGGCATTCAACTCAGCGCGACTCAACGAAAACCAGACGGAGGGGGCCCAGTTCGGGGCGCTCTCGTATCTGCATTCGGAAGGAGATTTCGATTTCCAGGTATCGGCAATCACCAAGTACAGCTCGCTGCATTATTTCCCCGATCAATTGGGCGACCTTGCCTTCAACGGCATCAGCCAGAACGCATTGCGGACCAGCTGGGCCAACAACCTACAGGCGGAGGGCACCTATCGGCTGACGAGCAACCACACGCTGCGCGGCGGCATCCTCCTCACCGCCGAAAATGTGACGGCGAAGACGAGCTCCCTGGTCCTGGCCCAGACCGGCACCGACGCCTCTGGGAACCCGATTTTCGCGACGTATACAACCGGCATCGTCGCAAGCGATCAGAAGACCGGCTTTACGTATAGCGTCTATCTCCAGGACGAATGGAAGGTGCTGCCGACCGTGACCCTCAACTATGGCG
>CAVTGB010000002.1:0-34640 GCA_963734125.1 uncultured Alphaproteobacteria bacterium
TCGAGCAGCATCAAGTCGGGCTCGGCGAAGAGGACCGCGGCGAGCGCGACCCGCATTCGCCAGCCGCCCGAGAGATCGGAAAGCGGCCCCGCCTGCATCGCCTGATCGAGCCCGAGCCCGGCGAGGATCCGGGCTGCGCGGGCCGGCGCAGAGCGCGCCCCGATCTCGGTCAGCCGCTCCTCGATCCCGGCGATCCGCAAGGGCGCCGGGTCCCGATCGAGCTCGGCCAGGAGCCGGGTGCGCTCCCTGTCGGCGGCGAGCACGGTGTCGAGCGCGCTCCTGCTCCCGCCCGGCGCCTCCTGCGCGAGAAACCCGATGCGGTGGCCGCGCGGCAGGAAGATGTCGCCGCGGTCGGGGAGGAGGCGGCCGCGGATGAGGTCTAAGAGCGTCGACTTGCCGGCGCCGTTGCGGCCGACGAGGCCGAGCTTACAGCCCTCGGGGATCTGCGCATTGGCCTCGTTGAACAGCGCCCGCCCATGGCGCCCGCCAACGCGGTAAGTCAGGCCGGAAATCGTCAGCATCCCCGCCTCTTACCACAACCCACCGCCGCAAGGCGACGCCCCACCAGCTCGTGCGCACGTATCGTTGGAACCTCGCCCCCCCTTCAGCGAAAAGGCAAAAGTGGGCCCCCCAGGTACCTATAATCTTACTTAAGGAAGCAGAGGTATCAATGAAAGTGAAACTCTCGCCGCTCATGACGGTGCGGCTCAAAGCCATTTGGACCTCCTTGCGGCGCCACAGTGAAGGAACGCCGGGAAATTCTGAAGCCGAGGCGGGCAATCGCGTGCGACCAATCTCCCCAGTTCTCGTCAAATCACGATCAGTGATCGAAGGATGTTACATTAATAGGGAAGCTCCGATAATCTTACTTATGGGGTGCTGCCCAAATAATTTTTTTCAATAGCTTAACTGGCTATCACGTTCGTCGTTCAAAGCTCGATATTCCCAGTCAAAAATGCATCAAATGTTTGGAGGCGGATAATAAAAAGTGCGGTTTTCTTTCAATTACCCCGCCCCGCCCTGGCGCAAGACGCGGTAGGCGATCGACCAGTGCTGGACTTCCGAGCGGCCGTCAAGATGCTCGGCTCGAGCATCGGCAGAGCGCGACCCGCTAACCCGCGCCGCCCTGGCGCAGGACGCGCTGGGCGATCGACCAGCGGTGGACTTCGGAGGGGCCGTCGTAGATGCGGAACGGGCGGACCTCGCGGAAGATTCTGGCGACGATCGTGTCGTCGGTGATGCCGAGGCCGCCCAAGACTTGCATCGAGCGGTCGACGATCCGCCAGATCGCCTCCGAGCAGATGACCTTGGCCATGCTCGATTCGTGGCGCCCGCGCTGGCCCTGGTCCAATACCCAGGCGGTGTGCCAGATGATGAGGCGACAGGTGTGGAGATCCATCTCGTTGTCGGCCAGCATGAAGCCGACGCCCTCGTGCTCGCCCAGGGGCTTGCCAAAGGCAGTGCGGCGGCGGGCGTAATCGGTGGCGATGTCGTGGGCGCGGCGGGCGGCGCCGAGCCAGCGCATGCAATGCGTCAGACGCGCCGGGGCAAGCCGCGCCTGGGCATAACGGAAGCCCTCGCCGACGCGGCCCAAGACCGCGCTTTCCGGGACCTTGAGCCCATCGAGGCGAATGACCGCGTGGCCGCCGGTCATGTACTGGTCGAGCGTGTCGAGCACCCGCTCGATATGGATGCCGGGCGCACTCATCGGCGCGAGGAACATCGTCGCGCCGGCCGGGCCCAGGGGGTCGCTCTCGGTCTTCGCCATGATGATCGCGAGATCGGCGCCGACCGCCCCGGTGATCAGCCATTTCTCGCCGTCGATGACGAAATCGCCGCCCCCAACTCCACTGGCGCGGCGCGCCGTCGTCAACAGCATCGACGGGTCGGCGCCGGCGCCGGGCGCGGGCTCGGTCATCATAAAGCAGGAGCGGATCCGGCCCGCGGCCAGCGGGCGCAGCCATTCCTCGTTCTGGTGCGCGTCGGCGACCTGTTCAAGCAAGTGCATGTTGGCTTCGTCGGGGGCGAAGATGTTCATCGCGATCGTCGCCAACGGCGCGTAGCCGGCCGCCTCGAAGACGATCGCCTTGCCGCGGTGGTCGAGCCCCAGCCCACCCCATTCGCGCCCCACATGCGGTGACAGAAGCCCCTTCGCGCGGGCCAGTTCGACCAGCTCGCGGCGAAACTCCTCGGAGGGGCCGTGCGGCGTCTGCCGCTTGTCCCCCTCGCGCGGCAGGATCTCCTCGCGCACAAAGCGCTCGGTCCGCTCGCGCAAGTCAATGAGCTCGTCGGGGATCGTGAAATCCATCTCGCAACTCCGTCCGCTATGCCATCCGCCCGCTATGCCATCCGCCCGCTATGCCATCCGCCCGGTGACGCGCCGGCGGCGCTCGCGCAGCGCGATGTAGAGGCCGGAGGCAATGATGATCGCGGCCCCGACCCAGGTCCACAGATCGGGGAAATTGTCGAAGATCAGGTAGCCGAGCGTCGTCGTGCCGATCAGTTCGGCATAGCCGAGCGGCGCGATGATTGCGGCCGGCGCCAGCTGGAAGGCGCGGATCACCAGGTAGTGCCCGGCGCCGCCGAGGAGCCCGAGGCTCAAGAACAGCGCGATATCGAGCGGGTTCTTCGGCACCACGAAGACAAACGGCAGGACGACGCTCATGACGAGCGAGCCGAGCAATGCCGAGAAGATGATCCCGGTCGCCGGTTCGTCGTAAAAACCGACCCAGCGGGTCGCGATCTGATAGAGCGCGTTCCCAACCGACGACAACAGCAACAAGAGCACGGCCGGATCGTGCAGCGAACTTCCCGGGCGGATCACCAATAAGGCACCGCCAAAGCCGACCGCCACGGCGCTCCACCGGCGGATCCCGACGCTCTCGCGCAACAGCGGCACCGAGAGCGCAGTGACGATCAACGGGGCGGTGAAGCCGATCGCCGAGGCGGTGGCGAGCGGCACCCGCGCGATCGCCACGACAAACAACAGGTTGCCGGCCAGCATCAAGAAAGAGCGGGCGATCTGCACGGCAGGGCGCCGCGTCGCCAGCAATCGCCAGCCATAGTGCGGCAGGAACACCAAGAGCATGATGATCAGGTGCCCGGTAAAGCGGGCCCAGACGATCTCGGTTACCGGATAGCGCGTGCCGAGCAGCTTGACTGCCGCATTCATGAACGGAAACACCGACGCGCCGGCGCACATCAAGAGGATGCCGCGCAACACGTCGGGTTGGCGGCGGGGGGTGGCCGTCGGACGCTGGCTTGCGGCGGCTTGCTCCGTCACCGGGACGGAAGGAACCGGCCGCTCAGAGACAGGCGCGCATCGCCGCGGCGCTTTCTGTGGCGGCCTTTGTCATGAAGGCGAGATCGCTGCCGGGCAGCACCAGGCGCACGCCCATCCCGATATAGCGGCGCAACAGCGCCTCGTCGGCGATGCCGCCGACCCCGGCGAATTTTTTGTGCGCGCGGCAGGCGTCGCACACGGCCTGATACGCGGCAACGATGCGCTCGTCGCCGAAACCGCCGGGAATGCCCATTTCCATTGCCAAATCGTTGGTGCCGATCAGCAGCGAGTCGATGCCCGGGACGGCGGCGATCGCCGCGGCATTGGCGATCGCGGTCGGGGTTTCCAGCATGACGACGACGAGGGTCGCGGCATTGATCGTGGCACAAGTCTCGGCGAGACCCGTCTTGGCATAGCCCAAATGCGGCAGCCCGCCGGCGACCGAGCGGTGCCCGAGCGGCGGATAGCGCAGCGCCTGCGCGATCCGGTGCGCCTCCTCGGCAGTATCGACATGCGGCACCACGATGCCGAGCCCGCCGCCGTCGAGGAACCGGGTCGCCATCCACAATTGTCCGGCGGGCACGCGGGCGATGGGAGCGATCCCGCTGCCCAATGCGGCGACCGCGATCTGCACCGCAATGTCGAGGTCCATCGAATTGTGCTCGAGGTCGAGAAACAGCCAGTCAAAGCCGCACGATCGCATGATCGGCGCGATGTCGACGGTGCGCGCCTGGCGCAGGATGACCCCGAGCGCCAGTTCGCCGGCAGCGAGCCGCTCCTTCGCGGAATTTTTCAGAATAGCGGCCATGTCTCTCTCCTTGTTTGCTCTGCCGGCGCGATCCTACGCGGCCCGGCGACCCGCGTCACGACGCGCTAGGTCGCGCTCGTCATCGGCGATACCCTGTGCCCCTATCGAGGGAGACAGTCATGCCCGAGCGCAACCGACAGATCGTCTTGAAACGGCGGCCCAATGGAATGCCGGTACCCGAGGATTTCGCGATCGCCGAGGGGGCGCTGCCCGGACCAGGCGAGGGTGAAGTCCTGCTGCGCGGCATCTATCTCTCGCTCGACCCCTATATGCGCGGTCGGATCAGCGGGGTGCGCTCCTATGCAAAGCCGACCGAGTTGGGCGACGTCATCGAGGGCGGCGTCGTCGGCCAGGTGATGAGCTCGCGCGACCCCAATTTTCGCGAGGGCGAATACGCCGCCGGCGGCTACGGCTGGCAGCTTTACAGCGCCGTCCCGGCCAGCGGCCTCGTAAAGCTCGATCCGGCCGAGGCGCCGATCTCAACCGCGCTCGGCATCCTCGGCATGCCGGGCATGACCGCCTATATCGGCCTGACCGACATCGGCCAGCCCAAGAAGGGCGAGACCGTTGTCGTCGCCGCTGCCTCGGGCGCGGTCGGCGCGGTCGCCGGACAGCTCGCCAAGCGCGCCGGCGCGCGGGTCGTCGGCATCGCCGGCGGGGCGGAGAAATGCCGCTATGTCGAAGCCGAACTCGGCTTCGATGCGGCGATCGACCACCGGGGCGAGATCGGCGCCGCGCTCGATCGCGCCTGCCCGAGCGGCATCGACGTCTATTTCGAGAATGTCGGCGGCACGGTGCAGGAGGCCGTCTTTCCGCGCCTCAACGATTTCGCCCGCATGGTGATGTGCGGGATGATCGCCGAATACAACGACAAGACCCCGCGCCCCGGCCCCAATCTCGGCGCGGTTGTCAGGAAGCGCATCAAGATCCAGGGCTTCATCGTCAGCGACCAGCGCCATCGCGTCGGCGAGTTCCGCGCCATGGCGGCGCCGCTGGTGAAAAGCGGCCAGCTCAAATACCGCGAGGACATCGTAGAGGGGCTGGAGCGCGCGCCCGAGGCGTTCATCGGCCTCTTGCAGGGCCGAAATTTCGGCAAGCTATTGGTGAAGCTCGCCGACGACCCGACCGGCTGAGCCGCACGGCAAGGGTGCCTCGTCCGTCACCAATGGTGTCTAGGTAGATTCCGGGGCTCATATCCGTGTTGCGCCACACCCACCTTCAAGCAACGGTTCCACAACTTACGTTGCTTGGAGGAAATTATGGACCTCTTGTTGGTTATCCTCGTGCTTGTCCTCTTGTTCGGCGGCGGCGGCTTTTACGGTTACCGGCGTTGGCGTTAGCCACCGCGGTTACGAGAGCTTGATCCACCCGTCATTGCCGGGCCACCCCCGGCAATGACGGAATACGAAAAACCCACAGCTCAGTGCGTGCCCGCCTGACGCGGATCGTTGTCGGGCGCGCCGTAATTGTCGTGATGGCGCACCCATGCCTGGGCGTAGGGAAGGCCGGCTTCGCCCCGCCCCTTGGGCACCAGGTCGAGGTAGTGGTAGGCGGCGTTCAGCATGTCGAGGCCGCGCGAATAGCATGAATAGGTGTGAAAGATCTGCCCGGCGCGATCTTTGTAGAAGACGCTGATCCCGGGCAGCTCGGTCATCGAGGTCTTGCGCCGGGTAAAGTTGTAATCGACTTCGCCGGTCGCCAACGCCTCTTCTGTGAACGACACGTGGTAGTCGAAATTGAAGTCGCTCCCGGCCGACGACACCCACGGAAAGCTCCATCCCATGCGCTTCTTGAACGGCGCGATCGTGGCCCACGGCGCGCGCGAGATCGCTGCGAGCGTCACGTCGCGCTGGTTGAGATGGCGGTAAAACCCGTCGAAATTGTCGGCCCAGAACGAGCAGCTCTTGCACCCCGCCTCCCAGCCGGGGTCGAACATGAAATGATAGACGACGAGCTGGCTGCGCCCGGCAAACAGATCCGCGAGGCCGATCCGGCCGTCCGGACCGTCGAAAACATAGGTCTTCTCGACCCGCTCCCACGGCAATTCACGCCGCTGCCGGCTCAATTCGTCGCGCGCCCTCGTGAATTCCTTTTCCTTGGCGAGCAGCTCCTGGCGCGCCGCCCGCCACTCGTCGCTCGAAACCACCCGATGCTGATCCATCTCGAGACCTCCTGGCAACGCCGGCCGACACCGCCGCGAGCGCACTTCCGTAAGTTATTACTTACGTTAGCTCATGCTTACCAAAGTGTCAAGCACCGACCACCCTGGAGGCCGGTTTCTTACTCCGCCTTGCGGCAGTAGACGGCGAGCTTGTTGCCGTCGAGATCGCGGACATAGCCGGCGTACGCATGGGGCCAGAAACTGCGCGGCCCGACCGCGCCTTCGTCCTTGCCGCCCAATGCGAGCGCGGCCTTGTGAAAGGCGGCGACCGCGGCCCGGCTCGGCGCCTCGAAGCTGATCGTGCCGCCATTGGCGACCGTGGCCGGCTTGCCGTCGGCCGGCTTCAGCACCATGAACTCCTCGGTCGTCTGCCCCCAGCACGAGCCGCCGTCGCCGAAATCCTTCAAACGCTTGCACCCCAACGGCGCCAGCACCGCGTCATAAAACGCCCGCGCCTTGGCCAGATCGTTAGTGCCGACCGCGACGTGAGTAAATATGGCCATGATCTCCTCCCTGAATTTGGTGGCGCGCGAGGGCGCACCGCGCCCGCTATTTTAAGCCGGTAGGATGGGTTGAGCATAGCGAAACCCATCGATCTCGCATCGGCTCGTCCTTCGGATGGCGATGGGTTTCGCCGCGCTCAACCCATCCTACGAGCTACTACTACGAGCTACTACGAGCTACGAGCTATGCTCGCTCGAATCGCTGCCACGAATCAGCGTGCAGTTCGAGACCTTGTTGGGCTAGCCTTGTTTGTTCCGGTCGCGTGGCTTTTCCCATCGAATCTCGCGCCTTGATGGCAAATCCGCAATCTGCTAACCCACAAGCGCAGACGGGACAGCCGGCCCCCAGTCAAGAAAGGACCGACTGCCCGTCTCTGGCGCGCCCGCAACGGGGGGATCGTCGTTTCAGCGGCGATCCCCTAGCGGGCCGTCTCGGTGGGGGCGAGGGCTGGCGCCCGGCAGGGCCTTCGATCCTACGCCTTCGGGTTCGATTCCCGACGCCTCCATCCAAGTTGCAATGCATTGCAACTTTACAAGTGACTTGTAACGGCAATAGCGGATTGCCCGCTAGCGATTTTTTCGTAGACAGCGAAATGGTGCCCGTCGCTAGCGTTCGCCATAGCCTGTCAGTGTCCGCCATTGCTCCAAGTGGACAGCAAATAGGATGGGTTGAGCGCGGCGAAACCCATCGTCAATCGCCGCACACCGATTCGTCACGGGTAGCCGCTTCGGCGGCCTCTTCGGGGCTACCGTGACAGTTCACTTACCCTCCTCGGCGGCCTGTTCGGCGGCGAGGCGGTCGATTTCGCGGATCAGAACCTCGCGCGGGCGAGTTCGGTCTTCTGCATCAGGTCGAGCAAGAGCTTCAGGGCGCGCAAATCGCCGGCGATGGATTTGTCGACGAGGGCGGTGAGGATCGCCTCGCGCCTTGTGGCGGGCCGGCGGACCCGGCCGCGCGCGCTCGCCGGCCTGCGGTCGAGGACCTCTTCGAGCAATGCCGGCAGCCGCTTCGCGCCGTCGCGGCGATGGCGGCGGCCGCCCTCGGGATTGCCGGAGCGGCCCTTCTGGAAACGGCTGTGCAGCGGCGGCTTGCCATTCGCCCCGACCCGGAGCTCGTCGGGCAGGAGTGCGGTCTCCACCGCGCCCTGGAAGAAATCGCGCGCCGCCAGACGCCGTTCGCCGCGCGCGCTCACCGCGACCAACTCGCCATCCAATGTCGTCGCGACGACGCCCCATTCGGCCGCCGGATCGGCATGCGCCAGGCTCCCGCAAAACGTGCCGCGCAGCCGGATCGGATAATGCGCGATATGGCGCACCACCGCGTCAGCAGCGCCCCGAGCGGACCATCGACGACGCGGCGATGAAACCGGGCGTGGCGGGCCAGCGCGCCGATGCGCAAGGCTCCGCCCCGCGCTTCCAGCCGGTCGAGCCCGGCGACGGCGTTGATGTCAACGAGGTGCGCCGGGCGCGCCAGCCGGAACGCCATGATCGGCACCAGGCGTTGCCCCACCCGCCAGCACCCGTGCCTCAAACGGCGCCAGCTCGGCGAGGAGACGTACCGCATCCTCGATCCTCGCCGGGCGGTGGTAGGTGAACGGCGCGGGTTTCACCGGTCTCTTCTCCCTATCGCCGGGTTTGGCGCGGGGTTGCGTTTCCTGCTAAGTCTGCTCGCCCGGCGCTGGTCTTGTCCATGCCGCGTCACGTGCGAAGGGGTCTCACCATGCAGCTCGGCGCCTCGATACCGGTCGGTGACATCGGCACCGGCCCCACCATCCTGCGCGATTATGCCCAGGCGGCCGAAGGACTTGGCTATGCCCACTTGGTGGCGCCCGACCACGTGCTCGGGGTCAACCCGGCGGCCGACCATGGCGGCCAGCGGGTCGGCACCACGGCCACCGCCTATCACGACCCGTTCGTGCTGTTCGGCTTCCTCGCCGGCTGCACCGACAAGATCGGCTTTGCCGCCGGCGTGCTCATCCTGGCGCAGCGCCAGGCGGTGCTGGTGGCGAAGCAGGCCGCCTCGCTCGATGTCCTGTGCGGCGGTCGGTTCCGGCTCGGCATCGGGGTCGGCTGGAACGAAGTCGAGTTCATCGGGCTCAACGAGAATTTTCACAACCGCGGCCGCCGCTCGGAAGAACAGGTGCGCGTGATGCAGGCGCTGTGGGCCGAACCGCATGTCAACTTCGGCGGCGAGTTCCACCGGATCGAGGATGCCGGCATCAACCCGCGCCCGGCCTCTGGCCGCGTGCCGATCTGGTACGGCGGGCACGCCGAGGCGACCTTCCGCCGCGCCGCCAGATACGGCGACGGCTTCATGCCGCTGCGCTACCCGCCCGGCGAGGAGGCGCTCGCCGCGTTCGAGAAATTGCGCAGGCTGACACGGGAAGCCGGGCGCGACCCGGCGGCGCTCGGCCTCGAGGTCTGGGTCTCCCCCGGTGCTGGCGCGCCAGAGGATTGGCGGCGCGAAATCGCCTTCTGGAAAAAGGCCGGCGTCACCCATGTGACGGCGCATACGACCTACACCAGCGACCATCACAAACGGATCGCCGGCCGCGCCGCCGCCGACCACCTCGCCGCGATCACCCGCTACCGCGCCGCCGTCGCCGATCTGCTGTAGATGTTGTTGCTAGTTTAGAATTCGTAGGCTTCGACGATCATCGGCTCGTTTTTCGCTGCGGCGACCCATTCCTGCATCGCCGGCAGCGCCATGATCGTGTCGCAATAGGCATCGGCCTCGCTCTCGAGGTCGACTCTGGTAGGTGCGGAAGCGGGTGACGACCGGCGCGAACATCGCATCGGCGATGGTGAACTGGCCGAACAGAAAATCGCCGTTACCCTCGCCAAAGCGGGTGCGGCAGTCGCGCCAGATCGCCATCACCCGGTTGATGTCGGCCTGCACCTCGGGGGTCGACGCCGCGCCCGGGAAAGCTCGAGCGGACATTCATCGGCATATGCTCGCGCAGGGCGCTGGAACCCCGCGTGCATCTCGGCGCTGACCGCGCGGGCGCGGCGCGCGCGCCGCCGGGTCTTTCGGCCACAAGCTCGAAATTGGGGAACGATTCGGCGAGGTATTCGCAGATCGCCAGGCTCTCCCAGACCGTGACATCGCCGTGGCGCAGCGCCGGCACCCGCCCCGAGGGCGAGTATTTGAGGATCGTCTCGCGGCTCCCCGGCTGATAGAGCGGGATCACCACCTCGTCGAATGCGACCGTGGTGCGCTTCAGCACGAGCCAGGGCCGCAACGACCACGAAGAGTAGTTCTTGTTGCCGAGATAGATCGTCAGATCGGCCATTGGGTCCCCGTGACGAGTGTGGGCGCGTCAGTGTGACGACAACACCCGCGGCAGGCAATCGATGCAAAAAACCGCCGGTTGGCGTTTGCGGCGCTACCCCATACCGAGCGCGGTGCGGCGCTTGGGCGGCGGGAAGGCGCGGTCGAGCGCGGCGAGATCCCGGGCATCGAGCGCGAGATCACGGGCGCCGCAATTGTCTCGCATATGGTCGAGGTTAGTCGCCTTCGGGATGACGATCATGCCGTCCTGGCGCAACAGCCAGGCGAGCGCGACCTGGGCCGGGGTCGCGCCATGCCGGGCGGCAACCTCGCCCAGCGCCCGGTTGCCGAGGATGCGGCCCTGGCCGAGCGGGGTGTAGGCCATGATCGAGATCGAGCGCTCGCGGCACCACGGGATCAGCTCGAACTCCGGACCGCGATGGCCGAGATTATAGAGGATCTGGTTCGACGCAACGGTCTCCCCGCCGGCGAGGGCGATCCATTCCCGCATGTCGCTGGTATCGAAGTTGCTGACGCCGTGATGGCGGATCTTGCCGTCCTTCTGCAATCGGGCGAACCCGGCGAGCGTCTCGGCGAGCGGCACCGAGCCCCGCCAATGCAAGAGGTAAAGATCGATCCGGTCGGTCTTGAGCCGTCTGAGGCTGCGTTCGCACGCGTCGATCACCCCCTTCTGCGAGGCGTTGTAGGGCAGGACCTTGCTGACGATGAAGAGCCGGTCGCGCAGCCCCACGGCAGCCTCCGCTACGATCTCCTCAGCCGCGCCGTTGCCGTACATCTCGGCGGTGTCGATCAGGTCCAGCCCGAGTTCGATCCCGAGCTTGACGGCGGCCACCTCATCGGCGGCGCGGCGGCGGTCCTCGCCCATATGCCAGGTGCCCAGGCCAAAGGCCGGCACTGATTCGCCGTTGGGCAAGGTCACGCGGGGCTCTTTGTCGCTCATCCTTGGTCTCCGCTCTGGGCGCGCTGGCGACGCAGGAAGACGAGCCGCGCCGCGCCGTAGACGCGCTCGTCGATAATCGTGAAGGCGGGGGCTACGGCCAAATCTTCGCGCGCGGCGAGCTCGATCACAACGAGCGCGTCGGCGGTCAGCCAGCCGCCGGCGGCAAGCGCGGCGAGGGCCGGCGCCGCAAGTCCACTCCGATAGGGCGGGTCGAGGAAGGCGACTGCGCACGCGAGGATCGCGCGCGGCGGCCGTGTCGCATCGCCGGCGACGATGTGGGCGCGGTCCTCCTCACCCAGCGCGCCGAGGTTGCGGCGGAGCGCCGCGAGCGCCTCGCGCTCCCTCTCGATGAAGACGGCCGCGCTGGCGCCGCGCGACAAGGCTTCCAGACCAAAGGCGCCGGTGCCGGCGAACGCGTCGAGCACGGGCCGGTCGGCAAACGGCGACCCTGCGGCGGCAAAATCTCCGTGCGAGAGGATGTTGAACAAGGCTTCGCGCGCCCGGTCGCTGGTCGGCCGTACCGAGTCGCCCGGCGGTGTGAGGAGCCGCCGGCCGCGATTGACGCCGCCGACGATGCGCAGGCCGCTAGGCTTTCGTGGCGGTGTGAGGCGGCTCGGCATCAGAAGAACGCATATTTCACGATGAACAGGAGG
Source organism: uncultured Alphaproteobacteria bacterium (assembly GCA_963734125.1). Classification (GTDB taxonomy): domain Bacteria; phylum Pseudomonadota; class Alphaproteobacteria; order ATCC43930; family CGMCC-115725; genus DATARH01. The sequence continues at coordinate 11,641 of CAVTGB010000002.1, forward strand.
GCGAGCACGATCATCGACGGGCCGGCTTCGGCGAACCGGCCGGACAACAGCTTGACCGCGGCGTAGCTGATAAAACCGAGCGCGATCCCGTTGGCGATCGAGAAGGTGAGCGGCATCGCCAGCGCGGTTACCACCGCCGGGGCGTATTCGGTCGGGTCTTCCCAGTCGAGCTCGGCAAAGCCGCGCGCCATCAGACAGGCGACGAAGAGAAGCGCCGGGGCGGTGGCATAGACCGGCACCGATTGCGCGAGCGGCGCGAGGAAGAGGGTCACGAGGAAGAGGACGGCGACGGTGACGCCGGTCAACCCGGTGCGCCCGCCGGCTTTGACCCCGGCCGCGCTCTCGATATAGCTGGTCACGGTCGAGGTGCCGAGGAGCGCGCCCCCCATCGCCGCGAGCGAGGCGGCGGCAAAGGCGCGCCCTGCGCGCGGCAGCCTGCCGTCCGCGTCAAGGAGACCGGCGCGGTGGGCAACCCCGATCAGGGTGCCGGTATTGTCGAAGAGATCGACAAAGAGAAAGACAAAGACGATCGTCGCCACCCCCACACCGAGCGCGCCTGGCAGATCGAGCTGAAGGAACGTCGGCGCGAGGCTCGGCGGCGGCGCGGCTATTCCGAAAAACGGCGAGACGCCAAGCGCGATGCCGGCGGCGGCGGTGCCGAGGACGGCGAGGATGATCGCGCCGGGAACCGCACAGCGGTCGAGCGCCACCATCGCGATAAACCCGGCGCTGGCAAGCAATGTCGCCGGCGCCTTTACATCGCCCAGCGTCACCAGCGTCTCGCCGCTGGCCGCGACGATGCCGGCATCCTTCAGCGCGATGATCCCGAGAAAGAGGCCGATCCCGGCCGAGATCGCCATCTTCTGCGAGCGCGGGATGGCATCGACGAGCCACGAGCGCAGCGGCGTCACGCTGATGATCAGGAAGAGGAACCCGGAGAGGAACACCGCGCCCAAGGCGACCTGCCAGCTGTAATGCAGCCCCTTGACGACGCCATAGGCGAAATAGGCGTTGATCCCCATCCCCGGGGCCAGCGCCAGCGGGTAGTTGGCCAAGAGCGCCATCAACAGCGTGGCGAGCGCGGCGGCAAGACAGGTCGCAACGAACACCGCGCCCCGGTCCATTCCGGCATCGGCGAGGATCACCGGATTGACGAAGACGATATAGGCCATCGTCAGATACGTCGTCGCGCCGGCGACGATCTCGGTGCGGATGGTCGTGTCATTCAGGGTGAGATGAAAAAACCGATCGATCATCCGCTTGTCCCAACTCCCATTCCTGTCATGCCGGCGAACGCCGGTATCCATTCCGGAAATGGGTCCCGGCTTTCGCCGGGACGACAATCGGAGGGTCTTCTCTTCGTCTGCAAAACTGCCGAGTCAGGAGCTGTGCCCTATCGTTGCCACCCTTTTGCCGAGCTGTTCCGCCAGCACTTTTTTCGGAACTTCCTCGATCGCGCCCTTCGCGAGATGCCCGAGCTGGAACGGCCCATAAGCGAGGCGGATCAATCGGGTGACCGGATAGCCCAGATGCTCGAGGACCCGCCGCACCTCGCGGTTCTTGCCTTCCTGCAACGACAGGGTGACCCAGGCGTTCGACCCCTGTTGACGTTCGAGTTCAGCGCGGATCGGCCCATAGGTAATGCCCTCGACCGTGGTTCCGCGGGCGAGCGCGGCCAGCCGCGCCGAATCGACAAACCCATGCACCCGCACCTTGTAGCGCCGCACCCAGCCGGTCGCCGGCAATTCGAGGCGCCGCGCCAACGCGCCGTCATTGGTCAAGAGGAGGAGGCCCTCGGAATTGAGGTCGAGGCGGCCGATCGAGACGAGGCGCGGCAAGCTGGCGGGCAGCGCCGCAAACACCGTCGGGCGGCCTTTTTCGTCGCGGTGCGTGGTGACGAGCCCAGAGGGCTTATGATAGCGCCACAGCCGTGCCCGCTCTGCATCGGGCAACGGCCGTCCGTCGACCCGGACCTCGTTCTCTGCGCTCACCGTGACCGCGGGGCTCGTCAACACGGCGCCGTCGACCGTGACCCGCCCCTCGGCGATCCAGCGCTCGGCGTCGCGCCGCGAGCACAATCCGGCGCGCGCCAGCACCTTTGCGATGCGCTGGGGGGTAGGAAGAGTGCGTTCGGGCGGTTCGGTCGCGGGCTGTGCCATGATAAGAACTGCTATGACGCGCGAGGATGACATAGGCCCGGCCGCGGGGCGCGGCAATCATGCGATGGCCCGCGCCCTCGACGAGGCCGCCGCGGCCGGTGCCGCGGGCGAAGTGCCGGTCGGCGCGGTGCTCGTCGACGGCGCCGGCAAGATCATCGCCGCCGCCGGCAATCGGGTCGAGCGCGACCATGACCCGACGGCGCACGCCGAGATCGTGGTGCTGCGTCAAGGCGCGGGCCGGCTCGGCATTGCCCGGCTCGATGGCTGCGACCTCTACGTCACGCTCGAGCCCTGCCCGATGTGCGCCGCGGCGATCGGGCTGGCGCGGATCCGCCGGCTCTATTTCGCCGCCTACGATCGGAAAGGCGGCGGGGTCGAGCACGGCCCGCGGATCTTCGACCAGCCGACCGCTCACCACCGCCCGGAGATATACGGTGGCATCGCCGAAGCGGCCGCCGGCGAGCTCCTGCGCCGGTTTTTCCGGGAGCGGCGGTGAGCAGGGTCACCCCTCGTCCGGCGGCAGCTCGTAGAGGCCCTGCATCTTGGTGAAGCCGCGCAATTCGAAATGCCCGATCTCCCACACCGGCCGATCGAGCCGCTCGGCAAACGCCTTCGACATGATCAGCTCGCGGTCGAGCTCGCGGCACAGCCGCTCGATCCGGCTGGTGAGGTTCACATCGGGGCCGATCACCGTGAAATCGAGCCGGTCGCCGACGCCGATATTGCCGTAGGATACGGTGCCGTAATGCAACGCAACGCCGCTGTGCAGCCTCTCCCCGCCCGGGCTGTTGCGGTTGCGCTCGGCGAGCGCCGCCAGGCCCTGCGTCGCCGCGGCGAGCGCGGTGCGGCAGGATTCCGCCGCGCTGCCGCCAGGCATCTGCTGGAAGATCGCGAGCACCCCGTCGCCCATGATCTCGACCACCTCGCCGCCGTGCTCGTGGACCGGCGGGATCACGCAATCGAAATACTCGTTGAGCATGGCGATGACCGCGTGCGGGCTCATCCGGTCGGACAGGAGGCTGAAGTCGCGCAAATCGACGAGCATCAAGGCGGCAGTGATCGTGCGTACGTCGCCCCGACGCACCTGGCCGTCGAGGATGAGGCGCCCCGCTTCGGCTCCGATATAGGTGGTCAGCATATGGGTGACAAAACGGCGCATCGCCTTCTGCTCGACGATCGTCGACAGCGCCGGCAGCACATCGTCGAGGAACTGCACCTCGTCCTCGCCGAACCCGCCGGGGCGCGTCGTCGCCCAGGAGATCGCGTTGACCAGCCCCGCTGCATAGATGAATGGCGCGATGACGTAATGGGTATAGCCCTCGCCGCGCAATTCTTCGAGCAGCGGAAACGGCAACCGCCGGTCACCATCGAGCCGCCATTGCAGCCGCTCGCCGGCTTCGGTCACCGCGCGCACCGGGCTTTGCGTATAGCTCGCGGTCTTCTCGATCCCGAAATCCATAAAGCGTACATCGAGCGGCTGCCCGCGCCGCCAGACGCGCGCGACGCCGCGGTAATCCGGATGCAGCGTACGCAGATGCAGGGTCGCACGGTCGAGCGGGATACCGGCGGCCGCGACGCGCCCGCAGAACTCCTCGAACAGCGCGCCGTTATCGGGCAGGAACCGGCCCTCGCGGACCAGCCAGTCCGCCAGCCGGACCGCCTGCTCGGCGCGGCTCCCGCGGGCCGCGACCGCAACGGCCACAGAATCAGAGAAACCGGGTGCGGTGCTCATCGCTGCGACTTGTCGAGCACCTCTTGCGGCGTCATCGACACGATCTCGGCGTAATTCGGCACGAAACGCCCGTCCTCGATCAAACTGACGAATTCGGGGCGGATCTCGCGCGCCACGGTCTCGCGAATGCGGCGATGCTCCTCGATGTCGCGCCATTCGCCGATCAGGTAGAAATGGTCGGGGTCGGCGGCATCGCGGCACAAAACCCCGTCCTTGACCTGGGCCGAGGAACGATGAAACGGATTGTTATCGCCGTAATCGAACTCATTGAAGAGCGTGATGAATTCGTCGCCCCGGCCAGCCTTCACCCGAAAATCGTAGACGTGAAAATAGTTACCCTTGGTCGCCAGCGGTACCAGAGCCATGCTCCGCTCCTCATGCTGCTATGGCGACGCCCCCGGCGGCGCGCCCTCCGGAATGACGCCCGCCAATGTGGGGAGCGCCCGCCGCGCCGGCAACCACCCGAGGGCGAGGCGAGGGGCAGGGCGGCGCCAATCGGACGCTGCTTCGAAAATTGCCATTGTATTTCCCCGAACCGGCTCTGAGCGCCGGTGGTCAAGAACCTTGGGCTCAGACTGACAACAACTCCCGCTCGAGCATTTCTATCCAATTGATGTGCATTTGAGTCGGTACGGGGGCGACGAAGAAAAACCTGCTTTCATCGAAGGGGCGCCCTACTCGACGATAAAAAGAAAACTCGGAGCCAAGTACGGTATTGGGCGATGGCTGAGCATCGGACGCCCAGCCTGATCCAGAAAGGCTAATGGGAATATCCACATCATAAACTTCTCTTAACATCGCTGATGTGGCATCACCAATTCGCTTGATGAGCCGAAGATCGCCAATTCCTCGATTCAATTCCGCGACAATATTGCTGACGTACTTTCGGCCAATCGTCGTGACGGGCTCGCGCATTCCTAAGGTCTGACGTCCCCAGGCAACAGCATCGTCGATTACGAAATCGGAATCAGTGGTGTCGTATGTATCAGCAATGATTCCGTCATTGAAGATTCCAAGTTCTTTAATATTGATCATCCGGTTTCCCGAAATGATGCGGCCTTCCTTGAATTTGAGACCGCTCTTTTGTGCGTCGGCCATGTCGGGGGGGACGGCAAATCCGTATCGTTCGGTCAGAAGCCGTGCGACTTCTGGCAGCGATAGTCCCGATTTCGCTCGCACCTCATCCGCAACAACAAGTTGGATTGAGCGACCGAGCTCAATGGACAAGATTTTCATGCTTTTCACCCTGCCCGAGTTGCTGCTGCTCCAGCGTGCGAATTTCCATCAGAGCGGGCAATAAATTAGTGCGGTGGGACTGACCCTCTATCGCAGTAATAGAAGGCAGCATCGTCTGATTTTCGTTTAGGGGCGCCACGACGGCCGTGGACAGCTTTGCACGACAAGCATCTACAATCCAAGAATTCAGTGATACCCGTGCTTGTGTCGCGGCCTTCGCAAGCGAGCGGTGTAAGTCAGCAGGCATGCGCACGTTTAATGATCCTTTGTAGGGTTTATCGGGTTCTTTAGCTAATCTGCAGCAAGTTTCTAGATATTCGTCAACAAGCAAATGAAAAGTTCCCTCTGCTATTTTGGCGTCATCACATGTCGTAGTGACGAAATCGTCAATGTGCAGTAGCTGAATGACGAGGTGACCGTCCTCATACTCGATTGAACCTTGATAACCTTTATGGGTGAGAATGGTCATATCAATCCCTTTCCGCGTAAATGCTTCTGCAATCTTCTTACCATCCCTGGCTCCATCTCACTGCCGTGGGGCTCGTGCAGCATAATCACGTCGTTCGTTACGGGATTGTGGTATTTGCGGATGCTTCCCGACCCCGAACTGACCTGTGTGTATCCGAGCAATCGGATCAACCGGACGAAATTGGCCCACGGGTACGTCTTTCGGCAGGCGCGAAATGAGGCTCTGAGCGTGTCGAGTAGACTTATTGAGCGCCAATTAAAATTGTGGCGCACCTGGCAGTCAGGTGCAAGCCAGATATGGCGCCATTGGATACAGTGTCAATTCCGCTACCGTCATGGACCATCGCTGACCACCCCATCGCTGACCACAGCATCGGCGACCACACCATCGCCGACGCCCGCTTGCCGTGCCGCCGCGCACCCGGCAGGATGAGGGGTGCGCGGCGCTGTATGGGGCGCGCCAAGTGGAGAATGCTGGCATGAACGGTGCGGAAAGCCTGGTGCGGACGCTGGTGGGGGGTGGGGTTGAGGTGTGTTTCGCCAATCCCGGGACGTCCGAGATGCATTTTGTCGCCGCGCTCGACCGAGTTCGACGGGATGCGCTGCGTCTTGGGGCTGTTCGAGGGCGTCGTCACCGGCGCGGCCGACGGGTATTACCGGATGAGCGACAAGCCGGCGGCGACGCTGTTGCATCTGGGGCCCGGCCTCGCCAATGGCCTCGCCAACATCCACAACGCCAACAAGGCGGCCTCGGGCATGGTCAACATCGTCGGCGACCATGCGACCTATCACCGTCAGTACGATGCGCCGTTGACCTCCGATATCGAGGGGTTGGCGCGGCCCAATTCGCACTGGGTCAAAACTTCGCCCGATGCGAAGTCGATCGCCGCCGACGGGGCGCTGGCGATCGCCGCGGCGCGGACGCCCCCCGGGCAGATCGCGACCCTGATCCTGCCGGCCGACACGGCGTGGAACGAGGGCGCCGGGCCGGCCAGCGTGCCGCCGCCGGTGGCGCCCGGGGCGCCGTCGCGCGACGCGATCCTCGAAGCGGCTCGGGTGTTACGCTCGGGCGAGCCGACACTCATCCTTCTCACCGGCCGCGCGGTGCGCGAGGACGGGCTGGCGCTCGCCGGCAAGATCGCCGCCAAGACCGGCGCGCGCCTCATCGCCCAGGGCTCGAATGCGAGGACGCAGCGCGGGCGCGGCCGCGTCTCGGTCGAGCGCATCCCCTATGTCGTCGACCAGGCGCTCAAAGTGCTGGCCGGCCTCAAACACATCATCCTCGTCGGCGCCAAGATGCCGGTCGCGTTCTTCGCCTATCCCGACAAGCCGAGCCGGCTCTACCCGGAGGGTTGCGCGGAGCACGTGCTGGCGCGGCCGGGTGAGGATGCGATCGCCGCGCTCGAAGCCCTGTGCGAGGAGGTCGGCGCGCGGGGGACACCGGCGCCGGTGGTCAACGAAAAGCCGGACGCCCCGGCATCCGGGACGATCACGCCCGAAGCCTTGGGGCAATCGGTGGCGGCGCTCCTGCCCGAAAACGCGATCGTCACCGACGAAGCGGTGACGACGGGGCGCGGCTTTTTCGCGCCGACCCGGATGGCGGCGCCGCATGACTGGCTCTCCAACATGGGTGGCTCGATCGGCCTTGGGCCGCCGCTCGCCACCGGCGCGGCAGTCGCCTGCCCGGACCGGAAGGTCGTCGCGCTGCAGGCCGATGGCAGCGCGATGTACACCGTGCAGGCGCTGTGGACCCAGGCGCGCGAGGGCCTCGACATCACCACGGTCCTCTTCTCCAACCGCACCTACCAGATCTTGAAGGGCGAACTGGCCAATGTCGGGGCCGGCAACCCGGGGCGGAAGGCGCTCGACATGCTCGACCTCGGGCGCCCCGACATCGACTGGGTGGGGCTGGCAAAGAGCCTCGGCGTCCCCGGCGCGCGGGTCACCGACATGGATGGTTTCAACCGGCGCTTCGCCGAGGGGCTGGCGACGCCGGGGCCGTTTCTCGTCGAGGTCGTGCTCTAGGAACTCGCGCGACGGCATTTCACGCAATCGACAGGGAACCATCGGCCGCGGGACGCCTTATTTAAGGTTGGGCGTCATAAAAAAGCGATGGTCGGGTGCACGCGCTTAACAGAGTCGGATTGCGGGCGGATGAGATCGGGCTTTTTCTCGACGTTGACGGGACCCTGCTCGATCTGGCGCCGAGCCCGGATGGCGTGGCGGTGCCGATCGGGCTTCGCGATACGCTGTGCGCCGCCGAACGGCGTCTGGGTGGCGCGCTGGCGCTGGTCAGCGGCCGGCCGATAGCCGAGCTCGACCGGCTGTTCGCGCCGTTGCGGCTGTGCGCGAGCGGTGTCCACGGCGCCCAGATCCGCGACGCCGCCGATGGTGCCAGCCGCTGGCTGACGCGGGACCGGCTGCCCGAGCGAGCCTGGCGTGATCTGCTGCGGCTGCTTGACGCCTTCCCGGGGACGCTGGCCGAAAACAAGGCGATCAGCTTTGCCGTGCATTACCGCAATTCGCCGTCCGTCGAGGCGGAGCTGGTTGCGGCGCTGCGCCACCTCATCGCGGGCTTTGCCGAATTTGATCTCGAACTGATCGCCGGGGATCGGGTCTTTGAGATCCGGCTGCCGGGGTTCGACAAGGGCAAGGCGATCACCCGCTTCATGGGGTGCGCGCCGTTTGCCGGACGCCAGCCGATTTTTGTCGCCGACGACCGGATGGACGGGGCCGGGTTTGCCGCCGCCTTGGCGCTCGGCGGCCGGGCCTTCTCGGTCGGCGCGGCGCTGCCGGGGCTGTCGGGCTGGTTCGCCGGGCCCGCGGCGGTGCGCGCCTGGGTCGGAGGGATCGCCCGATGAAGGCGCCGGCGCGACCCTTCGAACCGGCCGCCGATGGCCGTGCGCCCGATGACCGGGCGCTCGACCTCGCCCTCATCGGCAATTGCCGGGTGGCGGCGCTGGTCAACGACACCGGGCGGATCCTGTGGTGGTGTTTTCCGGGGTTCGATTCCAACCCGGTGTTCTGTCGCCTCCTCGCCGGCGCGGAAGAGAAGGGGTTTTGCGATGTCGTCCTCGCCGACCTCGCCGGCGCGAAGGCGGGATATGTCCGCAACACCGCCATCCTCGAGACCGAGCTCGAGGACCGCCATGGCGGCCGCGTCCGCATCACCGATTTCGCCCCGCGCTTTCATCGCTATGAACGGATTTTCCGGCCACCGCAGCTGGTTCGCCGGATCACGCCCGTAGCCGGGCTGCCGCGCATCACCATTCGGGTTCGCCCGTGCCATTCCTACGGGAGGCCGGTCACGGCGCCGTCGATGGGCTCCAACCACATTCGCTACCAGGGCGCCGAACCGGTCCTCAGAGTGACCACCGATGCGCCGCTCTCCTACATCGTGCAGGAGACGAGCTTTCCGCTGACCCGGCCGCTCACGCTGATCCTCGGCCCGGACGAACCGTTCGAAAGTGCGGTCGACCTGACCGGGCGCGAGTTCGAGGACCACACCCGCGACTATTGGTACGGCTGGGTGCGCGCACTTGCCGTGCCGTTCGAGTGGCAGAGCGCGGTGACCCGGGCGGCGATGACGCTGCTGTTGTGCAGCTTCGAGGAAACCGGCGGCATCGTTGCCGCGCACACCACCTCGATCCCCGAGGCGCCCCAGAGCGGGCGCAACTGGGACTATCGCTATTGCTGGCTGCGCGACGCCTATTTTGTCGTCGAGGCGCTGAACCGGCTCGGCACCACCGAGACGATGGAAGCCTATATCAACTACATCATCACCGTGGCGGCCGATCTGGAGGCGCCGTTGCGCCCGCTGCACTCGATCGTGCCGGGCGCCGATCTTGACGAGAAGGTGGCGGCCGACCTCGCCGGCTTTCTCGGCCAGGGGCCGGTGCGCATCGGCAATGCGGCGGCCTTGCAGGACCAGCACGACGTCTATGGCAGCGTCGTCCTGGCGACGACCCAGATGTTTGTCGACGAGCGGCTGCCGCGGATGGGCGACGCCGCGCTGTTTGCGCGCCTCGAGCCGCTCGGCGAGCAGGCGGTCAAGCGGGCGCTGACCCCGGACGCGGGGATCTGGGAATATCGCGAGCGGGCGCGCGTCCACACCCACTCTGCGGCGCTGTGCTGGGCGGCCTGCCACCGGCTCTCTCTGATCGCCGGACGCCTCGGGATCCTCGACCGCGCGGCGTTCTGGCGCGGCCGGGCGGCGGCGCTGCAGGAGCCGATCCTCTCTCGCGCGTGGAACCCCAAGAGGGGCGCCTTCAGCGGGACCCTGGGTGGCGATGAGCTCGATGCCAGCGTCTTATTACTCGCCGATCTGGGGCTGGTTGCTCCCAGCGACCCGCGGTTCATCAGCACCTGCGAGGCGATCGGGCGCGAATTACGCCGCAACGGGCGGATCATGCGCTACACCAACGATGACGGTTTCGGCACCCCGGAAACGGCGTTTCTCGTATGCAGCTTCTGGTATATCGATGCGCTGGCGGCGATCGGGCGGCGCGACGAGGCGCGCTCCCTGTTCATCGATCTGTTGGCGCACCGCAACGCTTTTGGGCTGTTGTCGGAGGACATTCACCCGGAAACCGGGGCGCTGTGGGGCAACATCCCGCAGAGCTACTCGATGGCCGGCATCGTCAACTCGGCGATGCGCCTGTCGGTCAGATGGGAGGACGTGTGGTGCCGCGTCTCATCGTAGTCTCCAACCGGGTTGCGGTCCCTGACCCCGAGGGACCGCGCCAGGCCGGCGGCCTCGCCGTCGCCGTCAATGCCGCGCTCAAACACCGCGACGGGGTGTGGTTCGGGTGGAGCGGCAAGATCGCCGAGGGCGATGCGCCCTCCGAGCCGCGCATCATCGAGCAGCGCCGACGCACCGTTATCACGCTCGATCTCGCCGGCCGTCGACTTCCAGGAATACTATAACGGATTCGCCAACCGCGTGCTGTGGCCGATCCTCCACTACCGAGTCGATCTCGCCGAATTTACCGCGCTCGAACTGGGCGGCTATCTGCGGGTCAACGCGCTGTTCGCCGACGCTCTGTCGCGTTTCATCCGCCGCGACGACACGATCTGGGTGCATGACTACCATCTGCTGCCGTTGGCCAAGGAACTGCGCAGCGCGCGGGCACGACAACCCGATCGGATTTTTTCTGCACATCCCCTGTCCGCCGCCGGACATCCTCTTGGCGCTGCCGCAGCATGCCGAAACCATGGGCGCGCTCCGCCATTACGACCTCGTCGGTGTGCAGACCGAGCAGGATGCCGACAATCTCGGGCGCTATTTCTACCTGCAGGGCGGCGCGCCTGGGCGCAATCGCAACTCGTTTGCGTTCAACGGCCGGCGCGTCCAGGTGCGCGCCTTTCCGGTGTCGATCGACACCCGCGTCTACGCCCGGGCGGCGCGCCAGGCGGTGCGCTCGCCGGTGGCGGCCGAATTGCGCGACAGCCTCAACGGCCGGCGGTTGATCCTCGGTGTCGATCGCCTCGACTATTCCAAGGGCATCACCCAGCGAATCCAGGCGCTCGGCCACTTTCTCGACGCCAACCCGGAGTGGCGCGGCAAGGTCACCTACCTGCAGGTGACGCCGAAAAGCCGCACAAGCGTCCCCGAATACGAGGAGATGGACCGCGAGGTCAGCACCCTCGTCGGGCAGATCAACGGCACGCACGGCGAAGCCTCCTGGACGCCGATCCGCTACGTCAACCGGTCCTACACCAGGACGGCGCTTGCCGCGTTCTACCGCGCCGCCGATGTCGGGCTGGTGACGCCGTTGCGCGACGGCATGAACCTGGTCGCCAAGGAATACGTCGCGGCGCAGGATCCGGAGGACCCCGGGATCCTCGTGCTGTCGCAATTCGCCGGCGCAGCGGCGGAATTGGACGGCGCCCTCATCGTCAACCCGCATGAGACCGAGGCGATGGCGCAGGCGATCCGCACCGCGCTCGAAATGCCGCTCGCCGAACGCCGCGAGCGTCACCGGCGGATGTTTGCCCATCTGGCGACCAACGATGTCGATCGCTGGGCCGAGCGCTTCCTGTCGGCGCTCTCGGAGGCGCGGCAACGCCCACGCGTGCTCGACGGGCTGCGCCAATTCTTCGTCTTTTCGAATGGCACGACGGGCTAGCGATCCCATCTCTTGAGGATCGCAACCAGCGCCGGAGCCAGCGTGCCACAGCGAGTTGATCCGGCCGTGGCGGCGATCGTCGCGGGGCGTCACGGCGACCCGTTTGCCTTTCTCGGCATGCACGAGGCCGCCGAGGGACTTTGCGTCCGCGCCTTCCTGCCCGATGCCGCGGCGATGGCGGTCGTCGACAGCGCGAGCGGCGCGGTCGCCGGCAGGGCGCGGCGGGTCCATCCCGCGGGTCTGCTCGTCGCCGATTTGCCCACGCGGCGCGAGCCGTTCCGGTATCGCCTGCGGGCGCGGCGCGGTGACCATTGGGATGAGTTCGAGGACGTCTACCGGTTTCCACCGGTGCTCGGCGACCTCGACCTGCATCTTCTGGCCGAGGGCAACCACCTTACCAGCTATAAAAAGCTCGGCGCCCATCCTCTGGTGCTCGACGGGGTCGCGGGCGTTGCCTTTGCGGTGTGGGCGCCCAACGCCAGCCGGGTCAGCGTGGTCGGCGATTTCAATGCGTGGGACGGCAGGCGCATGCCGATGCGCCTGCACCCTGGCGGCGGGTTCTGGGAGATCTTCGTGCCGGGGCTCAAGGCGGGCGCCCTCTATAAATACGAGCTGGTCGGCCCCGATGGCGCGCTTCTGCCGCTGAAGGCCGACCCCCATGCCGAAGCGGCCGAGCCGCCTCCGGGCACCGCCTCACTCGTCCTGGCGCCCTCCTCCTATGTCTGGCGCGATGATGCATGGATGGCGGCGCGCGGCGAGAAGAACGACCGCGAGACGCCGATCTCGATCTACGAAGTCCATCTCGGCTCGTGGCGCCGCAACCTCGCCGAGGGCGGCCGCTATCTCAGCTATCGCGAGCTGGCCGAACAGCTCGTTCCCTACGTCGCCGATCTCGGCTTTACCCATATCGAGGCGATGCCGGTCACCGAATACCCGTTCGACGGGTCGTGGGGCTATCAGCCGGTCTCGCTGTTCGCTCCGACCGCGCGCTATGGCACGCCCGATGATTTCCGCGCGTTTGTCGATGCCTGCCACCGCGCCGGGCTGGCCCTGTGGCTCGACTGGGTGCCCGGCCATTTCCCGAACGACGCGCATGGCCTCGGGCATTTCGACGGCACCGCGCTCTATGAGCACGCCGATCCGCGCCAGGGCGTGCACCGCGATTGGAACACGCTCATCTACAATTACGGCCGCCGCGAGGTGGCGAATTTTCTCCTATCGAGCGCACTCTATTGGCTGCACGAGTATCATGTCGACGGCCTCAGGGTCGATGCCGTGGCCTCGATGCTCTATCTTGATTACAGCCGCGAGGCGGGGGAGTGGATCCCCAACAAATATGGCGGGCGCGAAAACCTCGACGCGATCGGCTTCCTGCGGCGGATGAATGAACTGGTGTTCGGCGACAGATCAGGGGCGACGACCGCGGCCGAAGAATCGACCGCATGGCCGATGGTGTCGCGCCCGACCTATGTCGGCGGCCTCGGTTTCGGCTTTAAATGGAACATGGGATGGATGCACGACACGCTCGGCTACATGGGAAAGGATCCCATTCACCGCAAATACCATCACAACGAACTGACCTTCGGCCTCCTCTATGCTTTCCATGAAAACTTCATCCTGCCCTTGAGCCATGACGAGGTCGTCCACGGCAAGGGTTCGCTCATCGGCCGGATGCCGGGCGACCGCTGGCAGCGCTTTGCCAATCTGCGCGCCTATTTTGCGTTCATGTGGACGCACCCCGGCAAGAAGCTGCTGTTCATGGGCGGCGAATTCGGCCAGGAGCGCGAGTGGAACCACGATTGGGGGCTCGATTGGCAATGTCTCGACAATGATTTGCATGAGGGCGTGCAGCGCCTGGTGCGCGACCTCAACCGCCTCTACCGCGCGACGCCGGCCCTCCACCGGCTCGATTGCGAGCCGGGCGGGTTCGCCTGGATCGACGCCAACAATGGCGAGGAGAGCGTCATTTCCTATCTGCGGCGCGGCCGCGGGCGGGGGAGATTGCCGTCGTCGTCGGCAATTTCACGCCGGTGCCGCGCCATGACTACCGGATCGGTGTGCCGCGCCCGGGCCGCTATCGGGAGCGCATCAACACCGACGCGCCGATTTACGGCGGCAGCGGGATCGGCAATCGGGGCGACGTCGACGCCGACCCCTATCCGATGCACGGGCATGCCTATTCGTTGCGCCTGCAATTGCCGCCGCTCGGCGTCATGATCTTCACTGGCGAGCCGTAGGGGCTGCGCCCGCATGCCGTCGTCGAGGGTGTGGCCCGGCCGGCCCGATCCGCTGGGCGCGACGTGGGACGGCAAGGGGGTCAATTTCGCGCTGTTTTCGGCGCATGCCGAAAAGGTCGAGCTGTGCCTCTTCGACCGCTCGGGACAGCACGAGGAAGCGCGCATCGCGCTCCCCGAATACACCGACGAGGTGTGGCACTGCTACCTCCCCGAGGCGCGCCCGGACCAGCTCTACGGCTACCGGGTGCACGGCCCCTACGACCCCGGTGCCGGCCTCCGCTTCAACCCCAACAAACTGCTGCTCGACCCCTACGCGCGCGCGATTGCCGGGTCGTTGCGCTGGAGCGATGCGGTCTACGGCTATCGCTTTGGCGGCCCGCGCGAGGATCTCGCTATCGACCGCCGCGACAGCGCCCGGTACGTCCCCAAATGCCGGGTGATCGACAGCGCCTTCACCTGGAACAACGATCGCCACCCGGGCACTTCCTGGGAAGAGACGATCATCCTCGAAATGCATGTGCGCGGGTTCACGATCCGCCATCCCGAGATCGGCGAGCATCAGCGCGGCACCTTCGCAGCGCTCGCCGCGCCGGCGGTCATCGACTACCTGGTCGGGCTCGGGGTCACCGCGATCGAACTCCTGCCGATCCATGCCGCGGTCACCGAGCGGCATCTGTGGGAGCGCGGCCTGCCGAACTACTGGGGGTATAACACGCTTGGATTTTTCGCACCCGACCCGCGCTTTCTGCCCGAGGGCGCGGTGGCCGAGTTAAAGACCGCGGTCAAACGCCTGCACGAGGCCGGCATCGAGGTCATCCTCGATGTCGTCTACAACCACACCGGCGAGGGCAACCATCTCGGGCCGACGCTGTCGTTCCGCGGCATCGACAATCTGTCCTATTACCGGCTCGACAACGATCGCCGGCACTATCTCGATGTCACCGGCTGCGGCAACACCCTCAATACCGACCACCCACGAGTCTTGCAGATGGTCATGGACTCGCTGCGCTATTGGGCGATCGAGATGCATGTCGACGGGTTCCGCTTCGACCTCTGCCCGGCCCTGGCGCGCGAAGATGGTAACTACACGCAGAGGAGCGGGTTTTTCGACGCCATCCGCCAGGACCCGGCGATGGCCCGGTTGAAGCTGATCGCCGAGCCATGGGATGTCGGCACAGGCGGCTATCAGCTCGGCAATTTTCCGCCGGGCTGGGCGGAATGGAATGGGCAGTATCGCGATTCGGTGCGCCGCTTCTGGAGGGGCGACAAGGGCCTGGTGGCCGAGATGGCCTCGCGCGTCGCCGGCTCCTCCGACATTTTTGGCTATCGCGGCCGGCGCCCGTGGGCGAGCATCAACTTCGTCACCGTTCACGACGGCTTTACGCTGCAGGATCTGGTCAGTTACGAGCAGAAGCACAACGAGGCGAACGGCGAGGGCAACCGCGACGGCACCGACGCCAATTACGGCTGGAATTGCGGCGTCGAAGGTGCGAGCGACGATCCCGTTATCGTCGTCCTGCGCGACCGCCAGAAGCGCAATCTCCTGGCCACCCTGTTGTTGTCCCTGGGCGTGCCGATGCTGCTCGCCGGCGACGAGTTCGGACGCAGCCAGGCGGGAAACAACAACGCCTATTGTCAGGACAACGAAACCTCCTGGCTCGACTGGCAGAAGATCCGGCCCGA
Organism: uncultured Alphaproteobacteria bacterium; assembly: GCA_963734125.1. GTDB lineage: Bacteria > Pseudomonadota > Alphaproteobacteria > ATCC43930 > CGMCC-115725 > DATARH01. Next base: position 27,284 of record CAVTGB010000002.1, read on the forward strand.
GGACGAGGCGCTGCGGGGTTTCGTGCGATATTTAATCCAGCTGCGCCGGAGGCACCGGGTGTTCTCGCGGCCGCGCTTTTTTCGCGGCGCAGTCGTCTCCGAGGCCGGGCTCAAGGACATCACCTGGGTGACCCAGGGCGGGGTCGAGGCGACCGATTACGATTGGGGCAATCATGTCGCCCTGTCGTTGGGTTATGTGCTGGGCGGCGCCGCCGGCGAGTTCTACACCCCGGGCGGGCAGCGCGACATCGACGAGAGCTTTCTCGTCATGATGAACGCCTATTACGACGACCTGCCGTTCCATTTCCCGCATTTGCCGACAAGGCTCCTCTGGGAGGCGCTGGTCGATACTGCCGAGCCCACCGGGCTGGCCGCCGGCGGGCGCCTGTGGCATCAGGGCGAAGCCTACCCGTTGCGCGCGCATTCCTTCGCGCTCTTCATCAACCGCGCGCCCGCCTCCCCGCCGCCCGACGGCGAAGCGCGATGAGCCGGCTCGACGCGCTGCGCCGTGTCGCCGATCTCGTCGGCATCGCGACCCGGCACGTCGATGCGCTGGGCGTGGTGCATGAGCCCGATGAAGAAACGCTTGCCCGACTGATTACCGCGTTTGGCCTGCCCGCCGATCCCAAAGTGGCCGAGGATGCACTTGCCGAAGAAGGCCGGGCCGCGCCGTTCGGCCTCGCCCCGATCCAGATCGTCGAAGAGGAGGCACCCGACCCGGCGCTGAGCCTGCGTCTGCCCGCGGGGAGCAGCGGCGTCGAATGGCATTGCCGTCTCGAAGACGAGACCGAGCGCGCCGGGCGGATCGAGGGGGCCGAACTGCGCCTGCCGGCCCAATTGCCGCTCGGCTATCACCGCCTCGCCGTCAGCGGAATCGGCACCGGCGCCACCACGGAACTCGCCCTCGTCGTCGCGCCCCGATCCTGCCACCTCCCCGATGGCCTGCAGCCGGGCGCCCGCAGCTGGGGCCTCACCGCCCAGCTCTACGGCCTGCGCAGCGCGCGCGATTGGGGCATCGGCGATCTGAGCGATCTGGCGCGGCTCTGCCGGGAGGCCGGCAGGCTCGGCGCCGCCGCGGTCGGCATCAACCCGCTGCACGCCCTCTTCGCCGCCGAGCCCCGTCATTTCAGCCCGTATTCGCCATCGAGCCGGATGTGGCTCGATTATCTCTATATCGATGTGACGGCAGTCCCCGGTTTTGCCGAGAACGCCGCGGTGCAGAATCTGGCGCCCAGCGCGGCGGTTCTGGCGGCGCGCGGCGCGGCGCTTATTGATTACGCTGCAGTCGCCGCGCTCAAACGCCCGGTGCTCGAGGCGCTCTACCGGCGCTTCCGCGCGCGCGAGCAGGGCAGCGCGCTCGACGCCGCCTTCCGCGCGTTCCAGCATGAGGGCGGGACGGCGCTCGCGGCGTTTGCCACCTTCGAAGCTTTGCACGAGCATTTCACGACTTCCGGCGGGCCATTTTCGTGGCACGAATGGCCGGCGAAGCTGCGCGGCCCCACTTCGCCCGCGGTTGCCGAATTCGCCCGCGGCCATGCCGAGCGGGTCGGGTTTTTCCAGTTCCTGCAATGGCAGGCCGATCATCAGCTTAGCGCTGCGGCGGCGGCCGGGCGCGCGAATGGGCTTGGCATCGGGCTCTATCGCGACCTCGCGGTCGGGGTCAACCCGAACGGGGCGGAGGCTTGGACCGACCGGGAGCTCGTCGTTCCGGGCGCGGCGATCGGCGCCCCGCCCGATGTGCTGAACCGCGTCGGCCAGAACTGGGGTCTGGCGCCGATCAACCCGCTTGCCCTGCGCCGGCACGACTTTGCCCCGGTTATCGCCGCGCTGCGCGCCAACATGCGGCACGCCGGGATCTTGCGGATCGATCACGTGATGAGCTTGCAGCGGCTTTATTGGATCCCGAGCGGCCTTGCCGCGACGAAGGGGGCCTACGTCAATTATCCGTTCCGCGATCTCTTGCGCCTGGTCGCGCTCGAAAGCCGCCGCCACGGCTGCGCGATCGTCGGCGAGGATCTCGGCACCGTGCCCGAAGGGTTTCGCGAGACGATGGGGCGGGCCAACGTGCTGTCATACCGCGTTTTCGTGTTCGAACGCCGCGGCGATGGCAGCTTCATTCCGCCCGGCGACTACCCGCCACTCTCCGCCGCCTCGGCCGCAACGCACGACCTCGCGACGCTGAAGGGGTTCTGGCTCGGCCATGACATCGCCTGGCGGCACCGGCTCGCGCTCTATCCCGACCTGTCGGCCGAGACGAACGAGATAGAGGAGCGCCGCCGCGACCGGCGCATGCTCCTCGAAGCGCTGGCCGGTGAGGGGTTGATTGCACCGGAGCGGTTCGGCGAATTTCTGTCGGAAGAGGGCGAGCCGGCCTATAGTCCCGAACTCGGCGAGGCGATCCTCGTCTACCTCGCGCGCTCGCGCGCGCGCCTCGCGCTGGTGCAGTTGGAGGACGTCGCCGGCGAAGCCGAGCAGGCCAATCTGCCGGGCACCACCGACGCGCATCCCAACTGGCGCCGGCGCCTGCCCTCGCTCATCGAGGACCTGCTCGCCGGGCCCGAGATGGCGCGGGTCGCCGCGCTCGTTACCGCCGCGCGCGGTGAGGCGGCGCCGGAATGAGAGGGTAACCACCTGCGATGAACCCGATGACATCCGCCCGCTTTCACTATCGCCTTGGCGCCAACCAGCCGGCGGCGAGCCCGACCGCGCGCCGACTTGCGGAGATGGCCGAAGCGATCTGGCACGAGACCGACGGCACGTTGCGGCTCGAGGTTCATCCCGAAAGCCGACTCGGCCCCGATCCACAGATGTTCGCCGATCTGCAAAAGGGCGCGCTCGAATTCTATCTCTCGGGCGCGCTCCTGGGCGGGGTCGCGCCGACCAGCGCGCTGCCGCTCCTGCCCTTCGCCTTCAAGGACAGCACGAGGGTGTTCGCCGCGCTCGACGGCGCGCTTGGCGAGATGATCCGCGCTGAACTCGCCCAAGCCGGGTTCCACGCCTTCCCGCGCGCCTGGCAGAACGGGTTTCACCACATCACGACCAGCACCCGGGCGATCCACAGCGCCGATGATTTCGCCGGGCTGAAAATCCGCACGCCCGGAGGCGCGTTTGCCGCGGATTTTTTTAGGACGCTCGGCGCCGAGCCGGGCATGGTGCCGTTCAGCGGGATGTACGAGGCGCTGAAGGCGAAAACCTTCGACGGCCAGAGCGACCCGCTCGCAATCGTGCAGTCGCTCAGGCTTTACGAGGTGCAAAGCCATCTGAGTCTCACGGCGCATTGGTGGACCGGCTTCACCCTCATCTCCAACGCCGGCTCATGGGCCGCCCTGCCGGCGGAGATCCGCGGAGTGGTCGAGCGCAATGCCGAAAAATTCGCGCTGTTGCAGCGCGCCGACATTGAGGCGGTGAACGCCACCGGCGCCGCGGCCTTGGCGCACAACGGCATGATCGTCAACGATGCCGACACCGCCGGCATCCGCGCCCGGCTCGGCGATTTCTACGCGCGCTGGCGCGCCCGTTTCGATCCCGCCGCCTGGAGGCTGCTGGAGGCGGCGGCGGGCGGTTTATAGTTGCGTTGTCTTATTGCGCCGTGATGCCGCCGTCGATGACGAGGCTGGAGCCGGTCATGAAGGCGGCGTCGTCAGAGGCGAGAAAGACGATCCCCTTGGCGATGTCGGTGACGGTGCCCATCCGCCCGATCGGCAGCCGCTCGATGACCTGCGCGCGCGCCGCCGCGACGTCGTTGGTGCCGAGATTGCGCGCGCGCGTCACCAGCACCTGGTCGCCCATATCGGTGTCGATCGTGCCGGGATGCATCGAATTGACCCGGATGCGATAGTTCTTGCGGGCGAATTCGAGGGCCGCGGATTTGGTGAAGAGCGTGACCCCGCCCTTGGTCATCGAATAGAGCGGGTCCTGGGTCGAGCCGACAAGCCCGGCGACCGACGCCAGATTGACGATGGCGCTGCCGTGCGGGCTCGATACCGCCGCGTCGCGCAACGCCGGGAGCGCGAGCTTGGTGCCGAGAAAGACGCCGGTCAGGTTGACCGCGCTGAGGCGCTGCCACTCAGCAAGGCTCGCCCCCTCGATGTCCTTGCCGAGAAAGAGCCCGGCATTGTTGACGAGGATGTCGAGCTTGCCGAAGCGGCTGAGAATCTGCGCGATCGCGGCGCTCCACGCCTCCTCGCTGGTCACGTCGAGATGCAGGTAGATGGCGTCGCCGCCGGCGCTCGTGAGCCCGCGCACCGTCTCGCGCCCGCGCTCGTCGAGCACATCGCCGACCGCGACCTTGGCGCCGGCCTCGACCATCAGCCGTGCGGTCTCGCCGCCGATCCCGCGCGCCGCGCCGGAAATCAGCGCCACCTTGCCGTCAAGCCGGTTCATGCCTTCTCTCCTCAAATCCCGAGCCTCTGTGGGCGGGACGCTATCGCAAAGCGCGCCGACCCCTCCAGCGGATTGGTGTCGGCCGTTGATCGTCCCGCATTTTCTCGGGCATGACCGGGGAAGGGGAGTGACCTGGGGTCCCTATTTGGCGCATCCTTACTCCGATGCCGCTGCGCCCCGGAAACCAACTCTGGCAATGAGATTGTGCCCCACACGACCTATCAGGATGCTGGTGTCGACACCGATGAAGCCGAAAGTGGCCTCAGCCGGCTGATCAAACGCATCACCCGCACGTGGCCGCCGCGCGGCAGCTTCGGCGGGGTGCAGCTTCCGATCGGCTATTTTGCCAATGTCATCGACATCGGCGGCGTCGGCTTGGCGATTTGCACCGATGGGGTCGGGTCCAAAGTGGTGATCGCCCAGTTGATGGGCCGCTACGATACGATCGGGATCGATTGCATCGCGATGAATGTCAACGACCTGATCTGCGTCGGAGCCCAGCCGGTTTCCCTCGTTGATTACATTGCGGTCGAGCGGGCGAACGCGCAGATCCTCGAGGCGATTGCGATCGGGCTGGCCGATGGCGCCAAAGAGGCCGGCATCTCGATCTCCGGCGGCGAGATCGCCCAGCTCGAAGATATCGTCCACGGCTTTGATCTTGCGGGGACGGCGGTCGGAACCGTGCCGCTCGATAAAATTCTGACCGGGCGTCACCTGGAACCCGGCGATCGGATCATCGGCATCGAAAGCAGCGGCATTCACAGCAATGGGCTTACACTCGCGCGCAAGGCGTTCTTCAAGCAAACCGACCCGCTCCCGTTGGATCATCCGGTTCCCGGGACCGATGCCACGCTTGGCGACGAGTTGCTCCGCCCGACCCTCATTTACGTTCGCGAGGTCATGGAAATTCTACGGGAGGTCCCGAGCGTCAAGGCACTGGCGCATATCACGAGTGACGGACTCCTCAATTTAAGTCGCGTCGACAACCCGCGCCTGGGGTTTTTGATCGACGAGATGCCACCGGCGCCGGAAATATTTAACATGATTCAACAGTACGGCGACGTCAGCACCGCTGAAATGTTTGAAGTGTACAATATGGGGGTGGGATTTTGCGTCGTGGTCAGCGAAACCGATGTCGCTTCGGTGCTCTCCATACTCGCAAAGCATCATCGGAAAGCGTGGGTGATGGGCACGGTCATCGAGGACCCGACAAAAGGGGTTTATTTACCCCGGCAAGGCCTTACCGGGCACAAAAAGCGCTTTCGCCAGGACTGAAAGCAGCGACCGGAGGGCGCCGCTATCTGGCCGCGGCTTGGGGCGCTCCGCGGACGAACGCCCAAAAGCTGTTGTCCATCGCAACGGACTGGCTCATCAGGTAGGGGAAGTGGCCGTAGACCAGCGACAGCTCCTCGTCCGCTTGCGCAGCGCTCGCCCCGGTGTCGCTATAGCGATAGAGGGCCGCGACGAGGCCCGACCGGTCCGCCCCCGCTTTGCAATGGATCAAGAGCGGCTTTGGCGCCTTGCGCACGATGTCGAGAATCTCCTCGATCTGCTGATTTGTCACAAAGCGCTTCGCCGATATCGGGTAATCGAAATGCGTGAGGCCCAGCGCGCCTGAGGCTGCCATCTCGTTGTCGTACCAGGCCTCCCCCTTATGCGCGCCGCGCAGATTTAGCACCGATCTGATCCCGTATTCCCCGACGGCGGCCTTGATCTCGTTGCCGCTCAATTGCGCCGAACGGTAAAGGACCCCCGCGCGAACCGTGTGAAGATTGCCCTCGTATTGGAGAATCCCCCAGTACCCCCCGATCGAGGCAGCCATGAGCCCGACACAAACCCCGGCGACCTTGAGGCACCGCAACAGCCGCGCGACCGTCCTCGATCGAGGTTGTCCGTCGCCGGTTTTCGCATCGAGCCCGCTAAGCGGTTGCGTGGTCATTCTGCAATCCCCTGTTGCATCGCCAGTCCGTCGCGTGAGAGTGCTCTCCCAGGCAGGTTCGCGCGCGAACGGCAATCAGGTATAACCGCCGCGGAGCAGATTGCCAACGACGGGCGCGATGCGCGCGCCCGGCCAAGGTGCCGGAGGCAGGTGAATGGCTATGCGGATTGCCGCGCTCTACCGCTACCCGGTCAAGGGCTTGAGCGCCGAGCCTCTAGAGCGGGTGGCGCTCGCGCCTGGCGAATGCCTGCCGCAGGACCGCCGCTTCGCGATCGCGCTGCCGGCGACCCGCTTTGATCCAACGCGCCCGGAATGGTTGTCGAAGACCCACTTTGTCATGCTGATGCGCGACGAAAAGCTGGCGCAGCTGAGTACCAGCTTCGACGCCTCCAGCGGCGCGCTGACCATCGAGCGGATGGGCAGCCTCGCCCTGCGGGCGCGCCTCACCGAACCCGAGGGGTGCCGGGTCGTCAGCGAGTTTCTCGCGGAGTTTCTCGGGCCGGGCATCGAGGGTCCGCTGCGAATCGTCGAGGCCCCCGGCCACGCCTTTGCCGATGCGCGCAGGAAACCCAACGCGACGAGCGACCAATACGTCTCGCTGATCAACCTTGCCAGCATCGCTGCGCTCGAGGCGGTCGTCGAGGCGCCGGTCGATCCGCTGCGCTTCCGCGCCAATACCTATCTCGAAGGGGAGCCGGCGTGGAGCGAACTCGGCTGGATCGGTTCCGAGATCACGCTGGGCGGCGCGCGCCTGCGGGTGATTGCCGCGATCACCCGCTGCGCTGCGACCGAGGTCAACCCGGCGACGGCCGCGCGCGACCTCGATATCGTCGGCGCCTTGCAGCGCGGCTTCGGGCACAATTTGATGGGCATTTACGCCGAGGTGATCGCGGGCGGCGAGATCGCGATCGGCGACGAATTGGCGCTGCGCCAGCCTTAGCCTGCTGGCAGGCGGATTCCACGCGCAAAAAAACCACTCTCAGCGGCGCTTAGGCGCCGCCGAGCGTGGTGCGAGACCGACCGAAGCCGCGAATC
>CAVTGB010000003.1:0-77058 GCA_963734125.1 uncultured Alphaproteobacteria bacterium
CGTAGCGCAGCACCGTCTCGCCGCCCTCCTCCTCGAGCGCGACCGTGGCACTACCCTTGGCGAAGCCGGCGACCCCGCCGGTGCCCTCGCCGGTGATCGTGTAGCCCGCGGGCGGGTCGAGGTCGGACAGCGTGACCTTGCCGGAGAAGCTCGCCTTGACCGGCCCGACCTTGGCGACGAGCTTGGCGGTGAACTCGGTGTCGGAGACCTTTTCGATGGTCTCGCAGCCGGGAATGCACTGCTTCAGGGTCTCGGGGTCGTTGAGCCGCTCCCAGACGCGCTGGCGCGGGGCGGGGATGCGGCGCTCGCCAGTCATTTCCATGAGTGTCGTCCTTGTCCTAGCCGGCAGGATGGGCTGCGCGACGCACAACCCATCCTACGCGTGCGACCTCAATCGGGAATGACGGCGATCGCGCTGATCTCGATCAGGGCGTCGGGCGAGGTGAACTTGCAGACCTCGACCATCGTCGAGGCTGGCAGCGGCTCCTTGAAGTATTCCGCGGCGCACTTTGTGGATCGCGGCGAACTGCTCCATGTTGCGGACGTAGACGTCGACCCGGCAGATGTCGTCCATCGTGCCGCCGGCCGCCTCGACCGCGGCCTTGAGGTTCTCGCAGACCTGGCGGGTCTGCGCCTCGATGTCGCCGACCCCGGCCATCGTGCCGTCGGCCGCGCGCGGTCATGCCGGAGATGAAGACGAGCCGGCCCTTCGCCTCGATCGCGGTCGCGTGCGAAAAGACCCCGCTCGGCTGGGCGCAGTCTGTCGGACCGGATCTGCTGTTTCGCCATGGCTGTTCTCCTCAAGCCGCGCTCTGTTATACGACAAGCGCGATGACGGTCCCGTTCCAAAAGCGATTTGTCGCGCTCGCCGCAGAGCGCTCGCCGCTGTGCGTCGGGATCGATCCCTCGGCCGATATGCTGAAGGGCTGGGGATTGGCCGATGACGCGCAGGGGTTGCTGGTCGTTTTGCGAGCGCATGGTCGAGATCTGCGCGCCGCTCGTCGCTTGCGTCAAGCCGCAGGCCGCCTTTTTCGAGCGGCACGGGCCGGCGGGAATGGCGGTGCTGCGCCGCACCGTCGAAGCGGCGCAGAGCCATGGCGCGCTCGTCATCATCGACGCCAAGCGGGGCGACATCGACTCGACGGCGGCGGCTTACGGCGAGGCCTTCTCGGGGCCGCACAGCCCGTTTGGCGGCGACGCCATGACGCTGAGCGCCTATCTCGGCCTTGGCTCGCTGGCGCCGATCGTCGAACGCGCGCGCCGCGAGGCCGCCGGGGTGTTTGTCGTGGTGCGGTCGTCCAATCCCGAAGGAACCGAGCTGCAGCGGGCGAGGATGCCGGATGGCCGCTCGGTGGCCGAGCACCTGGCCGACCAGATTACCGCGCAGAACGCCGCCGATGGCGAGGGCGAGCTCGGTCTGATCGGCGCGGTCGTCGGGGCGACGCTGGGGCGTGAGGCCGCCGATCTCGCCGCTCGCCTGCCGAACTCGCTGCTGCTGGTTCCGGGGATCGGCGCCCAGGGCGCGACGATCGGCGATGTGCGCCGCGATTTCGGGGTGCACTTTTCGCGGGTCATCCCGTCCCTGTCGCGCGCCATCGCCCGGGCCGGTCCGCGCCGCGGAAGATTTGCGGCGCGAGGTCGAGCGCCAGATCGCCGAGATCCGCGGCGCGCGGTAACCCTGGCGGAGCCCGCTGATGGCGGAGACCGAAGCACCGGACATCGGCACGCCAATGATCGAGATGCGCCATGTCCACAAATGGTTCGGCGACTTCCGCGTCTTGACCGACATCAACCTCGAAGTCAGGCGCGGCGAGCGCGTCGTCGTCTGCGGCCCCTCGGGCTCGGGCAAATCGACGATGATCCGCTGCATCAACCGCCTGGAGGAGCATCAGCAGGGCCAGATCATCGTCGCCGGGATCGAGCTGACCTCCGATCTGAAAAACGTCGAGGCGATCCGCCGCGAGGTCGGCATGGTGTTCCAGCAGTTCAACCTGTTCCCGCATCTGACGGTGGTGCAAAACCTGACGCTGGCGCCGATCTGGGTGCGCAAGATGCCGAAGCAGGAGGCCGAGGAGACCGCGCGGTATTATCTCGAAGCGGGTGCGCATCCCCGAGCAGGCCGACAAATACCCGGGCCAGCTCTCGGGCGGTCAGCAGCAGCGCGTCGCGATCGCGCGCTCGCTTGTGCATGAAGCCCGAGATCATGCTGTTCGACGAGCCGACCTCGGCGCTCGACCCCGAGATGATCAAGGAGGTGCTCGATGTGATGGTCGAGCTGGCGCAAGAGGGGATGACGATGGTGTGCGTCACCCACGAGATGGGGTTCGCCCGCACCGTCGCCGACACGATGGTGTTCATGGACCGCGGCGAGATCGTCGAGCGCGGGTCGCCGAAGGAATTTTTCGCCAGCCCGAAGAGCGAGCGCACCCGGCTGTTCCTCAGCCAGATCCTGGCGCATTGAGACCACGGAGCGGGGCGGGAGAGCGGACATGACGAGCGCCTTCGACCGGCTGCGCGTCGTCGATTTCACGACGACGATCGCCGGGCCGCACTGCACCCGCCTGCTCGCCGATCTCGGCGCCGAGGTGATCAAGGTCGAGGCGCCCGAGGGCGACATGATGCGCGCCCGCCCGCCGTTGCGCGACGGCGCCAGCACCTCGTTCGGCCAGCTCAACACCGGCAAGAAGAGCGTCGTTCTCGACCTGAAGCGGCCCGCGGCGGTCGGCGCCGCCCGCCGCCTCGTCGCCAGCGCCGATGTGGTGGTCGAGAATTTCCGCCCCGGCGTCATGCAGCGCTTCGGCCTCGATTATCCGGCGCTGAAGGCGGTGAAGCCCGACCTCGTCTATTGCGCGATCTCGGGCTACGGGCAGACCGGGCCCTCGGCAGAGCTGCCGGCCTATGCGCCGGTGATCCATGCCGCCTCCGGCTACGACCTCGCCCATCTCGCCTATCAGGGCGGCGAGCGCCGGCCCGACTATTGCGGGATTTACATCGCCGACGTCCTCACCGGCACCTACGCGTTCGGGGCGATCATGACCGCGCTCTACCAGCGCCAGGCAACCGGCGAAGGCCAGCTGATCGATGTCTCGATGCTGGAGAGCATGCTGAGCCTCACCCTGAGCGAGATCCAGCTGGCGCAGTTCCCCGGCTCATTCGTCTCCGGCCGGCCGGTGTTCGGGCCGATCGCGACCAAGGACGGCTATGTCAACCTGTCGATTGCCAGCGAGCGCAGCTTCCAGAACCTGGCGGCGGCCTCCGGCCGGCCCGACTGGACCCGCGACCCGCGCTTTGCCAAATACCCGGACCGCCGCGCCAATTGGGGCCTCCTGATCGAGGAGCTCGAAACATGGTCGAAACAGCACACCAGCGCCGAGGTGCAGACGCATCTTCGATCGCCACGGGGTGCCTTCCTCGCCCTATCGCACGGTCAAGGAGGCGCTGGCCGACCCGCAGCTGGCGCATCGCCGTGCGCTCGCCGAGGTAGAGGATCAGGGCGGCAGCTTCCGCGTCCTCAACCCGCCGTTCCGGTTTTCGGCCGCCACCGCCGCCGCACAGCCCTTCGTCGCCGCGCTCGGCGAGCACACGGGGGCGGTGCTCGGCGAACTGGGCTACAGCCCGAACGAAATCGCCGAGCTGAGCGGCGCCGGAGAGCGGACGGGCTGACGCGCTGCCGGCACACCCCCTCAACCCGCCCCCATCGAGGGGGAGGGTTATCTGTACTCCCGCCCCCTCGATGGGGGTGGGTCGGGGTGGGGGTGAGATCGGGCCGAGTGCGTCGGCTCGGTCAATTCGGGTAGACGATCGTGCGCAGCATGACCCGGCGTTCCTCGGGGTGGTAGTCGCCGGCGCCCCGATGCATCGTCCTCCGCTCGTCCCAGATCACGAGGTCGCCGACCCGCCAGGAGTGGTAATAGACGAAGCGGTCCTGGGTCGCGTGCGCGGCGAGTTCCTCGATCAGCTCCCAGGCTTCCTCGCGCTCCATCCCGTCAAAGCCGTGCACATGCATCGGGTTGACGAAGAGGATCGGGCGGCCGGTGACGGGATGGTTGATGACCGCCGGGCGCGGCTGTTCGGCGTATTTCTTGTCGGTCCGGCGCATCCCCTCTTCGGATCGTATGAGCCGCGCGCCGGCCGGGCCATCGGTGCGGCCGTGCAGCCCGACGAGGCCGGCGAGGCGTTCCTTCATCGCTTGCGGCAGCGCGTCGTAGGCGGCGCACATGATCGGCGAACATCGTGCCGCCCTTGGTCGTCGGGATCTCCAGCGCGTGCAGCATCGCGAGCAGCGGCAGTTCCTCCTCGTAGGTCGAATTGGTGTGCCAGTCGGTGGCGCGCTTGACCCGTACCAGTCGATCGTTGCCCTCCTCGTCGACATTGCGCAGCCACGACACTTCGGGTGCTCGTCGATGGCGGTAGCTGACCAGCGAGTGGATTCAGCGGCGTACCGAACCGGCGTCCGAAAGCGGCGATGTCGCCGGCGCCGAGCTGCTGGTCGCGGAACACCAGCACCGGATGCTCGGCAAAAGCCTGCTCGATCCAGGCAAAGGTCTCGTCGTCGAGCTGGGCCAGATCGACGCCGAGCGCCTCGGTGCCGAGCGCCTCTGCCGAGCGGGCGCAGTTCCGGTGTATCGGGCATCGCCGATCCTCCCTTCGAATGACGCCCCACTATGACCCCGATCCCGCCACCGCCGCAATCGCATCGGCGCCGATTTTCGGCTATGGGTGGAAGGGCGCGCACAGGGAGGACGAGATGCCGTTCATCGCGTCGCATGGCCTGACCGAAGCCGGCACCAGCAAAACGATCGCCGCCGGGGGGATGCAAGTGCACTACCACGATGTCGGCGCGGGGGAACCCGTGCTCTTCCTACACTCCTACGGCCCCGGCACCACCGCGTGGATCACCTTTCACAAGGTTGTCGGCGCCCTATCGCAGAACTTCCGCTGCATCCTCATGGACATGCCGAATTTTTCCAAAACGGGGCCAATCGTCTACCGCGAGGGGGTGCACGCGGTCCAGGCGCGCACCGGGGTCGCGCTGTTGGATGCGCTCGGGATCGACAAGGCGCATTGGGTCGGCAACTCGCAGGGCGGGCAGTCGGCGATGGTGGCGGCGATCTCCTACCCCGAGCGGGTCCGCAAGTTCGTCATGGGCGGCTCGCATATCGGCACCGGCGGCGACCGCTACCTCTTGGCCAACCGCCCCTCGGAGGGCAGCCGCGCCACCCAGCAGGCGATCGCCGACCCGAGCCCCGAAAACATCCGGCGCTACCTGCGCGTCCACATCGACGACGAGAAGTTCGTCACCGATGAACTCGTCGACTACATCCACCGCGCGCACACCTGGTCGCCCGAGTTTTTGGCGGCGCGAGCGCAATCGGTCAGCCTGCCCCACGACTACACCCCCGACCTCGCCGGCATCAAGGCGCCGGTCCTCCTCATCCACGGGCGCTACGACCGGATGGTCGCTTTCGAGGTCAGTATCGCGATCCTCAACCACATCGACGACTCCCGCCTCGTCCTCCTCAATAATCGCGGCCACTGGCCCCCCTTCGAGAAGCCCGGCGAATGGACCGCCCAGGTGCTGGCGTTCCTCAAGGGGTACTGAGGGGGACGGGCCTACAAAAATACGCTGAGGTTCTTGTCGAGGAGGACGTTGGCGTCGAGGACGATCGTGCGGCGGGCGACCTTCCACGCGCCTTCCACCTGGCGTAGCACATCCTCGCGGCAGCCGGAGAGCAGCTGATGGTCGGTTTCGAGGTGCGAGCGGTAGACCAGGAACGCGGTCCGGGCCTCGACTTCGCCGTTCTCCAGGGGCCTGGCTTCGAGGTTGCCGATCAGATGCCGGGTGCGCGAGGGGGGGTCCTCGGCCCAGGCCATGCCGCTGTCGAGCCGGGCGACGCGCATCTCGAGATAGCGCTTGTCCTCTTCGAGGATCGCAAGGTCGCCGAGCGGGGTCAATTCGCGCTGCAACTCCCGGCGATGCACGTTCTTGCGCCGCGGCATGAAGTAGAGGATGTCGTCGGTAAAAAGATCGAGCCACTCCTTGAGCTTGCGCTCGTCGAGGAGCCACGCTTCGCGGATGTAGAATTGCATCAGCTCGAACCACAGCGCCTCTTGCGATTTCATACCGGGCGCTCCGTTACCTTCGGCCCGTGACGCCGAGCCCCGCGGACAGCATCACCCCCTCCCCAACCCTCCCCCATCGAGGGGGAGGGGCTTATCCTGTGTGGTTTCGATGAGCCCTCCCCCTCGATGGGGGAGGGTTTGGGTGGGGGTGATCCGGTGTAACGCATCGACGATTATTCGATGCACACCGTCGAGGTTCGCCAGGACCTCGTTGTTCCAAAACCGCAAAATTCGATAGCCCTCGTTGCGCATGAAGAGGCTCCGCTCCGCCTCCCTTGGCGATGAGCGATCGTGCTGGCCGCCGTCGATTTCGACGATCAGCCGGGCCTTGTGGCAGACAAAGTCGGCGATGAAGCGGCCGATCGGCACTTGACGGCGGAACTTACGCCCTTCCGTTTGCTCGGAGCGCAGGATCTGCCACAGCCGTTTTTCCGCTTCGGTCAGGTTCCGGCGCAGCACGCGGGCGCGATGGAAGGCGCCGTTGATCGGCTGCTTTTTCACCGGAGCATCACCCCCTCCCAACCCTCCCCCATCTAGGGGGAGGCCCGTTAACGATGCGCATAGCACCCGTACCTAACCCTGCATCGTCGCGGTGCCGTCGAACCGGGCGGTGACGGGCGCGAGCGGGATGTCGGCCCAACTTGTCGCATTCATGAATTCTTCCCAGCGCCGATAGAAGAGGCGCTGGTTGTTCTCGGAGATGTAGCGCTCGGAGACGAGCCCGGGATAGTCGGGATGGGGCCCGGCGTGGCCGACGCCCATCGACAGGTCTTGGGCGTGTTCGCGGCCGAGGCGGCTCGTGCTCGCAAGCGTTACCTGGCGCCAGTTGTCGACGTCGTCCTGCTCGAACATCCCGGCGGCGCCGTTATTGGCCTGGCTGCCGATGCGAATGACCCGCTTCAATTCCTCCGGAGCATCGCGGTCGAGGAGGACGAAGTGCCAGAACTCGGTTTTCAAGGGGCCGCGCGGCAGGGCGAGGCGCAGCCCCAAAACCCCGTTCGGGAAGATCGAATGGTTGCCGAGCTGCACCCGGCGCGCCCGCACCGCGCCGAGCCGGCGCTCGACCTCGGGCATCGTCGCGCGGTGATAGTCCTCGAAGAGACGCATCGTCTCGCTCGACACGCCGTGCATGTAGCGCGGCATGTTGTCGTCGGCGTCGCGAAAGGTGATCCCGTGCCCGTTGACGAAGGCGTGCTTGTGGGGGCTCTGAAACTGGTCCTCGTGCGACAGGAGCGGGCGGCCGAGAAAGCGGGTCTGGACCCGGGCGGACGAAGAGATGGCTGGTGGGGACGTGGTAGTTGTCCGAGCAGTTGTCGACGAGCGTCTTCCAGTTGACCGGCTCAAGCCATTTCATTGGCCCCAACGCCTGCATCCCGCCGTCGCGCCGGTTGAACACGGTGTCGAGATACCAGCGCGCATCGCCCAGATAGGCCTCCAGGCTCGGGGCGTCCTTGGCCCAGGTCGCGAAGATGATGTCTGCGTAAGTCTCGACCCGTGCCTCGACGAGGCCGAGAGATTTCCGGTCGAGCGCGTCGTAATAGGCTTCGGTCTCGCCGGGGACGTGATCGAGGGCGCCGTCGTTGCGATAGGTCCAGCCGTGATACGTACACATGAAACGCTTGGCGTTGCCGTCATCGACGCGGCACACCCGGTTGCCGCGGTGGCGGCACATGTTCAATAGCGCGTGGAGCCGGCCCGCAGCGTCGCGGGTCAGGATCACCGGGTCTTCGCCCATGTAGGTGTGGAAGAAATCATCGGGCGCGGGCACCAGGCTCTCGTGCCCGATCATCAGCCAGGCGCGCCCGAAGATCCGCTCCATCTCGTCGTCGTAGACCTGCTGCTCACTGAAGATCGAGCGGTCGAGCTTGCCGGTCGCGGGGTCGATGACAGCGTAGTGCCGAGTGCTCATACCAGCACCTTCCTCTCGCGATCATGATAGCAGGAGCCGCGTCGGATGGAGAGCCATTCGACCGGATCGCGGAGAGGCAGGGCGGCGTCAGGCAACCGACAGATCGCCCCAATCGCTCGCCCGGGCAATGCGCAGCGCAATGACCGGAAGCTCGGCGATGTGCATCGCGCGCAGCTGCGGATAGCGCGCGACAATGAGGGCCTGGGCGCGGTCGTGTTCGGGGCCGGCGTCGAGGATCTCGGCGGGGCCGCGCAGCATGACCCAGCCGAGCCGGCGCCAGTCTTCGTCATAGCGGTCGACGACAAACGCGGCCTGCGGGTTGTCGAGGATGTTGCGCACCCGCTTTAAGGGAATGTCCTGCCGCTTCGGCTTCTCGTCGACGGTGATGTAGAGCGTGTCGGCGGCGGCCGCGTAGCACACCGGGATCAGATGCGGCGCCGCCTTCGCGTCGGCGGTGGCGAGGTGCCCGACGCGGCCATGGTCGAGAAAGCAGCGCTGGCCCTCGCTAAGCATCCTGCGAAGTCTGCGCCAAATGCGCCTCGGTTGCAAAGATCGGGATCTCGTCGTCCCGGTGCACTTGCGGCCGATCGCTGGCACTGACTGGCTCAATGTCCTGAACGAGCGCAGATCGTTATGAACACGGCGCCTCCAAGCCGCGCCGGAAAGCGCCGATGCAAGCCGAGCGACGCCTGTGCGCCTCGAAAATTTTCAACGCGCGCTCGAGGCAGCACTTCACGACCGATCGGACCCGAGAGCTAACCTCGCACCTCGGCCGTGCGCCGAGTTACACCGAGATGGTGTTGATCGCTCGCGTCGTCTCAAATGAATGGGATCTGCGACGCCTCGATCACCGCCCACGGTGAGGAGCTGAGTGGCCGTGCCGCACGGCTCCGGCTGGCGCTCGAGAACCGTTTGCGGCTCGATCTGCGCGAACTGGGCCTGCGCCCGGTCGCCGCGAAGCCGATGGATGCGAATTGAGTACGGCAAGCTCTTGGACCAGCGCCAGGGGCTGGCATGAGCTTCCAGGTCGCTTATGCCGCTGAGCGTCGCGCCTGGCAGGATCTGCGCCGGGCCTAGCCATGGCTGTCACCTTGCTCGGCATGCTGGACGACTCGCAGTTGCTGCGGCCGTTCCTCGCGGGCGGGTCGTGGTCGAACTGGCCCCGACCGCTCGCTTACATTCAATTATTTCTGGACAGCGCCCGGCGCTGATAAATACCTTGGTGGTGCGGATTGCGGACTGCCGCCTCGTGCCGTTCAGCGGCTCCCGATGCCGGGAAGCGATTATGGCCACGATCGATCTGAAATCGCTGGTCGGCCGTCTTAACGAACCCTGTCGCAGCGCGCTTGAGGCGGCCGCCGGGCTCACCCTGTCCCGTACCCATTACAACGTCGAGATCGAGCACTGGCTCACCAAGCTGCATCGACATTGCCGACGGGGATGTGCCGGCTATCCTGCGCCATTTCGAGGTCGATGAGGCGCGACTGCGCACCGACCTCAACCGCGCGATGGACCGGATGCAGACCGGCAATGCGCGGGCTCCCAGCCTCTCACCGGAAATCGTCGAGTGTGCAAAACAGGCGTGGCTCTTCGCCTCGATCGAGCAGGGCGCGGCACGCCTGCGCTCGGGGCATCTGCTGTGGGCACTCCTGGCCGATGATACGTTGGCGCGCCGGGCGCGCGATGCGTCGGGGCAGCTGCTGCGCATCCCCGCCGACACGCTCAAGCGGGATTTCGTCGCGATCACCGCCGGCAGCGGCGAGGCTGCAAGCGCGACGGGGTTGAGCGAGGGTCCGCCCGGGACAGCGGGCGCCGAGCACGCCTGCGGCGCCGGCCGGATCCGGTGCGCTGGCGCAGGTTCACCATGGATCTGACCGAGATGGCGCGGACCGGCCAAATCGATCCGGTGCTCGGTCGCGACAGCGAGATCCGCCAGGTCATCGATATCCTGACGCGGCGCCGGCAGAACAACCCGATCCTGACCGGCGAAGCCGGGGTGGGCAAAACCGCGGTCGTCGAGGGTTTCGCAATGCGCATCGCCGAGGGCGACGTGCCGCCGGCGTTGCGCGCGGTGACGGTGCGTACCCTCGATCTCGGCCTGCTGCAGGCCGGCGCCGGGGTCCGCGGCGAGTTCGAGAACCGCCTCAAATCGGTCATCGAGGAAGTCAAGGCGAGCCCTCGTCCGATCATCCTGTTTATCGACGAGGCGCATACGCTGATCGGTGCCGGCGGGGCCGCCGGGCAGGGCGACGCGGCAAACCTGCTTGAAGCCGGCGTTGGCGCGCGGCGAGTTGCGCACGATCGCCGCCACCACCTGGGCGGAATACAAGAAGTATTTCGAAAAGGACGCGGCGCTGACGCGGCGGTTCCAGGTGGTCAAGGTCGAGGAGCCGAGCGAGGCGACCGCGATCGCGATGATGCGCGGCCTGGTCGCGACGCTCGAAGCGCATCATGACGTGCGCATCCTCGACGAAGCGGTCGGCGAGGCGGTGCGGCTCTCGGCCCGATTCATCCCGAGCCGCCAGCTGCCCGACAAGGCGGTGTCGCTGATCGACACCGCGTGCGCCCGGGTGGCGATGAGCCAGGCCGCGGTGCCGCCGGCGATCGAGGATCGCGAGCGCCGCATCGCGCTGATCGACACCGAAGCAGCGATGCTCCATCGCGAGATGGCGACCGGTGTCGATCATGCGGCGCGTCTGGCCGAACTTGCCGAGGAGCGGGCTCAGGCCGACGGCAGAGTTCGACGGGCTGACGCAAACGTTGGGAGGAGGAAAAGAAGCTGGCCGGCGAGATCGCCGAAGCGCGCAACGCGATCGAGACCGCGCCGGCTGACACCGACCAGGGATCGGCGAAGGCCCGGCTCGTCGGGCTCACCGCCGAGCTGCGCGATCTGCAAGGCGAAGAGCCGCTGATCTTCCCGGTGGTCGACGGCCAGGCGATGGCGGCAATCGTCGAGAGCTGGACCGGCATCCCGGCCGGGCGCATGCAGTCCGACGAAATCCGCACGGTGCTGCATTTGCAGGAGGCGATGGCGCGCGCGGGTCGTCGGCCAGGCGCACGCGCTGCAGGCGGTCGCCGAGGCGATCCAAACCTCGCGCGCCAAATTGACCGACCCGAGGAAGCCGATCGGGGTGTTCCTGATGGTCGGCCCGTCGGGCACCGGCAAGACCGAAACCGCGCTGACGCTCGCGGAGTTGCTGTACGGCGGCGAACAGAATTTGACCGTCCTCAACATGAGCGAATTCAAGGAGGAGCACAAAGTCAGCCTGTTGATGGGCAGCCCTCCGGGCTATGTCGGCTATGGCGAGGGCGGGATCCTGACCGAGGCGGTACGGCGACGGCCCTATTCGGTCATTCTGCTTGACGAAATGGAAAAGGCACATCCGGGCGTTCAGGACGTGTTCTTCCAGGTGTTCGACAAGGGCATGATGAAAGACGGCGAAGGCCGCGACATCGACTTCAAGAACACCGTCATCATCATGACCTCAAATGCCGGGTACGAGCTGATCGACAAGTTGTATGCCGACCCCGAAACCGCGCCGGAGCCGGCCGCCTTGGGTGAGGCTTTGATGCCGGAGCTGATGAAAAGCTTCAAGGCGGCGTTTCTCGGACGGGTGACGCTGGTGCCCTACCTGCCGCTGTCGGATGAGGTGATGCGGCAGATCGTCGAATTGCAGCTCGACCGCGTCGGGCAGCGATTGCGCGAATCCTATCGCGCGGGGTTCGAGTACGACCCGGCGCTGATCGAGACGATCGCCGCGCGCTGCACCGAAACCTCCTCCGGCGCGCGCAACATCGAGAAGATCCTGTCGCGCACGCTGCTGCCTGAGCTCTCGGCCGAAGTGCTGGCGCGGCTCGGCGAGGGACGCCCGATCGATCGGGTATGGGCCGGGATAGACCCCTCGGGCGGCGTTTTGCTATCGTATTGAGTAAGAACGTTTCCGACATCCGACTAAGCGGAGGTTTCCATGGCCCTCTACATGAAATATGGCAGCATCAAGGGTTCGGTCACCACCGACGGCTTCAAGGATTGGATCGAGCTGCGCTCTTTCCAATGGGGGGTCAGCCGCGCCATCGGGAGCGCGGCGCGCTCCATGCACGGGCGTGAGCACAGCGAACCGAGCCTGAGCGAGGTGACCCTCACCAAGCTCACCGATGCTGCGACACCCAAGCTCTTCCTCGACGCGGTCGCCGGCCAATTGAATAATGACGTGACCATAAAATTCACCACAACGATCAAGGCAAAAGTCGAAACCTTTCTCACTTACAAGCTGGAAAACACCGGTCTTAGTCATTACTCGCTGAGCAGCGGCGGCGACAATGCCGATGGAGTCGCTGGCGCTGAACTTCACCAAGATCACCGAGACCTATACGGCCATGGACCCGGCCCGCGGCGGTGGGCCCGAGTCGGTCGGCTACGATTTGACCCAGATGAAGTCGTTCTGAGCGGATTGCCGTCGGAAGGCTCTCCGCGAGGGGCGGGGCGCTCGCGACCGGTGAAGATCGGCGGCTGCTGCCAAACCCGCGCCGGGCAGCGTTGCGGATCACACCGAAGGTCAATCTTTCAGCGTTAGCGCAGGAGGAAAAGACAATGGACATTCTCGCGTTCGCTCTCAAGGAGCACCTTTACAAAATGTATACTCAGAACCTCACCTGGGAGTACATGGACCAGATTGAAGCCTGGAAACTGTACATTGATAATATTGCCGACATGGTCGAAAATGTGTCCAAGTCGCAAGTGGATACGCTGCAAGAGGCGCATGCGGAAATTGAAGCGGCGAAAGCGGCTGCGATGGCGCAGGCCATGTTTGTCTTGGACCTGATCGCCATCCCGGCCGTATCGTGGTTATCCGCAGCCATTAAAATCAAATGGGCCCCAAAATTAACGACCGAATCCCGCCTGGTGGCCGAAAGAAATCTTGACTGGGGGAAAAGATTAGCTGGAGTTGTCTGGAAAACAGAAGTCACAGAAATTAGCGGAGTTCCCTTCGGAACAGAACCCTCACCAAGTCCGGTCGCCAACCAAGTCATCGGAGACATCGGCAAGCTAGGGGCGGGGTTTATCGCCGATCTGGTCCGAAAACCGCTTAAAACTTCCCCCCATCCGTTCAAGCCGCCGGACACAAAATTCGTGCAGAACTCGAATGATTGGCAATCTTTTCGAACGGGCCTGAAGAAGACGCTATACGATCAGCAGCAATTTGGCCAGGGGCAGATCCGGAGCATCGCCGATGATATTGAAAATGACGCCATTGCGGTAGGGCAGGGGCTGGTAGACAAACTGTATAAGGACCAGCCGAAACTTAAAGATCTCGACGGCCCGAATGCCGACGATCAACGCTACCAGGCAGGCGCGGCCATGATCAACAAGGAGTTGAACGCCCGGAGAGCGGATTGGGCCAAGGATTGGTTATATTACGGAAACGACCCCCCGGATGTGAAGTCGAGCATGAAAATTCTGATGGAACGAGAGATTTGGGCGCTGTGGATTGTGGAAAATATATTGGAGGGCGATTACGAAACTGTTGACGGTGCGAAGGTGCCGACCCTTCGGCCGCCCGACAACGAAAACGATTGGTATGTGATGACCAACGCCGTCTTGTCTCGACTTCGTTATCTGGCGACACCTTTGTCACCAAGTACCTGGCAAGCGCTAGCGGCGCCCGATCCTAAGCTTTACAATGCAGCAAGGGAGATCCAGGATCCCCAGAATCCGGATTACGATCCTCGCGAGGACCCAACCGTCAATGATGACCCTGATGTATATTCCCCGTATTGGCACGCGAATACAATCCAGAAGGGATTGCAGGACCTGCTGAGTTGGGCCAAGACTTACGTTCCGGCGCTGCGCCCGTTGGACTATGGCGTCCCGCGAGGCAATCTGACGCCGATCGAAGTGTATACCGGAAAATATGCCGGAAATTACCAGCACCCGGCGCAGTTCTAGGACTGGCCTATGCTGACAACCCAGGTTGAAGATCGGGGTCGGGTTCGATCTCGCGCGAGCACAGCGAACCCTTGCTCAGCGCGGTCAGCATAACCAAGCAGGGGGATGTCGCGAGCCCCAAACTGTTCCTGGACGCGGTCGCCGGCAAGCTCGACGACAAGGTCGAGATCAAGTTCACCACAACGGCCAAAGGCAAGGTCGAGAGGTTTCTGACCTATAAGCTGGAGAATGCCGGGCTGAGCCACTATTCGCTGAGCAGCGGCGGCATGCCGATGGAGTCGCTATCGTTGAACTTCACCAAGATCACCGAGAGCTTCACCGCGTTCGAGCCGAGCATCAGCGGAAGCCCCGAGACCGTCGGGTACGATCTGACCCTGATGAAGACGATCTGACCGACGCTTCACGGCTGCCAAGCACGCGACGACCTTCGGGCAGGCCAGCGCGATCCGGCGGACGAACTCGACCGCGGAACCATGGTGGCGGGACGCAGGCGCGTGCGATGGCGACATGGGAGGGCCGTAAATGGCCGGCGAATTGATCTGTCGCTTTTTATGGAATACGACCGACCACATAGGCGGGGTGTCGGTGACCTGGATCGAGCACCGGGACAGCGGCTTCAAAGCTTTCGCCTATCGATGCAAGCTGGAGGAGGATTTCGACGGCGCGCCGCGCTGCTACGCATCGCGCAACCCCGGTGACGCCTTCGGCCAAACGGTCAATGCCGTCAGCAACCCGGACACCCAGCTGCAGCGCGACATCGCAATTCGCCTTCCCCGTACGCGGCCGGACTACGCCAATCCGCGCGCCGCGCTGGATTATCTCGGGAACGCGACCTCCGATCCGCCGAAACTTTATCAGCCCGGCGCGGATTTTGCCTGGGTCGGATTGACCGCGATGCAGCCGAGCCAGACGACAAAGCTTCCGACCCTAATTCCCAATGCCGATCCGCGGAGGCCTGCGACCTTGGTCCAGGTCAACGTTCCCAGCCTCGATATGCGGCCCGGTCTCGGCGCGCGGCGCAAGGTCATTTATGACCGCAACGGCAACGCCCTCAACGTGCCGCTGGGTCCGAACGAGGAGAGCTTCTTCCCGGTCATTCAGGACTTGGCCATGCTGGCCCCCGGGTTTTTTGTCTCGACCACGTCGGTGCCGCGCGACGCGAGCTTTCCCGAGACCGACCCGCGGCGTTTTTTCGACGCTACGGCAGTCCCTTATCAAGCCTATAACGGATGGATGGGGCGGCAAGCAGGTGCCCGACAAGGCGATTTCGGGCTAGCGTTGCACCCGATCACCGGCAAGATCTCCGGTTTCATATTGGCGGACTTCTGGCGGCGGCAACAAGGCCGGTGAGGTCTCCGCACATTTGCTCAGCCGGCTCGGCGGCAACGAAGAAAACGATCATCTGTTCCTGGTCTTTCCGCGCTCGGGGGCGGGGCTCGACGGGGTGACATCGTCCGTTCAAGGGGCCCCGTCGTTTGCCGCCAGTGCGGAGCTGGCGAAATTGAACCACGACGACGATGCCGCGCAAGATCTGATCTTGTTTCTGGCGGCCGGCGCCGATCTCGCCAAATTCAATAGATGGCGAAACGGCGATCTGTCCCGTGACGTTATGCTCGACGTCCAGGAGGCCTACATAAACATGCGCCAGATACTCAAAGATTGGGGGGTGGGGAACGCGGATGCCACCTTGGGAGTCGACTGAGGGCCGGGAACCTGCAGCCCGCTCCGTAATATCCGATGGCGGCGCGGAAACGACATTCGACAACGGCGACGTAACCGGCATGATGGGGACGTCGAACGTCGTGGGCATTTCCGGGGATCTATAGTGGCCGCACCGCGGAACCGTTCGGCGCGAACGATAGTAGCCGCTGCGTTGATCGGCCTCGTGCATTCGCCCGTTGCGGCGTGCCCGGTGCCGCCGGCAGCGGTGGTCGAGGTTCCGGGCATCGCCTTCTACACGGATGCGCGGCGTTCGGTTCGCGACCCGGTATTGTTTGCCGCCAATCGACAGGCGATGGCGCCGATCGACCGCTACCTCGGGCAGATCGGCCGCAGCAGCGATGCGTTCCTGCGCGGCGATCAGGCGGCCGGACGGTGCACGCTCGTCTGGTTGGCGGCTTGGGCCCAGGCCGGCGCGCTGCTGGGAGAACCGACCTCCGACAGGCAGGCGCGCACCGAGCGGCGGTTTTCTGTTGCCGCCATGGCGCTGACCGCCCTCAAGGTCTGGGACCTGGCGTCGAAGGGCGACCGTGCCGTCCTGCAGCCCTACTTCCGTCGCCTTGCCGTTGCGGTCGACCAGGATGCCGCGCAAGACCGGCTGAGCAACAACCTGTTGTACTGGTCCGGTCTCGTCGACATGGCCATCGCCCGGCTTACCGGCGAGGCCCGATTAGCGGCGCGGGCGATCGCCATCTGCCGGGCGGCCACCGCCGGCCTGACGCCGCGAGGTTCCCTGCCGCTCGAGGATCGCAGAGGCGATCGCGCAATCTATTACAACGGCTTCGCGCTTTTCCCGCTGAGCGTCATGGCAACCCTCAGCGGCAACCACGAACCGGGCTGCACCGTCGAGGATGTGCAGCCGCTGGCCTACTATGTCCTGGCGAACCGCAACCGCACGTCCGATCAGTTCCTGCGCTGGGCCCCGTTCTTGGGGATCAGCGTGGCGATGAGCCCGGCGGCGCTGTTCTACCGGTACGGCGGCGGCTCGCTCGATCTGGTCGCCAAGAGGCTCGCCGCCATTGCCCGCGCGCCGTTGCCGTGACGGCCGAGGGCGGTCAGCGGCCTGCTCCTCGTCCGCGGTGTCAAACCGGCTCAGAGCACCTTGCGGATCGTGTTCTCCGCCCTCGCGGGCGGATCGCCGAACACCTCGATCGTCACCGCGGTAATGTTGTCGTCGGCCTGGCGGTCGAGCGCGGCGGCGATCAGGCGCTCGGCCGGCGAGGGTTCATTCGCCGCCAGCAGCCGGGCGATTTCGGCCTCCGGCACGATCTTCGAGACACCATCGCTGCACAAGAGGAACCGGTCGCCGAGGCGCAACCGGTCGCTGATCTTGTCGAGTTCGAGGGTTGAGAAATCCGCCCCGACGGCGCGGGTTATGACATTGGCGCGGGGGTGCGACAGGGCCTCCGCAGGGGTCAGGGCGCCGGCGTCGACCAGCTCCTGAACGAGGCTGTGGTCGTGGGTGACCTGGGTGAGCCGCCCGTCACGCAACAGGTAAGTGCGGGAATCGCCGGCCCAGAGGCAGGCGAAGTGATTGCGGTGCGCGAGCACGACGACGATTGTCGTGGCGAGAATGGCGTGTTCGCCGCGCCGCGCCGCTTCGGCACGAATATTGTCGTGCGCCTGGGCGATCCGCAGGCGCACTTCTGCCAGCAGTTCGGCCGCGCTGAGCCCGCTCGGCACCTCGCACAAGGCTTCGGTGACGATCCGGGCCGCGACATCGCCCGCTTCGTGCCCGCCGGCGCCGTCGGCCACGGCCCAGATGCCGAGGTCGGGCCGGTTGACGAAATTGTCCTCGTTTCGGGTTCTGACGGTGCCGACATGGGTTGCCGCGCAGGAGCGAAACCGAGCGGCACTGGCAATCCCGGCGGTGATGGGCACAGCGCTCATCGTCAAGGCTCCCGAAGATCTGCTGGTGACACCGCGGCGCCCGCGTCGAGCATGCCGACAAAGGCCGCACTGTCCGGAAGCGCCTCGGTGGCAAAGCCGCTACGGGGAACGCGAGGCGATCCCGCGCTCCACCACAGCGCTCCCTCGGGCGGGCACAGTTCCGGGTCAGTCCCCGCATTACCAGGCGCCGCCGAAGCGGCCACGGCGAGACGCGCGGCAAGCGTATCTGGCGTGAGGTCACGGGCGAGCGCTTCGAGACCCAGGCCTTCCGCGGCCGCGAGAAAGCCGCCGCCCTCGCGGATCATGAGGGCGGGATCGGCCTCGTTCGCGATCGCCGCGAAGGTCAGCGGGAAATGACGACCGACGCGGTCGACACTCGGCATCCACAGCCCGAGCACGCTATCGGGGCCGCAGATGCCGGGCGACAGCGCAAACCGCCAGATCGGCGCCTCCAGCCAGGCCGGGACCCAATCCTCACCGAGGGCGCCCCGGCTCGTCGCCAGAACCGATTGCAGCCAGTCGTACCACGCCTCGACAAAGCCCCGCGGCAGGCCCGCCGTCACGAAGTCACCGCGCGCCGGCAGCTTGCCGCAGAAGCCGATCGCCGCGGCGCCGAAGCGGGTGACGGTGAGGCCAGCGCTCAGAGGTTCGGACATCGGAATTCTCTCAGGACCCCGCGGTCGAACGGGTTGAGCACCGAGCCGGCCCGGAGCTCGAAAACCGCCTGGCGGTCTCCGGTGCGGAAGGTCAGCTGGTAGCGTTCGGCGGACCCCGCGCGTTGCAGGTTCCCCTGGTCGAAGAGGCGGAACAACGCCCAGGGCCCAGACGCCTCGAGCGAACTCGCGCCACCGACGGGTGCCGGGTCGAAGGTCAGCCGGACGCTGCTCATTCCGGAGGGCCCGGGCCAGGTGACCTGCGTCGCGCGCGACGTTCCGTGCGCATAGCTGATCGTGGTCCCGCCCAATTCGAGGGTCACTTGCTTCGCGCCGCCGTCGAGGAAAACCGGGGTCAGGTCGAAGCGCAGGCTTGGCGTGTTGCCACCCGTTCCGAAGAACAGATCGCGGATCACCGCGGCGCGTTGAAACTGGGCTAGGTCCGCCGGCGATACCGGGGCTGCCACCCCCTCTACCGGTTGTCCTTTCCAGGTGGTTCCGCTGACGTCGATATAGGGGCGCAGCTCGGTGTTGACGAACCCGTCGAGCAATCCTCCCGGCGCGAACAGTTTGGCAAAATCGTCGAGCGGGATGTCGTTGGCGGAGCCCTGAGTAAACGGATAGCGGCCGGTGACCGCCTGACGGCAGAGGGCGGCCGGGCCGCCGCTCGCGTTGAACGCCTTTTTGACCTGCTCGACGGTGCTCCCGGTGCGCACCACCGTCGCGTCGCCGATCATCGCCTGGAGCCAGCGCGCGACGGGCTGCGGCGCGCCGGACGCCTCGGCGCGGAGCTGGAGGATTGCATCGTCGCCGGAGGGGGCGGCGGGGGCGGCGCCCGCACCCGTCGCAGCGCCAAGCTTTGCCAGCTGTTGGCGCAGCGCGTCCATCGCCTTCAGCGTCTGATCGATCGGCGCGCCGGGCCCGCTGCCGACATAATCGCGCAGCGCCCGGTAGCGCTCGTCGATCGCTTTGCCGGGCGGTTCGGGAGGCGGCGCCGCGCTCTGCGCCGAGAGCAGCGGCCGCAACCGAACCGTCGCCGGTGGCGCCCTTCGCTCCAGCGCGGTCTTGGCGGCTTCTTGGCCGGCCTCCTTGGCGGCGCCGCCGGCGGGCGCTGGGGGCGGGTGCGACAGGGTCAGCTGACGAGCGGCCGAAGGAGGAGATCGCGCATCGGCGATTGGGGCGACGCAAGGATGTAGAGTTCCTCGACGGCCTGCTGCGGCGAGCGCAGCGGCACGATGTTGAGATCGCCCAGCATCGCGTCCCACTCTTTGGCGTAATCGGCTTCGTAGAGCGCGATGACGTCATGTTCGAGGCGCTGAGCTTCGGCGCTGTCGGGCGCCAGTTCGGCGCGGCTTCCGAGCACCCAGCTTTCGCTGGCAACCTGCTTGGTGGCGCCCCCCAGCGCGGGAAGCAACACGTTGTACAATCCATCGACCGTGTAGAAGCCGGGGATCCCGTCGGTCAGCGGCTTTCCAGAAGCGCGTACGAAGACGCGCGCCCCGGCCGCGCCAAGCGCATCGGCCGGCCGCCACGGCCGTATCGCCTGAGCAGCGGCCGATGGCGCGATCCGCGAGTACACGCGGCTGGCGAGCGGAACCCGGCTGAAGGTGGCGCGAGCCTCTTCGACCAGTGCGCCGTCGAGCGTGATCGCCGGCAGCCGGTCCTCGAGCAATGCATCGAGATGCCGGATGAGATCGTCCCGCAGCGGCGCCATCACCGCGCCCGGGTAGGCCGACTGCCAGTCGAGCGACATCCAGGCGCGCACCAGGTCGCGATCGAGCGGGCCCGCGCTGCCGAGCATCAGATAGACGCGCATCGCCTCGTAGAGAAAATCCGGCCGCCTGAGATTGCCGTGCATCTGCGCTTCGAGGCGCCAGATCAGACGCGGCAGCAGCACGCGTTCCAGCGCGTGGCGATAGATCGTGCCGGCGCCGGCCGCCAGCTTCGCGTCCTGCGACAACCCGAGCTGCAGCCATGAGGATGCCAGGGTCCGGCCCCGGTCGTACCCATGCGGGAGCCCGCGCGCCTGAGCGAGCAGCGGTACGATGCGCGGCAGATCGGCGTCGGCAACCGGGTCGAGCTTGAGGCTCGCGGCGGTCGCTTCGTACGCTGGAGCGCTGCCGCCATCTCGTCGAACTGCGCCTGGTTCGCGTTGCGCGCGTGGAACAAGAGGGCGCCGCCGACAACGACCGCGAGCGCGATCAGCGCGAAGGCGCTCGCGCGGATCAAGAGCCTCTGGCGGGCCGCACCGGGCCGTTCGGCGACGAGCATCGCCTCGCCGAAAATCACTTCCTTCACCAGCCGGGTGAGGAAATAGCTGCGGCCCTGCTCGGGCCGCAGGCTCGGCGCGCGCCGCTGGTCCATCCCGAACGAGCGGGCAAGGACCCCGGTCAGCCGGTCGATCGGGGTCCCGTCCTGGGTGCCCGAGGTGAAATAAAAACCGCGCAGCATCGGCGCCGGATCGAGCCGCGATCCGCCGAATGCGTCCTGCAGGAATTCGGCGAGCGGGGTGGCAAGGCTTGCCACCTGCGCCGGGAAGCCGGCGATCAGGCCGCGCCGCGGCGGGCTGCGCTCGGCCTGCAGCCGATCGAACAACCGGCTGTTGAGCCGCTCGATCAGCGCCTGAAACTCCGGCGTGAACCCGCCCGCGGGACCGGCTTCCCGGTCGGTCAGGGCGAAGGTGGCCCCCCACACCTGGCCGCGTTTTTCGCGGTCGAGATCGTCGAAAAATTCGGTAAAGCCGGCGAGCAGGTCCGCCTTGGTGAACACCGCGTATACCGGGAGGCGGACGGCGAGTTTCTCCTCGATCTCCTTGACGCGGCGGCGGATCGCCCGAGCGTGCGCCAACCGCTCCTCGCGCGGCGCCGTGGCGATTTCCGTGAGCGCGATCACGACGATCAAGCCGTTCAGCGGCTGGCGGAACCGGGTGCGCTTCAAGAGGTCGAGAAAGCCCTCCCATCCAGCCCGGTCGACCGCTGCGTCGGAATCTTGCGTCGTGTATCGGCCGGCCGTGTCGATCAACACCGCATCTTCGGTGAACCACCACTCGCACAATCGCGTGCCGCCGACACCCGCCAAGGCGCTCTGCCCCATTTCCGCGGCGAGCGGAAAACGCAGCCCGGCGTTCAAGAGCGCGGTGGTCTTCCCCGCCCCGGGGGGACCGATGATCGCGTACCAGGGTTGCTCGTAGAGATAACCCTTGGTGCCGCGCGCTTTCTTCAGCAGCGCGAGCGCGGTTGTGAGCTTGTCGCGCAGCGCTGCGACTTCCTCGGCCGAGGCCAAGGCGGACGGGTCGGGCGCGGCGGCGACCCCATCGGCCAAGGCAGCCTCGCGCTGCCGGCGGCGCCAATCAACGAAAAGGTTGAGGCCGGCCCATACCGTAAACATCACGACGATCAGAACGAGCCGGACGGTCAAGCCCTCCAGCGCGGCAAGGAACGGGCCGAAAACCCACAAAATCGCGGCAAGAAGCGCGGTGCCGATGAAGGTCAGGACCCAGCGCGCGACCAGGAAGGCGAGCACCGCGCTCATCAGATCACCCCGGACGGTGCAACACGATCTCGATGCGCCGGTTTCCCTCGCGTTCCTCCGGCGTCGCATTCTTGTTCAACGGATCGGCCTCCCCCCGCCCTTCCGCGGTGATGCGCGAAGGATCGCCGAGCGCGTGGGCGATCAGCGCCCTGGCAGCCTGCGCGCGCGCCGCGGAAAGCTGAAAATTCGACGGGAATTGTACGGTATGGATCGGCTGGTTGTCGGTATAGCCGATGACCTCGACCGATCCGGCCTCAGCCTTCAGCCCAGCGCCGATCCGATCGAGCAAGGGAACGAACCGCGGATCGACCGTGGCGCTGCCGGAAGCGAACATGCCGCGGTTGAGGATCCGCACCACCGGGTTGGGCGGTGTGCAAATGACCGTGACGAGCCCCTGATCGATCTCGGGCTTGAGAAAGTTGCACAGGCGGTCGACGGGCGGCGGTTCGGGCGGCGGTGGAAGAGGCTTCACCGGTGCCACCCGGATCAGCTCGGGCATCCGCGGCGGCGGCGCGTTGAGCATCCGGGCGAACAAATCGTCAGAGGCGGCGTTGAGCGTGGTAGAGAGCCAGATGAAAAGTCCGGCGAGAATGACGAGCGCGAGGCTCGCAGCCACCCATACGGGGAGCGTCGGGCGAACTCCGCGATATGGCGCCAAGATGCCCTTCCAGTGCAGCGACAGATCGGGCTCGGGCGCCTGCCGCTGGCGCACGATGATCGCGTAGGTCTCCTCGCGCAACCGGTCGAGTTCGGCCGGGCCGCGCGGCGCCAGCCGGTACTGCCCCTGAAATCCCAGAGACATGCACAGGTACATCAGCTCGATGACCGGCAGGAACAGGCCAGGATTTTGCCGCATCTGCCCGAGCAGCTGGAAGAAGCGCTCGCCGCTGCGGACTTCGCGGTGGAAGCTCGAGACGAGCGAGTTGGCGTCCCAGACGCCGGTGCTGCCCCACGGCGTATTCAAGACGACATCGTCGATGCTGGCGCATAGCGCGTAATGGGCCGGTGCCAAGAGCTCCCGCGGGAGGTCCAGATTCGCGCATGCGCTGTTCGAAAGCTGTGCATGGCGCGAATCGCGCGCTCGCGCAGATCGCCGGGGTCAGGATGATTTATCGTATTCGGCAGCCGCGCCAACAATTGGAGGAGCGGGGCGGCGGCGGCGACCAGCGGGTTGACCCCGGTCGCCACCGGGTCCACACCCTCGCCCACCGGAAGGACGGGGCTGCCCGCCGCGGCATCGGCCCCGCCGGGGTGCAACGCTGCGCTCGGAGCTGGACCCGGCGCCGGACGCCTGCCGCCGGGGATCGGGCGGATGACGGTGCGCTTGTCATCGTCCGGCTCGGCAAACGGATTGTCGCTCATGCCCGGCCCACCGCTAGCCCCGGATGGCCCACAATTCGAGGCGAAGATTGGGGAAATCTCCGGACAGGTGGATTGCGAAGCCGCCAGAGGACTGCATCTGCTGCCAATGCGGGCTGTTGCGGTCGAGCTCGAAATAGGACGCCCCGGCGTAGAACGGGATCTGCCGCGGCGCGACCGGCAGCGGATGCACCGAGATACCCGGAATCGCGACATTGACGAGGTCGCGGATCTGTTCAACCGCGCCGATCTTTACCTGGGCAGGGAAGGCGCGCCGCAAGGTCTCGGTCGGCACGTCGGCCTGGACGGTCAGGACAAAACTCGAGGCTTGCAGGATCGATCGATCCATGATCGTGCCGACGCGCACGCCATAGCGGCGCTCCTGCAGCGGGATCGCGATCGCGGTCTGCTCGAGTACCGCCGAGAGCGAGCGGCGCAGATCGGCGACCACCGGCGCGAAACTGCGCTGCAGGTCCTCGTGCCGATAGGCGGGATAGGCGTTGGGGCGCCGTGTCGCCTCGGTGAACGTCGCGAACTCGCCAGCCATCTGCACGAAGACCGCGTAGAGATCCTCGGGATGTACGTTGCCGGCATCGGCCCAATGTGCCAGCAGCTTCTGCCAGCGATTGATCGACTGCAGCAGGAGAAAATCGGCGACCTCGGCGACCCCGCGAGCGCCCGGCTGGGTCAGCCGCGCGGCCAGCGCCTCGCCGCGCTGGTTCAGCATGCCGGCAAATTCGGTGATCATGCCGGACAGCGGCAAGACAGCGTTGCAGATCAGCGCCGGTGCGATCCAGTTCTCATCGAGCCTGGCGCGGCGGTCGGCGGCGACTTCAACGATCCGGGCCAGCCCGATGCAGTGATAACCGGCGCGCTCGCCAGTCTCGAGGATATAGCGCAACCGCAGCCGTCCGATCTGCAACGGGGCCGGCTGCGACGAGGCGGAATGGGTGTCGTAGGCCTCGAAATCGTGCAACGCATAGCGGCCTTCCGTGCCGTCGCCGGTGCCGACTTCGACGGCGCCGGCCTGACGCACCGGCGCGGCAAGATAAACAACGGCGTTGCGCGTGCTTTCCGGCAGTTCGAGCGGCGGCGGATGATCGGTTTCGCCGGGGATGGCAAAGGGAGTCCCGTCCTCGAAAACGCCGGTCGCCGAGGTCAGCGCGAAGCGGCCCGTCGACAACAGGTCACGATCGATCGCCATCTGAGTGACACCCCAGGGGTGCGAGCGCAACTCCGCGCTGCGCGCGCGTACCAAGGTTTCCAGCCAGCGGTCCTGCTGCTGGAAATGCTGAGCGCGCAGGAACATGCCTTCCTGCCAGACGACCCGGTTGGTCCAACTCATCGCGTGGCGCGCCTTTGCCGCACGCGCCCGGTGGGCATCCCGCCAATCGCGCGCCGTCGGGTCAGGTGCCAGGCGCCACAGCGGGTCATGCGTCGGGTTCCTTCGCCGAAATCTCGGCCAACGCACCCTCGTAGGCGCGGGCGAACGCCTTGCCGAAAGCGCTGTCGAAATCATCCATCAATGCCGCGGTGACCCGGGCATGGAGCCGCTCGAAGGCGTCCCACGCATGGGCCTTTCGCCGCGCCGCTATCAGGTTCAACCCGCCGTGCTCGGCCGCTTGGGCGAGTTTGTCGGGATCGAACTCGGCCAAGAGCGCGCGCACCGCCGATTGCATCGCGGCCATGGTCGCCAGTTCGTGCAGGCGGATGTCGCGCAAGGCATCCGACACCGCCTCCACCGCGCCCATCTCGGAACGCCGCCCCGCGCCAATCAGGGCGGCAAGCGCATCGTCGTCACCCATCGAAAATTTCAGCGGGTTGTTGCCGCGGGCACGGATCATCGTTTGCTCGATGCGAAACTCGCCCTTGACCGCCGCCCGGGCAATCATCGCCTGCCGCAGCCCGGAGACGATTGCGCGAAAGGCGGCGCCCAGTGCTTCCATCACGACAGCGGGATCGTCGAGATGCAAATCGTCGAGCCCGGCACCGCGCAAAAAGGCGGTGAGGAGCACGTCCGGCGCGGGCGGCGACGCGAGCGGGGGCGAGGCCGAACGCACCGGCGTCGGTGCCGCGATCGGTTCCTCGCGGAGAGCAGCGGTCGGGCCGGGCGGCGGCGGCGGTATCGGCGTGGTCTGCGGGCCGGGTGCACCGACCGGCGCGGCTGACGGGGGGTGGACCTCGCGGTCCCAGTCCTCCGGCAGCACCGAACGCGCGTTGGGCGGCGAGAACGCGTCCTCGATATGCGGGGTATGATCGGATTGGGTCGGACCGCGAAATTCCTGATCGGCAGGATCCGGAGCGAGCGGGTCATAATCCGCGGGCAGGCTGACCGGGTTCGAGCCCATCCCCGAAGTAAATGGATCCTCGACCGAGGGCTGGTCGAGGAATGGGTCGCGTTGGAACCGGCGGTCCCCTCCGCTATTGGACGACGCCGCGAACGGATCAAGCGCGAACAGCTCCGGCGCGTCCGCCGATCGCCGGACCGCAGAGGAACCGGGCGCATTCGCCATGCGCTGCGGCGGCGCCGCGCTCGATGTGAACCTCGATCTCGTACGCTCCGAAGCACAGCCGGTCGCCGTCGCGCAGATCGCGCACCTGGTCGCGGCCGATCGGCTCGCTCTTCCCGGTTCACAAAGGTGCCGTTGGTCGAAATATCGGCAACCTGCCAGCCGCCGGCACGGAAGGCGAGGACACAGTGGCGCTTCGAAAGGCCGCGCTCGGGATCGGGCAAGACCCAGTCGTTTTCCGCGCCGCGGCCAATCGAGAACTCGCCGCCGGAGACCGTGCGCGTCTCCGGCGCGACGTCGTCGGGACAGCGCAGCATCGAGAGGGTAAGCGTCATCCGCTATTCCTGGTGCGCAGCGTTAACGGTGTTTCCTAGAGCCGAGGATACGTTAGCAGATCGTGACTCGCGAGATCCAAAAAACAAGAAGAAGCGCCAAAAGCGGGGCCTGACTGCCGCCATCGGGCACAAGGCCAACAAAGAGGGATGACGCATTTTGCGCGCTCTCCCGCTATTATGCCCGGAGAGGACCAATTTACAGTTCGACGGGGGTTGCGGCCGACGAAGCGAAGCGCCCGTTTCCCGACCGTCGAAAATGGAGGCGACAAATGGCATGGTCTCAGAATGGCAGAGACATGGCAATTGTTACCGTTTTGCACAAGAAGGATCCGAGCATCCTTTTGCTAAGTACGGTAGAAGTAGTTGAATACATTTCCCGCCCTTTTCATTATAAATGCATAGTTCTGTGCGGAGTCCGCGGCCACGGGATCAATCCAGCGGCGTTAATCGGTACTTGGGCGACGGTTTGGATTCGGTCACCGGGTCCATACTTCAAGCAGCTCAGCCATTATTACCCACGGGCCGGGGTCATTCGGAGCTTCAAGCCAATATACGCCCAAGCGGACCGCCAGCAAGGCGGCGATCAGCCTCCCGTCAGCGATCCGACGATTCGTACATACGTGCTCGAAATCGTTCCCTGGTTGTCGTTTTTGGATCTGACCACCGATTTTCGAATTTTTCAAGACAAGACTGTTGTAGAAATTCTCGATGAGGTTCTGAACGAGGAAATTGTCGAAAAATCCTGGTCTCATCCTGATTTGTTAAACTTAACAAAACTTAAGAACAGTCAGTACAAATACCCTAAAATAGAATATTGTGTTCAATGTCGCGAAAGCACATTTAATTTTGTATCGCGGTTAATGGAGGAATATGGGATTTTCTATTACTTTGATCATGGAAACGCACCAGAGCATCTGGAGGACGACCCACATCCTTTTTTTTGGCCGGACGAGCCGCGAACCAGTCAGTTAGTGCTCGGCGATGGGAACGAGCATATCGAGTCAAATGATCAGAGCGTAATACAACTCATAGAGATCCCGGGTAGCGCCGGCGACGCTGGTGGCACGCTGACCGGCTGGGATCATCAATGGCAGCCGCGATCGGGTGCGTGGATCCTTGGCGAGAACAACTTCGTTCAACCGACCGATCCGATCAAAAGTGAGGGCCCGGAGGGTCGGTCACCCTTGGGCTACAAGGAATACAGCCGCTACGATTTTCCCGACCGCGCGGTCGACGCCGAGGACGAGGAGCGGCGGGTGCGCCGGCGCGAGGAGGCGGAGTTGACCGGCCGAGAGGTGATCCAGGGCAGCAGCAGTAACTGCCGGTCGTTTTACGCCGGCTTCAAATTCGCGTTCTTCCCGGATGCCAACGACGAGGAAAATTCCCTGACCCCCGAGGAACCGTTTTACGGCAGAGGTTACGTTCTGACCGATCTCCAATGGAATGCGAATGACCCCTCCTATGAGGAAGTCAGCTGGGCTGGCATCGCCAAGGTCGTCGAGGATGATATGAGCCCCGCGCCGGCGGTGGCTAGTGGCACTGGCAACGTCACACAAAATCTTCCCCCGACTTATACCGCCTCGTCCGGCACCTGGACCGACTATCCCGGGATCAACTTGTTTTCTTGGTTTACCGGTGGAATGTTGTCGAAGGTGGCAAGTGACCTGGTCAGCTATTTTTTCAAGGACCGGTCTTTGGTCTATAATTTGAAATTTACCGCTGTCCCGTTGGAGTTCGCCCGATAAGCAGCACAGCCTCGGACTGCCTTTCAGACCTCCGCGGACCACGGACAAGCCGGAAATCCGCGGTCCGCTGCTCGGGGTCATCGTGCGCGATCCGCAAAGTGATCCCCATTCGAATATCTGCATCGACCAATTCGGCCGGGTGCGCGTCCGCTTCTGGTGGGATCGCAGCTGGCGCCCCTGGCGGGAGCACAAGGGTGACAGCGAGAGAATGACCGCGTGGCTCCGGGTTGCCGAGAATTGGGCCGACGACCGTTGGGGAACGATGTTTCCGCCGCGAGTTGGCCAGGAGGTGATCGTCAGCTTTCTCAATGGCGATCCGGATCGTCCGATTGTCACAGGCCGCGTCTACAATGGCGCCCAACCGCCGCCGTTCCATCAGCCGGGCATGCAACCGCAGCCCTTGCCACCGGGAGCAATGAAGCCGGAATCGGTCAGGATCCAGACGCAGATGCACTATAGCGGGATTAAAACGCAGAGTACTCCGCGACCGAAGGGCGAGGCGAGAAGGTTTCACCTCCTGCGTTTCGATGATACCTGGAAAAAAGAACAGTATCTGATACGATCACAGGCGCGGACGGACGTAACTACGTTCGGATCGTATTTCGACACAACCGGCGGTGATCGTCACCTGACGATCGGCGGCCCGGACGGCGGCGGCAACATGTATGTCAAGATGTTCGGGGAATACGATATTCATGTGGTCAAGTCGCAATTCGAGCAAATCGACCAGAACTATGAAATGCAGGTCACGGGAAACACAAGCTGGATGTTCGGCGGCAGTCGCAGCTCCTCGGTTGGCGGGGTGGAAAGCCTGCTCGCGGGAGGGATCGCGCTCAGCGCGACGACCAACATCACCCTTTTGGTCGGCGCCAGCTCAATCGTGATCACCCCGGCGGGTATCTCGATCAGCGCGCCCGTGATCAATCTTGTTTCTCCCGTGCCGGTCTTAGGGCCTGCGCCGATGCTGGCCCCTGGCCCCGTGGCGCTGCTGCCGCTAGTTCCATCGCCGGTTGTCGTCAACGCGCCGACCGATCCCAACGGCGCCGATCCGGGCGACAAACCCTGACCCTGCTCCAGAGTAACCGGATTGCGCCCCTCGACGATCCCGGTCCGACCGAGTTATACTGCCCGACCCGGCGAAGCGGTCTTCGTGTTCCGCGACGGTGACGGCAGCTTCGCGATCGGCGGCGGACGGGTGGCGATCGCCCCCGACGACCTCCTTTTCGTCAACGATGTCGTCGGTGACATTGGCCGGCTCGCCCATTCCCGGGAGGGCGAGGAGGTGCTGGCGCAGGGCGATGCGATCGGCCACAGGGTGAAGATCATCAAGCCGGATCCGCCGACCGAGCCGCCGAACGGCTGGATCGTGCCCGACGACATCACCGCCGCAACGAGCGGCGGCGCCGGTTGCGGCAGCACGATCGTTTACGATCCCACGGACTGGCCGCGGCGCGGCGACCCGCGCTCGCCAACCAGTGTCGAAGTATTGCTGCGCCTATTGCGCCAAGCCAACCTGAACGCGGCCGGCCAGAGTAATCCCGCGCTACCCGATTGGGGGGACAAGGTGTGAGTGCGCCCCGATGAGCGATGCCCCGATCCGTGCCGATCTGCGCCTCAGCTGTCAGCCCTCGAAGGCCGGCAATCTGCTGATATTTCCCTATCGGTTGGAAAACCGGGGACCGGGCGAGGTCTATGCGATGCATGCCTTGCCGAGCGTCGATCCGGCAAGCGGCGCGGCGAAGGCCAACGATTCCACCGCGGTCGTCATCTCCGCCGAAAACGGGGATGCGATGATTGGCAAGTTCGCAGCTCCGCTGCCGACCGACCGGCGCATTGCCGTTCCGATCTTTCCGCTTGCTCGCCATCTGCCCGCGGGTGCTGGGCTTGACGGGCGCATCGAGATCCCCTTACCCCTCGCCGAGACCAGCCCTTATTTCCCCGACCTTACCCTCCGGCAATATGAGATCGTCGAGATCAAAGGGGTGTCGCTGACGATTGGCTATTGGCTGGCTGGAAGCGAAGGCCTGGTGGCCGAACCGACCGATTACGCGGCCGATTTATTCGTCGTCGAGACCCGGAATACGATGCGCAGCGCGTTGCGCGTATCACAGCGCTTCCCGACTTCGGGGCTCCAGTTGTTCAAGCGCAGCGACGCCTTTCCGCGCGCGCTTGGCTGACGTGGACCCCGGACCACCCAGTCGCCTCTTGCCAGCAGGACCTCGGGGCCGCAGCATCGGCATCTGCGGGGGAGAGGCGACAGGAGCAGGCGCCGATGGACGTGTTCCCGGACGGGTTCGATCTTGCAGCGCTGCTCGCCCCGGTGCCAGGGGATGCCCCAGCGGGGATGGATCTGCGCGGCGACGCCTCGCCGCAATCGCGCTACTTTCTCCTGCGTGACGCACGCGCCGAGGCGCGTGCCGCCGAACGGGCGATGGAGGCTGACGGTGCGACGACTTCTTCGCCGCCCGCAATGGCGCACCGTTCGCGACCTCGGCATCGAAGCGATCAGCGGCTACAGCAAGGACCTGGAGATCGCCGCCTGGGTCACCGAGGCATTGCTGCGCTGCGACGGCCTGTTCGGCTTCATCGCCGGCGTCCGCTTGATGAACGGCCTGGTCGAGGGCTTCTGGGACGATCTCTTCCCACAGCCCGACGACGACGGTATGGCCACCCGCGTCGGTCCGGTCGCCGGACTCAACGGCCAGTCCGGCGAGGGCACGCTGAGCCAACCGCTGCGCCAGCTGCCGCTGTTCGCGCGACCGGACGGCGCGCCGGTGCAATTGTGGCAATTCGAGCAGTCGAGCGATCTTGCCGCCATCGTTGATCCGGAGCGGCGCCAGCAGCGTATCGACGCTGGCGTCGTGCCGTTCGACACTGTCGAAAACGAGGCCAGGGCCGCGGGGGCCGCGCACTTTACCGCGCTGCGCGATCAGGCGGTCGCGGCTGCCGCGGCATGGCGGGAGTTGAGCGATGCGCTTGGACGCCCGTGCCGGGACGGATGCGCCGCCGACCAGCCGAGTTGCGCGAGATCCTCGAAAAGATCGTGGCCGTGGCGGGCCGCTTCGCGGCGCCCGAGAGCGTGAGCGCCGGGCGCAGGCGGGTCTGATGCGGCGCAGGGCGCGGTGGCGCCGCCACGGTTCCGGTGCGGAAGGCGCAGCCGGCTCCGCTGCGGCGGCCTCGCCGGCGCCCGCTGCGCTCGCCTCACGCGAGGAGGCGTTGCGCAGTCTCGCCATGATCGCCGAGTTCTTCCGTCGCACTGAGCCGTTGTCGCCGCTCTCCTACACCCTGCAGGAGGCGGTGCGGCGGGCGCGGATGAGCTGGCCGGAACTGCTCGCCGAGATCGTCCCGGATACCGGTCTGCGCGCACAGATCCTAATCAGCCTCGGCATCCGCCCGCCACCGGAGTAGCCGAGGCAAGGTAAAAGCCGAGCTTATTCCGCTTCGGGTTTTGCCGGCTTTCGTATAAGATTAGGTTAACCGTTAACGTGGGGAGGCCGATCGCTATGGCCGAGAGCATCCACGAGAAGCTGAAGCGCGTGCGCAAGCCGCGGGTGCACATTACTTACGAAGTCGAGACCGAAGGGGCCGAGATCCTGCGTGAACTGCCCTTCGTCGTCGGCATCCTGGGCGATTTCTCGGGCGATCCGACCGAGCCGCTGCGCCCGCTCGTCCGAGCGCAAATTCATCCAGATCGACCGCGACAACTTCAACGAAGTTATGGCGCGGATGACGCCCGGGCTGAACATCCGGGTCGATAACAAGCTGGCCGATGACGGTAGCCAGATGGCGGTGGCGCTGAAGTTCAACTCGATCGAGGATTTCGAACCTGGCCGGGTTGCTGAACAGGTGCCCGCACTCAAGGCCCTGCTCGAGACGCGCAACAAATTGCGCGATCTGATGAGCAAGGTCGACCGGTCCGAACAGCTCGAAAACCTGCTCGAGCAGATTTTGAAGAACGAGAGCGAGCTCAAATCCCTGTCGGGCGAGCTTGGCCTCGACAAACAGGAGGGCTGAGCCATTTCTGACCTCAAGCTTTCTCCCGCTGCGGCGCCGGCGACCACCGAAACTGCGGTAGCGGGTGGCCTCCTCGAACAGGTTGTCGCGGCAACCAAGCAAACCGAACCCGACCGCGCCCAGGAACTCGTCAAGACGCTGGTCGAGCAGGCGCTGGTTGGCACGGTCACCTTCGATCGCAACCTGCCGCGCACGATCGACAAGGCGATCGCCGCGATCGACGCCAAGCTTTCGGCGCAGCTCAACGAGATCACCCACAACCCGCGTTTCCTGCAGCTCGAGGGCAGCTGGCGTGGGCTGAACTATCTGGTGATGAACAGCGAGACCGGAACGAGCCTGAAGCTGCGCGTCATCAATTTGCCGAAGCGGGAGCTGATGCGCGACCTGACGCGCGCGGTCGAGTTCGATC
This sequence comes from uncultured Alphaproteobacteria bacterium, assembly GCA_963734125.1. Taxonomy (GTDB): domain Bacteria; phylum Pseudomonadota; class Alphaproteobacteria; order ATCC43930; family CGMCC-115725; genus DATARH01. The sequence continues at coordinate 32,145 of CAVTGB010000003.1, forward strand.
AGAGCCAGCTGTTCAAGCAGATCTACGAAAACGAGTTCGGCACGCCCAGGTGGCGAGCCTTATGGCGCGTTGATCGGCGACTATGAATGGACCAGCCACCCGGACGACATGGAGACGCTTGCGCCTCGTCTCGAACGTTGCCGCCGGCGCCTTCGCGCCGTTCATTTCCGCCGCCGGTGCGGGGATGTTCGGGTTCCAGAATTGGACCGAGCTGTCGCGCCCGCGCGATCTCGCCAAGATTTTCGACACGATCGAATACGCCAAGTGGCGCAGCTTCCGCGACAGCGAGGATTCGCGCTTCGTCAACCTCGTCCTGCCGCGCGTTGTCGCGCGTCTGCCCTATGGCGCCGCGACCAAGCCGATCGACGAGTTCGCCTATGAGGAGGCGCCGAGCGATGCATCCGGCGCGGCCAAGTCGATGAACCACGAGCATTATTGCTGGATGAACGCGGCCTACGTCCTGGGCACCCGGCTTACCGATGCCTTCGCGCAAACCGGGTTCTGCGTCGCCATCCGCGGCGCCGAGGGCGGCGGCAAGGTGGAAAACCTGCCGTTCCACGTGTTTACCTCCGACGACGGCGATCTCGATGCGAAATGCCCGACCGAGATCGGCATCACCGACCGGCGCGAATTCGAGTTGTCCAATCTCGGCTTCCTGCCGCTGTGCCACTACAAGAACACCGATTATGCGGTGTTCTTCGGCGCCCAAAGCACGCAGAAACCAAAGAAATATGACCGGCCGGAAGCGACCTCGAACGCGGCGATCTCGGCGCGCCTGCCGTACCTGATGGCGACCAGCCGGTTCGCTCATTACCTCAAGGTGATGGCGCGCGACAAGATCGGCAGCTTCATGGAGGCGACCGATGTCGAAGCCTGGCTCAATCGCTGGATCCAGAACTACGTCAACTCGAACGAGAGCGCCGGCCAGGAGATGAAGGCGCGCTTTCCGCTGCGTGAAGCTCGCGTCGAGGTGCAGAGAGATCCCGGGCCGGCCCGGCTCCTATAACGCCATCGCCTATCTGCGGCCGTGGCTGCAGATGGAAGAGTTGACGACGAGCATGCGTCTGGTTGCCCGCATTCCGCAGCCGGCTTAACCACGACGAGCAATCGGAGGTCAGGCGAGGCTTGGGTGAGTGAACTCGCCGCCATCGTTCGCGCGCAGCCGACCGCCGAAGCCGCAGCGACACCGCTGCGCGAAGAGATCCTGGCCGGGGCGTTCTTTGGGCATCGCCACGCGTTAGCCGCCGAACGCACCGCCGCCTTCCTCTATCAGCCGACGGCCGCGGCGCTCGCCGCGTGGTTTGGCCCGGCTGCGGCCTCGCGCTTGGCGGCGGATGCCGACGCCTGCCGCGACGCGCTCGACCGCGATATCGCGGCGATCGATGCGCTGCTCGGGGAGCAGCTTGACGCGATCCTGCACCATCCGCGGCTGCGCCGGTTCGAGGGCCGGTGGCGCGGTCTTGCCTGGCTGGCGGACGGGCACGATCCGGCGGACCGGGTGAAGTTGAAATTGCTCAACCTCTCCTGGGCGGAACTGTGCCGCGATCTCGAGCGCGCCGTCGAGTTCGACCAGAGCCAGCTGTTTCAGAAGATTTACGAGAGCGAATTCGGCATGCCCGGCGGCGAGCCCTACGGTCTGCTTGTGGTCGACCACGAAGTGCGGCACCGCCCAATGCCGGAGGCTGCCTGCCGATGACGTCAACGCTCTCGCACAACTGGCCGCCGTCGCGGCCGCGGCGTTTGCTGCCGACCGTGCTGGCGGCTTCGCCGCCTTGCTGCAGGTCGAAGACTTCACCGATCTGGCCATGGTGACGGAACTCGGCGATCCGTTTCGCGGCCCGGAATTCGCCCGCTGGCGCGGCTTGTCCGGCCGCGAGGACATGCGCTTCATCGCGGTGACGCTTGCCGCGCGTCCTGGCCCGGCCCGCCGTGGGAGGACGACCCCGCGCGCACGGATGGCTTTCGTTACGCCGAATACGCGCCGAGCCCCGATTGCCGCGTGTGGATGAGCGCCGGCTATGCATTTGCCGCGGTTGTCGCTCGCGCCTTCGTCAATCATTCCTGGCCGGCCGATGTCCGCGGCGCCGAGACGGATTATGTCGGTGGCGGCCTGGTGACCGACCTGCCGATCGAGCCGTTTCGCACCGATGCCGATCACGCCTGGGTGCGCCCGCCGCTCGATATCGTGTTTTCCGACCGGATCGAAGCGGCGCTGGTCGACGCCGGGCTGATGCCGCTGTCGGCGCTTCCGTACGGCGAGGAAGCGGTGTTTTCGGCGGTCCACAGCCTCCAGTCGCCGGCGAGCTTCACCGGCCCGACCGCGCCGCGGCCGCTGCCAACGCACGCCTTTCCGCGCAGATCAACTCGATGCTCTGCGTGTCGCGCTTCGCCCATTACGTCAAGATCATCGGCCGCGATATGGTCGGAACGTTCAAGACCGCCGAGGAAATCGAGGCCCGGCTGCAATCATGGTTGACCGGGTATGTCAATACCAGCCTGTCCGCCGGCCCGGAGATGCGGGCGCGCTATCCGCTGGTCGGAGCGCGCGTAACGGTGCGCGAGCGGCCGGGACGCCCTGGCGTCTATGGCTGCATTATTCTGCTGCAACCCCATTTCCAACTGGAGGACGTGACGGCATCCTTTCGCCTCGTGACCGACATAGCCGCGCCGGGCGTTGCGGCATGAAGGGTTGAGTCGCCAATGCCGGAAACCCAGGACACCGCCGGTGCACTGTCTCGCCGCCGGCCAGCTCGGCCCGGCGATCACGGCCGCCAATGCCGAGGTGCGCCGCAACCCCGGGAATCTCGGGGGCCGCGTCTTGCTGGCCGAGTTGCTGCTGTTCGCCGGAAATCTCGACCGCGCCGATACGATCCTTGACGCGGCTGCGACCGCGGACCCGAGGTCGGCGGTGATCGTCGCGGAGTTCCGCCAGCTGCTTCGGGCCGAGACAGCGCGGCGTCAGTGCGCCCGGGAGGGACGCGTCCCGGAATTTCTCGGCGAGCCGCACCGCGGCGCTGCGCGCGGCACTGGCCGCGCAAGTCGCATTGCGCGCCGGCGATGTCGACGAGGCTAGCCGTCACGCTGCGGAGGCCGCCGCAGTTCGCCCCAAGGTTTCGGGCGTGCTGCGCCAGGACGGCGGCGAGACGCCGTTCGACGATTTCCGCGACGTCGACGATTTGTGCGCCGGATTTTTCGAGGTGCTGACAACCACCGGCAAATACTTCTGGATTCCAACGGAGCGCGTCGGCTCGATCGCGTTCCACCGCCGCGACGGCCGCGCGACCTCGCGTGGCGGCGTGCGACGATCTCCGTCATCGCCGGCCCGGACGGCGAAGTCTATGTGCCGGTCATCTACGATTCGCATCCGGCCGGACGTCGTCGACGACTATCGTCTCGGCCACGCCACCGACTGGACCGACGAGGAAACCGGACCGGTGCGCGGGATCGGCCAGCGGGTCTTCCTGGCCGGTGACGATGCGCATGCGATCATGGAACTCGGGGAGCTGCGGTTCGACGCATGATTAGTCGTCTTGGCCGTGACGCGTGGCGTGACCGCGGAACGGAACCAACAGAGCGCGCTCAGCTGCCGCTGCTCGATCGGCTGATCGATGATGCGCCGGATGTGCAGCGCGATCCCCCATTGTCGATGGCGGAAGCGTGCGCTCGCTGCGGCGCAGCGTCCGTCGCGACATCGAGGCGCTGCTGAACACGCGTCGCCGCTGGCGTTCCTGGCCCGACGGCTACCGCGAACTCGCCGTGTCTCCGGTCGGCTACGGCGTTATCGATTTCGCCGCGGGGCGTTCAACGATCCGGAGCAGCGCGATCGCTTGCGCGCCGGGATCGAGCAGACGATCCGCCGGTTCGAACCTCGCCTGGCGCAAGTTCGCGTTATCCTCGTCGACAGCGACAACACCCAGGACGCGACGCTGCGTCTGCGGATCGAGGCGTTGCTGCGGGTCGATCCGGCGCCCGAGCCGATCGTCTTCGACACGCTCGATCGACCCCGCGACGGCGGAGGTGCAGGTCAAAGCGAATTCGGCCGACCGTCCGCCCTCTCGATGTCTGACGCGCTGCTCCCCTATTACGATCGCGAACTGAACGCGCTGCGCAGCCTCGCGGCGGAGTTTGCCGCGACCCATCCGAAGATCGCCGGACGGCTCAGGCTCGCGCCGGAGAGCGTCGACGATCCGCACGTGGCGCGGCTCCTCGAAGGCGTCGCATTTCTCGCCGCGCGGGTGCACTACCGGCTCGATGACGAGTTCCCGGAGCTGACCGACGCGCTGCTCGGCGTTCTCTATCCGCATTACCTCGCCCCGTTCCCCTCCGCGGCGATCGCGCAGTTTGAAGCCACAACCGGAACTCACGGTGCCGTTACACCTCGCGGCGGGTCTGGCGGTGGAGACCGAACCGGTGCAGGGCGAGACCTGCCGGTTCCGGACCGCCTGGCCGTTGACGCTGTGGCCGGTGGAGATCGAGAATGCGCGGCTGGCCGGAGTACCGCTGCCCGCGCCGGCCAATCCGCTGGCAGCGGGGGCTGCAAGCGTTCTGCGCATTACACTGAAGTGCCGATCGGCCCAGGTAAGTTTCGCCCAGCTGGGACTGGATCGCCTGCGCGATGTTCCTGCGCGGGGCCATGAATGTGTCTCTGCCGCTTTACGAACTCTTGTGCACCCACGCCGTCTCGGTCGCCTATGCCGAGGGTCCCGTCGGACCCGTCGCCCGTCCTGCTGCCTGCGGGCGTGATCGAGCCGGCGGGTTTTGCTCCGGAAGAGGCGCTGGTGCCTTGGCCCGCGCGCAGTTTCTCGGGTTTTCGACTGCTGAGCGAGTATTTCGCCCTGCCGGAAAAGTTCCTGTTTATCGACTTCAGCCGGATGGACGGCAAGACGCTTCTGTGTAATGGCAACCGCCTGGAGATTTTCGTCTATCTCGACCGCGCTCTCCCCGAGCTGGAGCGTACCATCGGCGCAGACACCCTGGCGCTTGGCTGCTGCCCGATCATCAACCTGTTCCCGCAGCGCTGCGAACCGATCCGATTGACCCATACCGACGTCGAATACCGCATCGTGCCGGATGCGCGCCGTCCGGCGGCGACGGAGGTCTGGCATGTCGAGCGGGTCCGCGAGACCCGCTCGGACGGTACCTCGCGACCGTGGCGCTCGTTCTACCGGCTAACACACGGCGATCCCGACGGCGGCGCGCCGGGCGGCTTCTATCAGTTGTCGCGCCGCGCCGGCGCCGCTCCGATCGCGGGCACCGAAGTTTATATCGGCCCGCACGACCCTGATTTCGATCCCGATGCGGCGACGGACGCTGTCCTGTCGATCGATGCGCTTGTGCCTTAATCGCGACTTGCCGGTCGCACTTGCCGTTTGGTGGCGGTCATCCGGAATTGCGGTTGTCTGAGGCGCTGCCCAGCGTCGCGCGTTTGTCGTGCCTGACGGCGCCGACGGCGCCGTTGCGCCCGGCGCTCCGCGAGCGGCGCTTCTGGCGGCTGGTGTCGCACCTTTCGCTTGGCCATCTGTCGATTGTCGACGGCTCCGAGGGCGCCGCAGCGTTGCGCGAGGTGCTGCGCCTCTATGATCTGCGCGACTCTGCGGAAAACCGCGCCGCCATCGAGGGCTTGATCGGGGTGTCCGCAAAGCCGGGCAGCGCCCGGGTTCCGGGTGCTCGCGCCGGCGCCTTCTGCCGTGGGGTCGATGTCACGCTGGAATTCGAGGCGGGCGTGTGGCAGGGCACCGGGTTGTACCTGCTGGCGGCCGTGCTCGATCGGTTTCTTGCATTGCATGCCACGGTCAATTCGTTCGTCCGCACGAACGCGGTGTTGCGCGGCCGGCCGGGGCGTGCTGCGGCCTGGCCTCCCCGGGCCGGGATGCGGGTTTTGCTGTAATGACGCGATTGAGCCGTTCCGCTTACGCGAGGCTTTTCGCCGAGCCGCGACGCTTTCGCTTTGATGCTGCGGTGCGCCTTTTGACCCGAGCGGCACGGTCAGCCGATCCGGCCGAGGCCGTACGCTTCCGCACCGTGCCGGGGCTGGGGTACCCCGCAGCCGAGGTTACGGCGCTCGAGCCGCCGCAGGAGGGCCAAGCATCCGAACTGACGACGCCGGTCATCGGGCTTACCGGCGCCGCCGGCGTTTTACCCAGACTTTACACCGAGGTGCTAACGACAACGCTGCGCAACCGCTCGCATGCGTTGCACGATTTTCTCGATATGTTGTCGAACCGTATCATCGCGATGTTCGCCGGTGCCGGCATCAAATATCGCCTTAATCGCTCGGCCGAAGCTGCCGTCGCGACCGGCCGGCCACAGGACGACCGGGTGGCCGAGGTGCTGCTCGCGTTCACCGGCTTCGCGACGCCACATCTCATCCCGCGTCTTGCTGTGGGCGTTGAGCCGCTGCTGCATTATTCGGGCTATTTTTCGAGCCGTCCGCGCTCTGCCGAGCGTCTGAAGGCGCTCGTGTCGGACTGGCTCGGTCGCAACGTGGAGGTGGAGCAGTTCGCCGGCACATGGCTGCCGCTACCGCCGGACCAGCGTACCTCGCTTGCGCGTCGGACGCCACCCGGGAGCCTGGAATCGGCTCGCGGTCGATGCGGCGATCGGCGTGCGCGCTTGGGACCCGCAGGCTCGCATCATTCTGCGTATCGGCCCGCTCGATTACCCAAGCTTTGCGGCGCTGCTGCCGGATCATGCCGGTCTGCAACGCCTGGTGTCGCTGGTCCGCACCTTTCTCGGCTACGAAACCGGCTTCGCCGTGAACCCGGTGCTGGCAGGTCCCGAGGTGCCGGCCCTGCGGCTCGATCGAGACGCCGATCCGGCGCCGCGTCTCAGATGGAATACGTGGATACCGGCCCCGAAGCCGGCGATACCGGGCATTCAACGACGCGGATGCGGATGACGCCATCTTCGAGGCAGAGATCGTCGAGGCCGAGGAACTCGCCAGGCGGGTTCGGGCATGATCGCGGCCGCGGGCGATTGGGGTCGCGGCTATGTCACGGACATCCCCTACCTGCCGGGCTATTACCGCCATCAATCACCGCTCCATCTCAACCTTGCGTGCTTGCTTGGCGGCGCAGCCGGGATCGAGATCGGTCCGACTAGCAGGCTGTCGTACTTGGAGCTCGGTTGCGGACAGGGCTTTGGGGCGCTGATGCTGGCGGCCTGCAACCCCACCTGGCAGGTGATCGGCATTGATTACAACCCGGCCCATATCGCTGCCGCGCGCGCGCTTTGCGCCGAGGCCGAATGTCGCAATGCATGGTTCTCGAGGCCGATCTGGCCGACCGCCGAAGCCCCGGTCGGGCGGGAGCTGCCGCAGGCCGACGTCGTCACGATGCATGGGCTGTGGAGCTGGGTCGGCGACGCAGCGCGCGCCGGCATCGTCCGACTTGCTGTCGCGAAAAGCTCCGGCCGGGCGGCATTGCGTACGTCAGCTACAACGCGCTGCCGGCCTGGCAGGGCGCGCTCGGAATGCAACGCGATTTTGCTCGAATCGGGGGCTCGGACTGGCGGCCACAGCGACCGGCAGGTTGCCGCCGGCTGGGAGCTCGTGCGCGCAATGATCGACGCCGACGCCCATCACCTGCGTGACGGCGCTCTGGTGCAGTCGCTGAGCGAAGTACGCCCGGGCAGCGCAGCCCGCCTATCTTGCGCACGAATACATGAATGCGGCCTGGCGGCCATGCTTTCACGCCGATGTCGTCCGGGCGCTGGCAGGCGCTAAGCTCGATTGGGTCGCCTCCGCCCAGCTCCTCGAAAACTTTACCCCGCTGATGCTCAGCGAAGAGGCGCGCGGCGTCCTCTCCGGTTTCGACGACCCGGTCATGCGCGAACTGGTCAAGGACATGTTCCTCACTCGCTGCCTGCGCCAGGACGTGTTCGTGCGCGGCGCGCGCCGGCTCACCGACGCCGAGCGCGATGCCTCTCTCGGCGAAGTAACGCTGGCGTTGCTGGCCGAGGAGGACCAATTCGCCTGGGAATTCGACGTGCCGGTCGGACAGGCGAACATCGAGCGCAAATTTTTTGGACCGATCGTCGCCGCCTTGGCCGATGCGCCCCGACGCGTCGGCGCGCTGCTAGGGTTGCCGGATTTGCCGCGACGCGACAACCCCGGCGAAGTCGTTGGCATGTTGGTCGGGAGCCATCAGGCGTTGCCGGTAATCGGCCCGGCAACCGAGCCCGACGATTCCGTGCGACGGCTGAACCGGGCGGCGGCAAGACGGTTGGTCCGACCGGACAACATCGACACCGGGATGGCGCTTGCCGCGACCGGGACGGGATCGCCGGTGCCATGCACGATGCTCGATCTGTTTCATCGCCGATCGGTTACAGAGCGACTTGCCCACCGGACCCCGCCGCCTGGGCGAGCGAGCTTGGCGCCACGCAGCCGGCGAGCGAACAGGACCGGTTGCGCGGTTTCATCGAGCGCATCATCGCCGAACGCGCACCGGCGTGGCGGCGGCTCGGCGGACTGCCAGTCAGGCCGACGCGGCGGTGTGATCCCATCGACGCGGCGCGTGCTATAGTCCGCGAACAGTTCGCGTGCCGGCACTAGCGGAGAGGATGGCGGCGCGGTGCGGCAGGCAGCAGCCGATGAGCCGGCGTGGATCCGAAGGAACGCAGTTCTGGGATCAACGATGATTTCACCCGGCCTAGACTCCTCGGGTAGGCCGCAATGAACGCCGTTCGGCGCCTGGCCGCAATCATGGCGGCCGATGTCGTCGGATATTCACGCATGATGGGGGCGGATGAGGAGGGGACGCTGGTGCGTCTCAAATCCCTTCGCCGCAGGATGATCGATCCCGAAAATCGACGAGCATCACGGCCGCATCGTCAAGACGATGGGTGACGGCCTGCTGGTGGAATTCCAGAGCGTCGTCGACGCATTACGGTGCGCTGACGAGTTCCAGCGCGCGATGGCCGACGCCTATGCCTCGCTGCCGCCCGAGCGCCGCATCGTCTTTCGCATCGGTATCCACCAGGGTGACGTGGTCTTTGAGGAGGATGGCGACATCTTTGGCGACGGCGTCAATATCGCGGCGCGTCTGGAGGCCATCGCCGAGCCCGGCGGCATCTGCGTCTCAAGTCGCGTTCAGGAGGACGCCGCCGGCAAGCTCGGCTCTCGACCTTCGACGATATGGGCTTGCAGACGCTGAAGAACATCGCCCGGCCGGTGCGAGCGTATCGGGTGCGCCCCGCTGGTCGCCGAATGGGCGGACCGATGAGCGGACGGTGGTGGGGACGCGCAGCGGCGCAGAGCGGCCGGTCACGCAATCGCAACCCGGCGCCGCACCGTGGCTTCGGGCGCGGCGGCGTTGCGGGTTGGTGTCGTACTCGGCCACACCTATCGCATCGAGGCGATGCTCGGGCGCGGCGCGCTGGGCGAAGTGTACCGGGCCAAGCATGTCGAACTCGGCACCGAGCACGCCGTCAAGCTGATCCCGCCGGCCCTCGCCAGCGATCCGAAGGTCGTCCAGCTGCTGGTCGACGAGGCGCGCAAGCTGGCGCACGTGCGTCACGACGCGATCGTCAATTACGAAGGCCTGTTTCGGGACGAGCAGGGGCTGCGCTACCTGGTCACCGAATTCGTCGAGGGTCCGTCGCTGACGATGATCCTCGCCGCGCGCCGGCTCGAACCCGACGAGGTTTTGAAGCTGCGCGACCGTCTCGCCGGGGGTCTGTCGGCGATCCATGGCCAAGCGATCATCCACCGTGACATCTGCCCCGACAATATCATTGTGCCGGACGGCGAGGTTGGCCGCGCCAAGCTGATCGATTTCGGGTTTGCCACTTCGGCGGGCGCTCGCGACCCGACTCTGATCGGGGTCAACCTGGCGGCACGGCACCTCTTTGCGTCACCCGAGCAGCTCGGCCTCTTCAGCGGGCGCGTCGATTCACGATCGGATATCTACAGCCTCGGTCTGGTGCTCGCGGCGGCCGCGCTCGGCTTCGGCCGGACGCTCGACATGGGTACGACCCTGCCGCGCCTCGATCGCCGCCCGCCAGAATAATCCCCGATCTGGCGGCCCTGCCCGCCTCGCTTCGCCCCGTCATCGCGCCGATGCTCGAACCGCGGCCCGAGGACCGACCGGCCTCCGCCCGGGCCCTCGTCGACGGCGCCAAGCCCGCCGGGGCCGAGGCTCGGGCAGACGGCACCGGGCCGCGGTTTGCCGTGGCGACGCGGCGGTGGCTGATCGCCGCCGGTGCCGGCGCAACGGCGATCCTGGTCGCCGCTCTCGCGCTCCTGGCGCTGCTGCGGACCAACCCGCTGGCAACGCCGTCGCGAGGGCGAACTGCGCGCGCGGTTGGCGGCAGCGACCGAGGGCTATGTCTGCGCCGCGGTGAGCTCCTCGCTGGCTCCCGATCGCTCGGCGCGGGTGTCGGGTCATGTTTCGATCCCCGAAGATCTCACGCGTCTGCGTGGCGCCATCGCCGCGATCCCGGGCATCGCATCGCTCGATTTCGCGGTCTCCCTGATGCAGCGGCCGAATTGCGATGTCGCGGGCCTACTCGATCCGCTCACGCGCAGCGCCGGCCGTGATGCCTCGAGCCTGGCCTTTGACCCGGCGGCGAGCGCAACCTATATCGGCGGAAAACCCGCGCTCGAGATGCACGCGCCCGGCTTCGACAGCTTTATTTATGTCGACTACTTTGACAGCGGCGGCCAGGTTCTTCATCTGTTTCCGAACGATCATGACAAATTTAATTTGCGGCCATTGCGCAACCATTTTGTGTTGTTCAAGTCGGGCATCTGGACGATCTGCGGGAATGTCGGGCAGCAACTGATAACCATGGTTGCCACTGCCGTTGGCAGCAAACCGCTGTTCCCCGCGCTGCGCCCGGAGGTCGAAGCCGCACAACCTTACATTGAAAACCTGCGGGAAGCGCTTGTCAGGATTCCCCAGGGCCAGAGCGCTGCAGCCTTGCTGTTTTTCGATCTGCACGAGGCGCCGCCATGGATCAACCGAGAAGCTGCATGCCCTTCCGGATGAGGCGCTGTGCGCTGTGCGCGTGGCGGGTTGCCGTAGCCGGCTTCGTCTGCTGCGCGATCTTGCAATCCGCGCTGCCGGTGGCGTCGGCCGATACGGCCGCGGGACGCACGGCCTTTGAAAGAGGCGACTTTGTCCAGGCGATGGCGGAATGGACGAACGCAGCCGAGCGCGGCGACCCTGAAGCGGAATTCCAGCTCGGCATGCTCAACGAGCGCGGCGATCTGAAGCAGGACTACAAGCAAGCTGATCACTGGTACGAGAAGGCCGCCGAAGAGGGCCATATCGGCGCGGAATACCGGCTCGCATGGATCTGGGCCGTCGGCGGCGACGATTTCCCGGCCGATCGGGTCGAGGCCTACAAATGGATCCTATTGGCGTCCGAGAAGGGCCTGGAAACAGAGCTGAAGTCGCAGCTGGAGAAAGTGCTCGACCGCAATCAACAGGCAGAAGCGCAGAAGCGTGCGGCGGCCTGGAAGGCGGCCCACCCCGCCAAAGCAGCTGAACCCTCGGTCGCCGTCGCGCCGCCCGGCAGCGCCGGAGCGCCGTCCATTCCGCCGCCACGCGCCACCGGTGCGGCCCCGGCGAGTGCGGCGAAGACCGGCGGTTGTCCCGGCTGGCCATTCCCGACATTGCCGTGTACCGAACAGTTTCCCGCGCTCGGGGGTGCGCCGGCGCCACGCGCACCCCCGCTGCCGCCGCCGCGCGCCGCGGGATCCAACTGATCAGCGACGATTGAAAGCGGTCCTCCGCGACAGTATGTTTGATCGATCCTCTGGATCGGATCAGGCTCGACGCCCATGCGTTCCATGATCGATCGGCGCCAGCTACTGCTGGGTGCGCTCGTTGCCGCCGGTCTGCCGCACTTACCGGCGTGGGCCGAAACGGACGCCGCCACCTGCTCGTGGCCACCGCTGGATTGGGTCGCAAATCACAGCTTTCCCTCGCGGCGCTGGGTGAAGATCGTCTTTGTTCATACCAACGAACAATTTAACCAGATATATATGGAAGATGGGAAGTATATTGCGCCATCGATCCAAAAATTCTCTTGGACATGTCGTGGTTTCCGTGAAAATGCCTGGCAGTGGTTAAACCCGTATTTGATGGACTTTTTTATTCGTTCTTCATTGGAAATACTGTAAGGACGAGATCAAGCATTCTAAGCGGCTTTCGTACGCCCGCAACCAACTCCAAGCTCGAAGGTGCCGCGCCTGAACTCGCAGCATTTGCGGGCAAATGCGCTGGACATCCACCTGCCGAACGTTGATAACGAAGCAGTCGCCAAGGACTTCAAGACCTTCATTTACGGTGGTGTGGGAATGTACCCGCTGAAGCAGTTCACGCACCTGGATTGCGGCCCGCTGCGCAGCTGGGTCGGCTGAGCCGCGCGATGCTGGTCGTTTTGGGGGTGGACGGCGTCCCGCAGCGATCGATATCTTTGCAGCGTAAGGATTTCACGCACATTTCCGACATGATATCGTCGTCCGAGCGGCGTTGACCGGGCTCGCTTCAGGCGAGCCGTTCGAGGCGCAAGGCTGAGCATGCGTACGGTTTGTCGCGGTGACGGCGATGCTCAGGCGAAGACGATCGCTCGCTTTTGGTCTGGGTTATCGCCCACGCTCGCCATCGGAAAAGAGTAATCACCAAACCTCGCGGGGGGTACGCGTGAACGCCCGCGCACCATCGGCACCTACGAGCTGGAGGGCCTGCTCGGCGAAGGCGGGATCGGCCAAGTCTACGCGGCGCAAGACAAGGTCCTCGGGCGCCCGGTCGCCATCAAGATGCTGCGCCCGGAGCTGAGCCGAGACAGCAATTTTGTCGATCGTTTCCATATCGAGGCCAAGAGTCTCGGCAACCTCAACCATTCGAACATCACCACGCTCTACGCGCTGCACGCCGAAGGCGATGACGCCTTCATGGTGATGGAGCTCGTGCACGGCAACACGCTCGAAGCTCTGCTCAATCGGGTGCAGCGGCTCACGTTGCGCGACAGCCTCGCCGTGCTTGCCCAGACGGTTGCCGGCATGAGGTACGCGCACCGCCGCGGCGTCATTCACCGCGACATCAAGCCGGCAAACCTGATGCTGACCGATGACGGTGTGGTCAAGATCATGGATTTCGGGATTGCCCGGGTGCGCGGGTCGCAGCACCTGACGCGGGTCGGCGAATTCTGCGGCACGTTTGTTTATGCCTCGCCGGAGCAGATCCGGGGCGAGGAGGCGGACGAGCGCAGCGATCTCTACAGCCTGGCGATCGTGTTTTACAGTATGCTCGCCGGCACGGCGCCGTTCACGTCGGACAACGAATACGCGCTGATGACCGCGCAGCTGCAGGCGCCGCCGCCACCGCTGGCCGGGCGGGTGCCGGACCTGGACGCGGCGACCGAGGCGGTATTGATGCGCGCCCTCGCCAAGCGGCCGGAGGACCGGTTCGCCTCGGTCGAGGAGTTTGGCCGGGCGGTCGGCGCGATGGCCCTGCGCGGCGAGAGCATCGATATTCTCCAGCAGCTGTACGCGCGGGCCTTCGGGTCGGAGGATCTCGAGGCAACCCGGATCATGACCGCGGCGCGCCCGGCGGCCGTGGAGCCCACGATGCCGTCGCACCCGCCGAATGGGCGAGGGCACGACGAGTGGGAATTGCCGTCGAGCCTGCCAGGCTCCGAACCGGCGAGCGCGGAGCCGTGGTCGAGTTGCCCACCTCGGCAATCGGTCGCGCCCTCTGCAACGACAAGCAGCTGGCCGTCTGCGGCCCCGCTCAACGAGCGAGCGGCTCGACGCCCCTGGCTCATCGGTGCGGGCGCACTTGCCGTGCCGCTGGTGCTCGGCGCCGGATATTATCTGCTTGTCCCCAACGGGGTGGTCGCGACCCATTCCTCGCTGGCGCCCCAAAAAGTCGCCTTGGCGGACACTACCCCCGCACCTCCGCCAGGCCCGGTGCCGACGATCTCTCCACCCGAACCACGCGACACGCAAATAGCGGATCCGCACCCGCCGGCAGCTTCTCCACCGGAGCCCAACGCCGCGGCCGCAGCCGAGCCTCAATTGTTGCAGCCCGCTGAGCCCACGCCCGCCGACGAGGTTAAGCCCGAGCCTTCCCCGGGTGTGACGCTACCGCTTAGCACCGCGTCGCCACCCCCAGCAGAGCCGAGCGAGACGGCCTCGCGCGCCGCCGAGCCGGCAAAGGCGGTTCCCGACGCGCCGGTGAAGGCCGAGCTTCCCCAACCGCCGACGCTACCCGTTAGCGCGGGGCCACCGCCGAGCGCGCCGACCGAAGCGGTATCCAGTCAGCCGCACCCGGCGACTACCGTTCCCGACGCGCCGGCGACCGCCGAGACCTTGGCGACGCCCAATGGCACGGCATCTGGCGTCCAAGTCGCGTCGGCGGAGCCGCAATCGCCCTCGTCACCGGCGCCGGCCTTGGGTCCGCAAGCTCCGGCCGCAGCGCCGCAACCGGAGGGAAAGCCCGACATCGAAGGACGGGTGACCGGCGCCAAGGGCCTCAACGAGATAGAGTTGGACAAAACTCGGTGGATTAAGGTCTATGGGATCGTCGATCGCGCTAACGGGTCGACGGAGGCGCAGCATGCTGCGGCGCTGGTGCGCTATCTGAAACCCTCGCGCAATCATCTCGTCTGCTATCGGAAATCGGGCGACACCTATCGGTGCTATTCCGACGGACAGGACATCGCGCGACTGGCGCTCATGGACCGTCTGGTGCAATTGGCGCCCAACGCGCCGCCCGAATACCGTTTACTCGTGACGCAACGCCGCTAGGTCAGCGCCCGAAACAGAGCATCGACATCGAAAAAATCGCACATTAGTTCCAATCCAGCGTTTACCATTGGTGAAACAAACGGCCCGTTACTAACGCGGAGAGGGAGAATAAGGCGATGATTACCAAGGCGGTTGTGTGCTCGGTTATCGCGCTGGCTTTAGGTGGGGCGCTCGGCGAGCGTGTCTTGGCCCAGCAGTCTCCCTACCAGACACCCTATCCCTACCAATCGCAGTATCCCGCCCAGCCACAATACGCTCCGGCGCAACAGTACGCTCCGGCCCAGCAGTACGCTCCGGCCCAGCAGTACGCCCCGGCCCAGCAGTACGCCCCGGCGCAACAGTATGCCCCGGCGCAACAGTATGCCCCGGCGCAACAGTATGCGCAGCCCGTCTACGCACAGCTCCCGGACTATTGCATGCAGAACAATGCCGCTGCCGGGGCGGTCGCCGGCGGTTTCAGCGGCGCGCTGATCGGCGGGCTGGCCGGCGGCGGTCGAGGTGCCCTGATCGGTGGCGCCGCGGGCTCTCTGTTCGGCGGCTTGAGCGGCGCTCAGGCGGACGCGCAATGCCAGCAGATGGCCACCCAAATCGCCTATCAGCAGGCCGCCGCGCAGCAGGCGGCGATCGAGGCGCAGATCGCGCAGCAGGCAGCGCGCCAAGCCGGTGCGCTGACGCTGCCGGCTTCCGCCTATGTGCCGGTTTCGACCGATTACAAGACGCCGTCCAACGGCCATCGTCACCGCATCACGGTGAAGCGGCTCAACAGCTTCAGCGATCCGGCCTCGCGTCAGATTTGCGACACCTTCACCAAGATCGACACCGACCTCGATGGCAATACCAACAGCTCGGCGACCTCTCGCCGGTGCAAGGGGCCGGACGGGCAGTGGCGCGACGCTGCTTGATCAGCGCTTGACCCGAGCCCCTTGAGCCGGCCGCCGCGGCGCCTCTCCGACACCGCCGGGGGTGTGTATTGCATCCTCGGTGTCGCGCTGCTGTGGCTCGTCTGGATTGCTGCCGGGCTGGCGCTGACCGGCTCGTCCGCGGCGAGCCGGGAAGTGGCGGTGGGCCGGGTCAAGAGCGGGACAGGGTTTTTCGTCTCGCGCGACGGGTTTGTCGTCACCAGCGCGCATGTCGTTGCCGGCTGCGAGCACGTGTCCGCTTGGCAATCGGACGGCACCGAGCGGCCGAGCTACATCGTTGCTTTTGATCAACGGTTGGATCTCGCCCTGCTGTGGGCGGAGGGCGGGCCTACCGGATACTCCGCCGTCGTCGCGCGCGCGGGGCCTCGATCAGGCGAGGACGTCTTTACGCTGGGCTACGGTGTCATCGCGACCAAGCCGCTGCAGCCGGTTCTGATCGAGGGCTCGTTTGTCGGCGACAGCACGGCCGAGCCGGGCAACCGGATCATGGTCATTCGCGCCAAGCTGCAGGCCGGAAACAGCGGCGGCGCCGTGCTCGCCAGCGACGGCTCGCTCGTCGGCATGATTATCGGGCGAGACGAGGAACACGCGGAACTGGGGGTGGCGCTCCCGAGGGAGAACATCGAGGCCCTCCTCTCGGCCTATGGGATCAACCTTCCGACGACCGCCCTCGCCGCTGACGCGCGCAATCTGTTAAGTGCGATTTCGGTGCTCATTCAATGCTCGTCCCGAAACAACTGAGGCTTCGAGCGAGGCTACGCGCCCCCAAGTGGAGAGGTCATGCCCGCATCACACGAGAACCACCGCGCGCAGCTCAAAGCCATCCTCGTGGCTTGGCGGAGCCTCACCATAGGCCAGCACCCGTTAACCGAACGGCGGCCAGTATGAGCCGAAGCGAGGGCGAGTCCGCGCGCCAATGACGCTCGGCCGGGCGCTCGCCGCCGAGGCGTGCGGCTGATACCGTGAGGGTGGGTTGCTGCCTGGTCGCATTCCGGGGCATGATGGATGGCGAGCGTCCGAGCAAACCGGCCCCCTTCTGACCTGCTTCTGACAAATTCCGTTGAATTTCTGAAACGGTCGAAGCTCCTCCCTGATCGTGGAGACACCCAATGGCCGAGATATCCGCGGTTTCTCTGAGTCCAGAAACCGTGCTGGCGCAGATGAAGACAGAACGGCGTCACCGACATCGTGTGGCTGCCGGACAGCGAGACCAACTGGCTGTTTCTGCTGATGAAGGCCGAGCCGTCGCTGCGCCTCGTCGGGGTCAGCCGCGAGGGGCACGCCTGCTCGATCGCCGCCGGGCTCGCACGCCGGCGGCAAGAAGCCGCTGATCCTCATCCAGAACACCGGCATGATGGAATCGGGCGATTCGATCCGCGGCTGGCTGTTGGGGCTCAACGTGCCGGTGGTGATGATGGTCGGCTATCGCGGCTGGACCCGCCACGGCGTCACCACCGACACCGCGGCGACCTATACCGAGCGGTTTCTGATGGCGTTCGGCCTCACCTATTACCTCGTCGAGAACGATGCCGACGCGCCGCGCATCACGACCGCGTTCGAGGAGGCGGCGAACGCACCAAGCGGCCGGTCGTCGTCCTGGTCGGCGACGAATATCACGGCTTCAACCGGTAGAGAGGCAGCCTCGCCATGATGCGCATCGCCGAAGCGCTCGAAGCCTTCCGCCCCCATCGCGGCGACGCGATCGTGGTGCCGGGGCGGGGCGGGCGCTATTGGGTCGAGCAGACCACGCGACCCGAGCTCGACGTGCCGCTCGGCGACCCGGCGATGGGCGGCCATGCCGGGTTTGCCCTCGGGCTCGCGCTGGCCCGCCCGGAGCGCAAGATCGTGCTGTTCGATTCCGAGGGCGACATCCTGATGAGCCTCGGCATGCTGGCGACGATCGCCGAGCAGGCGCCCGCCAATTTCTATCATTTCCTCTCGGACAACGAGGTCTACGCGACGACCGGCGGGCAGCCGGTGCCGAACGCCAAGAACATCGCCTATGACAGGATGGCGCTCGCCGCCGGCTATCCGCGTGCCCACGCCTTCGACGAGCTCGGCGATTTCGACGCGCGAATTGCCGGCGATCCTCGGCCGCCCGGGCCCGGTCTTCGTCGCGCTCAAGGTCTATCCCGAGGTCGAGAACGACCCGATCGGCCGGCGCCGGCGCTGGCAGACCCGCACGCGCGACCAGGTGCTCGCCGATCTGCGCGGCGGGTTGGGGCTGGCTACGCCATGAATGGGGCAGCGGCGCCGATCGACGCCGGCACGTTCGATTACATCGTCGCCGGCGCCGGCTCGGCGGGGTGCGCGGTCGCCGCACGATTGAGCGAAGACGGCCGCAACCGGGTCCTCCTTCTCGAAGCCGGCGGCCGGGACAGCGGCTTCTGGATCCACGTGCCGATCGGCTACAGCCGGCTCTTCGCCAATCCGCGGATCAACTGGATGTTCGAAAGCGAGCCGGAGGCCGAGCTCGAGGGCCGCAGGATGTATCAGCCGCGCGGCAAGGTCCTGGGCGGCACCAGCTCGATCAACGGCATGGTCTATATGCGCGGCAACCGGGCCGACTACGATCTGTGGCGTCAGCGCGGCTGCACCGGGTGGGACTGGGACAGCGTACTCCCGTTTTTCCGCAAGGCTGAGGACCAGGAGCGCGGACCGAGTGAAACTCACGGCACGGGTGGGCCGTTGCGCGTCACCGATCAGGCGATCCACTGGGAATTGGGCGACCATTTCATCGCCGCGGCGCTCGAAGCGGGGCTCCCCGCCAACAACGATTTCAACGACGGCGAGCAGGAAGGCGCGGGGCCGTTCCAGAACACCACCGACCGCCGGCATCGCTGGAGCACGGCGACCGCCTATCTGCGCCCGGCGCGGCGCCGCGCCAATCTGATGGTGCGGACCAACTCGCATGCGACGCGCATCCACGTCGAGGAGGGGCGGGCAGCGGGCGTCGAGTTTATGTGCGACGGCGCTCGCCACCTCGCACGCGCCCGGGGCGAGATCATCGTCAGCGGCGGCGTTTACGGCTCGCCGCAGCTCTTGCAGTTGTCCGGGCTCGGGCCGGCCGTGCAGTCGCAGGAATTCGGCATCCCGGTGGTGCGCGACCTCCCCGGGGTCGGCGCCGATCTGCAAGACCATTTCTATGTGCGGCTGGCGTTTCGCTGCACGAGGCCCATCACCCTCAACGACATCGCCAACAGCCCGGTCAGAAAGCTCGCGGCCGGGCTGCAATATTTGCTGTTCAAGAAGGGACCCTTGACCAGCAACGGGATTTGCGCCGGCGGCTTTGCGCGCAGCGATCCCCGGCTTGAGCGGCCCGACATCCAACTGAATTTCAGCGTCTGGAGCTTTGCCGAGCGCAACAACCGGGGCGTCGTGCCGCATCCCTTCCCCGGGTTTACGATCAGCGCGGTCCATTTGCGGCCCGATGCGCGCGGCACGGTCATGCTGAAAAGTCCGGACCCCTTGGCCGCGCCCGCGATCCGCTTCAATTTTCTGCGCACCCAGTATGATCTGCAGGCGCTGACCGCCGGCATGCGGCTGGCGCGCACGATCACCAGGCAGCCGACGCTCGCTCCCTATGTCGCCGAAGAGCTGATCCCCGGCAGGGAGGTTGAGAGCGACGCCCAGTTCGAAGCCTCGATTCGCAAGAACGGCGTCTCCAACCTGCACCCGGTGGGCACCTGCCGGATGGGCGCGGACGAAGCGGCGGTGTGCGATCCCCGGCTTCGGGTCAACGGGGTCAGGGGGTTGCGCGTGGTCGACGCCTCGATCATGCCGAGCGTCCCGGCCGGCAACACCAATGCGCCGACGATTATGATCGCCGAAAAAGCCGCCGACATGATCCTCGAGGATGCCCGCGCCGCCTGAGCGACGAGGCGACCGGCGATTTCGGACGCGGAACCCAAGGCGGGCAACAGCTTGGCGAGACTTGTCTGCCTTCCGACGGTATGCAACGATACCAACTCACGATTTAACAGGTTTCCGAAGTTGAGAATTGACTCATTGCGCGGGCCATGAGTGGCCTGCAGCGCATCGCTGGAACATTGTCGATCCGCTACAGGCTGCTGGCGGTTGCATGCGCGGCGCTGTCGCTCGTGATCCTGGCGGCGGCAGTGCTCTTCTGCGGCGCCTACATCGCGCCGATGCAGGACCAGCACGCCTTTGCGCTCATTGCCGTTTTTGCCGTCGTCGCCGCCGGGCTCGCGGGGTTCGGGCTCTCGATGCTGGTACGAGGCGCCACCAGGGATGAAGCGGTGCAGACGCGGACCGCGGCGCTGTCGACCAGCAACGAGCAATTCAGAACGATGATCGAGGAGCTGAGTGCCGCCAAGGTCCAGGCCGAGGCCGCGAGCAAGGCCAAATCCGAGTTCCTCGCCAATATGAGCCACGAGCTGCGCACGCCCCTTAACGCGATCATCGGATTTTCCGATCTGATGAAATCGCAGACGCTCGGGCCCCTCGGAAACACCACCTATGTCGAATATGCCTCCGACATAAATTTCAGCGGCACCCACCTGCTCGAAATCATCAGCGATATCCTCGACGTGGTGCGCTACGAAGCGGGGAAAATGGACTTGCGAGAAGACGCCGTCGAGGTCGAGGCGGTGATCGCCGAGGCGCTGCGGCTGGTCGCGCCGCAGGCCGAGCAAGGCCGGGTGGAACTGGCCTGGAAGGCGCCCGAAACGGCGCTGCCGGCGCTCTATTGCGACCATGTGCGGGTCCGCCAGATGCTGCTCAACATCCTGTCGAACGCCGTGAAATTTACCGGGCCTGGCGGTTTGGTCGAGATAGCGGTGGAACTCGGCGACGGGCTGCAGCTGGTCGTCAAGGACAATGGAGTCGGCATCAGCACCGATGACATCGCCCGCATCATGACCCCGTTTGGACAGATCTCCTCGGTCTACTCGCGCAGCCATCAGGGCACCGGTCTCGGACTGACGCTAACCAAGGCCCTGGTCGAGCGCCATGGCGGCCAGCTGAGCCTCACCAGCACGCTCGGTGTCGGAACGATCGTGCGGCTCAACTTCCCGGCCGGGCGGGTGATGGCCTCGCACCTGGCGCCCGACATGGTGATCCGTCACGGGGTATCGGACTGACTATCCGCATAGACCAGATCGCGCACTCTGCTCCAGGGCGCGCCACGGTGTTCTGCCCCCGCGGGGCCGCAAACGGGACGCGGGCCCCGATGGTGTCTCCGGGGCCTGCGCCGTGCGTTTTTGCCTGAGCGGAGTGTCGCTTATGCGGCGGCGGCCGAGGCAACTTCGCCGATGACGAGCCCCAAGGGGCTCGCGGTGACGTGCACCGTCGCACCGTCGGGGATGCGGCCCTCGAGGATCTGCTGCGCGAGCGGGTTCTGCAATCCGCGCTGGATCACCCGCTTCAACGGCCGCGCGCCATAGACCGGATCGTAGCCGGCGGCGGCGAGCCAGGCGCTCGCCGCACCGTCGATCTCGAGCGTGATCTTGCGGTCGGCGAGCAGCTGTTTCAGCCGCTCCAGCTGGATCACGACGATGCCCTTCATGTCGTCGCGCGAGAGGCGGCGGAACAACAGGATCTCGTCGAGCCGGTTGAGAAACTCCGGCCGAAACGCGGCGCGCACCGCATTCATCACCGCCGGGCGCGCTTCTTCGATATCGGCACCGTCGGGCAGGCTCGCCAGGGCTTCGCTGCCGAGGTTCGCGGTCAAGACGATGAGGGTGTTGCGGAAATCGACAGTGCGCCCCTGCCCGTCGGTCAATCTCCCGTCGTCGAGCACCTGCAACAGCACGTTGAAGACGTCGGGGTGCGCCTTTTCCACTTCGTCGAAGAGGATCACCTGATAGGGCCGGCGCCGCACCGCCTCAGTCAAGGCGCCGCCCTCGTCATAGCCGACATAGCCCGGCGGCGCCCCGATGAGGCGCGCGACCGAGTGCTTCTCCATGTATTCCGACATGTCGATGCGGATCATCGCAGCTTCGTCGTCAAACAGGAACTCGGCGAGCGCCTTGGTCAATTCGGTCTTGCCGACGCCGGTGGGCCCGAGGAACAGGAACGAGCCGATCGGCCGGTTCACCTCCTGCAGCCCGGCGCGGGCACGGCGGATCGCGTTCGACACGGCGATCACCGCCTCGTCCTGGCCGATCACCCGGCGGCGCAGATTGTCCTCCATGTGCAGCAGCTTCTCGCGCTCGCCGGAAAGCATCTTGTCGACCGGGATGCCGGTCCAGCGCGACACGATCCCGGCGATGTGCTCGGGCGTCACCGCCTCTTCGAGCATCCGCCCCTGTTCGGCGCCCTCGGCCTCCTTCAACTGGCGTTCGAGCCCGGGAATAACGCCATAGGTCAATTCCCCGGCGCGCGCCCAGTCATTGCGACGCTGCGCCTGGTCCAATTCGGCGCGGGCCTGGTCGAGCTGCTCCTTCAATTTCTGGGCGCCCGCGAGCTTGCCCTTCTCGGCCTCCCATTGCGCGGTCAGCTCGGCGGAATGCTGCTCCAGCTCTTCCAATTCCTTGACCAGCTTTTGCAGCCGGTCCTGCGAGGCCGGGTCGTGTTCCTTTTTCAAGGCCTCGCGCTCGATCTTCAGCTGGATGATGCGGCGATCGAGCTCGTCCACTTCCTCGGGTTTTGAATCGACCTCCATGCGCAGCCGCGCCGCCGCTTCGTCGATCAAGTCGATCGCCTTGTCGGGCAGAAAGCGGTCGGTGATGTAGCGGTGCGACAGCGTCGCCGCCGCGACGATCGCGCCGTCGGTGATGCGTACCCCATGGTGCAATTCGTATTTTTCCTTGATGCCGCGCAGGATCGAGATCGTGTCCTCGACCGACGGCTCGGCGACGAAGACCGGCTGGAAGCGCCGCGCCAGCGCCGCGTCCTTCTCGATGTTCTTCCTGTACTCGTCGAGCGTCGTCGCGCCAACGCAATGCAATTCGCCGCGCGCCAAGGCCGGCTTCAGCATGTTGGAGGCGTCCATCGCGCCTTCCGCCTTGCCGGCGCCGACGAGGGTGTGCAGTTCGTCGATAAAAACGATGATCTCGCCGGCAGCCGCGGTGATCTCGGCCAGAACGGCCTTGAGGCGCTCCTCGAACTCGCCGCGGTATTTGGCGCCGGCCACCATCGAACCGAGGTCGAGCGCCAGGAGGCGTTTGTTCTTGAGGCCCTCCGGCACATCGCCGTTGATGATGCGCAAGGCTAGGCCCTCGACGATCGCGGTCTTGCCGACGCCGGGTTCGCCAATGAGGACGGGGTTGTTCTTGGTGCGGCGCGACAGGACCTGGATCGTGCGGCGGATCTCCTCGTCGCGGCCGATCACGGGGTCGAGCTTGCCCTCGCGCGCCACTGCGGTCAGGTCGCGCGCGTATTTCTTCAGCGCGTCATAACCCTCTTCGGCCGAGGCGCTTTCGGCCTTGCGCCCTTTGCGCACATTCTCGATCGCGGCGTTGAGGTTTTGCGGCGTGAGGCGGCCCTTGGCAAGCGCCTGGCCGGCCGGCGTATCGCTCGCCAGCGCCATCGCCAGCAGCAGCCGCTCGACCGTGACATAGCTGTCGCCGGCCTTCTCCGCGATCTTTTCGGCCTGTTCGAGGATCCGCGCCAGCTCGGGGCCGAGATAGACCTGGCCGGCGCCGGCGCCTTCGACCTTCGGCTGCTTGCCGAGTTCGGCGTCGACCTGGGCCAAGACGATCTGCGGGTCGCCCCCGGCGGCGCGGATCAGGTTGGCGCACAGCCCCTCCTTGTCCTCGAGCAGCACCTTCAACAGGTGGTCGGGGACAAGGCGCTGATGGCCGCTGCGCAACGCCAGGTTCTGCGCCGACTGGACAAAGCCTTTCGAGCGCTCGGTATACTTTTCGAGATCCATGATGATCGCCTCCAATGAACCGGCCGCAGCGCCCCTATAAGGCAGCCCCCGCGGCCCTTCAGGAGCGAAATATGGGGTGCCGGCCGGGCCGCACAACCCGGCAAGAAAGGCGCGCGAACCCCCTCGGCAGCATTGCGGTAGCTCAATGACGGGCGAACAATTGTCGACGGCCGCGGGGTCCCAATAGCCCCTCTCCCGCACCGCGGGTGAGGGAGGGGCCCGTCGCGCAGCGATGGGAGGGTGTGGGGGAGCGCCTCAAAGAACCCTCACCCGGCTGCGGTCTGACGCCCGCAGCCACCCTCTCCGGCAATGCGGGAGAGGGGTTATTAGGCCTCCCCGCGCTCGGGCAGCGGCACCAGTTCGATGCGGTTCTTGCCGGCGGTCAGCGCCAACTCGCCGTGTTTCAACGCCAGCGCATCCTTGCCGAACACCTCGCGCCGCCAGCCGTGCAAGGCCCGTACCGGCGCGTCGTCGGCGACGGCGATCGCTTCGAGATCCTCGGCCGAGGCGACGAGCTTTTGCGCGACGGCAAAATCCTCGCAGCGCTGCTTCAGCAAGACCCGCAACAGCTCGATCAGGGGGCCGATGCCGGGCGGCGCCTCGGCCTTGGCGGGGATCGTCGGCGGCGGGTCGGGATCGGCCAGCCCCTGGGCGATCGCCTCGAGGATCTCGCGGCCGAGCTTCCCCTCGGCGACGCCCCGGCCGAGGCTGCGGGTACGCGCCAGACCCTCGATCGATTTGGGGGCATGCGCGGCGATTTCGAGTATCGCTTCGTCGCGCATGATCCGGCCGCGCGGCAGGTCGCGCTCTTGCGCTGCCGCCTCGCGCCATGCCGCCACCGCGCGAAGCACGCCCAGCATGCGCCGATCGGCGCGGCCGCGCAGGCGAAACCGGCGCCACGCCTCGGAGGGTTCGCCGCGGTAGAGCGAGGGATCGACGATATCGGTCATCTCCTCGGCGAACCAGCCGGCGCGGCCGTTCTTCGCCAAAACCTCCTGCAGCCGCTCGTAGACGGTGCGCAGGTGGATGACGTCAGCGAGGGCGTATTCGATCTGCCGGTCGGTCAACGGCCGGTGCGACCAGTCGGTGAAGCGCGAGGCCTTGTCGAGGTTGGTGCGCGCCAGGCGCTTGACCAGGGTCTCGTAACTCGCCGAATCGCCGAACCCGCAGACCATCGCGGCGATCTGGGTGTCGAAGATCGGGTGCGGCACCTGTCCCGACAGCTGAAAGAAGATTTCGAGGTCCTGGCGCGCGGCGTGAAACACCTTGAGGATCGCGGGGTCGGCCATCAGCGCTAAGAGCGGCGCAAGGTCGATCCCCGGCGCCAGCGCATCGATCGCCGCCGCCTCTTCGGGTCCGGCGACCTGGACAACGCACAGGATCGGCCAATAGGTGCGCTCGCGCATGAACTCGGTATCGACGGCAACGAATTCGCTGCCGTTCTGGCGCGCGCAGAATTGGGCGAGCGCTTGGGTATCGCTGATGAGGTCCATTGCCGCGGCGCTATACACCCAAACCCGCAGAACCGAAACTTTGCATCATCGCGCAAGGCGGCGATAGACAACCGCAGTTTCGGAGGCGGCCGGGACCGCGGATTTGCTGCGGGCGGGCTTGGTCGAGGGCATCACACGCCCGGCAACAGCGCCTCGGCCTCCTCCCAGAGGCGGCGCACGACGTCGCCCGCGGGCTCCGGTCTTGCAAGCGCCGCCGCCTGGCCGGCCCAGGCCTGCATGCGGTGGACGTCGCCCGCGCGCGCGCCCGCCTCGCGCATCGGCGTGGTCAGGCCGCGCTGCACCGGGTAGGGCGCCGGCGCCGGCGAATCGGGCAGCGCTACCGTGCGGACGTAATCGGTGGCGATGGCGCGGCCGAGGCGGCCGGAAAAGCCGCGGGTCGGCATCGTCTCCTCGGGCTCGAGCTCGGCGAGGGCGTCCGCCCAGGCCGGGGCGGTCGCGGCTTCCGGACAGCGCAGAAAGGCAGTGCCGATCTGCACCGCGCTCGCGCCGAGCGTCAGCGCCGCGGCGATCCCCCGCCCGTCGCCGATGCCCCCGGTTGCAATGACGGGCACCGACAGCTTATCGGCGAGCCGCGGCACGAGCGCGAAGAGGCCGACCATTTGCCGCTCGGCGGCATCCGCGTCGAAGGCGCCGCGATGGCCGCCGGCTTCCAAACCCTGCGCTACCACGGCGTCGGCTCCGGCGGCTTCGGCCGCGCGCGCCTCGGCGAGCGTCGTCGCACAGGCGAACCAGGCGATGCCGCGCGCCTTCAGTTCGGCGACGAAGGCGTCGGGGAAGAGGCCCATGATCGAGGAGACGACGCGCGGCGCGGCGGCCAGAAGCGCGGCGCATTGCCGGTCGAAATCCGAGGGGGCCGCGTCGCCGGCTGCTTCCGGCACCGGCGGACCCCACCCTTCGAGAAACTCGCGCACCCGGCGCTCGTGCTCGGGGTTGCGCACGGGCGGCGGATCGGGGACCCACAAATTGATCTGGAAGGTGCCGTTGCTGGCCCCGCGAAACTGCGCCGCCCAGGCGGCGATCCCGTCGGGCGCGGTCATCAGCGCGCCCATGCCGCCCATCCCGCCGGCATTGCCGACCGCGGCGGCAAGCCCCGCCGGGCAGGCCCCCGCCATCGGCGCCTGAAGAATCGGCACGCGCAGGCCAAAGCGGCGGCAAAACTGGGCAGCGCGTTCACGCGCGCTGGTCGCAGGGGCAGTCTCAGCCATTGATAGAGCCTCACCGATTGGGCGGCGTCTGCGCCACATAAAGCTCGCGCAAGCGGGTCTTCATGACCTTGCCGGTCGCGGTATGCGGCAGTTCGTCGACGACCACCACCTCGTCGGGCAGCATCCAGCGCGGAAAGCGTTCGCCGAGAAACTGAATGAGGGCGGAGGGCTCGGGCCGCTGGCCTGCCGGCGTTCCCGCGCGCGGCGTGACGATGAGGAGCGGGCGCTCGCCCCAGCGCGGATGCGGGATCGCGATCGCCGCGGCTTCGCCGACATCGCCGTGCGCCATCGCGGCGACTTCGAGGTCGATCGAACTGATCCACTCGCCGCCCGATTTGATGACGTCCTTGCGGCGGTCGCTGATCTGCATGTAGCCGTCGGGGTCGATCGAGGCAACGTCGCCCGTGTGGAACCATCCGTCGGGCTCGACCGCGGCGGCGGTGGCTTCGGGGTTCTCGAAATAGCCGCTGACGATCCACGGCCCGCGCACCAGGAGTTCGCCGACCGAGATGCCGTCATGCGGCAGCTCTTTGCCATCGTCGCCGACGATCTTCATCTCGACACCGTAAACCGGCCGCCCCGCCTTGGCCTTGACCGCCCGCTTGCCCTCGGCATCGAGCCCGGCATGCTTTGCCTTTAGGGCCGAGACGGTGCCGAGCGGGCTCATCTCGGTCATGCCCCACCCCTGCACCATGTCGATGCCGCGCGCTTCGAAGGCCGTCATCAAGGAGGGCGGCACCGCCGCGCCGCCGGAGAGGACGCCGCGCAACGTCGGACAGGCCGCACCGGCCTCGCGCAGGTAGGCTTCCATCGCGAGCCATACCGTCGGCACGCCGAGGCTCAGTGTCACCCCTTCGGCGTTGAACAATTCGCACAGGCTCGCGCCGTCGAGGCGCGCCCCCGGCCATACCAGCTTGGCGCCGTTCATCGGCGCGGTATAGGCGGTGGCCCAGCCGCAGGCGTGGAACAGCGGCACGATCGGGCACACGACGTCCGATGCGGTCATCGGGATCGCATGCGGCAGCGAGGCGGCGAGCGCGTGGATGACCGTCGAACGGTGGCTGTAGAGGACGCCTTTCGGGTGGCCGGTGGTGCCCGAGGTGTAGCACAATGACGCGGCATCGCGCTCGTCGAACTCGGGCCACTCGTAATCCTCGCTCTCGCCCTCAATGAGGCTGTCATAGGTCGCCGCCACCGGCAGCTTCGTCTCCGCCTCGCCGAGGAGGATGATCCGGCAATCCTTGGGAAATTGCGGCAACAGGCGCTCAACCAGCGGGATGAACGAAGTTTCGACGAACAACAGCCGGTCGGCGGCGTGATTGATGATGTAGACGATCTGCTCGTCGAACAGGCGCGGGTTGATCGTGTGGCACACCGCGCCGATCCCGGAAATGCCGTAATAGAGTTCGAAATGGCGATAGGTGTTCCACGCCAAGGTGCCGATGCGGTCGCCGGGCTTGATGCCGAGGCGCAATAACGCGCGCGCCAGCCGCCGGGTGCGGGGTTCGGCGTCGGCATAGGTGTAGCGATGGATCGGACCCTCGATCGTCCGCGTTACTATTTCGGTATCGGCATGATAGAGCGCGGCGTGTTTAAGAATCCCCGAGATCAGCAACGCCCGCTCCGACATCAACCCGCGCATCGTTCCCTCCCGTTCGCCACCCCGTCGCCCATTCTGCGGAGTAGACCCGCGCTGCACGACGATCTCAAGCCTCTCAAGCGTCGGTCAGTGTGCCGTGCATCACGTCGCGCCGCCGAGGATGTAACAGCCGAGGTCGCCGGGGCTGGCTCCAAGGCTGCGACCCGGCTACGATCGGGCATGGTCAGGACCTTGCCCGCGCGAACCATCGGCTCCGCGATCGCCGCGGCGCCCGGTTGAAATGAACGCCTCCGCAGCGCGCGGCGGACGGTTGCGCCATGTCGCGGCCCTGTCGCGCCACCGCTACAGCACCTGGGCGCTGGCCGCGATGGCGTTCACCGACGCCTCGGTTCTGCCGCTGCCGCCCGATTTGCTGCTGGTCCCGATGATCCTCATCCAGCCGGAGCGAGCCCCGGTGCTGCTCGTCATCTGCACACTCGCCTCGTCCCTCGGCGCGGGCGCCGGCTACCTGATCGGCTACGGACTGTGGAGCGCGGTTGGGGCGCCGCTGATGCAGCTCTACGGCCATGCCGACGGCTTCGCGGCCTATCAGCGCCTGGTCCATGATTGGGGGGTCTGGTTCATCATCGGGAAGGGCTTCACCCCGATCCCGTTCATGGTCGCGACGATCGCCGCCGGGGTTGCCGCGATGCCGCCCCTACCTTTCATGATCGCCGTGCTCGTCGCGCGAGGATTGCATTTCGCGATTTTCGGCACTCTGTTGATGCTTTACGGCGGCAGGGTGCTGTCACTGGTGGCGCGCTATGAACGGCCGCTCGCCGTCATCTCCATCCTCGTCGTGGTCGGGTTGCTCGTTGCCTATCACCTGAGTTGAATCAGCAGCAGAAAGGAAGGCGCATGTCCTACATCTACGTCGTGCAAATGAATATCCCGGCCGCGCACGAAGCCGAGTTCAACCGCATCTACGACACCGAACACGTGCCGATGCTGTCGAAGGTAAACGGCGTGCACAAGGTCACCCGCTACCGGTTGACCAAGACCAACGATGCGAAGATGCAGAAATACCTGGCGATCTACGAGATCGATTCGCCTGCGGTCGTCGACAGCAAGGAGTGGGAGGTCGCCGGCGCCTGGGGCGACTGGGCCACCAAGATCCGCCCGCACACCACCGAGCGCCATCACAGCTTTTTCGAGAAGATCTAGGGCCGCGCCTGGCCTACCGGGTCGAGCGGCTCACTGGCGCTGCCGCGGGCGGCTGAGACAGTCTCGATCTGGGCCAAATTGGCCGCGGTGTTGATGATCGCGGTGTGCGAAAAAGCCTGCGGGAAGTTGCCGAGCAGCCGCTTGGCGGCCGGGTCGTATTCCTCGGCGAGCAGGCCCGAGATCGTTCCTGACCGCCAGGAGGCGCTCGAACAAGGCGATCGCGTCGTCGCGCCGCCCGATCAGGGCAAGACTGTTGGCCAGCCAGAAACTGCAGGCGAGGAACACCCCTTCGCCGTCCGGCAAACCGTCCGTCGCGGTCCGACTCGGATAGCGGCAGACGAAACCGTCGCGCACCAGCTCGCGCTCGACCGCCTCGATCGTGCCGCGCACGCGCGGGTCATCAGGCGGCAGGAACCCCAGCTGCGGGATCAGCAACAGCGAGGCGTCGAGGTCGCGCGCGCCGTAGTACTGGACAAAGGTGTTGCGCTTCGGGTCGTACGCCTTTTCGAGGATCTGCGCCGCGATGGTGGCCCGCAGCTTTTCCCAATGCTCTTTCGGCCCGTCGAGCCCGAATTGCTCGATCGACTTGATCGCGCGGTCGAATGCGACCCAACACATGATTTTCGAGAAGGTGAAGTGGCGCGGCGGGCCGCGAACCTCCCAGATGCCCTGGTCCGGCCGCTTCCCAGATCGTTTCCAGATATTCGAGCAGCTTCTTTTGCAGCTCCCAGGCGAAGGGGTTGCTTTCGAGCCCATAGCGCTGCGCGGCATAGAGCGCGTCCATCAGCTCGCCATAGACATCGAGCTGCAGCTGCTCAAAGGCGGCGTTGCCGATGCGCACCGGGCGGCTGTCGGCATACCCGGGGAGCCACGGGATCTCGTATTCGGTCAGTCGGCGCTCGCCCGCCAGGCCATACATGATCTGCATCTCGGAGGGATGGCCGGCCGCTGCGCGCAGCAGCCATTCGCGCCAGGCCCGGGCCTCGGCGCGATAGCCCGCGCTGAGCAGCGCGTAAAGGGTCAGGGTCGCATCGCGGATCCAGCAGATCCGATAGTCCCAGTTGCGCACGCCGCCGATCCATTCCGGCAACGAGGTGGTGGCCGCCGCGACGATCCCGCCGGTCGGGTGATAGGTCAGCATCTTCAGGGTAATCAGCGAGCGGACGATGGCCTCCCGCCACGGCCCCTTCAGCGCGCAACGGCTCGACCAGTCGCGCCAGCCGTTCTCGACCGCGAGAAGGGCTTCCTCCGGCTCGCGGGAGCGGTATCCGCTGTGGTGCGAGGGATACCAGCTCATCGTGAACGGTACGGTTTCGCCGGCACTGACGGTGAACTCGCCGAGCGTCGTCAGCTCTGGCGTGCCCTTCAGCGCCACCGGCGTGATGAACTGGATCGCATTCGGCCCGGCCACCGCCTTAGGGCCGCCTAGATGCTGGCGCACCCAGGGAATGCCGCGCCCGTAGTCGAAGCGCAGGATGATCTCGGTGCGCATCCGCACGCAGCCCTGGTCGCCGCGGACCAGCCTGATCAGGTCTATCTGGTCGTCGCTCGCCGCAAGCGGCATGAAGTCGATGACCGTGGCGGCGCCTTCGGCGGTCTCGAACCGCGTCTCCAGAATGCCGCTCTCGCCGCGGTAGCGGCGCGAGGAACCCGCGTCCGGATCTTGCGGCGCGATCAGCCATCTGCCGTGCTCGGGGGTGCCGAGCAATGCCGCAAACACCGCTTCCGAATCAAAGCGCGGCAGGCAGAGCCAATCGATCGAGCCGCCGCGCGACACCAGCGCCGCGGTGCGGGTATTGCCGATGATGCCGTAATCCTCGATCGGGACGCTCATCGCGCGCTCTCATCGGTCATCCGCGCTCGATCCGTCAATTCGCACTGTTCTGATAACACGCACCCGGCGGCGATTGTTTCGCCCGGCAAAAGAGGCTCGCAGCGCCCAAAAAGAAGGCAGGGCGTCTGCCCTGCCAGCCCTTCCTTGCGGATTTTTCTGGGCCGGGGACCGTGATCCCCGGCCGGCATGGAGAACCTCCCTAAACTCGGGCCGCGCTTGTCGGCTGCGCAGGTCGTTTATGGCGTTACAGTACGCAAATTGCCGCACCGGGTCACGCGGTATTTTGCTCGTCGCTGGTATTTTCGGGTCCGCCCCGGTACTAGATTGCCACAGTCACAAACCAGGGGGCGCCATGCGCCTGTCCCAGTATTTTCTGCCGCTCATCCGCGAGAACCCGAGCGAGGCGCAGATCGTCTCGCACCGTCTGATGCTGCGCGCCGGGATGATCCGCCAGTCATCGGCCGGGATCTATTCGTGGCTGCCCTTGGGGCTGCGCGTTTTGAAGCGGGTCGAACAGATCGTGCGCGAGGAGCAGGACCGCTCCGGCGCGCAGGAGATCCTGATGCCGACGATCCAGCCGGCCGAATTGTGGAAGGAGAGCGGGCGCTACGAGGATTACGGCAAGGAGATGCTGCGTATCCGCGACCGTCACGAGCGCGAGATGCTGTACGGACCAACCAACGAGGAGCAGGTCACCGAAATCGTCCGCGCGGCGGTCCGCAGCTATCGCGATCTGCCGAAAAACCTCTACCACATCCAATGGAAATTCAGGGACGAGGTTCGCCCGCGCTTTGGCGTCATGCGCGGCCGCGAGTTCCTGATGAAGGACAATTACAGCTTCGACCTCGATGCCAAAGGCGCCAAGCACTCCTACAACAAGATGTTCGTCGCGTATTTGCGCACCTTTGCGCGGATGGGGCTGAAGGCGATCCCGATGCGCGCCGATACCGGCCCCATCGGCGGCGACCTCAGCCACGAGTTCCAGATCCTCGCCGAAACCGGCGAGTCGCAGGTGTATTGCGACCGGCGCTGGCTCGATACCGAAGTCCTCGCCGAATCAGTCGATTACGACAGCGACCTCGAACCGGTGTTCCGGCACTGGACCGCGCTCTACGCGGCGACCGAGGAGATCCACAAGCCGGAGAACTGCCCGGTGCCGCCGGGCGAACTCGTCACCGCCCGCGGCATCGAAGTCGGCCAAACCTTCTATTTCGGCACCAAGTATTCGGCGCCGATGGGCGCCGTCGTCGCCGGGCCGAACGGCGAGGAGGTGGCGCTCGAAATGGGCTCCTACGGGATCGGGGTGTCGCGCCTGGTTGGGGCGCTGATCGAGGCCAACCATGACGACGCCGGCATCATCTGGCCGCAAAGTGTCGCCCCGTTCCGCGTCGGGCTTATCAACCTGCGCGCGGCCGACGCCAAATGCGCCGCCGCCTGCGACGACCTCTACGCGAAATTGCGTACCGCCGGCGTCGAGGTCCTTTACGACGACCGCGACGAGTTCCCCGGCGCCAAATTCGCCGCGATGGACCTGATCGGGCTCCCCGATCAGCTGATCATCGGCCCGCGCGGGCTCGCCGCCGGCACCATCGAATGCAAACACCGCCGCTCCGGCACGCGCCAGGACCTGCCGCTCGACAGCGCGCTCGCGCAGTTCGCTCCGTGATCTTCGGCGCTTTCGAGCGGATGGTGGCGTTCCGCTATCTGCGGGCGCGCCGGCAGGAGGGGTTTGTTTCGGTCATCGCGATCTTCTCGCTCTTGGGCATCGCGCTCGGGGTGGCGACATTGATCATCGTCATGGCGGTGATGAACGGGTTTCGCACCGAGCTCGTCGGCCGCATCCTTGGCCTCAACGGCCATCTCGCGGTCTATGGCGAAGGCGCCTCGTTCAGCGATTTCGACGCCGCCGCGGCCAAGGTGAGGCAGGTCCCCGGGGTCCTCAGCGCCACCCCGCTCGTCGAAGGCCAGGTGATGGCGACGAGCGCCGCCGGCGCCGCCGGCGCGGTTGTCCGCGGCATCCGCCCCAATGACATCCGCGCTCGCGCGCTCATTGCCGGCCACATCGTCGCCGGCTCCCTCGCCCAGTTCGGTGATGACGGGGTCGCGATCGGCGACCGCCTGGCGCACCGCCTCGGGCTCGGGGTCGGCGGCCGGGTCACGCTGATCGCGCCCGAAGGCACCGACACCGCCTTCGGCACGGTGCCGCGCCTCAAGACCTACCGCATCGCCGCCTTGTTCGATGTCGGCTACTACGAATACGACAACAGCTTCATCTATGTCCCGCTCGACGCCGCGCAGGTGTTCTTCCGGCTGCCCAACGCCGTCAGCTATCTCGAAGTCTTTGTCGCTGATGCCGACCAGTCGAGCGCCGAAGCGCACCTCGTCGCCGCCGCACTCGGCGGGCAAGTTCGCATCCTCGATTGGCAGCACGCCAATTCAGGGATCGTCGCGGCGGTCGAGATCGAGCGCAACGTGATGTTCCTGATCCTGACCCTCATTATCCTCGTTGCCGCCTTCAACATCATTTCCGGCATGATCATGATGGTGAAGGACAAGGGCCGCGATATCGCGATTTTGAGGACGATGGGCGCCTCGCGCGGCATGGTGCTGCGCATCTTCATGCTGTCGGGCGCCTCGATCGGCGTCGTCGGCACGCTCCTCGGATTCGTCCTCGGGGTCCTCGTCACCCGCAACCTCGAGGCGATCCGCGAGTTCCTCCAGAACATCCTGCAGGTCAAGCTATTCGCCGCCGAGATTTACTTCTTCACCCGCATCCCGGCGCGGATCGAGCCGGGCGAGGTCGCCACCGTCGTAATTATGGCGCTGGCGCTCTCGTTCCTCGCCACGCTCTACCCCTCGTGGCGCGCCGCGCGGCTCGATCCGGTCGAGGGGCTGCGCTACGAATGAGTACACAGGGCAGCGCCGGTGACAACGGCGAAGGCGCGTGACCGAGACCGTACGCCCGCAGCAGCCGCCGGCGCTCGAACTGCGCGGGGTCACTAAGGTGTTTCGCCAGGGCGGGGTCACGCTCGCGGTGCTGAACGGCATCGACCTCGCGCTCAACCCCGGCGAGATCGTCGCGCTGGTCGGACCCTCGGGCGCCGGCAAATCGACGATGCTGCACGTCGCCGGCCTGTTGGAGCGGCCGGATGGCGGCGCGGTCCTGATTGAGGGCCGCGATTGCGCCGGCCTCTCCGACCAGCACCGCACGCTGTTGCGCCGCCGCGCGCTCGGCTTTGTCTATCAGTTCCACCATCTGCTGCCGGAATTCTCGGCGCTCGAAAACGTCATGCTGCCGCAGATGATCGCCGGGGTTGGGCGTGCCGCCGCGCGTGACAATGCGGCCGCGCTCCTGGAGCGGGTCGGGCTGGCGACGCGCCTCGATCACCGGCCGGCCCGGCTCTCGGGCGGCGAGCAGCAGCGTGTCGCCCTCGTGCGCGCGCTCGCCAACGACCCCAAGATCCTCCTCGCCGACGAGCCCACCGGCAACCTCGACCACACCACCGGCGCCAACGTCATGGCGATCCTCGTCGAGATCGTCCGGGCGCGCGGCCTCGCCGCGCTGATTGCCACCCACAACCTCGATCTCGCCCGCCGCCTCGACCGCACCCTCGCGCTCGAGGACGGGCGGCTGCGGCCGGCGCCGTGACGCAATCGAATCGGGAAGCACCCGCGTTGCCACGCCGGCTTCGGACGCCGCGCGCCATTGGCGGATTTCCACGCGCTCTATGTCAGGGCTGTGCCAGCGACCGCGGCATGCGATGCTGGACAAGCGGTCGCCGGGCGTAGTCGCGCCCCGCCCCTCACCCTCTCCCTCTCCCCACATGCGCCACATGCGGGGAGAGGGACGCGCTGAAAGGCCTGCCGTTCTCTCCCTCCCCCCGCCTGCGGAGAGAGGGTCGGGGTGAGGGGCAGGTCGGTTCGAGTCCAACGCTCGCAATCTCGTATAGTGGATCGCCATGCCGCTCGCCGATTTTGTCCATCTGCGCACCCACACCGCCTATTCCTTGTCCGCCGGCGCGATCAAGATCGGCGAACTGGTCCGCCTGTGCCGCGCCGAGGCGATGCCGGCCGTGGCGATCACCGACAGCGGCAACCTGTTCGGCGCCTTGGAATTCGCCACCGCCTGCGCCGACGCTGGCGTCCAGCCGATCATCGGCGTCGAAATCGCGCTCGCCCCCCAGGCGGCCGTCGGGACCGGCCATTCCAATGGCCAGCGCCCGACCAACGGCAACGGCAGCGCCGCCACCCCCTCGCGCATCGTCCTCCTGGTGCAGAGCGAGGTTGGCTACCGCAATTTGATGGCGCTCACCAGCCGCGCCTTTCTCGATGGCGAGGCCGGTGCCGAACCGGCGCTGAGCATGGGCGACCTCGCCGCCGCGAATGAGGGGCTGATCTGCCTCGCCGGCGGGGCGGGCGGCCCCATTGGGCGTCTGATCGCCGAGGGCCAGAGTGAGGCGGCCGCAGCGATGCTCGCCACGCTCAACGAGGTCTTTCCAGGTCGGCTCTACATCGAACTCACGCGCCACGGCCTCCCCGAGGAAGCCCGCAGCGAAGCGGGGCTCGTCGATCTCGCCTATGCCCATGACCTGCCGCTCGTTGCCACTAACGACGCCTATTTCCCCGACCGCGATTTTTATGAGGCGCATGACGCCCTGCTGTGCATTGCCGAGGGCCGCGCCATCGCCGACAGCGACCGCCGGCATCTGACGCAAGAGCATTTCTTCCGCCCGGCCGCGCAGATGCGCGCCCTATTCGCCGATCTGCCGGAAGCCTGCGACAACACGCTCGTCATCGCGCGGCGCTGCGCCTTCCTCCCGCAGGCGCAGAAACCGATCCTGCCGGCGTTTCCCATCCCCGAGGGGCAGGATGAGGCGACCGCATTGTGCGCGGCGGCGCGCGCCGGGCTCGATGCCCGGCTTGCCGCCCCGGGATTACATGCCGTCGATCCCGGTCCCTATCTCGAGCGCCTCGAATTCGAGCTCGACATGATCGTCGAGACCGGGTTTGCCGGCTATTTCCTGATCGTCGCCGACTTTATCCAGTGGGCAAAGCGCCAGGGCATCCCGGTCGGGCCGGGGCGCGGATCGGGGGCGGGCTCGGTGGTCGCCTGGGCGCTGACGATCACCGATCTCGATCCCCTGCGCTTCGGACTTCTCTTCGAGCGCTTCCTCAACCCCGAGCGGGTGTCGATGCCCGATTTCGACATCGATTTCTGCCAGGACCGGCGGGACGAAGTAATCCGCTATGTCCAGCGCAAATACGGCCGCGACCGGGTGGCGCAAATCATCACCTTCGGCAAGCTGCAGGCGCGCGCGGTGTTGCGCGATGTCGGCCGAGTGCTCGGCATGCCCTATGGCCAGGTCGATCGCCTCTGCAAGCTCGTGCCCAATAACCCGGCGCACCCGGTCAGCCTCGACAAGGCGATCGCCGGCGAGCCGCAGTTGCAAGAGGCGCGCGACAGCGACGAGACGGTGGCGCGGCTGATCCGGATCGCCTTAAAGCTCGAGGGCCTCTATCGCCACGCCTCGACCCATGCCGCCGGCGTCGTCATCGGCGACCGGCCGCTGGCCGAACTGGTGCCGCTCTACCGCGATCCGCGCTCCGACTTGCCGGCGACTCAGTTCAGCATGAAATGGGTCGAACTGGCCGGGCTCGTGAAATTCGACTTTCTCGGCCTGAAGACGCTGACCGTCTTGGCCCGCTGTCTCGATCTCCTGGCCGCGCGCGGCGTCAGGCTCGATCTCTCGACGCTGCCGCTCGACGACCGCCCGACCTACGAGCTGTTGGCGCGCGGCGACACCGTCGGGGTGTTCCAGGTCGAAGGCCAGGGCGTGCGCGACATGCTCAAAAAGCTGCGCCCCGACCGCTTCGAGGACATCATCGCGGTGGTGTCCCTCTACCGCCCGGGGCCGATGGAGAACATCCCGCGCTACATCGCGGTCAAGCATGGCGAGGAGGCGCCCGACTACCTGCACGCGGCGCTCGAGGGGATCCTCAAGGAAACCCATGGCATCATGATCTACCAGGAGCAGGTCATGCAGATCGCCCAGGTGCTGGCCGGTTATACGCTGGGCGGCGCCGATCTGCTGCGCCGCGCGATGGGCAAGAAGATCCAGTCGGAGATGGACGCGCAGCGCCAGCAATTCGTCGAGGGAGCGGTGTCGCGCGGGGTCGAGCGGCCGCGCGCCGAACTTATCTTCGATCAGATGGCAAAGTTCGCCGGCTACGGCTTCAACAAGTCGCATGCCGCCGCCTATGCGCTGGTCGCCTACCAGACCGGGTTCCTCAAGGCCAATTACCCGGTCGAGTTCATGGCTGCGTCGATGACGCTCGACCTCGGCAACACCGACAAGCTCGCGCATTTCCGCCAGGAATTGGGCCGGCTCGGCATCGCCCTCTTACCCCCGACCTCAACCGCTCCGAGGTCGCCTTTTCAGTCGAAGAGGATCCCAAGACCGGCAAGCCAGCGATCCGCTATGCGCTCAGCGCGGTCAAGGGGGTCGGCGAACAGGCGATGCGGGACCTCGTCGCCGAGCGAACCAGGGGCGGCCCGTTCAAAAACCTGTTCGACTTCGCGCTGCGGCTCGACGCCAAAAGCTTCAACCGCCGCCAGTTCGAGAACCTCGTCAAGGCCGGCGCCTTCGAAAGCCTCAACCCCAACCGGGCGCAGAGCTTCGCCGCGGCCGAACTATTGCTGCGCCAGGCGAGCCGCGCCGCCGAGGAGCGCCAGGATGGGCAGGAGAGCCTCTTCGCCGGGATTGCCGGTCTGGCCGATGCCGGCTTTGCCGCCCGCCCCGCTCTCCCGGTGGTGCCCGACTGGCCGCCGGTCGAGCGTCTGCAGAACGAATTCGAGGCGATCGGTTTCTACCTGTCGAGCCACCCGCTCGATCCCTATGGGAAGAGCCTGGAGCGCGCCGGCATCCTGCGCTGGGTCGATTTGCCGGCAGCGCTGGCGGCGGGCGGCTCCACTCGGTTTCGTCTCGCCGGCATCGTCATCGGCAAGAAGGAGCGCACCTCGGCGCGCGGCAACCGCTTCGCCTTTGTCCAATTGTCGGACACGTCTGGCGTCTACGAGGTGACGATGTTTTCGGAAGTCTTGGCCCAGGCCCGCGCCCTCATCGACAGCGGGCAGCCGCTGATCGTCACCCTCGATGTCCGGCGCGAGGAGGAGAATTTGCGCCTGACCGCCCAAAAAGTGGAGCCGCTCGACACGGTCGTCGCCCAGGCCGCCGCCGGACTTCGCGTCTTTGTCAGCGAGATCGAGGCCCTGCCCCGCCTCAAGACCCTGATCGGCCGCGAGGCCGGCGGCCGCGGCCGGGTCACGGTCGTCCTCGACCTGCCGAGAAACGAGGTCGAACTCGCGCTCCCCGGCGGCTTCCGCGTCAGCCCCGGGATCCGCGCTGCCGTCAAATCGCTCCCCGGAATTATCGACGTCCACGATATTTAAGCAGGGCCGGATTTAAGCAGGGCCGGATTTAAGCAGCGCCGGCGCTGCCGGTTGATTTGCGTCAATGCCGGACGCCGCGTCCGGGTCGACCTATAAACGCGGCGAACCAAAGGTGTTGAAATGCACGAGAACTGGCCGGAACTTGCTGCCGGAATGACCCCGGCGCTCAAGGAACTGCACGCCGGGGCGGCGGACGTCATGAAGGGATTTTCCGCGATCGCGCGGGCCGCGCTCACCCCGAAGGCGCTCGATGTTAAAACCAAGGAGCTGATCGCCCTCGGCATCGCGGTGGCGGTCCGCTGCGACGCCTGTATCGCCTTCCACGCCGAATCGGCGGTGCGGCGGGGCGCGACCCGCGAGGAGGTAATGGAGACGATGGGTGTGGCGATCTACATGGGCGCTGGGCCGTCGGTGATGTACGCCGCGCAGGCGGTCGAGGCCTACGATCAGTTCAGCGCCGCACGCCCGGCCGACGCGGCATGACGCACGAGGACGCCGGGCGCGGGGAGCTTGATCGGCGCGCGTGATCGGCTTCCGCTTCCGGTTTTGGCTCGGGGTTTTGATCCCGCTATGGCTCGGGCTGGCGGGGTATGGCGCGCTGTGCCTATGGTTCTTCGTGCACCAGCACGAGGTCCAATACGCCGACATGCGGCGCCCGCGGGTGACCCCGGAATCGGTTGGGCTTTCCGGGTTTACCGCCATCGAGGTCAGGACCGAAGATGGCGAGTTGCTCGATGCCTGGTGGGCGCCCCCGCCCGAGGCCGGGCGCGGCGTCATCCTGTTTCTGCACGGCACGCCGGCGACGCTGGCCGACACGGTGTGGCGGCTGCCCGATCTGCAGAAGAGCGGGTTTGGGGTCATGGCAATCGATTACCGCGGCTATGGCGGCTCGACCGGGACCGCGAGCGAAGCGGGATTTCGCGCGGATGCGCGCGCCGCCTTCGATTGGATTCGCGCCGCCGCGCCGGGATCGAAGATCGCCGTCTTCGGCGAGAGCCTCGGCACCGGCCCCGCCGTTGAGCTCGCGCTCGACCGGCCGGTCGCCGGGGTCCTCCTCAATTCGCCCTACGCCTCGGTGCGGCGCCTCTTCGAATTGCGCGCGCTGCCGCTGCCCTATCGCTGGCTGATGCACGACCAGTTCGATTCCGAGGCGGTGATCGGCCGGATCGGCGAGCCGGTGATGATCCTGCACGGCACCGCCGACCACAACATCCCGATCGCCGAGGCGCGCCGCCTTTACGCTGCCGCGCAGGAGCCCAAGGAGATGATCGAGGTCGAGGGCGTCGGCCACCTTCAGGCCTATGACAGCGGTGGCGAAGCCCGTGCCCTCGACGCGCTCGCCCGCTGGACCGCCGCCAATGGACGCTGAACCCGACCAAAAACAACCGCGGTTCCCGGCGCGGGCCGGGACCCAGCGGTCAGCTCTCCGGATTGCCGAAAATGGGTCCCGGCCTGCGCCGGGAACTATTCTTTTGTTCGGGCGCGCTACTGCGCCGTCGATCGCGCGGTCGGCACGATGCGGGTCACGACCATCTTCTCGCGGTCGAGGAGGTCGGGGATGCGCGGCGCGATCTCCTTTTTCCAATGGTCGCTCTGGTAGACCGCATCGTGCCGACCGCGCGATCGACGGCGCAGTAGCGCGCCGAACAAAAGAATAGTTCCCGGCGCAGGCCGGGACCCATTTTCGGCAATCCGGAGAGCTGACCGCTGGGTCCCGGCCCGCGCCGGGAACCGGTTGTTTTTGGTCGGGCTGAGGGTCCATTGGCGGCGGTCCAGCGGGCGAGGGCGTCGAGGGCGAGGGCTTCGCCGCCGCTGTCATAGGCCTGAAGGTGGCCGACGCCGGCGACCTCGATCATCGTCTTGGGCTCATGCGCGGCGGCGTAAAGGCGGCGGGCCAGCGACGCGATCGGGATGTTCGGGCTCGGCGTGCGGTCAAGATCATCACGGGCACGCCGATCCGGCCGATCAGCGCCTCGGAATCGAACTGGTCGCGCATGAGCCAGCGATAGGGGAGCGGCGGTGCGCGCAGCTCGAAGAGGCGCCGCACCGAGGCGTAAGGCGAATTGAGCAGGACCCCGGCGACCGGCCGGTCGAGCGCGAGCTCGACGGCGGGGCCGGTGCCGAGGCTCTCGCCGAAGACGGCGATCTTCGATCCCGGCGCGGCGGCGCGAATCCAATCGAAGGCGGCGCGCGCATCCGCGCGAAATCCCGCTTCGCTCGCGGTCCCGGTCGAGCCGCCATAGCCGCGGTAATCGATTGCCATGACCCCAAACCCCGCTCTTCTGCAGATCGGGCAGCCGCCACACCGTGTCGGCCAGCGTCGCCGGCGTGCCGTCCAGAAACAGGATGACGCCGCGCCCCGGCCTCGGGCGGGGGCGCCCACCAGGCATCGAGCAACTCGCCATCTTCGGTCCTGACCTCGATGGCGGTAAACCCGGAAAGCCCGACCGATTCCGGGGTCACCCGCGGGCGCCGCATGTCGGCGTATTGGACCTCGTGCTGGTGCACGAAGAACCATAGGCACAGCGCGCCATACCCCGCCAGCCCGAGCCATCGCGCACTAAAACCCCGAGCCAAAACCGGAAGCGGAAGCCGATCACGCGCGCCGATCAAGCTCCCCGCGCCCGGCGTCCTCGTGCGTCATGCCGCGTCGGCCGTGCGGCGCTGAACTGATCGTAGGCCTCGACCGCCTGCGCGGCGTACATCACCGACGGCCCAGCGCCCATGTAGATCGCCACACCCATCGTCTCCATTACCTCCTCGCGGGTCGCGCCCCGCACACACATGGACGGCGATACAGGCGTCGCAGCGGACCGCCACGGCCGTCCGAGGCGACAGCTCCTTGGTTTTAACATCGAGCGCCTTCGGAGTAGCGCGGCCCGCGCGATCGCGAAATCCCTTCATGACGTCCGCCGCCCCGGCGTGCAGTTCCTTGAGCGCCGGGGGATTTCCGGCAGCAAGTTCTCGGCCAGTTCTCGTGCATTTCGACACCTTTGGTTGGCCGCATTTATAGGTCAACCGGACGCGGCGTCCGGCATTGACGCAAATCAACCGGCAGCGCCGGCGCTGCTTAAAATGCGGCCCTGCTTAAATCCGGCCCTGCTTAAATATCGTGGACGTCATTCCGGGGAGCGATTTGACGGCAGCGCGGATCCCGGGGCTGACGCGGAAGCCGCCGGGGAGCGCGAGTTCGACCTCGTTTGCTCGGCAGGTCGAGGGCGGACCCGTGACCAGGCCGCGGCCGCCGGCCTCGCGCCGATCAGGGTCTTGAGCCGGCGGCAGGGCCTCGATCTCGCTCCGGGGACGGAAGTCCGGCGACCGGCCAGGCGACGCGTGTCGAGCGGCTCGCTTTTTTTGGCGGTCAGGCGCAAATTCTCCTCCTCGCGCCGGACATGGGGTGCGATCAGCGGCTGCCCGCTGTCGATGAGGGCGCGGGCCTGGGCCAAGACTTCCGAAAACATCGTCACCTCGTAGACGCCAGACGCTGTCCGACAATTGGACAAAGGCGAAGCGGTGCCGCGCGCCGAGGTGCGCTCCTTCTTGCCGATGACGATGCCGGCGAGACGAAACCGAGTGGAGCCGCCCGCCGCCAGCGCTCTCCGCGAATCGACCCAGCGCGGATGCCGGCGCGCTCCAGGCTCTTCCAGGGATGCG
Organism: uncultured Alphaproteobacteria bacterium; assembly: GCA_963734125.1. Lineage (GTDB taxonomy): Bacteria > Pseudomonadota > Alphaproteobacteria > ATCC43930 > CGMCC-115725 > DATARH01. The sequence goes on from CAVTGB010000003.1 coordinate 74,123, forward strand.
AGCGGGTGGCTCGACAGGTAGAAACCGATCGCCTCGAATTCGTTCTGCAGAGTTGACGCTCGACCGGCGGCCAGTCGGGCACCACCGGGAGAGCGGGGCGGCGGCAAAGCCGGCATCGGCCAGACCGCAATGCCCGGCGAAGAGGCTCTCCTGCCCATCCTGGCGCCCTCGGGGCGTGGCTCGCCTGGCGCGGCGATAGGTTCGGCCGCGGCGAAGCTCTGCGCCCGGTTGGGGTTGAGGCTTTCGAAGGCGCCGGCCTTGACGGGCCGAACTGGCGGCGGTTGAAGCTTTTTGGCGTCGAGCCGCAGCGCGAAGTCGAACAGGTTTGAACGGGCCCGCCCCTGGTTCGGCTCCGCGACGAGGGGTCCCCATCGGCCTGCTCGCCGACCCCCTCTGACCGCGCTGACCGCATAGGCGGATCGCTGGCTTGCCGGTCTTGGGATCCTCTTCGACTGAGAGGCGACCTCGGAGCGGTCGGGGGGTAAGAGGGCGATGCCGGAGCCGGCCCAATTCCTGGCGGAAATGCGCGAGCTTGTCGGTGGGGTTGCCGAGGTGCGAGCGCATCGACGCAGCCATGAACTCGACCGGGTAATTGGCCTTAGAGGAACCCGGCTGGTAGGCGACCAGCGCATAGGCGGCGGCATGCGACTTGTTGGAGCCGTAGCCCGGCGAACTTTGCCGATCTGATCGAAGATAAGTTCGGCGCGCGGCCGCTCGAGCCCCCGCGCGACACGCTCCCTCGACGAATTGTGGCGCTGCGCGTCCATCTCCGACTGGATCTTCTTGCCCATCGCGCGGCGCAGCAGATCGGCGCCGCCCAGCGTATAACCGGCCAGCACCTGGGCAATCTGCATGACCTGCTCCTGGTAGATCATGATGCCATGGGCTTCCTTGAGGATCCCCTCGAGCGCGGCGTGCAGGTAGTCAGGCGCCTCCTCGCCATGCTTGACCGCGATGTAGCGCGGGATGTTCTCCATCGGCCCCGGGCGGTAGAGGGACACCACCGCGATGATGTCCTCGAAGCGGTCGGGGCGCAGCTTTTTGAGCATGTCGCGCACGCCCTGGCCTTCGACCTGGAACACCCCGACGGTGTGGCCATGGCCGAACAGCTGATCATCAGGCAGTGGTGGAAGTGGCAGCGTCGAGAGATCGAGCCTGACGCCGCGCGCACCAGGAGGAATCGAGACAGCGGGCCAAGACGGTCAGCGTCTTCAGGCCGAGAAAGTCGAATTTCACGAGCCCGGCCAGTTCGACCCATTTCATGCTGAACTGAGTCGCCGTCGGAGCGCGGATCGCGGTAGAGCGGCACCAGTTCGGCCAGCGGCCGGTCGCCGATGACGACGCCCGCGGCATGGGTGGAGGACGGTGGCGATAGAGGCCCTCGAGCTTTAAGGCGATCCGGATCAGCCGCGCCACCGTCTGCGTCGCTGTCGGCGCCCGCCTCTTGCAACTGCGGCTCGCCGGCGATCGCCTTGTCGAGGCTGACCGGGTGCGCCGGGTACTGGGATGTTCTTGAGGCGATCGACCTGGCCATAGGGCATGCCGAGCACTCGGCCGAACATCACGCAACACCGCGCGCGCCTGCAGCTTGCCGAAGGTGATGATTTGCGCCACCCGGTCGCGGCCGCATTTGCACTGGACATAGCGGATTACTTGGTCCCCGCCGGTCCTGGCAGAAATCGAGATAGCGGTGGATCAAGGACATCGACACCGCTCGGGGTTGAGGAAGCGCTCGAAGAGAAGTCCGAAGCGCAGGGGGTCGAATCGGTGATCGTCAGCGCCGCGACCGCCGAGCCCGCCCCGATCCGCGCGCCCGGCCCGACCGGGATGCCCTGGCGCTTTGCCCACTGGGTGGACCCCGACACAAGTTGATGCGGGAATCGCCGGCAAACCCCGGTCTCGACGATCATGTCGAGCTCGAATTCGAGGCGCTCGAGATAGGGACCGGGATCGACGGCGGTAATCCCGGGGCACGCCGGGCATCGACCCGGCGCGCGCCGCCGCGCACGATGCGGTCGCCTCATCCTGCCCTCGGGGATGAAAACGCCCACAGGGTGGCTCCGCCTCGGGAAGGCGCAGCGCCACGCAATGGCCGCAGCGTGTTGTGCCGCAGGCTTCCGGCAGATCGGCGAATAGGGCGCGCGTCTGCGGCCCAGCGGAAGAAATGCTCTTGCGTCAGATCCGCTGGCGGTGCGGAAACATCAGGCGATGGCGCGGCCCTCGGCAATGCACACAGGGCGTCATGCGCCTCATAAAAATCGCGGTCGGGGAAATAGGCGTCGTTAGTGAGCAACGAGCGGCAGGTCATGGGCATAGGCGATCGACGAGCCCCGCTTCGCTGCGGGCTTCCTCGGGGAGGCCGTGGCGCGTGGGTTGTGTAGAGCCGACCTGGAACCTCGTTGAGCGTGGCGAGCATCGCTGCGGCCGCCTCACTCTGGCCCTCGGCGATCAGACGCCCAATGGGGCCGCCCGCCCCACCGCGAGGAGTCGGCCCTTCATTCGCGGCGGCGGGGTCGCCCATGCTCAGCGCCGGTTCGGCACCGGCCTCGCCATCGAGAAAGGCGCGGCTGGTGAGCGCCATGCAAATTGCAGTAGCCAACCTCGCTCTGCACCAGGAGGACGATGCGCGAGGGGGTGGCGGCGCTGCCGTTGCCGCTGGTCGGGCGCTGGCCATTGGAATGGCCGGTCCCAACCAGTTGCGGGGCGAGCGCGATTTCGACGCCGATGATCGGCTGGACGCCAGCGCTTGGCGCAGGCGGTGGCGAACTCCAAGGCGCCGAACAGGTTGGCCGTACTGGTGATCGCCACGGCCGCATCGCCTCGGCGCACAGGCGGACCAGTTCGCCGATCTTCATCGCGCCGGCGGACAAGGAGGTGGTACGCAGATGGACAAATCAGCGAGAGCGCGTCATGGCGATCCAGATTATACGAGATTG
>CAVTGB010000004.1:0-153678 GCA_963734125.1 uncultured Alphaproteobacteria bacterium
ACATCACCAATTGCTATTGATTATTATCCAATTAACGTTATAAATAAAAACACTCACGAATGTCAAACTCTGAAGAACGTATATTTTATTTTATAATATTTCTATGTATAATAATCATACCACTATTAGTATTTGCAATTATAAAATTAAGTGAAACACCATTACTACTTGTAACAATAATAGTTTGTTTTATATTTGTATTGTGTATGTTTTTTGCTATTGAAAATTAAAATAAAAAAGTGAATTTTTACTAATATTGATTAGTAAAAAATACAAAATGGAATCACTTATTCAAAATGAAGATGAAAAAACAAAAACAATAAAAATAGAAATTGATAAAATATTATTAGATATGAAAAAGAAACAATGGTTATATGCTTATGAACAAGATATTTCGAGTATGAAAAATTTAATGAAATTGGAGAAAAAAGATATTGATTTTCATATACAAAAAATGAGAATAAAAATGGAAAAAATTAAAAATGCTAAAACTATTGAAGAATTAAAAAAACTTGACTGAATATTATTGAATTAAAATAAAAAAGTGAATTTTTACTAAATTAATAGTAAAAATATAAACAAACAAAATGGAATCACTTACTCAAAATGAAGAAAAAGAAAAAGAAAAAAATAACACTCAAATTACTTTAGATGATATACGACAAATACCAAACTGTTTGTTAACAGATTTAGTTATACCATATCTAACATCAATACCTATTAAACATATAGATGAATATGAAATAGAAGAAAATAAATATGTTGAATGGTTAATAAAAAATTGGAATACACCAGTTAAAGATATTGAAGGATCGAATATGTTAAATGAGACTTATACATTGAATGATTTTAATCAAAATCTATTTTTATTTTTATATAAAGATTTATATGGTATTTACAAATAAAATTTTACCATGCAAGAGCGACAACAGATGGCGCTCCTGTTCGCTCTCGTCGAGCCAGTGCGACACCAGCCGCGCCAGTTCCGGCCGGTTCTCGAAGACCCAGTGCAGGCGCTTCGAAAACTCCGGCAGCTGCGCCAGCACCTGCCCATCGAGCACTTCGACCGCGCAGAAGGGGATAAGCCCGACGACTGAGCGGACCCGCAGCGGCACCGAGCCCCCGCCGGGGAGCTGTAAGACATCGTGATAGAACTCGTCGACCTCGTCCCACAGGCCAAACCGCGAATCGCCGAGCCGGGTCATCGCTTCGGCGATCAAGAGGAAATGCTCGAAGAACTTGGTGGCGACATCCTCATAAACGTGGTCGGCCGGCGCCAGTTCGAGCCCGATCCGCATCAAATTGAGCGTGTACATCGCCATCCAGGCGGTCGCGTCGGCCTGGTTTACATGCCCGCCGGTCGGCAGCTTCTGGCTGCTGTCGAAGATGCGGATGTTGTCGAGACCGAGAAAGCCGCCCTGAAAGATGTTGTGTCCCTCGGCGTCGCGGCGGTTGACCCACCAGGTGAAATTCAGCATCAGCTTGTGAAAGACGCGTCCGAGAAATGCCCGGTCGCCCTCGCCGCGGGCCTCCCGGTCGATCTCGTAGACCCGCCAGGCCGCCCAGGCATGCACCGGCGGGTTTACGTCGCCGAATTCCCATTCGAAGGCCGGCAATTGCGCGTTCGGGTGCATGTACCATTCGCGCGTCAACAGGATCAGTTGGCCCTTGGCGAAGTCGGGGTCGATATGCGCCAGGACCACGCAATGAAACGCCAGGTCCCAGGCGGCGTACCACGGATATTCCCACTTGTCCGGCATCGAGATGACATCGGAGTTGAACAAGTGGCGCCAGTCGCCGTTGCGCTGGGTGTGGCGCGATTCGGGCGGCGGCGGCGCGTGCGGGTCGCCGCGCAGCCACTGGCGGACATCGAAGTAATAATACTGCTTCGACCACAGCATGCCGGCAAAGGCTTGGCGCTGCACGAGGCGCGCCTCGGCGTCCTCGATGTCCCTTTGCAGCGCGTCATAGAATTCGTCGGCCTCCGCGCGGCGCCGCCGCATCACCGCGGCGAAATCGCCGAACCCGCCGCCATCGCCGCGGAGCCGCACCCGCACCCTGACATGGCCGCCGGCCGGCACGCTGAGCCGGTAATGCGCCGCTGCCTTGGTGCCGAAGCGCTCCGGGTTGACCGCCTCCCGGTCGCCGGCCACGACATAATCGTTGATCGCGTCCTTGGGGAACCCCGACCTCCGGTAACCCCACAGCCGGTGCGCATTGCTCTCGTTGTCACAGAACAGGAGTTCGGGGGCGTCTTCGCAGATGAGCCGCAGCGGCATGAGCTCGGGGTGCTCGATGGTGATCGCGTTCCGCCCGTCGGCCGCGAGACGCGGCTTCGCGGTACCCGGCTCCCAAGTCCAGATGTTGCGGGCCCAAACCTGCGGTATGAGGCGCAACGGCGCGGCATCGGGGCTGCGGTTATGCACCGTCAGCTGCATCAGGATGTCGTCGATGCCGCCCTTGGCGTATTCGATCTCGACGTCGAAATAACGCTCCTCGTCAAAGATCCCGGTATCGACCAGCTCGAACTCGGGATCCTGCGCCGAGCGGCGCCGGTTCTCCTCGACCAGAGCGTTGTAAGGGAACGCGCGCTGCGGATATTTATAAAGCATCCGCATGTAGGAATGAGAGGGCGTGCCGTCGAGATAGTAATAGAGCTCCTTGACGTCTTCGCCGTGATTGCCCTCCGCATTGGTGAGCCCAAACAGCCGCTCCTTCAGGATCGGATCCTGCTCGTTCCATAAGGCGACGCCGAGGCACAGATAGAGATGGTCGTCGCCAAAGCCGCCGATGCCATCTTCGCCCCAACGATAGGCCCGGCTGCGCGCATGATCGTGTGGGAAATAAGCCCAGGCATCGCCGTCGGCGCTGTAATCCTCGCGCACCGTCCCCCATTGGCGATCGCTGACATAGGGACCCCAGCGCCGCCACGCGACGCCCTCCCGAGCCTCCGCCAGCCGGCGTCCTTCGGCCGTCTGCGCGACGATGTGAGCGCCTCCTCCGCGGTGTCGCATCATCGCTCCGCCGGAATCGCCTCGCGACGGCAATTCCGATTGTGGGCCAAGTTCTTGGCGGCAATCGTGCGCCGGGGGTCGGCGACGGTCAAGGGTCGGGCGCGGCGAGTAACGCCTCAGTCCGGGATAGGCGGCCGCTCATCGCGCCGACCTGTCAGGCGCGGGTTGCCCCAAAACGGACGTGGCGGGCTGCAGTGAGGTGCGACTTTGCCGTCAGCGGCCGCAGTCACAGAGGTTGAAAAAGACCGCAGGAACCCCTACATCCCCACGTTCTTTTATTCTAAGCAACGGCACTTGAATGACGCTTTCCTTCGACTTTTCGAGGCTTGGCAGCACGAAAAAGGCGCCAGCCCCAACGAACCCGATCAAGATCTTCGCGACCCTACCTAGCCTGTCAGGAACGTTCAACGATCTCTGGCAAGGCCAAGCTAAGGCGTTGACCGGATGGCACGACAATCGGGACAAGCGGAATGTCCTCGTTTCTCTGAACACAGGAGCAGGAAAAACCATCGTAGGTCTGCTCATCGCGCAGTCACTTGTCAATGAGGGTCTGGAGAACGTCCTATACGTCTGCTCGACGATTGACTTAGTGCGGCAAACGTCCGAGGAAGCCAAACGGATCGGCATCGAGCACACGACCCGTGTGCGCCGCGAGTTCTCTAACGACCTCTTCGAGACAGGCAAGTCGTTCTGCATCACGACCTACGCGGCGCTGTTCAACGGGCACAGCGCGCTCCGCAATAAATTCTTTCCCCAGGCGATCATCTTCGATGACGCGCACGTCGCAGAGAGTCTGCTGCGCGGCGCATTCACGCTCCGGATTGATGTGCGCCACCAGAACGAGCTGTTCAGTGAGGTAGCCCAGCTTTTCAAGCCACACTTCCAGGAGCTTGGCGTCGCTGGTCGGTTCAGGGACTCGCTTGATCGTTCACAATATTCCACTTCGTTCGTATCCCCGTTGGGATTTTACGAACGCAGTGCTCGTTTGCTCGAAATCCTGTTGCGCCACGGGATCAAGGATCATCAGGAGCTTAGTTATCCATTTGCGTGGTTGGAGGATCATATCGACGCCTGTGCCGCGGTGTTCAGCCGCGGCGTTTTCGAGCTAGCACCGCCCTTTCTCCCCTCGCTTGCCCTTGATATCTTCCAGCAAAAAATCCGACGCGTTTACCTCTCCGCCACCCTCGAAAGCCAGACCGACTTTATCCGCGCCTTTGGGCGTGTTCCCGATGTGACGATCACGCCGTCGAACGATGCCGGTAATGGGGAGCGTTTGATTGTCAATGGCCGCACGATTAAGGGCGAATTCGGTACCAGCTTCGCGACCAAGCTGGCAAAAAACCAGAAGGTCGTCATAGCCATCCCCGACTATGAGCGTGCGAAGGTTTGGTCTTCGGTTGCCGAACCTCCAAGTCAGGAAGCCTTTTCGGAAAAGCTTGATGAGTTCCGCGAGGTCAAGCGCGGCGCATTTGCGCTGGTCTCGCGCGTCGATGGCATCGACCTACCCCACGATACCTGCCGCATCATGATCATGGACGGGTTGCCTTCGGGCACCTCTCTTATCGAGCGGTATCAATGGGAATATCTCCGGATGAACAACGTGCATGCGGTGCGAATTGCAAACCGATTGGCTCAATTGTTCGGTCGCATTAATCGAGGGCGCAATGATTACGGTGCGTTTTTGATTGAGGGCGACGATCTCAGCAAATGGCTCAGGAATGACCGAAACCTCGCGCTCCTTCCGCCCCTTCTTCAGAAACAGATTCTGATCGGCCGTGAGGTCCAGCAGGAGTTCGATATCAGCGAGCCAAACGAGGCGATCGGGCTGATCGGGCGGGTGCTCAGCCGCGATCAGGGTTGGCTCGAATATTATCAGCAGGAGGTCAAGCTCGCTGAGCTGGACGAGGATCACCTCGCACGGCACAAGGCGGCCGAGCCGTTCCTCGTCGCGGCGGCGCTGAGCGAGGCCAAGTATGCTGCGGCTATGTGGAATGGCGACCCGGCCACCGCGCGACGAGAGCTCGAAAAGACCGTGGATACCACCGCCGAGCACGATACGCCGCTTGGCGGCTGGCATGCGGTCTGGCTGGGCGCGGCCTTCGGTCGCGAGGGCGATAGGGATTCTGCGCTGACGTCCTATGGGCACGCTATGCGCCGTCTCGGCGGCGGCATGACGCTGCCGCGCCCCGCCGGCGGGAACGTCCCGAAAATTAAGGGGCCGCAACTGAATGCGTTCGGCCGCTCGCTACAAGGGTTGCTGAGGTACAGCCATGGTAACAAATTCGAGACCGAGCTGGGGAAGCTGACAAAAACACTCGGAATGATCGACGAGGGCAACCCGAAACGGGCCGAGGTCGGCGTACGCATGCTTGGTGAGCTGCTCGGCTTCACCGCTACGCGACCAGACAACGATGAGGGGACCGGTCCCGACGTATTATGGCTCGATGAGGCGAAACCCCGCCAGTTCGGCTTCGAGCTGAAGACCGATAAGAAGAAGCCGGCAACGTACTTCAAGAAGGATGTCTCGCAGGCACACGATCACCTCGAATGGATGACGCAATCTCACAGCGGTCACGTGGTTCTTGGATTGGCGTTCGTAGGACCAGAAGGCAGCGTCGATACCAAGGCGAACCCCTCGGAGGCGATGAGCCTCTGCAAGATTTCGTCGCTCGCCGCGCTTCGCGATGATTTGCTCGCGCTGATCGAGGATTTGCGCAAGCGCACACCGGTGGAGCGTCAGATCGCCATCTCTAAGGAGACCGAACAAGACTGTTGGGATTTACAAGCGATACTGAAGCGCCTCAATCTCACGCCTATCGTGAAGTAGCCCGTTTCGCGCGCTTGTTTGCAGTCGGCGCAAGTGGCGGTGCTGACGCACCGTCCGCTATGGCGCAACCTCGTCGTCGGTGCATGTATCTGCAGGGACGGGATTCCACCTTGAGCGGAAAATTGAAGGTGAGAAATTACCGAGCGATGCCTTTGGTCGGAACTGGCACGGTTAGCCTTTGGCTCGCCGCTCGCGCCTGGAGAGATTCGGCGTATAAGGCTCGCATGAAACGGACGCGTGGCGGAATGCACGAGCGGTAATGGAGGCCTATCGCTACCCGGAATATTACGACATCGCCTTCGCGGTCGAGGATGCCGCGCGCGAGGTTGATTTCTTCGCGGCGGCGATCGCCAAGTTCTCCCGGGTCCCGGTGCATCGGGTCTTGGAGATCGCCTGCGGCACCGCGCCCTACCTCGCCGAGTGGCACCGGCGCGCCACTCGCTATTGCGGCCTCGATCTCTCCCCGGCGATGCTCGAGGCGGCGCGCGCCAAGGCCGCTGCCCTCGGCATCGCGGCCGATTTTTTCGCCGCCGATTTGCGCGATTTCGACCCCGCTCCGATCGGCCCCATCGATCTGGCCTATGTGCTGCTCGGCTCGATCTATGTCGGCTCCAACGCCGAGTTCCTCGGCCATCTCGACCGGGTCGCCGCAGCGCTCCCGCCGGGCGGGCTCTATCTCTTGGACAGCGTCGTCTGGTTCGAGACCTTCCGCGGTTACCGCCGGCGCTGGACCCGGCGGCGCGGCGGCATCCGCGTTCACATGACCTACCGCGCCGAGCCGATCGACCCGGTCGCGCAGACCTATAACGAGTTCGTCACCCTCGATGTCGACGACCATGGCGCGCGTCACAAGATCGAAAGCCGGGTCCCGACCAAGATCTTCTTCCCGCAGGAATTCCTCTGCCTCGTCCAATTGAGCCGACGCTTCGAGTTCGTCGGCTGGTTCAACGATTTCAGCTTTGCCCTGCCGCTGACGCCACAGGGCCGTCACACCGCGATCCTGCGGCGATTGCCGTAGAGGTACATCCGCGAGAGGTACATCCGCGCTGTGGCGCTCGTCCCTTATCGCGGCGCGAGAAGCTGCTGCGCCTCGGGGTGGGTCATCGCCGGGGCGAGAGCGTCGAACCGTTGCGTCCTGTGCAGCGTCCCGGCAAGCTCACGCAAGAGGCCCATCGCCATCAGCGGGAGTGCGGTCGCGGTGCTGGCGCGCTTGACGCCGAGCGCCTCCAGTGCGGCGACGTCGGGCGAGCCGGCGCGCACGTTGATGTTGATCGGCGCGTCGAGCGCCTTTGCCAGGCGCCCCATCGTCTCGGAATCGCGCAGGCCGATCGGATAAAAGCAATCCGCGCCGGCGGCGAGATAGGCCCGGCCGCGCGCCACCGATTCGTCGAACCGGCTTTTATCGTCGCCGATATTCTTGATGTAGAGATCGGTGCGGGCATTGATGACGATCGGCACCCCGGCGGCGCGGGCCGCCTCGCGCGCCGCGCGGATGCGCAGGGCGGCATCGGCCATGCTGCGGATCGGCGGCGTGCCGGTCTTCAGCCCGTCTTCGAGGTTCACCCCGACGGCGCCGGCCGCGATGATGTCGCCGATCGAGCGGGCGACCGCCTCGGGGGTCTCGCCATAGCCGGTTTCGATATCGGCGGTGACCGGCACCGCGACCGTCCGGGCGATGCGCGCGGTGGCGGCGACGACCTCATCCCAGGGCGCCGCTTCACCGTCGGCATAGCCGAGCGCCCAGGCCACCCCGCCGCTGGTTGTCGCGATCGCCGGAAATCCGGCGGCAACGATGATCCGGGCGCTGATTGCGTCCCACGCATTGGGCAGGAGCAAGAGGGGCGGGCCCCGGTGCATTGCGCGAAACCGCTCGGCCTTGTGCGCCTGCTCAGCCTGGGTCATGGCGTCCCCTCCAATTGCCGCGCCACCGGTAACATCAGGGCGCACCCCTCCGAGGGTCAAGCCTGGACCGGGGACGGCAATGCCGATATCGCTAACCACCGCGTCGCCCAGCGTGACCATGCTCCGGGAGCCAAGCGTTGAACGTGGTGCCGTTGCGTTGCAGGACTGCCCGGGGCATCGCCGTCTGCCTCCTCGGCGTCATGCTCGCCGCACCCGCGAGCAGCCCGGCCGACGAGGGCGCCACTGCGCTCCTGACGCGCGAGCTCGCAGCCGCGGAAGCGCATGAGGGCAGGGCCAGCCCGCAGCTGCTGCCGATCATCGAAAAACTTGCGCGAGCCCGTCTGCGCGATGGCGCCCTCGACGATGCGGCGGCGCTGTGCCGGCGCGCGCTCGACATCGCGCTGGCCGCGTACGGCAGCGATTCGCCGGGTGCCGCACAGGCGATGGCGGCGCTGGCCTTCGTCGATATCGATCGCCGCCGCTATCTCGATGCCGAGCCTCTGCTGATCATCGCCGCGCGCGTGCCGGAGGCGCAGGACGCCGCCGATCAGCCGGCGCAGGCGGCGATTTACGCCGGGCTCGCGCGCATCGCGCTGGCGCGCGGCGACACCGGGCCGGCCGAGGCCTGGGCCAGCCGCTCGGTCGAGATCGCGCGGCGCAACCTTGATGCCCGCTCGGCCGAACCGTTGCGCGCGCTCGGTGCTGTCCTCACCGCCGAGGGGCGCTTCAGTGCGGCCGAGCGGGTGCTCGATGAGGCGCTGGCCGAGGACCGCAAGCAGCACGGCACCGATGGCACCGACACCGCGCGCAGCCTGTCGCAGCTCGCCAACCTTTATCTGCGCGACAATAAGCCCGGCGACGCGCTGCCCCTGATCGAAGAGGCCACTGCGATCGATCAGCAGCAGCTCGGCGCCACCCATCCCTTCATCGCCGACGATCTTCATGATCTCGGCCTTGCCTACGAGGCGCTGAAGCGGAGTGACGCGGCGCGCGAGGCCTTTATTGCCGCGATCAACCTCCTCGAACGCGGCACCGGCAAGGAGACACCGCGGGTCGCCTACGCCGAACTCGAACTCAGCCGCCTCTACCGCCAGCAGGGCAACGATGGGGCGGCGGATGCCGCGTTCGCCGACGCCCGCCGCATCCTCAACAAGGCCGAGGCCGAGGAGCATCGGCGCGAGCGCCGCGCATAAGCGCCCGCGCGGCCGGTGCCGCTCGGTGGCCGCTCAGTGTTTGACCTGCGCTCCGACCTCTGCGGCGAAATCCGTCGAAGGCCGCTCGATCCCCTCGCCGAGGGCGAACCGCACAAACCCGGCAACCCGGATCGGCGCGCCCGCTTCCTTGGCGGCCGCTTCAATGACCTTGCCGACACGGCGTTCGCCATCGATCACGAAGATCTGCTCCAACAACACCGTCTCTTCGTAGAACTTGCGCAGCCGGCCTTCGACCATCTTCTCGACGATCGCCTCCGTCTTGGCGCTCGCTTTCGCCTGTTCGCGCAGTACCGCGCGCTCGCGCTCGAGCGCGGCTGCCGGGACCGCGGCGATGTCGAGGTAGAGCGGGTTGGCGGCCGCGACATGCATCGCCAGCTGGCGCCCAAGGGCGGCGAGCGCCTCGCCGGCCGCAGCTGATTCGAGCCCGACCAGGACGCCGATCTTGCCGAGACCGGGCGCCAGCGAGTTATGCATGTAGGAGGCGACGACCCCGCGCGTGACGACAAGCCGCTGCGCCCGGCGTAGCACCAGGTTTTCGCCGATCCGTCCAACGAGTTCGGTCAGTTCGCCTGCGACGCTGCGGCCGGTTCCGGGATAGGGCGCCTCCTTCAGCGCCTCGACATCGCCCGCGGTGCCGAGCGCGAGCACCCCGACGGCGCGCACGAAAGCCTGGAAGAGCTCGTTGCGCGCAACGAAATCGGTCTCGGAATTGACCTCCACCACGGCACCGGCGAGGTCCCGTGTGGCGACCCCCACAAGCCCCTCGGCGGCGACCCGCCCGGACTTTTTCGCCGCGGCGGCGAGCCCCTTTTTGCGCAGCCAGTCGACCGCGGCCTCGATGTCGCCCCCGGAGTCCCCAAGCGCGCGCTTGCAATCCATCATCCCGGCGCCGGTCTTGTCGCGCAATTCCTTGACCAGCGCCGCGCTCACCTCGGGCATTCTTCGATCCTCTCAGTTCCTCGCTGCCTATTGCGCCGCCGGCGCCGCATCGGCTGTCGCGGCCTCGGCGGTCGGGGCCTCGGGCAGGCTCTCCTCGCCCGCCGGCTCTTCCTCGCTCTCGATCTCGACATTTGGCGCGTCACGCGCGCCGATATCGACGCCCGACGCGCTCAATTCGGCCTGCAGCCCGTCGAGCACGGAGGTGGCGACCAGTTCGGAATAGAGGTGCACCGCGCGCATCGCATCGTCGTTGCCCGGGATCGGATAGGCGATCCCGTCAGGCGAGGAGTTCGAATCGAGGATCGCGACGACCGGGATGTGGAGCGTATTGGCTTCGGCGACCGCAATCGCCTCCTTGTTGGTGTCGATCACAAAGAGGATGTCGGGCAGCCCGCCCATCTCCTTGATCCCGCCCAGCGCGCGTTCGAGCTTGTCGCGGTCGCGGGTCAGTTCGAGGAGCTCGCGCTTGGTCAGCCCGGTCTCCTCGGCGGTGATGCGCTCGTCCAATTCGCGCAGCCGCTTGATCGATTGCGAGATCGTCTTGAAGTTGGTCAGCATGCCGCCGAGCCAGCGGTAATTAACATAATACTGGCCGCAGCGTTTGGCGGCTTCCGCAACCGCCTCCGAGGCCTGGCGCTTGGTGCCGACGAGGAGCACCCGGCCGCCGCCGGCGACGACTTCGCGGATGGCTTCGAGACCCTGCCGGAGCAGCGGCACGCTCTGCTCGAGGTCGATGATGTGGATGCCGTTCCTAACGCCGAAGATGTAGGGCGACATCTTCGGGTTCCAGCGTCGCGTGTGGTGGCCGAAATGGACGCCGGCTTCCAACAGCTGGCGCATCGTGAATTCGGGTAATGCCATCGCTCATTCCTTTCCGGTTATGCCGCCGCAGGAGAAAATCGGCTCCAAAAGCCAGAGTCCGACACCGGAGCAGCGCCCGTGAACGGGCGCGGCAGCCCTGCGTGAGGGTTACGCGCGGATTAGGTAAGGCTCGCAGTGCGATTTGGCAAGCACCGCGGCGCGGCGCCGGGGTTGAGCAGGCCTGTCGGCGGGCACATGATGCTGCCAATTCCGGTCTTCACGCCGCGAGGAACCTGCAATGAAAATCGTCAAGATCGAAGATCTGCACTGCGACGCCGGCTGGCGCGTCAATTCGTTCCTCAAAATCACTACCGACGAGGGGCTGGTCGGCTGGTCGGAATACATGGAAGGCTACGGCGCCCAGGGCCTGACCGGCGTCATCCGCAAGCTCGGCGAGCGGATCATCGGTAAGGATCCGCGTCCGGTCGAGGCGATTTCGGCGCTCCTCTACGCGGCGACCCGGCAGGCCGCCGGCGGCGTCAACCAGATGGCGATCGCCGCGATCGAGAACGCGCTCGTGGACCTAAAGGCGAAGGCGTTGGGGGTCCCGGTCTACGAGATGCTCGGCGGCCCGGTGCGCGACCGCCTGCAGCTCTACTGGTCGCATTGCGGCACCTATCGCGCCCGCTACGCCGACCGGATCAAGGAATGGGCCGGTGTCGACCCAGTGCGGACGCTCGACGACATCGTCGCGCTCGGCGAAACGGTGAAGAAGCAGGGGTTCAAGGGGCTCAAGACCAACCTCATCCGCTTCGACAACGGTAAGGCCTCGATGTACGGCCCCGGCACCGGCAACCCGCCGGGCTTTCCCGAACTCAATGTCGACCACAAGATCGTCGAGGCCGCGGTCACCCAATTGGAGGCGTTCCGCCGCGGCGCCGGGCGCGATGTCGGGCTCCATCTCGACACCAACTTCAATTACAAGATCGACGGCTACTTGCGGCTGGCGCGGGCGCTGGAGCCCTTGGACATGGTGTGGCTCGAGATCGACCTCTACGACCCGGCCGGGCTCGCCCTCATCCGCCGCTCCTCGGCCACGCCGATCGCCTCCCTCGAATCGATCTACGGGCGGCGCAACTTCCGGCCGTTCTTCGAGCAGCAATCGGTCGATTTTGCGATCATCGACGTGGCCTGGAACGGCATCCTCGAATCGGTGAAGATCGCCGCGATGGCCGACGCCTACGAGGTCAATGTCGCACCCCACAATTTCAACGGTCATCTCGGCAGCCTGATCAGCGCGCATTTCTCGGCCGTGGTGCCGAATTTCAAAGTCATGGAGATCGACATCGACGACGTCAAATGGAAGGACGAGATCGTCACCAAGCCGCCAGTCATCGAGAACGGCGACCTCCTCCTGCCGACCGGCCCCGGCTGGGGCGCCGAGGTCAACGAGGAATTCGTCCGCGCCCATCCGCCGAAACGGTAAAAAGCGCGGCACACCGCTCCGACTCGACGCGGGAGGCCTGTGCTATCGGGCCGGCTCGGACCGATTCCCTCTCGATTACGCTGAAGCGCGCGCGCCGTGACGACGCATACCCGCAGGCGCAAAGGGAACTGCGTCGATATATTGCGAAGGAGTGGCGATACCGGCATAGATCTTGTGTCCAGTTTAGGCTGGCCCTGGCCTCGCAACGCATCACCCGATAGAGAGCCGAGGCGAGGTCCATAGAGGGGCGGAGAGGGGACATGGGAGGACCGACGCACGTGCTAAACCGCCTATTACGTGCCGCAGTTGCCCTGGCAGTCATCGGGCTTGTTGCTGCCTGCGAAGCGCCGACGCCAACGGCGACAGCCGTCAATGACGCCGCGCCGGACGCTGCTGCGCCGGACGCTGCCGCGCCAGGCCCTGAGGCCGCGCCGCAATCACCGGCCGCGACGCCCGAAGTCCAGCGGATCGTCGTCGAGCCCGGCCAGTCGGTGAGCCGCCTTGCGGCAAAGTACGGCGTGCCGAGGCGCGCGATCATCGCCGCCAATAATCTGACGCCGCCTTACAAGATCAAGATCGGCCAGGCCCTCTCGATCCCGGGCGCCGATCGATCGCCGCCCGCACCGGCGGTGGCCGCGTCTTCGGGCCCCGAAATCATCCCGCTTGATCCCCCGGCTCAAGCGGGATCGGCCGCTGCACCTTCGGCCACTGCGCTACCCGCCCCGGCGGCGGCCGCGAGCCCGGCGCCGCCGCCTGATGTCGCTGCCGTCAAGCCGCTGGAGGCAGCAGCGGCGGCCGGCGACCAGAGTCCCGAGCCGTTATCCGCGCCTGTCACCCCGGTCGCGGCGACGACCAGTGGGCCGCCAGTCTCCTCAGGCCCCACCCCACCGCCCGCACCCGCCACAACCGCTGCCGCGGCGGCTCCAGCACCGGCTGCCGCGCCGCCACCTCCCGGCGTTACCTGCCCCTTCGGCACGACCGGCATGTGGAGCGAGGACATCATCAAAAAGCCGGTATACATCTGCCGCAAGGCGAGTTGACGCGTAGATCGCCCGCGGCGGCGGCATCCGCGGACCGGCAAACAATATGAAAAAGAGTGCAACGACCGTGGCCGAATCGCGGTCTCGGCTGATCGACGCGAGAATCAAGGAACTGGACGATTGGAGGGGCAAGACGCTCTCCGATGTCCGCGCCCTGATCAAGCTCGCGGACCCCGATGTGGTCGAGGAGTGGAAGTGGAGAGGCGTGCCGGTGTGGTCTCACGACGGACTGATCTGCACCGGCGAGACCTATAAGAGCGTCGTCAAGCTGACTTTCGCCAAGGGCGCCTCGCTCGCGGACCCTTCGGGTCTGTTCAACTCCAGCCTTGAAGGCAATACGAGGCGCGCGATAGACCTCCGCGAGGGCGATGAAATAGCTGCGGATGCCTTCAAAACGCTCATTCGCGCTGCCGTCGCCCTGAACAGGTCTTCCGCCCGATAATCGAATGCGGCCCCGCAACTCCTGAAGGTTTGACGCCTCGCGTGCGTGCTCGCGGGGCGTGGAAGGCGTTGCGGGCGAGCGCGATAAGGGGCACGCTACCGGCATGCCTACGTGACCGGAGGAAACAGCCGTGAGTGACATCAGCCAGGACTTCAATTTTCTCGAAGGCGTCAAGGTGGTGGATTTCACCCAGTTCGAGGCGGGAACGACCTCGACCGAGGTCTTGGCCTGGTTCGGCGCCGAGGTCGTCAAGATCGAGAACCCGGGGCGCGGCGATCCGGGCCGGCGGCTCCGCCCCGGCAAGCCCGACGACGACCCCTGGTACTTCCACCAGTTCAACGTCAACAAGAAGTCGCTGGCGATCAATCTGAAGTCGTCAAAGGGACTCGAGATCGTCAAGGAGATGCTGAAGAAGGCCGATGTCACGGTCGAAAACATGGCGCCCGGCACGATCGAGCGTCTCGGGCTCGACTACGAATCCGTCAAGAAGATCAATCCCCGCATCATCTATTGCCAGATCAAGGGGTTCGGAACCGGCAGCCCGCACGAGGCGGGGCTCGCCTTCGACATGATCGCGCAGGCCGCCGGCGGCCCGATCAGCGTCACCGGCGAGCGCGACCGCCCGCCGGTCAAGCCCGGCCTCTCGTTTGGCGACACCGGCACCGGCATGCTGATGGCGGCGACGATCCTGGGCGCGCTGCACGAGCGCAACCGCACCGGCAAGGGCCGCCGGCTGCAGCTGGCGATGCAGGACGCGATGGTCCACTACATGCGCACCTGCTTCTGCACGATGCAGCGCACCGGCAAGGCGGCGCCGCGCAACGGCGCCAAGTCGGGCGGCGGCAACAACGCCCCCTCCGGCCTCTACCCGGCCAAGGGCGGCGGGGCCAACGATTACGTCTATCTGACCACCAGCCGGGCCAACCCCGAGCACTGGTCGCGGCTCTGCAAGCTGATCGGCCGCGAGGAGCTGATCGACGACCCGCGCTTCGCCACCGGCAACGACCGCGTCGCCCACGAAAAGGAATTGGACGCGATCATCGGCGAATGGACCAAGCAGCACGACAAGCGCGAGGCGATGGAAAAGCTGATCGCCGTCGGCGTCCCCTCGGGCGCGGTGTTCGACACGATGGAGTTGCAGAACGAGCCGACCTTCGAGGAGCGCGGCATCATGCAGACCGTCCACCACCGCCAGGGCGACTACAAGATGGCGACGTGGCCAGTGCGGATCGACGGCAAGACGGTGCGCCTCAAACCCTCGCCGGCATTGGGCGGTGACAGCGCCGAGGTGCTGCAGAGTTGGCTCGGCATCGATGATGGCGAATTCGCCAACCTCAAGACTGGAGGCGTCGTGTAGCGGCCTATTGTAACGGGAGCTGGGTTCCCGGCGCAGGCCGGGATCCATCGGCCGGCCGACCGAGCGCCCGACGAATGGGCCCCGGCCTGCGCCGGGGACCCAGTGTTGTGAGCGATCCGAGGCGCGCCTACGCAGCGCGGACGGCGCGGAATCTCGAGGCGCACGTAATCGGCGATCCAGGTGCCGGTTTCGTCGACCATCACCGGGCGTAATAGACCGATGGCCTCGGCCCGCGCGGCCGCGCGCTCCCCTTCCGGGAGCGGGGCGAAGAGATCATCGGTGAAATTGTCGAACCACGCCTCGATCCCGCTTCCCACCACGGTCGGGCGCGGAAAGATGCCGATCTCGGTCACCCTAAACCCGGCGCCTTCGAGGTGCTTCCGATAGGCTGCGGCAGTCGGAAAATACCAGGGGCTGAACTGCTGGGCGTCGAACCCGCGCCGCGCCAGCGCCGCGGCGATTGCCACCATGACCGCGGCGGTATTGTTGTGGCCGCCCATCTCGGCGACAAAGCGCCCGCCCGGCTTCAAAGCCCGGCGCACCCCGGCGAGCACGGCTTCGGGCGGCTGCATCCAGTGCAATGCCGCATTCGAGAAGACCGCGTCGAACTCGCGCTCGAAATTGAGGTCCTGCCCGGGCATCACCCGGGCGTCGAGGCCCTTCGCCCGCGCCGCGGCGACCATGTCGGGGGCGGCATCGACGGCGACGACTTCAGCGCCCGCCGCGGCGATTCGTCCGGAGAGCACCCCATCGCCGCAGCCGAGATCGAGGATGCGCTCGCCCTTCTGGGGCGCCAGCAATTCGAGGACGGCGGCGCCGAGAGCCGGCACAAAATTCGCCGTCGTTGCGTAGCGGTCGGCCCGCCAGTTCTGCCGCGCGATGCGGCTGGATTGCGTTTTAGCCATATCACGGGCTCGCCGCTTCGGCCTGGCGGCGCAGGGCCGAGAGAGTCGTCCGCGTCGTGATAATCTCCGGATCCATCCGCAATTCGATGATGGCCGCGCGGCGCGAGGCGAGGGCGGCCTCGAAGGCGGGTGCGAACTCCTGCGTCCGCGCGACGGCCGCCCCGAACCCGCCATAGGCGGAGGCGAGCGCGGCAAAGTCCGGGTTTTTGAGCGCGGTGCCGACGACCCGTCCGGGGAAGCGGCGCTCCTGATGCATGCGAATCGTCCCGTACATGGCGTTGTTGAAGAGGAGGATGATCGGCGCGGCCCCCTCGCCCAATGCGGTCATCAGCTCTTGCCCGGTCATCATGAACCCGCCGTCGCCGCAAAAGCCGACGACGATCCGCTGGGGGTGGACGAGGCTCGCCGCGACCGCGGCGGGGACGCCATAGCCCATCGCGCCGCTTGTCGGTCCGAGCTGGCGGCCAGGGCGGCGGTATTGCAGAAAGCGGTTGGGCCAGCCGCTGAAGTTGCCGGCATCCGAGGTGACGATCGCATCGTCCGGCAGGCGCTCGCGCAGCCAGCTCATCACGCGCCCCAGATCGAGGGCCGGCGCCGCCGGGAACGCGGTCGGCGTCAGCCCGGCCTCGTAGTCCGCCCGTGCCGCCTCGCGCCATGCACGCCAGCGCGGTGCAGCAATGGGCTCCAGAGCGGCGGCCGCGGCGGCAAACTCCGGCATGCCCGATTGGATCGCCAGGGTCGGCCGAAAGACGCGCCCCAATTCCTCGGCGGCGGCGTGGACGTGAATGAGCGTCTTGCCCGGGTCGGGGATGCCCATGAGCGTATAGGATTGCGAGGTGATCTCGCCGATCCGCGCGCCGACGGCGAGCACCAGATCGGCCGCTTTGAAGCGCGCCACCAGCGAGGGCGCGGCGCCGGTGCCGAGATCGCCGACAAACGAGGAGAGCCGGTTGTCGACGATGTCCTGGCGCCGGAACGACGAGCACACCGGCAACTGATTAGCTTCGGCAAATCGGGCGATGTCGGCCGCCGCGGCATCACTCCAGCCGCTGCCGCCGACCAGCATGATCGGCCGCTCGGAGCGGTTGATCAGCCGGCGCATTTCAGAGAGATCGGCGGCGCCGGGATGGGCGTGCACGGCGCGGTACGGGCCGACGACAGCGGTCGCGCAGCGGTCGCGCAGCATGTCTTCGGGGAGCGCCAGCACGACTGGGCCGGGCCGGCCCGAAGTGGCGATCTGGAACGCCTGGTTCACCAGCTCGGGAACGCGTTCGGCCAGGTCGATCTGCGCCACCCATTTGGCGAGCGGTGCGTACATCTTGCGGAAATCGACTTCCTGGAACGCCTCGCGGTCGATCTGATGACGGGCCACCTGGCCGACCAGCACGACCATCGGGGTCGAATCCTGGTAGGCCGTGTGCACCCCGATCGAGGCGTTGCAGGCGCCCGGGCCCCGCGTCACCAGGAGGATTCCGGGTTCGCCGGTCAGCTTGCCGTAGGCCTCCGCCATAAAGGCGGCGCCGCCCTCTTGGCGGCAGGTGACGAGGCGGATCTCGGGAGCATCGAAAAGCGCGTCGAGGACTTCGAGATAGCTCTCGCCGGCAACGCTGAACGCCATCCGGACGCCATGCGCGCGCAATGACGCGACGACCAACTGGCCGCCACTCATTAGAGGCAAATTCGCCACCATCGCCGCACCGCGCCGTTGCCTAGCCAGGTCCCGAGGCTATGGCCGTCGCGCCTCGAAAACAATCGCCTGCAACGGCAGCCGCGTCGGGTTGGCGCCGAATTCGCGCGGCAGCGCTTGCCGCAGTTCTTCGACGACCTGCTCGGGATCGATGCCGCCGCGCGCCCGGATCTGGTCGGCTACCGGGCTGCCATAAACGAGCGCCCGGGCGAATGCCGCGCCATCCGGAACGGTGGTCTTGCGGCCGAGCACGGCAACTCGCAACTCGGTCAAACCGGCACGGTGCAGCGAATCCTTGATCGGATCGATGCGGTGATAGGCGAACGGCGCGTCGAAGAAATTCGGCGGATCGGATGGGAAAAACCCTGCGGCGATCTCAGCGGGCAGGCGGCCGATCGGATTATGATCGTGTGAGTCCCAGACGCTGAAAACATACCGGCCGCCGCCCGCTAGGACTCGGTACACCTCGCTGTACGCTTTATCCTTATCCGGGAAGAACATCACCCCGAACTGACAGACCGCCGCATCAAAGCTGTTGTCCGGGAATGGCAACGCCATCGCGTCGGCTTGTTGAAAGGTCACCGCCTCATCGGCACGGAATTTGCGTCGCGCAACATCGAGCATCGGCGGGTTGAGATCGGTGACGGTCAGTTGTGCTTCCCGCGGCAAGAGATCGCGCAGCCGGCGGCTGACAATGCCGGTGCCAGCAGCGATCTCCAGGACCCTCAGCGGGGCGGAAGACGCGACCCGCCGACCGATGTCGTCGGCGAAATCAACGAAAAGAACAGGCCCGAGCCCACGATCGTAAAAATCAGGCATCCTGCCGCCAACCTGGTCGTAGAGGTTCCGGGCAGCATCGCCGGATGTGGCCGATCGATCGCTCATGGTGCTCTCCGTCCTGTGGGTGTCCGGGTGTCCGGGTGGCCGTGGGGGCGCCATCAGCCATTTGAGATGATGTGTCGTTCGGAGGAAAGAGGCTTGTCCGCGCGCGTTTCGCGTTCCCCGCCAGATCGCGCCCTGATCGCGTCCCTCATCACGGCGCCGAGATTGCTTCGCTCCACTCGCGATGACATCAAAAAAGTTGTCGTTGCGAGGAGAGCGGCGACGACGCAATCTCGCGCCGCCGGGCTGCGGCGGCAGTGCGGCGATGGGGAGGAACCCGGCCGCCGTCGCATACCTACTCGGCATGGCAAGCGTGATGACCCCCGATCAATCGTCGCGAGCCGCAGCGGCGCCGGCGCCCGGCGGCTAGTCGGCGATGGACGATCAGCCACCCGGCCCGCTCACGGCGCCGCCGCACCAGCGCGACGATGTGGATCGGGATTCGCGCGCACCGTCGTGGACCGCGCCCGCTCGCGACACCGGTTCCCGGTCGCACAGCGCGCTCTGGCTCCTCCTTATCCTCTTTGTTGTCGGCGGACTGGTGGCCTGGGTGGTGCTGCGCGCCGGTCACCAGGCGGCCACGACCGGGCGCTTCCAATCTTCGGGCCCGATGCCGGTCGGCACGGCCAAGGTCGGCAAGGGCGATATGCCGATCGTGCTCAGCGGGCTCGGTGCGGTCACCCCGCTCGCGACGGTGACGGTCAAGACCCAGATCGCCGGCCAATTGACCGAAGTCGCCTTCAAGGAAGGCCAGGTCGTCAACAAGGGCGATTTTCTCGCTCAGATCGATCCGCGTCCCTACCAGGTCGCGCTCGAGCAGGCCGAAGGGCAGCTGGCAAAAGATCAGGCGCTGCTCAAGAATGCCCAGGTCGATCTGGCGCGCTACCGCACCCTGATCGCGGAAAACTCGGTCGCCCGGCAGATCCTCGACACGCAGGCGGCGCTGGTGCAACAGGATGTCGGCACCGTTCAGGCCGATCAGGCGCAGGTCGACACCCAAAAGCTCAACCTCGTCTACTGCCACATCATCGCGCCGGTCGGCGGGCGGGTCGGGTTGCGCCAGGTCGATCCCGGCAATTACGTGCAGACGAGCGATGCCAACGGCATTGTCGTCATCACCCAGCTCCAGCCGATCTCGGTCATTTTCACCTTGCCGGAAGACAATCTGCCGACCGTCCTGCAAGCGCCTGCATGCCGGCGCCGCCCTGCCGGCGACCGCGTACGACCGGACCGGCGCGACCAAGCTCGATACCGGCACGTTGGAAACCGTCGACAATCAGATCGATCCGACGACGGGGACGGTCAAGCTGCGGGCGATCTTCGACAACCCGGAGACGAGCCTGTTTCCCAACCAGTTCGTCAACGTGAAGTTGCTGGTCGACACGCTGCACGATGCGAGCATTGCCCCGATCTCGGCGATCCAGCGCGGCGCGCCGGGGACGTTCGTCTATCTCGTCAACCGGGGACACGGTCTCGGCTCAGCCGGTCGACGCTTGGGCCCAGGCAACAACCAGACCGTCGCGATCACCAAAGGGCTGACACCCGGCCAGGTCGTGGTCACCGACGGCGCCGACCGGCTCAAGGATGGCGCCAAGGTGAAAGTCGTCGAACCGGGTCCGCCGGCCGCCGCACCCAGCGGGCAGCAGCCCTCGGGAAAAGCCAAGCCGTCGGGTCGAGGGAAGCCCCGGAGCGGCGGGTGAGGTTGGTGGCTCACAGTCCGGGACCCCGATGAGCCCGTCGCGGCTTTTCATCTTGCGGCCGGTCGCAACCTCGCTGCTGATGGCGGCGATCATGCTGGTCGGCATCGTCGCCTACCGGTTCCTGCCGCTCTCTGCCTTGCCCGAGGTCGATTATCCGACGATCCAGGTGGTGACGCTCTATCCCGGCGCGAGCCCGGATGTGATGACCGTCGTCGGTGACTTCACCGCTCGAAGTGCAGCTCGGCCAGATGCCGGGCCTCAACCAGATGTCGTCGGTCAGCTCGGCGGGGTCGTCGGCGATCACGCTGCAGTTCACCCTCGCCTTGAGCCTCGATGTCGCCGAGCAGGAGGTCCAGGCGGCGATCAACGCGGCCGGCAACCTGTTGCCCTCCGACCTGCCGGCGCCGCCGATCTACGCCAAGGTCAACCCGGCCGATGCGCCGATCCTGACCCTGGGGCTCACCTCGAAGACGCTGCCGCTGACCGAGGTCGAAGACCTCGCCGACACGCGTCTCGCGCAGAAGATCTCGCAGCTGACCGGGGTCGGCCTCGTCAGCGTCAGCGGCGGGCACCGCCCGGCGGTGCGCATCCAGGCCAATCTGCGCCAGCTCGCCGCCTATGGCCTCAACATCGACGATCTGCGCACGACGATCAACAACGCCAACGTCAACACGCCCAAGGGCAATTTCGACGGGCCGAGCCGGCAGTACACGATCAACGCCAACGACCAGCTGAAGAAGGCGTCGCGACTATACCGATCTGGTGGTCGCCTACCGCAACGGCGCGCCGGTGCACCTCTCCGATGTGGCGGTCGCGACCGATGGCGCGGAAAACACCAAGCTCGCCGGCTGGATGAACACCACCGAGGCGGTCATCCTCAACATCCAGCGCCAGCCCGGCGCCAATGTGATCGAGGTCGTCGACCGCATCCAGGCGCTGTTGCCGCAGCTGCAAGGCGGCATTGCCGGCGGCGGTCGATGTCGCGGTCCTGACCGACCGCACCAACACGATCCGCGCCTCGGTCGCCGATGTCGAGTTCGAGCTCGGCCTCGCGGTCGTCCTCGTCGTGTTGGTGATCTTCCTGTTTCTGCGCAGCGTCTCGGCGACGGTGATCCCGAGCCTCTCGGTGCCGCTGTCCCTGGTCGGCACGCTCGCGGTCATGTACCTCGCCGGATTCAGCCTCAACAACCTGTCGCTGATGGCGATGACGATCGCCACCGGGTTTGTCGTCGACGATGCGATCGTCATGATCGAGAACATCTCGCGCTATATCGAGGCGGGCGACCCGCCCTGGAGGCCGCGCTCAAGGGCTCCGAGCAGATCGGCTTCACGATCATCTCGCTGACGGTGTCGCTGATCGCGGTGCTGATCCCGCTTATTGTTCATGGCCGATGTGGTCGGGCGCCTGTTTCGCGAGTTCGCGCTCACCCTCGCGGTGACGATCATCATCTCGGCGATCGTGTCGTTGACCCTGGTGCCGATGCTGTGCGCGAAACTGCTGCGTCACCGCCCGCCGAAGCAGAGATGTCGCCTGGTCGCACGCAAGAGCCAGCAATGGTTCGACGCCGGGATCGCGCGCTACGGCCGCGCGCTCGACTGGGTGCTCGACCGCCAGGCGCTGACGCTGCTTCGTCGCGGTCGCGACGCTGGCGCTGACCGTGTTCTTCTACGTCATGATCCCCAAGGGCTTCTTCCCGGTCCAGGATACCGGGCTCATCCAGGGCATCTCGCGAGGCCTCGCCCGCCGTATCGTTCGCCGCGATGTCCGAGCGGCAGCAGGCGCTGGCCGCCGCCATCCTGAAGGATCCCGACGTCGTCAGCCTGTCGTCCTTCATCGGGGTCGACGGCACGAATACCACCCTCAACACCGGTCGGATGCTGATCAACCTGAAGCCGCGCGATGAGCGCCGCCTCGAGCGCCAGCGACATCATCCGCCGGCTCTCCGGCGAGATCGCCGGGGTTGCCGGCATCACGCTCTACATGCAGCCGGTGCAGGACCTGACGATCGACGCGACGGTCAGCCGCGGCCAGTACCAGTTCGCCCTCGAGGACGCCAACCCCGACGAGTTCGCGCTGTGGGTCCCGCGCCTGATCGCCGCGGCTGCAGCAGATCCCGGATCTCGCGGACGTGTCGACGAGCTATGCCGAAAACGGGCCGTCGGCCTATGTCCTCATCGACCGCGCGACCGCGGGCCGGTTCGGGATCACGCCGGCGACCATCGACAACGCGCTTTACGACTCGTTCGGGCAGCGCATCGTCTCGACGATCTTTACCCAGTCGAACCAGTACCGGGTGATCCTCGAAGCCGATCCGGCATTGCAGCAGTCGCTGTCCTCGCTCGGCGCGATCTATCTGCCGTCCTCGACCGCCGCCAATGGCCAGGTGCCGCTGTCGGCGATCGCGCAGACCGTTGAGCAGACCGCGCCGATGGCGATCAGTCATCTCGGCCAGTTTCCGTCGGCGATGATCTCGTTCAACCTGGCTCCCGGCGCCTCGCTCGGCGAGGCGGTCGATGCGATCCGCGCGGCGGAGACCGAGATCGCCATGCCGGCCAGCATGATCACCGCGTTCCAGGGCGCCGCCCTCGCCTTTCAGGCGGCGCTCGGCAACGAGCTCTTGTTGATCACCGCGGCGATCGTCACGGTCTACATCGTGCTGGGCGTGCTCTACGAAAGCTACATCCACCCGCTCACGATCCTCTCGACCCTGCCGTCGGCCGGGCTTGGCGCGCTCCTCGCGCTGATGCTCGACGGCAGCGACCTCAGCATCGTCGCGATCATCGGCATCATTCTGCTGATCGGCATCGTCAAGAAGAACGGGATCATGATGGTCGATTTCGCGCTGTATGCGCAGCGCGAGGAAGGCAAGGCGCCGCGCGAGGCGATCCATCAGGCATCGCTCTTGCGCTTTCGCCCGATCATGATGACGACGATGGCGGCGATGTTCGCCGCGCTGCCGCTTGATGCTCGGTACCGGGACGGGGTCGGAGCTGCGCCATCCGCTCGGGGTCACGATCGTCGGCGGTCTGATCTTGAGCCAGGCGATGACCTTGTTCACGACACCGGTCATCTATCTCGGCTTCGATCGCCTCGGCCGCGCGACCCGCCGGCGGTTCGGTCACCTCTTCAATGCCGAGGACAGGGCGCGGTGAGCCTGTCGACCCAGTTCATCGAGCGGCCGGTCGCGACCACCCTGTTGACGATCGGCGTTGCGCTGGCGGGCCTGTTTGCCTTCGGCAAGCTGCCGGTGTCACCGTTGCCGCAGGTCGACTTCCCGACGATCTCGGTCTTCGCAGGGATGCCGGGCGCCAGCCCCGAGACAATGGCGACGACGGTGGCAACCCCGCTCGAGCGCCATCTCGGGGTCATTGCCGACGTCACCGAGATGACGTCGTCGAGCACCGTCGGTTCGACCCGCATCACGCTCCAGTTTGGGCTGAGCCGCAATATCGACGGTGCGGCGCGCGATGTGCAGGCGGCGATCAACGCGGCGCGCGTCGATTTGCCGACGAGCCTCAGGTCCAACCCGACCTACCGCAAGGTCAATCCGGCCGATGCGCCGGTCATGATCCTGTCCTTGACCTCCGATACCGAGACCCGCGGCCAGATGTTCGACGCCGCCTCGACGATCCTGCAGCCGGCGCTGTCTCAAATCCAAGGCATCGGGCAGGTGACGATCGGCGGCAGCGCCGCGCCGGCCGTGCGGGTCGAGCTCAACCCGACGGCGCTCTTCAAATACGGGATCGGGCTCGAAGATGTCCGGGCCGCGCTCGCCTCGGCCAACGCCCACAGCCCGAAAGGGGCGATCGAGGACGGTGCGCGTCATTTCCAGCTGTACACCAACGATCAGGCGAATAAGCCCGAGGATTACCAGCCGCTCGTCGTCGCCTACCGTAATGGGGCGGCGGTGCGTTTGACCGATGTCGCCACCGTCGAGGACGGGCCGGAAAACCTGCGCAATGCGGGCCTGGCCAACGGCAAGCCGGCGGTGCTGGTGATCCTCTATACCCAGCCGGGCGGCAACATCATCGAGACCGTCGATCACATCACGGCAGAGCTGCCGCAGCTGCGCGCGTCGATGCCGAGCGATATCGACCTCAGTGTCGCGATGGACCGCAGCACCACGATCCGCGCTTCGGTCCACGATGTCGAGGTGACGCTGGTGATCGCGATCGGGCTGGTGATCCTGGTCGTGTTTTTCTTCCTGCGCAGCCCGCGCGCCACGTTGATCCCGAGCGTCGCGGTCCCGGTGTCCTTGATCGGCACCTTCGGGGCGATGTACCTCCTGGGCTACAGCCTCGACAATCTGTCCTTGATGGCGCTGACGGTCTCGACCGGGTTTGTCGTCGACGACGCGATCGTCGTCCTGGAAAACGTCACCCGCCACCTCGAGGCGGGGATGGCGCGGCGCGAGGCGGCGCTCATTGGCGCCCGCGAGGTCGGGTTCACCGTCCTGTCGATGAGCCTCTCGCTCATCGCGGTCTTCGTGCCGATCCTCCTCATGGGCGGGATCGTCGGGCGGATGTTCCGCGAATTCGCGATGACCCTGTCGGTGGCGATCCTGATCTCGCTCGCGGTGTCCTTGACCACGACACCGATGATGTGCGCCTACATCGCGATCCATAGCGCGCCGGCTGCGCGCTCGCGCTGGTATGTCGCCGGTGAGCGCGTATTCGAGGGGATGCTCGGTTTCTACGAGCGGACGCTGGCCCAGGCGCTGCGCTGGCCGGGCCTGGTTCTGCTGGTCCTTTTTCTGACCGTCGCGCTCAACGTCTATCTGTTCGTGCTCATCCCGAAGGGCCTCTTTCCGCTGCAGGACACCGGACGCATGATCGGCGGGATCCAGGCCGATCAGAGCATCTCGTTTCAATTGATGCGGGACAAGCTGACCGAGTTCATCGGGATCATCCGGGCGGACCCGGCGGTCGCCAGCGTCGTCGGCTTCACCGGCGGCGGCCAGACGAACTCCGGCTTTGTGTTCATTGCCTTGAAGCCGATCTCCGAGCGCAAGCAGTCGGTCTTCCAAGTCATCGGGAGACTGCGTGGCAAGCTCGGTCGGGTCGCCGGCGCGCGCCTGTTTCTGGTGCCGGTGCAGGACATCCGCGCCGGTGGCCGGCCGAGCAGCGCCGAATACCAGTACACGCTGCAGGGCGACGATTTGGAGCAGCTTTACGAATGGGTGCCAAAGGTCACCGCGGCGCTGGAGCAGTTGCCGGAGCTGACCGACGTCAATTCCGACCAGCAGCAGAAGGGTCTCGAAACCGATCTAGCGATCGACCGTGCGACCGCGGCGCGTCTCGGCCTCGCGGTCTCTCAGATCGACAACACGCTCTACGATGCGTTCGGCCAGCGCCAGGTTTCGGTGATCTACAACCCGCGCAATCAGTATCACGTCGTGATGGAGGTGGCGCCGCAATACTGGCAGAGCCCTGATACGCTCAGCCAGATCTACATCAGCAGCGCCGGTGGCCCGGTCAAAGGCACCCAGTCGACCAACGCGCTCGCCGGGACAGTTTCGGCGAAGACGGCAAAATCCACGACGCAAGCCCCGGCGAGCACGGCCGCGCAGATCGCGGCCGATACCGCACGCAACCAGGCGAACAACGCGCTTGCCAATACCGGACACGGCGCCACCTCAACCGGCGCCGCGGTCAGCACCGCGCGCGAGAACATGGTGCCGTTGTCGGCGATCGCCCGTTACCACGCCGGCAGCACACCTCTCGCGGTCAATCATCAGGGCCTCTTCGTCGCCAGCACGATCTCGTTCAACCTGAAGCCCGGCACCTCGCTCAGCGCCGCGACGAAGGCGATCGACAACGCCATGGCGGGTCTCCAACTGCCGGCGACGATCCACGCCTCTTTCCAGGGCACGGCGCGCCTTTTTCAGGAGTCGCTCGCCAACGAGCCGATCCTGATCGGTGCGGCGCTGCTAGCCGTCTATATCGTGCTCGGAGTGCTCTATGAGAGCTACATCCACCCGATCACGATCCTGTCGACCTTGCCCTCGGCCGGGGTCGGCGCGGTGCTGGCGCTGATGCTGTTCAACATCGACTTCAGCATCATCGCGCTGATCGGGGTCATCCTCCTCATTGGCATCGTCAAGAAGAACGCGATCATGATGATCGACTTCGCGCTGATGACCCAGCGCGCCGAGGGCATCGGCCCGCACGAGGCGATCTACCGCGCCGCGCTCAGGCGCTTCCGCCCGATCATGATGACGACGATGGCGGCCGCGCTCGGCGCCCTGCCGCTGGCGATCGGTTTTGGCGAGGGGGCCGAATTGCGCCGGCCGCTCGGGATCTCGATCGTCGGCGGGCTCCTCGTCAGCCAGGTGCTGACATTGTACACGACCCCCGTCATCTATCTCTATCTCGACCGGCTGCGGCTGTGGGGCCTGCGCCGCCGAGCCGCTGGACGGCTCCGCGGCCACGCCGCCGAACCCGGCCAATGACCATCCCTCTCTCCGTGTCATCCCGGCGAATGCCGGGACCCATCCAGATGCAAGTCATGTCACATCCCAAATTGACGTGGCGCTGCTGCCTGATCCGAATGGCCATACGGGCGGATAAATGGGTCCCGGCCTTCGCCGGGATGACAACCCTGCTGATGGTCGCCGCCTGCACCGTCGGGCCGGACTATCAGCGCCCCGCGGCGGCGGTCCCGGCCGCCTACAAGGAGGCGGGCCAGAAGGTGGCCGACTGGCAGACGGCGCAGCCGGCCGATGCGAGCGACCGCGGCGCGTGGTGGAAGGTCTACCGCGATCCGGTCCTCGATGGCCTGGCCCAGCAGATCGAGGTTTCGAACCAGAACCTCAAAGCCTCAGAGGCCGCGTTCCGCCAGGCCGAGGCAATCGTCGCGCAGGCTCGCGCCGGGTTTTTCCCAACGGCCCAGGCCACCGCCTCGGCAACGCGCTCGCGCGGCGGTGGAGGAGGGGGTGGCACCGCCGCGGGACGTGGCGGCTCGGGGAGCATCTCCAACTTTTTCAGCATTGCCGGCTCGGCTACCTGGATCCTCGATCTGTGGGGCAAGGTTAGCCGCACCGTCGAAAGCAATGTCGCGACCGCGCAAGCCGATGCCGGCGATGTCGCAAATGTGCGGCTGGCCGCCCAGGGCCAGCTCGCCAGCGACTATATGCAGCTGCGGGTGGCGGACGAACTGAAGCGGCTGCTCGACGCGGCGGTCAACGCCTACGGCGAATCGCTGCGCATCACCCAGAACCAGTATAATGCGGGGATCGCCGCGGCCTCCGACGTGGCGCAGGCCCGCACCCAGCTCGAGAGCACCCGGGCCCAGGCGATCGCTACGGGCGTCGTGCGCGCGCAGCTCGAACACGCGATCGCGGTCTTGATCGGCAAGCCTCCCGCCGAATTGACGATTTTCCCGGCCGCCAGTGTCCCCGTCCCGCCCGAAATTCCGGCAGGGCTGCCCTCGACCCTCCTCGAACGGCGGCCCGACATCGCCGCGGCGGAGCGCCAGATGGCAGCCGCCAACGCTCAGATCGGCGTCGCCGAGACGGCGTTCTTCCCAGCGGTCACGCTGTCGGGCGACGCGGGCAGCGCCGCCACCAAGCTCGGCCAATTGTTCTCGGCGCCAAGCCTGGTATGGTCGTTCGGCACCACCCTGGCCGAAACCGTTTTCGACGCCGGCCTCCGCCAAGCCCAGGTTGAGGCGGCCCGCGCTCAATTCGATGCGACGGTGGCCGATTACCGGCAAACCGTGCTGACCGGGTTTCAGCAGGTCGAGGACGAGCTTGCCGCGCTGCGTATTCTCAGCCAGCAGGCCGCTGCCGAGGACAGCGCGGTCGCCGCCGCACGCGAGGCCGAGCGCATCATCTTCAACCAGTATAAGTCCGGAACTGTCGCCTATACCGCGGTCGTCGTCGCTCAAACGGCGGCGCTCACCAATGCCGAAGCCGCGCTTAGCGTGCGCCAAAGCCGCCTGGTCGCCAGCGTGGCGTTGATCCAGGCGCTGGGTGGCGGCTGGACTATCGCGCAAGTCCCGAACCGCGAGCAGATCGAAAGCGACAGCCCGCTCAATTTCAGTCCCCTCCCGCCGGCCGACGCGTGGCCGAAGCTGTGGTAGGGCGAGGCCGTCGCTATCGGGCGCGGGTGTAGGGACGGCAGTCGTAACGCACCAGGTCCCGAAAATGCGGCCGCATCTTCTCGGTCCACGGTGTGTTGGCGGCGGTTTTCCAGGCGGCCGAAGCCATCACGTCGGGCCGGGCGAAGTGATAGAGCGCGGCATAGCGCTGCGTCGCCCCGGTGCCGCGGTAGCGCCGCGCCGAGAGCGTGCCCGGCACCGAGCCGAGCGCGGGGACGTGCTCGGTGTTGTACCATTCGTTGAATTCATGCTCGTGCTCGGGCACGACGTTCATCGCAATGAGGAGGACCGAAGCGGCACCCTCGGGCGCAATCTTGTCGCCGGGGAAGAGCTGCTCGCCCTCGAAGCGCATCAGCCCCTTCCGAAAGCGGGCGGTGCGCTTGGTCCAGGGCGACGAATTGGCGCCGGCGATCGCCTGATAGGGCGGGCTCTGCAGCACCCCAGCTTCGGCGAGATCATAGGTCGCCAGCGACACCTTCGGGTTGTCGGCGGCGATCCAGCGCTGCGCATTGAGGAAGCCCGGGATCGCCAGCCGCTCGGGGATGTGCTCGAGATCGTACCAGTCGTGGAACTCGTCTTCGGGGGCGGCCGAGAAATCCATCGCCGCGATCAGGATGCCCTTTGCCATCGTTTCCTCGCCCCTGTTTTAGCTATGCTTCGCGCACTCTATCAGGAGAACGCCGATGGCGCTCGCCCCGCGCGCGTAGATCGGCGCCGCATCAGGCGGCGCGGCGCGGCGGCTCGCACCGGGCCTGCTTGCCGGTATCAAGCAGCCGGCGCAGCTGGTCGCGACCGCGCGACAGGCGCGATCGGACGGTCCCCACGGGGATTCGGAGTGTCCGCGCAACCTCTTCGTACGCCATCCCCTCGAGACCGACGAGCAGGATTACCTGGCGCTGTTCCTCGGCTAGCTTCCCGATCGCGGCTTCAAGGTCGCGCAGCTCAAGCGTCGCGAGCGCGCTCGGCTGCACGGTCAGCACCGGCGCCATTTCCTCGATACCGACGGCGACGCCCTCGCGCAACGAGCGCCGCACATCGTTGACATGCTGGTTGTGCAGTATCGTGAAGAGCCAGGCCCGCAAATCGGTACCGGGCTGCCAGAGGTGCCGTTTGGCGATGGCCCGGGTCAGACAGCTCTGGACGAGATCGTCGGCTCGGGTCATATCCCGGGTCAAGGCGCGCGCATAGCGGCGAAGCCGCGGGATCTCGACAGCGAGCAGCCGAGCGAAATCGTTCATCGGAAAACCTCATCCTTGTCTCGCGTCCCCGTAAAGGAGCTCAACGATGAGGCAAAGGTAGAGGCCCGACGTAACCCAATTATGTATGGTAAATCTCGGCTCGGTAAAAAGTTGTAACGTTTTGCCGGTTTCGATGTCCGGGCGGTAAAGGGGCGCCCCTGCGTGTAAACGGTGTGAGATTTGACCAAAGATTCTTTAGTAGTCCGCAGTGGGCAAGTGCTCGGCGCCGATAAAATTGTCGAATTTGGTGGTCTCCGCCTCGAAATGCAGTTTGATCGTGCCGATCGGTCCGTGGCGCTGCTTGGCGATGATAATGTCGGCCATCTCGAAGGCTGCCTCGCAGCGCTCCCTCCAGCGGTCATGGCGGTCGTTGAATTTGTCCTCGCTCTCTTCCGGGCGGCGGGTCGGCTCGGCGCGCGAGAGGTAATATTCCTCGCGGAAGATGAACATCACGACGTCGGCATCCTGCTCGATCGAGCCGGATTCGCGCAGATCGGCGAGCATCGGGCGCTTGTCCTCGCGCTGCTCGACGGCGCGCGACAGCTGGGCGACAAGGCCAGCACCGGCACATCCAATTCCTTGGCGATCGCCTTTAGCCCGCGGGTGATCTCGGAGATTTCCTGCACGCGGTTTTCCATCGCCCGGGCCTGTGCCGAGGGGCGCAGCAGCTGCAGGTAATCGATGACGATCAGCCCGAGGCCCTGCTGGCGCTTCAGGCGCCGGGCGCGGGTGCGCAACGCAGCGACCGAGAGCGCCGGGGTGTCGTCGATATACAGCGGCACCGCAGCCAGACGCTGCGATGCGGCGACGAACTTGTCGAAATCCTCTGCGCCGCACCTCGCCGCGGCGGATGCGGTCGGAGGAAATGCCGGATTCCTCGGCGAGGATGCGGGTGGCGAGTTGCTCGGCCGACATTTCGAGCGAGAAGAAGCCGACGACCGCGCCGTCCTCGGCCGCCCGGCTCAGATCGATCCGGCCATCGGCGCCGTGCGCGGGCGATAGGCCTTGGCCGCGCTGAACGCGATGTTGGTGGCGAGCGCGGTCTTCCCCATCGACGGCCGCCCGGCGAGGATGATCAGGTCGGAGGGGTGGAGCCCGCCGAGCTTCTTGTCGAGATCGACAAAGCCGGTCGCCACGCCGAC
Organism: uncultured Alphaproteobacteria bacterium; assembly: GCA_963734125.1. Taxonomy (GTDB): domain Bacteria; phylum Pseudomonadota; class Alphaproteobacteria; order ATCC43930; family CGMCC-115725; genus DATARH01. The sequence continues at coordinate 30,678 of CAVTGB010000004.1, forward strand.
CGTCTTGCCGTCGCGCTTGAAGGCGGCCTGGGCCAGCGTGATCGCGGTGGTCAGCGCCGTCGTGAACGCTTGAAACCCGCCTTCTGCCTGGCCGGCCGTCGCCAAGCTCGAACAATTTTGCTTCGGCCCGTTCGATCTGCTCGATCGCGGGGTCGTCGAGGTCGTGGCGGAACGCATCGGTGACGACGTCCTGCGCCGACCGTGATCAGCTCGCGCCGCAGATGGAGGTCGTGGATCGTGCGGCCATAATGCTCGGTATTGATGATCGTCACCGCCGCCTCGGCGAGCCGGGCGAGGTACTGCGCCCCGCCGATCTCGGCCAGGGCGCCGTCCTGGTCGAACAGGTTTTTCAGCGTGATCGGGTTGGCGATCTGGCCGCGATCCAACAGCTTGCCGATCGCCGCGTAGATCCGGCCGTGCACCGCATTGCCGAAATGCTCGGGCGCGAGAAACTCGGCAACGCGGCTATAGGCGGCGTTGTTGATCAGGATGGCGCCCAACAGCGCCTGCTCGGCCTCGGTGTTGGAGGGCGGCTGCGGGACGCGGTCTAGATCGGGCTCGCGCAGCGGCGTGACCCGCGAAGTCGTTGTTGTTTCCATGCCGGCGCAGAGTACCACCACAGCACCAGGGTACGGCGCGGCCATTAGAATCCACAGCCTGTGTTACCTGGGGACGAAATGCGGGCCGGCCGCTAGCATTAAGGATCCTGCCGAATCAGGCGGCGCGTCCGGTCGGTTTCTGCGCCGCCGCGCTGGGTGCGCGTTCCCAGTCGAACATGTAGTCGCGGGTCAAGGGCACGGTATCCACCGCCTTTGCCAGCTGCATCTGGAACACCTGACAGATGTCGTGGCGGAACGAGAGCTCGGTGCCGACCAGATACATCTCCCACATCCGGCAGAAACGCTCATCGTAGAGGTCGGCGATGCGGTCGCGGTTCTGCTCGAAGCGGCGCCGCCAGGCGCGCAGCGTCTCGGCGTAATGGAGGCGCAGGATCTCGATATCGGTGATCCACAGCCGCGCCCGCTCGGCCTCGGGCACGACCTCGGACAACGCCGGCGCATAGGCGCCGGGGAAAATATACTTGCGCAGCCAGGGATTGGTCGTCCCCGGCCCGTCCATGCGACCGATCGAATGCAACAGCGTGACCCCGTCGGGCGCGAGGAGTTCGGTCAGCCGGCGGAAAAATACCGGGTACTGGTTGACCCCGACATGCTCGAACATGCCGACCGAGACGATGCGGTCGTAGCAGCCCCTCTCCTCGCGGTAGTCGCGCAGATAAAACCGCACCTGGTCGCTGAGGCCCGCCGCGGCGGCGCGTCGCGTCGCCACCTTGTGCTGCTCCTCGGACAGGGTGAGGCCGGTCACGTCAACGCCGCATTCGGCAGCGAGGTAGAGAGCGAGGCCGCCCCAGCCCGAGCCGATGTCGAGCACCTTTTGACCCCGATGCAGCAGCAGCTTCGCCGCGATATGCCGCTTCTTGTTCTCCTGCGCGGTATCCAGGTCGTCCTCCGGCGTGCGGAAATACGCGCAGGAATATTGCCGGTCGCGGTCGAGAAACAGCTCGTAGAGCTGGTCCGAGAGATCGTAATGATGAGCGACGTTGCGCCGCGCGCGCGGGACCGGATTGTACTGGTGAAGGCGACGCACGAGCCGCCCGGCAGCCTGGCCCAGCCGGATCGGCAGCGCGGTGGCTTGCGCCGCGTCGTTCGATACCAAGATGTCGATGAAATCGTAGAGGCTGCCTTCCTCGACGGTCAGCGTGCCGTCCATGTAGGCTTCCCCGACGAAAAGCCGAGGCTTTACCAGAAGCTTCCAGTGGAGACTACGGTCATGCAGGCGGATCGTTGCCGAGGGGCCGGGCGAACCCTCGAACACATGCCGCTTGCCGGCGGCGTCGATGACGCTGAGCCGGCCGATACCGATGAAACGGGCGAGCACGGGGGCGAGCAGCATGGCGCGATACTATCGGGGAAATTGATGAAAGAAAACAAGCCCCCCGATAGCGGGAATTCGGCACAAAGACAGATCGCGGCGAGGCGATCGGGCGGACGGTGCCTTGACAGAAGCGCGGCATGGCCGCGTAATGATCGAAGCCGTCATGCCGTGGCGGGGCCCCGATCTCGTTGTCGCCGGGTTCCCCATGGCTGAAGCGGCGGCGGCGCTCTTTATCCTGATCCAAGAGGAAGGCGATGTCAGACGACACCCGCACGCCCGAGGAGGCGGAGTTCATTACCGCCGCGTATGCGGAGAAAGTGAAAGAGAGTTTCCTGGCATTCGCCGAGAACCTGTCGGTCGGCCAGGCCGAGAAATCCTGCACGGAGCGGTTTCTGCGGTCGTTGGCAATGATCAAGAAGGCGCGAGATCTGGCGCTCGTCGCGATCATCGAGGGACAGTCGGTCGAGGCTGAGATGCCGGGCTACGGGCGCACCGGCAGCGGCGAGGCCGCCGGCGAAGGGCTCTCCGCGGAAGATCAGGCGATGATCGAGGCCGCCCTTTCGGGGACGACCGGGGTCGCCAAACCGGTGCGCCTCAGGTAGTAGCGCAGCGGCGCGCCCCCCACGCGACGGATGCGCCGCTTTTCCAAACGCGAGGTCGAGGAGTTTTATCGGCGCCTCGCGGCGAGCCGGCCGATCCCGCGAACTGAGCTCGAGTTTATCAACCCATTTACGCTGCTGGTCGCGGTGGTGCTGTCGGCGCAGGCGACCGATGCTGGAGTCAACCGGGCCACCCCGGCGCTCTTTGCACTCGCCGATGCTCCGATGAAAATGCTGGCGCTCGGCGAGGAGCGGGTCGCCCAACTGGTGCGCACGATCGGGCTCTACCGCACCAAGGCGAAGAATATCATCGCCTTGTCGCGGATCCTGATCGCCGAGCATGGCGGCATTGTGCCGCGCGACCGCGAGACGCTCGAAACGCTGCCCGGGGTCGGGCGCAAGACCGCCAACGTCGTGCTCAACGTCGCCTTTGGCGAACCGACGATCGCGGTCGATACGCATATCTTCCGTGTGGGTAACCGCACCGGCCTCGCCCCGGGCAAGACCCCGCTCGCCGTCGAACTGGGCCTCGAAGCCGTCACCCCGGCGCGCTACAAGCACGGCGCCCACCACTGGCTGATCCTGCACGGCCGCCATGTCTGCAAGGCGCGGAAGCCCGATTGCGCGGCCTGCGTCGTCGCCGATCTTTGCCGCTACGGCGCCAAGACGCCGCCTGCCGGGATGATCGCGGCGCGCGCCGATGTAAAGGCCGAGCCAAAGGCGAGCGCGACGAGGCGTCGAGCGCCCCCGCCCGCGGACTCGGGCAGCGCGCCAAAACGAACCCTCCCCCGCAAGCGGGGGAGGGAACGGCCCACGCCCTAGGCGCGGGAGGGTGAGGACTTTCCGACGCTAGGCGTGGTTGGCCTTGTAATAGCTGTTGCGCAGGACCCGGCCGGGTAGGGCGCCGGTGTGCTTGCCGTCTTCGAGCAGCACCTGGCCATTGACGATCGTCATGTGGATGCCCTGGGCCGGCTCCTTGATGCGCTTGGCGCCGGTCGGGAAATCGTGCACGACCTCGAGCGGCAACGGCTTCACCATATCGGGATCGAAGATCGTGATGTCGGCGACCATGCCGGGGCGCAGGAGGCCGCGGTCATAGAGCCCGAAGGTCGAGGCCGATTTCGAACGTGAGCCGCCGCACCGCGGTCTCCAGCGACATGATCTTCTTGTCGCGCACCCACTCGGAGAGGAGGCGGGTCGAGAACCCGAAGCCGCTCTGGAACTGGACGTGCGCGCCGCCATCCGAGAGGCCGATGATGGCGTTCGGATAGTTGAGGATCTGCGCGACCGCGGCGTCGTCGACATTGTTTTCGCCGTGCAGCCACTCGGTATCGAGATGCTCCTCGATCGCCAGATCGAGGAAGCAGTCGATGATGCCCTTGCCCTGCAACTTGGCGATTTCGCCGACGGTCTTGCCCTCATACTGCTTGTTCTTCGGCAGCATCGCGACCTGCAGCACCATATAGTCCCACCAGGTCGAACAGATGCCGATCGCCGGTCCGCTCTTGAACTCGACCGCCTCGTCGTGGAGCTTCCGGCGCACTTCTGGATCGGCATAGGCCTTCAGCATTTCTTCGGGCGATGAGAGGCAGATCGGGTGCCACACCGGCAGCCCGCGGAAGGTTTGGGTGTTGCGCATCGTGAAAAAGTCGGTGATGCGGTTGGGCGTGCACATCGGGTAGGCGCGGATGCCCTTCGCGGTCGTCCGATCGACCTGCGCCATGTGCGCCTTCCACTGGCCGGGCCGGCGCATCGTCTGGCCGAGATTGTTGTAGACGACGGTGCGGCCGGTTGCTTCCGAGAGCCGGCTCATCAGCGCATCCTTCATTTCGGCCGCGCTGCCGCCACCCGACTGGATGAGGCCGGTGCCGAGCTCGCGAAGCACGTCGCCCAATGCGAAGATCTCCTTCTCATCGGCCCAGACCGCCGGGATGTGGACGCCTTGCGGGTCGAAATGGCCCTGGTTGCGCGACACCGAGAGGCCGAGCGCGCCGGCCTTCATGCCGTCGCGCACGAGGTCTTGCATCTGGCGGATCTCGTCGTCGGTCGCCGTGCGCTTCTGGCACTCGTCGCCCATCACGTAATAGCGCACCGCGGTGTGGCCGATAAAATTGCCGACATTGACCCCGAGATTGCGGTCCATCTGGTCGAGGTATTCGGGCACGGTCTCCCAGGTGATCTCCAGCGTGTCGAGCACCTCCATCGGGATCGCCTCGACGTAGGAGAGGAATTCCGAGAGGCGGCGCTCGGTACCCTTCTTGACCGGCGCCAGCGACAACGAGCAATTGCCGAAGATGACCGAAGTCGCGCCGTGGTCGCACGAATACGAGCACAACGGGTCCCAGGTGACCTGCGCGTCGTAATGGCAATGATTGTCGATAAAGCCCGGCGCGACGACGAGGCCCGCAGCGTCGATCGTGCGGCCTGCCGGTCCCGACAGCTTGCCGATCTCGACAATCCGGCCGTCCTTGACCGCGACGTCGGCCTTGAAGGAGGGCCCGCCCGAGCCGTTGACAACGCGTCCGTTCTTGATCAACAGGTCATAGGCCATCTTTCTCATTCCTTCTTTGTCATCCCGGCGAAAGCCGGGACCCATTTGTCATCCACTCGTGCGCCGGCGGCGTGGATCCCGGCCTGCGCCGGGATGACCAGTGTCCGGCTTTACCGACCACTGGTCAGTTGATTAATCCGTAAAACTTGCCGGCGTTCTCGCAGGTGATCTTGTGGATCGTGTCGGCCGGGAGGCCGGCGAATTGCTCCTCGATGTACTTCGAGGATTCGGGCCACACACCGTCGGGATGCGGGTAGTCCGACCCCCACATCAGGGTCTCGACCCCCATCTCGTCGATCAGTTTCGGGCCGATCCGGTCGAACTGGAAGGTCGCCCGGCACTGGCGGCGCCAGTATTCAGAGGGCTTCAGCTTCATCAGGTCGCGGAAGCGGTCCTCGAACTCGAAATCCATGCGGTCGAGCGCATAGGGAATCCAGCCGATGCCGCTTTCGCCAAAGCCGACCCGGAGGTTCGGATAGCGCTCGAGGACGCCGGCGCCGATGATCGCGGCGATGATGTTGATGAGGTTCATCTGGAACCCGGCGACGCCGGTGAACTGCGCGGCGCGGCGCGAGGATTGCGGGGCCTGCTCGCGCACGCTCCTGGGCGTCGACGGGAAGGTGTGGAAGTGGAGCGGGAGCTGCACATCGCTGACCGCCTGCCATAACGGCTCCCAGACCGGGTGCCACATCGGCTCCATGTCCCACGAGCATGAGAGTTCGAGGCCCTTGAGGCCGAGTTTGGCGACGCGGTGGATCTCCTTGACGGCGGCGTCGATATCGCCATAGGGCAGGCAGGCGAGACCGATCTGGCGGTCGGGATAGTGACTGCAGAAATCCTTCAGCCAATCGTTGTAGATGCGCAGCATCTCGTTGGCGGCCTCGTGGTCCCGGACCCGCGAGGCGACCCCCAGGATGCCGAAGATGATCTCGGCGTCGACGCCGTCCTTCTCCATTTCCTTGATGCGCAGATGCGGGTCGCCGGGGCGGCGCTCGCCCTTTTTGCCGGCGTCGTAGAGCCCGGTTTCGGCCATCTTGTCGACCCGGTAGTTCTGCCCCGGGACAAACGGCGCGCCGACCGAGCCGACGGCGCCGGGAATCCCCATCTGGACCCCGGCCTTGGTCACCCAGCGCGGGCCATCGGGCCCATCTTCGACATAGGGCATGCGGTCTTTCAATTCGCGCCGCGCGCCCGAGGTAAACAATTCGGGCGGCAGCCACGGCAGGTCGAGATGGCAATCAGCCGAAATCCTGCGGTACTGCATGGCGTCCTCCGCTCTGCTATTTTGCACAGTGTAAAGCAGATTTGGCGCGGCGATGTTCCCTATTTCCTCATCCTGCCATGCGCCCACTGCGCGCTCGCCCGGCAACGAGTCTACGGCATCGCAATCTTGTCGGACTTCTTGAGATTGCAGGTCTGGCAGAGAATTTGAATGTTCATATCGGAATTTCCGCCGCCTTTTGCTAGGGGTATAATGTGATCAAAATGCAATTCCCGAGTAGATCCACACCGTACACAACAGCCACCGTCGCGTGTCCAAACCAGCAACTTGACTTCCTCGGGTATTGGATCGCGCCTCGGGCCAGACTTCTGAAATTCCGATGCGGCCTCCATGTTCGCCACGGCGGCACGAAGGTTGGTCAGTTCGGACTCTTCATCGTACACGGCCTTCTTAATCCGCAGCGTGACCTCGGCACGCTCAGAATCCCGCTTGACCGGACGCTCCGACATAAAGAGGCGTTCCTGGAAGTACATTAATGGGGTCGGGTGATCGCTACGTAAGATGAAAACCGGCGCGTCAGCAGGATACGACCGGCTAAGGAGCGGAGGCAGATCTATTGTTATTCGGCGCTCACCCAGACCTTCGCCAATCACAAAATCCAATTTCCAGGCCGATTCCGGAATTGGATCAGCCGCCGGCAAAAGGCTGATAAGAACGGCCGCTATGTCGCCTTGGGAGAACCTACGCGTTCCTGAGAACACGACCTCGCCATCGATGATGTCCGCAATTTTGTAGACCCTAATAGGCATCGCCCTCCGATCCGCGACGACGGCCCATCGGGCAGCGAGTTGGCTTGGTTCGCCAAAGCGAGCGTCGCACTCGCAACCATCATTATGGCACATTCTCCGAAGACGCATCATATGGATGGTCTGACCGGCTGGCGATGCCGAACCGACGCGTCTTGGAGCGAGACATGACTAGCGACGAGGACTTCCTGGCGACCGTGCAAGCCTTTGTGAAGCAGAAATGGAAACCGCACAATCCATGTGAGCGATGTGGGTGCTCCGAATGGTCGATATTGCCGGGCAAAGAAACGGTCGTAAGTTTAAATGCTGCTAACCCCGAGGCGCCGAATCGCGAGCCGTCCCGCGATGCAGTAGAATTTGTCCCGATATATTGCAATAACTGTGGATATACAGTGAACGTTTTCATGGGGGTATTTATGGAATGGCTGACCAAGAACCGCCAGACAACGTAATAGGCCGCGGCCGGTTCACACCTGCCCCGAGCGGATCGGGTCCCGACGATCCGACCGTGGGCGCCCGTCTGGCTGCGCTTGAGACTGCGGTTCGCGAAATACGGCAGGAGCTGCAATCGATTCGATTAGATTTGGCGGAGATCAAGGGGAGGCTGTCGAATTTGCCAACAACGTTTCAGCTCGTCTTCATGCAAGGGACCATTATCATTGCCGTCTTTGCCGGCGCGATCGGGCTGTCGTTCGCGTTAATGAAATTCGCTTCGGGCTACTGAGCTACCCCGCCCGCGCATCCTCCAATATCATCGCGGCGCATTTTTCGCCGATCATGATCGAGGGGGCGTTGGTGTTGCCGCCGGGGACTTGCGGCATGATCGAGGCGTCGGCGACGCGCAGCCCGGTGATCCCGTAGACCCGGAGGCGCGGATCGACGACGGCGTTGACCTCGCGGCCCATCCGGCAGGTGCCGACCGGATGCAGGTTGGAGACGCCGCGCAGCCGGATTTCCTCGATCAGCTGGTCGTCGCTCTGGACGGCGGGGCCGGGGATGACCTCCTCAACGACATAGGGCTTGAGCGCCGGCTGTTCGGCGATCTTGCGGCTGATCCGGGTGCCGTAGATCAGCGCCTGGAAATCATAGTCGCTGGCGAGAAAGTTGAACTGGATCGCCGGCGGGGCAAGCGGGTCCGGGCTCTTGATCCGGACGGTGCCGCGGCCTTCCGGGCGCAGATGCACCGGGGAGAACGTAAAGGCGGAAAACGGGTGCGGCTTGATCCCGGTGCGCATCCGCTCGTAGGCGCTCCAGCCGAACATGTTGATCTGCAGGTCGGGCTGCTCAAGCCGCGGGTCGCTCTTGACGAGGGCGCCGGCATAGATCCCGGCATTCGACAGATGCCCGGAGCGGTTGACCGCGTATTGCACGCCGGCCTGCAGCTTGCGCATCGCGCTCATCGCCAGATCGTTGATCGTCACCGGCTGGGCGCAGCGCCACACCAGATAGGTGTTGAAATGGTCGTGCAGATCGGCGCCGACCCCGGGCATGTCGCGCACCACCGGGATGCCGAGCTGCTGCAGGAGAGCGGCCGGGCCCAGCCCCGACAATTGCAACAGTTGCGGCGACCCGTAGACCCCGCCCGAGACGACGATCTCGCGGCGGCAGCGCGCGGTCATCAGGCCCGCCGGCGTGCGGTATTCGACGCCGACCGCGCGGCCGTCCTCGATCAAGACGCGGGTCGCGTGCGCGTTGGTGGCGATCGTCAGGTTGGCACGGTTCTTCGCCGGGCGCAGATAGGCCTTCGCCGCGCTCCAGCGCCGGCGGTTGCCGGTCGTCGTCTGGTAATAGCCGACGCCTTCCTGGCGGGCGCCGTTGAAATCGGGGTTGGCCGGGATGCCGGCCTCGACCGCCGCCTGAACCATCGCGTCGCCCAACGGCGTCTTCACCGGGTTCGACACCTTGAGCGGCCCGCCGACCCCGTGGAATTCGTCGGCGCCGCGCTCCTGGTTTTCCGCCTTCTTGAAGAACGGCAGGACCGAATCCCAGTCCCAGCCCTCGCAGCCGCGCTGGCGCCAGTTGTCGTAGTCGCGACGGGGTCCCGCGCATGTAGACCATGCCGTTGATCGAGCTGGTGCCGCCCAAGACCTTGCCGCGCGGCTGGTAGAGGGTGCGGCCGTTGAGCTGCGCCTCGGGCTCGCTCTCGAACATCCAGTTGACCCTGGGGTCGGTGTAGGTCTTGGTGTAGCCGAGCGGGATGTGGATCCAGGGGTTGCTGTCCGGGCCGCCGGCTTCGAGCAGCAGCACGCGATAGCGCCCGGATTCGCTGAGCCGCGCCGCGACCGGGCACCCCGCCGAGCCGGCGCCGGTGACGATGAAGTCGAAAGTTTCTGCCGCCTCTGTCACGCTGTGCCCCTGATCTGCGGTGATTGCCTCGCCGGGCACGATAGCCAAAGCCCGCTCGCTCGGGAAGGGCGCCGGCCAGCATGGCCCGGAAAGCCGTTGCGGTAGCCGCGATTTGGCGCTACCCCGTTCACGGCAGGGCAACTTCGGCGGCGCCGGTCGGTTGGATGGCGGGCAACCTCGTTCAGGGCGCTCTGTTCACCGTGATGGTGGTTCGCGCCGGCATGCTGCGCGATCCCGCCTTCGCCGACGAGTTGGCGCAGCAGATCGAGCGCAGCCCGCGGTTTTTTCAGAACGCGCCGGTGGTGCTCGACCTGAACGGCGCCGAGGGCTTCGCCGCCGCGGCGGATTTTACCCAGGCCGGCGAGCATAGTTGCGCGAGCACACGCTGGCGCTGGTCGGCGTTCAGAATGCCGAGCCGGCGCAGGCTCACCGCCGCTGCCGCGGCCGGGCTGGCGAGCTTCGCCCCGAGCGCCGGCCAGCCGGGTCGCCGCGCCGCGCGGCCCGCCGCTGCCTCTGTGGCGGCACCGGCACCGGCGGCGCCCCCGCCGCGCGCCCCGCGGCGCGCCTCGTCACGACGCCGGTGCGCTCGGGGACGCAGATCTATGCCCGCGGCACCGATCTCATCGTCACCGCGTCGGTCAGCCCGGGCGCCGAACTGGTCGCCGACGGCAACATCCACGTCTACGGCCCGCTGCGCGGCCGCGCGCTCGCCGGGGCGAGCGGCGATACGGCCGCGCGAATCTTCTGTTCGCGGCTCGAAGCCGAGCTCGTCAGCATCGCCGGGCATTATCTCGTCAGCGAGCAACTGCCGCCCGAGCAGCAGGGATTTCCGGTGCAGATCGCGCTTGTCGATGATCGGTTGACCGTCACCCGAAATTAACGCCAGATCATTTGCGATCAGGGTTGCTGCGATTAAGGTTGCGCGCCGGTCTTCTCGCGCCGGAAAATGACCGTGCCGGGCAGCGGGCCGCCGATTGGACAAAAGCGAGGCGAGGGGAGAATTTTGGCGAAGGTCGTGGTCATCACATCGGGCAAGGGCGGGGTCGGCAAGACCACGACCGCAGCCGCCTTTGCCGCCGGGCTGGCGCTGCGCGGGCACAAGACCGTGGTCATCGATTTCGATGTGGGCTTGCGCAACCTCGACCTGATCATGGGGTGCGAGCGCCGCGTCGTGTTCGATTTCATCAATGTCATCAATGGTGATGCCAACCTCAACCAGGCGCTGATCAAGGACAAGCGCAACGACAACCTCTACATCTTTCCAACCTCGCAAACCCGCGACAAGGATGCGCTCCGGCGCGAGGGAGTGGACCGGGTGCTGGAGGAACTGAAGCAGCAGTTCGATTACATCATCTGCGACAGCCCGGCCGGGATCGAGCACGGCGCGATCACCGCGCTTTATTTCGCCGACAGCGCGATCATCGTGACCAACCCGGAAGTCTCCTCGGTGCGCGACAGCGACCGCATCATCGGCATCCTCGCCTCGCGCTCGCGCCGGGCCGAGCGCAACGAGCCGCCGGTCGAACTTAATCTGCTATTGACCCGCTATGACCCGGGGCGGGTCGTCAAGGGCGAGATGCTGACCGTCGAGGACGTCAAGGAGATCCTGTCGATCCCGCTCTTGGGCGTGATCCCCGAATCCGAATCGGTGCTGCGCGCCTCCAACACCGGGACCCCGGTCGCCTTCGACAACGATAGTCTCGCCGGCCGCGCCTATCTCGACGCGGTCGCGCGGTTTCTCGGCGAGCAGCGCGAGATGCGCTTCGTCAAACCCGAGCGCCGCAACTTTCTGCGCGTCTTGTTCGGTAGGGCGTGATGGGTCTGTTCAATCTGTTTTTCTCGCCGCACCGCCACAGCGCCGCGATCGCCAAGGAGCGCCTGAAGATCGTCTTGGCGCACGAGCGGGCCGGCAGGCACGCGCCGGATTTCCTGCCGAAGCTGCAGAAAGAGCTGATCGACGTCGTGTGCCGCTACGTCGAGATCCGCGAGGACATGATCCGCGTCAATCTCGGCAAATCGGGCGAAACTTCGCTCCTCGAGATCAACATCGAGTTCGACGGCGCCAAGCCGATGCCGGCCCCCTCGCGTGGCCCGCTCGCCGCCGTGGCGCCCCCTGCCAAATCGGGCTGAACCGATCCGCGAGTATTCTTCCCCGCGGAAGCCGAGACCATTCGTATCCCTGGATACGGGCTTTCGTCGGCGCCACCACCGGTTTGGAAATCGAAGTGCATCGAGTGAAGAGGTTGGAGCCATGCCTGGCACCCTGATCCAACACGTCTCGGAGATCGCGGCTTATTCGCCGCCGGCGCATTCCGGCACGGTCAACCGCCGCCTTGTTGGGCGCGAGTTCGGCGCCGGGTTCGAGATGATCCTCGGGCGGGTTGCACCGGGGGGCGAAGCCAGCCGGCATTATCATGTCGAGGAGGCTCAGATCGTCTATATCCTCAAGGGCGAGGCGGACATTGCGCTGGGTGAAGACGCGCCGCGGCGGGTCGGCCCCGGCACCGTCATCCGCATCCCGAAGGGGCTGGCGCACGAGGTGGTCACCGCGGGCGAGGAAACGCTCGAGTGCCTCGTCCTCTACGCCCCGCCCCTGGGGCCGCACGGCTTTGTCGAGGTGCCGCGCAAGTAGCCCTAATGCGCCTCACTGACGAAGAACAGGCGATGCGCGCCGGCGAACTCGGCGAACCGCGGCGTTGGGCATTGGAGCATCAGATCGCGGTCGGCGAGTTCTTCGACGCCGAGGGTCTCGTGCCTATATCGCAGGCCCATATCATGGCCGATACGGAGTCGCTCGGTGAAGCTGGGGTGGGCTTCCTCGAAAGCCTCGCGGCACGGCCCGAGGCCGAGCGGCGGGTGCGGGTCCCGACGCTCACCGATCCGCGCGGGCTCGATGTCGCGGTCTATAAGCGGCTCGGACAGAGCGAGGCGATGCGGGCGCTCGAAGCTCGGGCGATCGCGGCGCTGCGGGCTTTCGGCGTCCTGATGACCGACACCTGCATCAATTACCAGACGATCATGCCGCCCACTCGCGGCGAACATCTGGCGATGGGCGACACCGGCGTCGTCATCTATTCGAACAGCGTTTTCGGCGCGCGCAGCAATTTCGAGGGCGGGCCATCGGCGCTCGCCGCCGCGCTGACCGGGCGCACCCCGCGTTACGGCTATCACCTCGACGAATGCCGCCGCCCGACCCGGCGCTTCCGCCTCGACCATCGACCACGCGACCTCAGCGAATGGGGCGCGCTCGGTGGCATCGTCGGCCAGGCCTGCGGCTCCTATTGGGAGGTGCCGCTGATCGAGGGCGTCGAGGAAATCCCCGGTTCCGACGCGCTGAAGCATTTCGGCGCGGCGATGGCGAGCTTTGGGTCGGTGGCGCTGTTCCACATGCCGGGGATCACCCCGGAGCCGGCAAAGGGGCGGCCGCAACGTCCGCACACGATCGGCCGCGACGCGATCGAGGCGTTTGTCGCGGCCTATGGCGCCACCGGCGACAAGGTCGATGTCGTCGTTTTCGCTGCGCCGCAGCTCTCGCTCGTCGAGATGGCGGCGCTTGCCGATGCGCTCGACGGCCGGCACGTGCATGAGGAGACAACGCTCCTCGTCGCAACTTCGCCCGAGATCAAATACGCCGCCGACCGCATGGGGTTGACCCGCCGCATCGAAGCGACCGGTGCCATCGTCGCCGCCGGCATCTGCTTCTACCAGAGCTATGCCGGGGAGCTGGCCGAAGCCAATGGCTGGAAGCGGCTGATGACCAATTCGGCGAAGCTCGTCAACATCATCGGCGGCTATGGTTACCGCCCGACCCTGGCGAGCCTGGAGCGCTGCATCGCCTCCGCGGTGGCCGGACGGGTCGTCTGATGCCGATCGTTCTCAAATGCCACAAGGGCATCGGTCCGGCGGTGACAGGCACCGCACTCGTCGCAACGGACAATTTCAGCGCGCGCTACGATCTCGACCGTAAAGCCGGGACCTTCTCGCGCCCGACCCACCACCTCGCCGGGCAGAGCTATGCTGGCCGCATCCTCGTGCTCAATGAGGCCAAGGGCGGGGTCGCCACCGCCTGGATGCTGCGCGACATGCAGGAACGCGGGATCGTCCCGCTGGCGCTTGTCTTCAACCGGGTCAACCCGATCCTCGCGCAAGGCGCCGCCTTCGCCGGGCTCGCGCTGGTCGACCGCTTTGAGGGCGACGTCACCAGCCTGGTCCGCAGCGGCGACCGCCTGCGCGTCGATCCCGGCGCCGGGGTCGTGGAGATTTTGGATCGTGACTGCTAAAGCCGCTATAGTCTGCGGCGGCGCATCGGAGAAAGAGGCACATGCCCGGCTTTACCACACGACCCGAGATCCGCGGCACCTTCGGGGTGGTCGCGACGACCCATTGGCTGGCGTCATCGGTGGCGATGGGCGTCCTCGAGAAGGGCGGCAACGCGTTTGATGCGGCGGTGGCGGCCGGGTTCACACTGCAGGTCGTCGAGCCGCATTTGAATGGCCCGCTGGGCGAAGCGCCGATCCTCGTCTACAGCGCGAAAAACCGCCGCTGCGAGATGATCTGCGGCCAGGGCGTGGCACCGCAAACGGCGACGATCGCCCGCTTCAAGAGCCTCGGGCTCGACCTGATCCCGGGCACCGGCCTCCTCGCCGCCACGGTGCCCGGCGCCTTCGACGGCTGGATGCGGCTGTTGCGCGATTATGGGACGCTGCCGCTGGCGGATTTGATCGCGCCGGCGCTCGGCTACGCCGAAGCGGGCTACCCGCTGGTCGGGCGCATCCGCGATACGATCATGACCGTCGCCGACCTCTTTCGCCGCGAGTGGACGAGTTCCGCCGCGATCTATCTGCCCGGCGGCAATCCGCCGGTTCCCGGGCGTCTCTTCGCCAACAAGGCGCTGGCGGCGACCTATCGCCGCGTGCTCGCCGAGGCGGAAGCGGGCGGGGGGAACCGCGAGCGCCGGATCGAGCGCGCCCGCGACGCCTGGTACCGCGGCTTCGTCGCCGAGGCGATCGACCGTTTCTGCCGCACCCAAAAGGTGTTCGACGCCTCGGGCCGGCGCCATAGCGGGCTCCTCAGCGCCGACGACATGGCGCGCTGGCAGGCCCCGGTCGAGGCGCCGCTCAGCTACGATTATCGCTGCTACACCGTCATCAAGGGCGGGCCGTGGAGCCAGGGACCGGTCCTGTTGCAACAACTCGCGCTGCTCGCGGGGTTCGACCTCGACGGCCTCGATCCGGTCGGGCCAGAGTTTGTCCATCTCGTCACCGAATGCGCCAAGCTCGCCTATGCCGACCGCGAGGCGTGGTACGGCGACCCGGATTTCGTCGATGTGCCGATGGCGACGCTGCTCAGCCCCGCCTACAACGATGCTCGCCGCGAGCTCATCGGCGAGCGCGCCTCGCTCGAATTGCGCCCGGGGAGCCCCGATGGGCGGGAGCCCTATGTTCTCGTCGGCGGCATGGAGGTCGCCGCCGGCGCCGGCATCGGCGAGCCGACGGTGGGGATGTATGACGGATATCGGCGAGCCGACGACGAGCGAACTGGGCACCGTCTCCGGCGACACCTGCCACCTCGACATCATCGACCGCTGGGGCAACATGGTCTCGGCGACCCCAAGCGGCGGCTGGCTGCAAAGTTCGCCGGCGATCCCGGAACTCGGCTTCTGTCTCGGCACGAGGCTGCAGATCGCCTGGCTCGACGACAAATCGGCATCGAGTCTCGCACCGGGCAAGCGCCCGCGCAGCACCTTGTCGCCGACGCTCGCGCTCAAGGATGGCGAGCCGGCACTTGCCTTCGGCACGCCCGGCGGCGACGGACAGGACCAATGGTCGGCGCAGTTCCTCTTGCATCACCTGCATCACGCGATGAATTTGCAGGAGGCGATCGACTGCCCGGAATTCAACAACGCGCACGCGCCCTCGTCATTCTACCCGCGCGCCGCCGATCCGGGCGCGCTGGTGCTCGAAGGCCGCTTCCCGGAAAAGACGCTGCGCGCGCTGGAGGGGCGTGGCCATCGCGTGCGGGTCGGCGAGACCTGGTCGGGCGGCCGGCTCACCGCCTGCGCCCGCGAAGCGACGCCGGAAGGCACCGTCCTGAAGGCCGGCGCCAACCCGCGCGGGATGCAGACCTACGCGGTCGGGCGGTAATCCCAAGAAACCCCTTCTCCCTATTGAGGGGGAGGGGGAGGATTTTGGGGGATCGCGGCGCGGGCGAGCGCGTCGGCGCGCTCGTTTTCCGGGTGGCCGGCATGACCCTTCACCCAATGCCATTCAACTTCGTGCGGCGCGGCGGCCTTCTCCAGGAGTTGCCACAGATCGATGTTCTTGACCGGCTTCTTGTCGGCGGTGCGCCAGCCGCGCGCCTTCCAACCCGGCAGCCATAGGGTGATGCCGTCGCGCAGATAGCGGCTGTCGCTGTAGAGCCGCACCCGGCACGGCCGGGTCAGCGCCTCGAGCCCGGCAATCGCGGCCATCAGCTCCATGCGGTTGTTGGTGGTCGGGTTGTCGCCCCCGGCCAGCTCCTTCTCGACCGCGCCATAGCGCAGGATCGCGCCCCAGCCGCCGGGACCGGGATTGCCGCTGCACGCGCCGTCGGTGAAGATGTCGACCCCGGGTCGCGCGATTGAGCGCCCCTGGGCCCCGTCCTCAGACATCGATGCCATAGGCGGCCGGCCCGGTGACGCCGCGGTGAAAGCGCAGCTTTTTGAGATATTCGAGCGGGTCCTTCGGGCGCACCAGGGCGCCCTCGGTCTGGTTCAGCCAGTCGTAGAGCCGGGTCAGCAGGAATCGCAGCGCACTGCCGCGCGCCAACAGCGGCAAGGCCGCCAGTTCCGCCGGGCCGAGCGGCCGGACCGCGCGGTAGCTGGCGACCAGCAGCCGCGCCTTGGTGACGTTGAAGCTGCAGGTCCGCCTCAAAGCACCAGGCGTTGAGGCAGATCGCGAGATCGTAGGCGAGGAAATCGGTGCATGCGAAATAAAAATCGATGAGGCCCGGACAGCGCGCGGTCGCGGAAGAAGACGTTGTCGGGAAACAGATCGGCGTGGATGATGCCGGGCACCAGCTCGCGCGGCCACGCCAGTTCGAGAAACGCCAGTTCGTCGCCCATTTCGGCGGCGAGGCCCGGCTGCAGTTCGCCGGCGCGGGCGCGGCAGGCCTCGTAGAGCCGGCGCCATCCGGCAACGCTGAGATCGTTGGGGCGCACCAGCGCAAACCCCTCGCCGGCGCGATGCAGCCGCGCCAGCGCCCCGCCCAACTGGGCGCAGTGGAACGGCTCGATGCGGCGCGGCCACATCCCGTTGAGAAAGGTGACGATCGCGGCCGGGCGGCCGCACAATTCGCGCAGCGCCTCGCCGTCACGTCCGCGCACCGGCGTCGGACAGGCGACGCCCTGATGCGCCAGATGGTCCATCAGCGCGATGAAGAACGGCAAATCGGCACGCGCCACCCGCTTTTCATAGAGCGTCAGGATGAAGTTGGCGCGTTCGGTAGTGAGGAGAAAGTTCGAGTTCTCAACGCCCTCGGCGATACCCTTGCACGATAAGACTTCGCCGATGTCGTAGAGCCGGGTGAAGGCGCGCAGTTCGTCGTCGCCGATTTCAGTGTAGACCGCCATAACCTGAGGCTACGCTGTCATTGCGGGCGAAGTGAAGCAATCCCGACAAATCCGCCGCCAAGTTCGCTTGTGCGGCGCGCGAGGCTCGCCTAAAGTCGCGCCCCGCCCGGTCCGAACGGGACGCTAGCAAGGGCGATGGCAGGGAGTATAGATGTCCGATCCGATCCCGGCGCAGAAGGCGCCCTATCAAACCACCGTCGAAGCCGGCCAGAGATATGTCTGGTGCGCTTGCGGGCGCAGCGCCAAGCAGCCGTTCTGCGACGGGTCACACAAGGCGGTCGGCCTCGCGCCCCTCGCCTTCGTCGCCGAGAAGAGCGGCACTGTCTATTTGTGCGGCTGCAAGGCGACCAGCGGCAAACCGTTCTGCGACGGCACGCATAAGTCCCTCTGATCGCTGGTTTCCGGCGTTGGGTTCAGGATCGAGCCGCAGGTGGCGGCATCGCGCGGTGACGCGTGCGCGCGCCGCACTGATGCTGTGTGGCCTCGCCCTGTTGTGCGGGTGCAGCACGGTCTCATCCTGGATGCCGTTCTCGTCGTCCGCCGCGCCGAGCGCGGCGGCGGCGTGCCCGAGCGCGGCCATTCTGCATTCCTTATCCCAAACCGCGGTGTTCCCGCCGGGTGGGTCGCACGAGCCGGTGGGTGTGGCGTTCTACGGCATTTTGAGCGAGGTCAACGCGAAATGCGACCAGGCGGCGGGTGCGATGCACGTCGCGTTCGATGTCATCGTGATCGGCGAGCGCGGACCGGCGATCGGGAAAGGTGACACCGTCGACTTGCAATATTTCGTCGCGGTGACCGGATCCGACCAGACGATCCTCAATAAACGTTCGTTTGCGGTTCGGATCGCGATCCCCGCCGGCGCCAAGCGGGCCGGGGTCACCGACCATATCGAGGAAACGATCCCGCTCGCCGGCCGCACGCCCGGCGATCTGAGCATCCTCCTCGGGTTTCAGCAGACTCCCGACGTCATCGATTTCTACAAGCACTTCCGCGGACGCTCGATGTGATCCCTCGGCAGGCCGAGGTGCGTCAGCCGGAACCTTCGACAAACTGCCCCCGGTGTTGGCCAAACCACCGCACGGTCGCTGCGATTCCGGCCTCGATCGCCCATTTTGGCGCCCAGCCCAGAAGGCGGCGCGCCTTGGCGATGCTGGCGAAATTCTGCGCCATGTCGCCCTGCAGCGGCGGCCCGAACGTGACCCGCGGCACGATCCCGAAATCCTCTTCGAACTGGCGCGCCAAGAGTTCAGCGAGTTGCCGCACCGAGGTCTCTCGCCCGGTCGCCACCTGAAAGATCTCGCCGCCGCCCTCGAACCCCGCCGCGGCGATGATGGCCTCGACGAGGTCGTCGATAAAGATGAAGTCGCGGGTCTGGGCGCCGTCGCCATTGAGGATCCAGGGTTCACCGGCGAACGCCTGCCGGATCAACAGCGCGACGACGCTGCCCTTATGCGTCGACCACGGACCGTAGACGTTGGAAAAGCGCAGCGACACCGTGCGCAGCCCGTAGGCCCAGAAATAGGCCGAGCAATACCCCTCGCCCGCCAGCTTGCTCGCGCCATAGGGTGAGAGCGGCCGGCACGGCACGTCTTCATGGATCGGCGGCGTAACGTTCCCGGTCGGCGCTCCCGACGAGGCGAATACGAAGCGCGCGGTGCCGGCGCGGCGCGCCGCTTCCAGCATATTGAACGTTCCGATGACGTTGGTTTCCAGATCCATGCGCGGCGCGCGGATCGACGGCTGGACCCCGGTATTGGCGGCGAGGTGGACGACGATATCGGCGCCCTCGACCCAACGTGCGACATCCCCGGTGATCGATGCTTCGACCAGTTCGACGCGGCCGTCCGCCATCGGCGTGGGCTCAAGCGGTCGCTCGACCGGTACGAAATTCCCGACGGTCTCGAGGTGCCCGGCGCTCAGATCGTCGAGGATCCGAATCCCGGCGGCGAGACCCCGTTCCCGCAGCACGCGGATCAGGTTGACTCCGATAAAGCCGCATCCACCGGTGATCAGCCACCGCTTCGCGCTAGTGTCCATTCTCGTTTCTGCGTGATGAATGCTGCGGCCGAACCTCCGGCGCCGCGGTCGTCTTTCTAATCCGGCGCAGCGCCCTCCGCCAGAGCGGAGGTCCGATCGGCGTCGGCGGCTGCGAAATCGTCGGGAACGTCTATCCAGGTCCCGATGTCGCCGCCGCCCGGCATAGTGGCCGCCAGCGACCCGATCCCGGATACCCGGATCCCCTGCTTTTGCAGCGTGCGGATCTGCCGCTGTATCCGCTGATTTCGCGTCGGGTTCTTGGTGGTGATGAACGTTACCGAGCGACACCCGGAGACCGCCTCGGCGAACCTCCCCTCCACCGTGCTCCAGCGCAGCGCGGATCGGGCGCGGTCCAGGCCCGGCAGGAAGGCGTCCCGCCGCTCGCAGATCGCCGCGATATCGTGGGCGAACGTTTCCGGGTCGCGATCCGGCACGATGAACCCCAAATCGTATTGTTCGATGAGTTGCGCGAACGCCGCATTTCGCGACGACAGCAGCGGCAGCCCCGCCGCGATCGCGTCGATGTACCGATTGTGCAGATTGGTGATGCAATTGACGTTTTCGTCGTCAAGCCAAACGAGCGCGGCATCGCAGGCCGCGATGGAGCCGATGTAATCCTCATACGGCACTGCCGGGAAAAAATGCACACGCGAGGTCAAACCAAGCTCCGATACCAAGCCGTCGATCTCGTTTTTCAGACTTTCTGGCCGGATGTCGCCCAAATTGACGAGGTGGTATGCCTCCTCGCACCGCGAAAGCGCCGTCAGCACTTCGTCAAAACGTGAGGCCGGGTAAATCGAGTTTATGTAGAGAACCAGGAAGTCCCGTTCGGAACAGCCGCATTCTTCCCTGATCCGGGAGGCGGACGGCGGCCGGGCCGGCGCGGAGAAATAATTCGGCAGCGTCACAAAGGGGACGCCGTAGCGCTCCTGCATGAAATCGGCGAGAGGCTGGCTCGTTGCGAACCTCGTTTGCGCCAGGAGCAGCGCCGGACGGCTGACCAGCTCGTAATAGGCCGAGGCCGCGCGCGCGATAGCGGCGTTGTACCCCCACGTCTTGTGATCGGCTTCGAACGGCTCGATCGCGTCGTAGATCAGGATGCCGCCGTGCCTGGCCGTCATATAGTCGGCGGCGATCAGAGCGACGTCGTCATGCGCGATATAGGCGTCCGCCTTGAGGGAGGCCGCGGCCTTGGCGCAGCCCCAGGCGAGGCGCAGCGCGTAGCTGAGCGGCGGGTAGAGCGAACGGTGGATCTGATCGCACGCGGCAACCCGTTCCCGGAGGTCGTTCAGCGGGCGCCTGTGCGCCGTCAGCCGGTCGTTCAGCTCGCTCGAAATCGACAAATATTGTTCGAACAGGTCGCCATGGATCCGGCGCTTCATCACCCAACGCTGGCTGCGATCGCTCACCGGCGAACCGTCCGATCCAATCCGACGGCGCGATCAGGACGCCGGCGTCGGCGGGCGCCGCCGTGCGGCGCGCTCGATCATCGGCTGCGCCTTGCGTATGAGGACGCGGAGCGCCGGCGGGACCAGCGCGCCGACCAGCGCGTCGTAGCGGTGGGCTTTCACCCGCCAAACCGGAAATTCAGCCTTGATCTCGTCGAAGCGCCGCGCCTTGTAGCGGAGCTCCATGACTTCCCTTTTCAGCCGCTCCAACTGCACCCGTTCCGATCTCTCCGGATTGTCGGGCGCTGCCTCGACCGTCGGCGACCTGCGAGAAATCATCAGGTGTCCTCCACGCGCGCGCCTTTAGCCGCGCCCGCCGGGGGTGGGGAGGATGCCACATCTTCGTTCGCGCTCCCTTCGGGGAGAAAAAACGTTGCGTTGTGGCTGCATGTCCAGCTTGCCGGATGCAAGAGAGCGACAAAGCCGGCGCCGTGCGCAACCCGTCCGTAGTACCAGCGCCGTCGCGTTTCGGCAGGAGCGGTTTCCCACATCAGCTGCGGGAACGGCACCTTGTCGGCGCCGAATTTCGTCGCTTCGTAGTCAAAGCCGAAGCGCGCGACCCCGTATTTGGCCATATAGGGTACCGGCTCAAAGTAGGTCTGCAGCACCCTCAGTTCGGGATGCTGCTCGGCGGCCTTGGCAAATCCGCGGCTCAGAAAATTGCCGTGCCCGGAAATGCTCTTCCAATTGCCGAACGTTTCGCGGAACGACGCGGCGATGCGGGACAGCGTATCGTCGGTGCCCTCACGCAGCTTTTGGAGCTCGGGCGCGGCATCTCGGTCGCGGGAATAGGCGGCGCGCAGTTCGAGCAGCCAGGCAACAAACTCCTCACTCTCGATCGCGTCGGTTTGCTTGGTGTAATCGCCGCCGAGCTTCTCCGTCAGGTACCACGTTGCGGTCGGGGCCACGTGCAAGCCGAACTGCACAAACCGGTTATCGAACTCCAGGAGCTTGACGAAATACGGCTCAACCGATTCCTCATAGCGGGAGAATTTCCACACAATCTGGAACGAGCCGACAACCGCGAGGCGTTCGTGGAGGTCGGCCAGAACGTACGCGGCGAGCAGATCCTGGATATGGGTGTCATGCCGCAAGTAGGCCCGGCGTTCGCCAAACCGGGGAGGCCCGTTTTCAAACCCTCCGAACGAATAGCCCTCCGAGCGCAGCCAGGTGATGAAGCGCGGAAAGGAGCGGTCGACGCCACTGCCGATTTTCTCGCGCGCGATCGCCGCGAGCTGCCGGGTGTCGACCCTCTCGCAGCGCGGTCCAAACTGGATGAGATCGGTGAAATTGGTGAGGATCGGCCGGTCCGGCAGCGGCGCCGCGGCGCCGGGCGGAACCGGGTCCATGGCCGGGCGCGCCGCTGCGCTTCGCCGCGCCGCGGGGGGCCGCAGCAAGTCGGCATAACGATCGCTTCCCCAATGTCGCGCCGGAAAAATCGCAACAAACCCCCCGCCGCCGGCGATACGCGCCTCCATCAGGTCTTGGAGACGCGGCAGCTCGCCACCGCCGAACAGCACCGTCGGGCCAGGCCCGAGATCGCTGGCAAAGCGGGTCGCCTCGAACCGGTAGCCGAGCCGCGCCAATTCGACATCCCTCAGGTAGTCGATCGCATGAAACCACGCGGCGATCTCGGCCAGCTCCGGGCGGATTTGCCGGGCGCTGGAAAAACCGACCTCCAGCGGCGACCGGCGGCCGGAAATCGACGAGGATCTGCCGAGCGCCTGGCGAAAGGACCGATCGAGCTCTTCGAGGCCTGCCCAGGCGCCGTCGCGCAGCGCGCGCAAGGGCGCGGCATCGCGGCCCGCCGACCGCCATGCCGACAGCATCTCATCGAGGTACGGCGAAAACTGCGGCGATTGGACAAACCGGCTCAGCTTGCCGAGATCGCCGCCAAATCGCGTCGCGGCCAAACAGCGCGATATCGGGTCGCAATGCAGTCCCAGGTGAACGCAACCCGGGTCGAAATCGCGCAATCGCACCGCAGCGTCCCGCAGCCGCGGATTTTCCTCGATCGCGTCCCACGCCAGATGGAACGCGGCGGGAACCCCGAGCCGCTCGTGCGCCGCAGCCAGTCGCAGACCGATCTCGACATCAATCGTCGCCGGCAGAATGTCGTACCGCAGATAGACATGGCGCTGGTCGAATGACGGGTAGGTGCCGTCCAAAGCCTTTATTGCGTATCCGAAGCCCTGAAGCCGCTCGACAAAGTGCGTGAGGATCTCCGCGGTTCGGCTCGCCGGTGCCCGGCCCGGCACAAACCTTCGGGTTATGAAATCAAAAAGTGTCGAGGCGCCGCTCATGAACAAGCGCCGTCGCATCGGGCGGAGGGCCGCTCTGTTCGCACCGAGCGTTTAAACATCAACCGGTATCTCGAGGCATGTCGCGCCGATAATTCCAACGGGCGGTGTGCCACTGTCGTCGCGGCCCGCGCTCGGCTGCGCGGTGACGATCGTCAGATCGACGCCATGAGCGAGCAGCGTCGCAGCGATCTGGCGTGACCGCTGCCCATTCGCCGGCCGCTCGGTGCGCAGCATGACGACCCTCCTGGCCCCGCGAAGGTGAGTCAGCGGCGCCGCCTCGTAGTCGGGCATCACGGTCGTCGCCAGCCCCGCCTTCTGCAACTCGTCCGCAAGGGCCGTGCTGTTCACGACCACGATATCGGCGAGCGACAGCAACCCTGACCTGGCCCGGTCGAGGGCATGGACAAGCGGATCAAGCGGCCCATCGAGGCGCTCTCCCCCAACGCGGTACGAGAGCGGCTCGACGAGGTCCAATACGATGATCGCGTTATCCGACCGGAGCAGCTGGGCGGCCAGCACCGCCTCCACATCCTGACAGATGAAAGCGGAACAGCCGAGCCGATCAGCCAGCGCCTGACACTTGTCGGCAAAGGCACATGCGCGCGACATATTCTGCAAAACCCGGAAGCTGCCCTTTAGAAGCGTTCGGTATTTTTGGTCCCAACGCTCTATTTCATTCAGGATGGCGCTACATTCGGCACGATACGACGTGTAAGCTTTCGAGATTTTTGTCCTCATCTCGACAATTTGTGCGTCGATATCAGGAACCGCGTCAGTTTTTCCTCCGATGTCTACCGCACGCATAGGATACCTTTGGAGTTGACGCATGGCGCCTTAGAGTCGCCGCCGCGCCCGGTCATGCTGGCATTCGCGATGCTCGCCGGGTCGGCCACCAGCCGAATCCCCGTCGCCGCCGCTTCATTTCGTCGGCAGCCAGGTTTGCAAATAGGAGCGCGGGGCGCGCAGCAGCGCTCGCACAGTCCACGTCGACGAGGCCCCATTAGGCAGCGGTTTGGGTGGCTTTTCGCCGGTCATAACCGCCCCGCTTGGTGGCCCCGGCGCGAGTTCGCCGTTGGGCGCGGCGACCCCGTCGCGCGGTTGCGCCGGGGCCTGGCCCCCATTGGGGGTGGCGAGGGGTTGACCGGCGGGCGAGGGAGCACGCCGGCTGACCGTCTGCGCAGCGACCAGAGCGGCCAGCTTTACGTTGAGGTTCTCCCGGTCGGTGGCGGCCCATTTCAGCTCGATGCTTTGCAGGCGGTATTGTTCGACAAGCTGTTCGAGCTGTCGCGTCATCTCCGTCAGTTGGACTTCCGAATCCGCCAGGTGCGCCTGCTGTTGTGTGAGCCGATTGCCGAGCCGCGCGATCTCTTCGGCGCGCTCTGCGGCCAGCGCAACCGCCGGGGCGAGGTCTGCGCCCAGCCGCGCCACTTCCTCTCCGCGTGCCGCGCTCAGCGCCTCTAATTCGCCGATCCGTTGGCTGAGGCGCGCCGTCTCTTCGCCATGCGCCGCTGCCTGCTGCTGCCATTGCACCCTCTGTCCCGTCAGCTGCTCCTGCAGCAGCTCCACATGCTGCATATGCCTTTTTGTCGATGCCTCGGCTTGCCGTCGCCACTTGGCAAGTTCCCCCTCCGGTTGAGGTTCCGAAGCACCTGCCGCTCCCCTTGCGCCACGCGCAGATGTTTCGGTTCGCCGGCGGCCGAGGTGAGGTGCGAAGGCCGTCAGGATGCGGTCACAATTCTGCAGCGCTTCGGTCAGTTCCTGACCCGCGAAATCGGCTCCTTCGCACTTCTCAAGCGCTGCTGCGAGCGTCTGAATGATCGGATTGGTCAGAACGACGCTGTTGATCTTCGCGCGATCAAATTTTGGATTGATACATTCGGCGACAATCGCCTTGAGCTGGGCTGGGTGAGGCACTGCCCCCAAGACGTACTTGGCCAGCATGCGGATCGTCCGCAGCGGATCGGCGAGCAGCCGTTCGTAGTGCAGGATGAAGCAATTAAGACCGGTGTCGCGCAACGCCCCCACGGTCCGAGTGAGCCATACCAACTCGGCATCGCTCTGATCGATGCGGTAATTGTTTGCCATCGACTGGACGAACGCCGCCGGGCTGCGGGCGCAGACGATGTACCGGGGGACGATCCGCGCCCGGTTGAAAATGGGCTTCCACAACGGCAACAATACCGAGGTGCGCGGGTCCTTGAAGCCCCACAGGGCGTCCGATCCGAACTCCTGCCGGACATACTTCTCCAACTGGGCGGTTGTTGCCGCCGCAGCCTCCGAGGCCATCCATCCGGCGGGTAGCGGCGGAATACGGGGAAAGCCGCTGACGTCGAAAAATGTACTGTGCGCTTTATAGATAACCTCGTCCTCGAACGCTCCGTCCAGGTTCTGATCGCTTATTTGCGCCGGGTTGTAATTCATGCGGACGCCGAGTTCGCCCAGAATGCGTGCTGTGACCGAGGTGCCGCTGCGCCCCGACCCGAGCACGACGACGCATACCGGCGGCCGCGCTCCCTTGTCCTGCCGGGAGGTGCGGCGGACCGCGGGCGCCCTTTCAACTGGCGAGCCATCCGGGGCGGCAGCACGGCTGCGGTTCTCCGGGCCTGTCGACAACGCGGCCAAGTGCGCCTCCTACACCATCAGGTCCGAAATTGCCTTGTCGAGAACTTGACTGTCCTGCTTGAGCCTGGAGGCCGGCTGTCTCCACGTGTGGTTTTCGACATCGGCGCTGCGTTCGACGACCAGGTTCAGGCTGTCTACCATCAAGCACCGGCTATCCGGTCGCATCATCTGTATCCGGTTGACGAATTCGGTGTCGGCGGACAGGTTGATGTCGTCCGGATAAGAAATTTCCTTCAGCAGCTCGGATTTGCAGGCGAAGCTGCAACCGCTGATGTTTGCCCGCTGATTGGATTGGAGATCTTTCGCAGAGAATTTTATGATGTTAGGCAGCGTATTCCCTAGCAAATATAAGGTGTCATCCTCCTCGAAATGGAAGAACGTGGCGCGCTTGCCGAAGATGTCGACGTCACCGGCACGCAGGTGCAGCATGCAGTCATGAATATAGTTGGGGCCATAGTGATCGTCGTCATCGACCCGGAAGAAGTAATCACCAGTCCCCTGCTGAGCGCCAAAATTAAGCAGCGATCCAGCATGGCAGTCGGTTGGCAGCGTGGTGAATATGATGTCGTGCCGGGCACCGTATTTGGCGCGAACCTCGGCCAGTTCGGAGGCGGCGCCGTTGAAGACGACGACCAGTTCCTTGTTGGGGTAGGTCTGGTCGAGATATTGCCGGACCGATTTCTCCAGCAGGTGCGGCCGCATCGTGCCGGTGACGAGGGTCGCTTTCGGAAACGGCTGCCAGTCGTAGCGGACGCCGATCTCCGTGGCGATCGTGGCGAGGCGATCGGCAAAGCTGTGATTGGCGTGCGCCTGGCGCCAGGCCGGATGGGCGGCGACCTCGCGCGCGAGCGGACTACCGATGATTTCATGGATGTCGCCGACAAATTCATCCGGCGACAGCCATTGGCGCACCAAACCGGCGCGGAAATCGTCGGCTTCGAGGGTGCCGAGATGGATCAGCGGCACCCGGCAGGCAGCCGCCTCGACTAGCGCCCACGAGGCCTGCGTCGGCGTGACGCTCGATTGGGAAAAGCTGATGTAGGCGTCGGCCCGCTTATAGACTTCGGGCAGCAAGCTGCGATGCACCCAGCCCTTCAGTGCCTGCCGCAGCGCTGGTTCCGGAATCCGCGGAATCTGCACCTGGGCGATCATGCTGGCCGTATCGATGATCGCCAGCGCTTCGGTCGGCAGGCGCCCGAGGATAGCCCGAGTCTCCGGGTATTTGTAGAGATCGCTCCAGCCATCGTAAATGATGCTGGCAGGATACGGCGAGCGATCGTCATAGGAGCGGATCGGATTGAACCGCCGTGGCTGGATCGCCGGCAACAGCGGCATCGCGCGCACGCCCGATCGCGACAGCTCAGACACCGCCTTTCTATCGGCGCAGAAAACCCGGTCGAACCGCCTTGCAAAATCCTGATAGAGATGCAGGTAGTCACTGTCGAGCGTCATCCAGAAGACCGTCGGGATCGCCAACGATCGCGCACATGCCAGTAGCTCGTTGAGGCGCTCGCGGTACTCGCCGCGTTCGAACTGCGACATATACCAATCGCCGGTACAGGTCGCCCAAGCCGAACTCGATGAGCACCATGTCGACCCGGCCGAACCGCAGGGTCTGCTTCCACGTCGCCTGCGTCAGCAGCAACAGTTCCGCCTCGTGAACGAGGCCGTCGAACAGCCGATCGCCGAGGATGCAGGCGATCCGCAGTCGCGACCTCGGTTTGGTGTCGACGGTCATCGTTGGAACATCGGGCGACCACAGCAACATGCGAGCGAATGTGCCGGCCATGTCGTTGCGATTGAGGCGGGCCCAGGGCGCCGCCGGCAAATCGTCCGGCTC
This sequence comes from uncultured Alphaproteobacteria bacterium, assembly GCA_963734125.1. Lineage (GTDB taxonomy): Bacteria > Pseudomonadota > Alphaproteobacteria > ATCC43930 > CGMCC-115725 > DATARH01. The sequence continues at coordinate 57,996 of CAVTGB010000004.1, forward strand.
GACGGCGCTCGCCTCTTCTCCCAGGATCTGCCGGTAGGCGGCGATATGGTGCTCGGTCGCGATCACATCCATATCGCGATTTTTCAGAAGCTCGAGGTTGGCGCGCAGGCGCTCGGCGGGGAACCCGCGCTCGACCGCCTCGGTAATGACGGCGCGGAACGAGGCCGCGTCTTCGGCGAATTTCAAGAGCGCGAAACCTTCGCGCTCATAGAGGCGGTGAGCGGCGGTGTCCGTCACCACCGGCACCAGCCCGGAGCCCATATACTCCAACGTTTTTAACGGCGGCGAGGCGTCGTATAGCTCGGTCGGGACCCAACCAATCCCGGCGTCGTATTCAGGTATCACCCGAAACAGCTCGTCCTGGGAGAGCGCATCGTGGACCCGCACGATATCGGTCAAGTTGCGCGCCTCGGCGAGATGCCTCAGGTTTTCCTTCTCCGGGCCGCCGCCATACATGTCCAGACTGATTTCGGCCTTCAGCTGCGCGGGCAAGGCATCGACGAACTCGATCAGCTGGTCAAGCTTGCGCCCCCGACCATACGAACCGACATAGATGAACCGCTTGCACCGCACCATCGCTTCAGTTGGCAGGCGAGGAGCAAACGCCGAAAGAGTTACGCCCATCGGATATACCCTGAGGGGCCCGGCGTAGCCTGGAATCCAGGTTTCAGTACTCTCGGCACTTAAAGTAATGACCAGATCCAATAGCGCCGCCCGGTTCTTTCCGACTTCCTGGATTTCCCGCCGACGGTCGATATTGTCTTCGGTCAACAACGGAGATTGTATGTCCAGAACGAGCTTGGCATTGGGGACCGCCCTCCGCAACTGGACTGCGACTTTCCCCCAATCGGCGTAATTTCCCATCCATACAATATCAGGGTCATGCTTTTGTGCTATTTCGCCAATTTCCGATAAATAACGTCGGCTCTGAAACGAAACAACGTGGACGGGCAGATTGTCGCTGGCTGCCTGAACGATCTCGACCGACCGTTTGCTTGGTTCGTTCACAATCACGCACATGTCGCTGTGGCGAGCGTAAGCCTCGGCTAACTGATAGGTCCCCGATGTCCCCAGCAAACCAAAGGGCCGCGGCGTAATCATAAGTATTCGCAACCGGCGCGGGCGCGTGACCGTCGACGGCTGCACCGCGGTGGTTCTCGCCGTTATTGGATCCTGCGGATCGAGCAATTTCTCAAAGGCGGGCAAGAGGTGGCTGGTCACCACGTTGTCCCAATCACGCCTCTGTATTAAATTCAGGTTGCGTTCAATGTCGGCGCGCTGGCAACCGGTCACGTGCACCGTTTCAATTGCGCTGGCAAAGGAGTCAAAGTCTTCCTCGAAAAGAACAGCGCGGAAGCCCTCTTCAAGGTTCCGCTGATGCCCGGTGGTTGCCGAAGCAACAACCACCAGTCCCGAACCCAGGTACTCCAGCATCTTGAGCGAAGGTGCCGCATCGAAGACCTCGCGCGGAACCCAAGCCAATCCGGCGTCATATGTCGACAGGACATTCAATAATTGATCCTGCGGCAAGCTGTCATTAATGCGCACGACCGTTGCGAGCCCGTTGTCGCGGACGAATTCTATCAAGGCTTCCTTTGCCGGACCGCCGCCGAACATGTCGAGGGTGATGTTTGCCTTGATGGAGTCCGGCAGCCTTCCGATAAAGGCAAGCAAGGTTTCGATCTTCCGGACGGCTGCGTAGGATCCGATGAATACAAAACGGCTGCATCTGATAGTGTCGCCTTCCGGCAACCGGGGCGAGAATTGCGCGAGCTTGACGCCAAGCGGATAAATTTCCACCGGGCGCGTGCATCCTGGTATCCAGGACTTGACGTCCTCGACACACCGCGTCAGGATTAAATCGAGCAGATGGGCGTGTTTCGGTCCCGAGCCCCGGACTTGCTTTCCCCGGGCTGATGCTTCCCCGGCAACCAGAGGTGTTTTGATATCGAGGACATATTTCGCCCGGGGCAGGTCACGACGAACCCGTTCAATCACCTCATACCAGAAATGATAATTGGTCAGACAGACGATGTCCGGGGCAAACCGCTTGGCGATTGCGGCGATTTCCGCTTCGTAGCCGGGTTTGCCAAACGCCACCTCGTGAAGTTCGAGACCTGGCGGCGGGGTGTGAACAATGGGTATTCGGACGTCGTCGGTGCCGCTGGCGATAACGCAGACCTTTGCATGACGGGCATAGGATTCGACCAGATGATAGGTTCCCGGCGTGCCCATCATCCCGAACTGACGGGAACTGATGAACAGGATCCGCATGTCGCTGCCGCGGCGCCGGCCAGATTTTGCTTCCAAAACGGCGGTCCCCGGCTCGCCCGGGTTTGACCCGGCCCTCAGCGCCGCCTGGACCGCGATCAGGCTTTGCTTGGCCGCGTCGCTTTCAGCGATCAGTTTTTGCCGGTCCCGGCCCCGTAGCGCCTTCGGCCCGAAAAGTAAATCGCGCAGGCCCGCCTCGCGAGATTTCAGGCGCTGCGCCAGGACGGCGGGTTCCTCCGCCAGGGACCCCTTTATATCGCGCAGGCCGATCTCGACGGCCGGCAACAGGTGCGCATCGCTACCGGATATCTGGACGAGAAGCTGACTGGCCTGCGGTGGTGCGCAAATGAACTGGGGCGCACAATGATCGCTAACCCCATTCGCCATCGCGGCCGACTTCACCACCATGCGGCCAAAGCGGTAACCCTCGCGACCGGGATCCTGGGGAACCGCACCGCCCGTGCTGTCGAGGAACTGCACGGTGATGTCGAACCGACCTGGTTCGCTGACAAACGGCGAGGCGACCGGGCTGACTACCAACTCGACGGCTCGCGACGGCAACGGCAGCGAAATCGAACGCTCGTGACCGGGCTTCACCGACGCCCGGACTGCCAGAACCCGGCTGCCGAGCCGCACCGTGCCGCCCCCTGCCCAGCGCCTGGCGGCGATCGCAATCCGGCTTGCTCCGGCAGGGGCGATGAAGCTCGTTGTAACGATCCCGGCACCGCCGACGGGAGCGAGAAACGTGAACGGCTTGCCGACCGCAGTAGTGAAGCGCGGGAACGCTTGCATCGCCTCCGCGGGAGAGATCGGGCGATCAGGCGTGAAGGTCAGCAGCGCCGCATCGTTTCGTCCGGTGTCGTCTTCGACCATCGCCGAGACGACATACCTCGCACCGGCTTCGACTGCGATCTCGCCGAACGACACCTCCGCGCGCGACAGCGTCATGTAGTCGGCATCGCGCAGTGCCTCGGGGGCGTCGACGAGCGCGCATTGCGAACCGGCGGGCGCGGCCTCGACGACCAGCGTCGATGCGACCCGCACGGTGCCCTCCATCGCCCATCGCCGCAGACCGAAGACGATTTGGGATACGTTTGGCGGCGCTTCGAAGGGTATCGCGACGAACCCGTCCGGGCCGGGGTCGCCGATGAACGCGAACGGTCTGCCGACTGCCTTTGTGTATTGCGGAAACCAGTTGAGCGCCTGGTCAACCGGGACCGGGTGATCGGTATTGAAGGTGACCAAGGCCGCATCCGCGCGGCCGCTCTTATGCTCGACCTTGAGTGAAATGCGGTAGCGGGCGCCGGGCGTCACCAAAATCGCCTCGGAGCGCAACTCTGCGCGCTCGAGGACAACCATCTTTGCATCGGCCAACCCGGCCGGATCGCTCGCCACCCGGAAGCGCGCGCGCCTCCGTCTGCCAATCTGCAATTTCATGCCGCTACCGCGATGCCAAGCGAGCGGCAACGATAAAACATCGGCCGAGCTCCTGCAACATTCGGAGCCGCGTTGCACAAGGCTCGACTGGGGGCCGGCACACGAAAAACTCGGCGCTGTGCCTGGCGGGCGGGGAGGGGCATCGCTTGCCGGCGTGACCCAGCGCAAACGCCCTCAATGCACCGCCCTTAATATTATGATGCTATCTTCAACGCTCTGCCGGCTCGCATTGATGTTGGTCCAAAAACCGCTGACGTAGGGCAGTGCGGCGCGCATCGCGGCGATGTTTTGGCCGGACGTGTAGTGATGGCCGGCATTGGTTGTAAACTCGCTCAGGATCCTGATCGAAGGATTGGATGCCTTCATCAGCGCCGCTGATTCTCGGGTGACCGCGAGGTGGATGGCGGCCTCGCGGATCAGCGACTGGAACTGCGGGTCGATGATGTCGGCGTAGGGCGCGATATCGCCGAGATAAGCGTAGCAGGCCGGCGGGGTGAATATTCGGTGGAAGAACACATGCGCGGCGTTGCACAGCGTACCGGGCGCGAGAATTACCGTCAGGTCATGAGCCTTTGCCAGGGTATAGAAGGAGCGCGCAGCGGCGCGGCGCGATGTCGGGTCATCGAAGCCGCCATCGCCGGTCTCGCCTTGCCGAGTCGCGCCATCCTCATTGTCGTAGATGACGGCCGTAACTCCGGGCTCGATGGTGTTTGCCGCAACGTCCGCCTGAAACGACGCGAAATTGAAGTAGGTCTCGGCCAACCGAAAGCGCCAGCCCTGCGCCTTCAGCTGCCGCGCCGCCCGCAGGGTCACCGGGTCGCCGTGGCGGATGAACGCGTAGGAGTTGTCTGTGTCGAAATACGCGCGCGCCGCATCCGGATCGAGAGCCATTATCATCGCGATGCGGTCGGCACGGATTATGTTGATGAACCCGGGCGGTACGCCCGCGGCCCGGGCGGGCAGCGCCAGGGCGATGGCAAAAGTGGCGGCAGCAAGAAGCATCCACCGCCCCGGAACCCAACCTGCACAACCCATTAGATGCATGGAACTTCGGCAAAAGACGAGGAAGTCGGCCCTCCGCTGGCTGGATGTCGTCACGCCAGCATCGATCGTGCGCCCTCTGAGAGCGTGCATACCGGGACGCCGCGGTCGCTAACCCATTTGACGACGCTCTCAAACTGAGAGATCGTCCATTTCCACTTTCCCCGCATCTCACTCACCAGGTCGTGCAACAGGATGATCCCCCAGCTGTTGTGCGACAGGTGATCCTCAAGCCTGGTGATGACATCCTGCACTGAAACGTCTCTACCGGTCCCGAAGCGTAACAAGAGCTTCCCCGATACTCGCTCACGAGTGTTAAACTGCGCGCCACCGGCCGCGATGAGGGGATAATACTTAGTTCCAATCGCTTGAAGACGCGGTGACCAACCGCTGAATGGCACAACAAACACGCTGGTATCGAAGCCATTCCGCCGAAAGACCTCGCGGGACTCTGCGATTTCGCGCTCGGCGCTGCCGAGCCGGAGCCGGTCCGGGACGAATTCCTTCTCCGTCGTTTTGGCGTAAATCACCGCCTTCTCCGGATAAATCAGGAAGCCGGCCGACAATGCCTTGAACTGCTCGGCCGAGGTGGCGCGCTTCAGGAATTTTCCGTCGCAAGCCACAGTGCCGACATCTCCCCAGCGACACTCGGCGGCCCAAGCTCCGGCCCCATTGTCGTAATGCCAAGACGCGATCTCGTCTTCATAGGATGGCGGCAGCAACATCAACCGACGATGAAACAGACTGTGCGACGCGATCTCCCAGCCGGCGTCCGCAAGATAATGGAGGTCGTCGGGCCCCATAAACTCCTTGGAATTATTCCAAAATACCAGATCGCAAATGGCACCTACCGTCGCCACCATACCGTAACGCCGCAATATCGGCTCGGCAGCACTCCGTACAGAGGCATTCCCGTCATCAAATGTAAAGGAGATCATATGGTTGTTCCACGCATTCTCCAGATGAGCTCTGCACCGATCAGGACCATCCGATGCCGGATGGCCTCCAACATTTTAGCGTGTTCACCATTGCCATTCCATCCTGCTTTCAGCCGCTGTCTGTCGGCGCATGACGCGAGTTGCTCGGCGCGGCATAAATGATGGTATATCGATAAATCTTGGTATAATGGCGCATGTAAAACTTATAACCTTCGGGCAGATACTCTCGTAATGCCTTGGGAACGTCGTAGTAACCCGCGCCGCCTCCATAGTGTATAGCAATCGCAAACCGCGGACGAAAGCGGGCGACCGTCTCGCGTGCGCCGGCGACGACGCGCTTCTGCCCACCGTTGGCGTCGATCTTGATAAAATCGATCCGGTCCAGTCCGGCTCGCGTGCAATAATCGTCAATCGATACCGCCGGGACAGCCTGGATGCGATTATCCGAATTCGACGGCTGGTTGCCGACAACATGGCTGCCCGCCCGCGAAAACCGGGCGGGGAATTGCCCGGTACGATCCCACAGCGCCTCGCACACCGGCGTAACATTGGCGACGTTATTCAGCGCGAGAGAGTCCTTGAGCCGAGCGTAAGCATCGGGGAAGAACTCGAACGCGTGAACATGTCCGGTCGGGCCGCAAAGATCGGCGAGATATAGCGTCAATTCGCCGAGTTCAGCGCCCGCCTCGATGACCACGTCGCCAGGCTCGACCGCGCACAGTTCTGGCAACGAATACCTCCCCATGCCCCAGAATGTCACAAGAGCGGCCGGGTTCAAACCCCGCGGCAAGCCGCTGAGCGCGTCGACGCGAGCTTGTCCAGCCGTCCAGGCATCCGCGGACAGTGGACTCGGCATCATCTCGTGCAACAACTGGATCGGATAGAGCTGTATCAGCAGTCGGAATTTAATCGCCCATTCGAGTGTAGTAATCGATAGTTCATCCGACAACATCGCGAACGTCAAATCGATTTCCTTGGCGTTTCGAACGATATTCTTATAGGCGGGTGAGCGCAATATTCGCATGATGGCCGCTTCCCGGCCGATCTGCTCGATCTTGTCCGACACCGGCTGAGGCAGTGTGGCCACGGCTTGCATGAAAGCTGGATCGGCTGGACGCGGCGGACCGCCTTCCAAGGGGGACAAGGTGCCGCCCGGCCAATGCGGCAGACCAGGAACCCGATCGAGAAGCTCCGCACCCGTGGTCAAGGCATCCAGAATGAGGCTGGCGGTCTTGCCGCGGCAGCTTTCCGGACCCTCCATTCACACGCCTCCCGCTACGTTTAGCCGCCGGCACACTAGCACATGGCCGCGGCCAGAGCGGACCGATTTCTGCACGCGTGGCGCCGGCAACAACGCCGCATCGCTCGGTAGCTACCGAGAAAATCGGCTAAATCACCGGCGAAGCCGCGCCTGGTGATCCAGGATCGCGGCTGGCGTTCGCCCGTCGGACGTTGCTCAGTCTGGTTCCGGGAACCGATGGGTCGGCAGAATACCGGCCAGCCGCGTACGCGAGCGTCGTCAGCCTCCCGCAGCTCGCATTCACAGGCCGCTGAAGTCACGGAGGATGTCGCGTACCAACTCCAATCCGCGCTCCAGATTTATCTTCCGAGCGGGTTCCAGTTGCGGGTCATTTTCGCCGATCGGTTCGCGATAGCCGCCCGGGATCGCACCAAGCATCTGCTGCCGCTGGATCGATGCGCCAGCGAAATGATAGTGCTTATAGTTCCAATATAATTCCTTGCCCGGGAAATACGGGAGGTCAATGGCCGCGCACAATGATCGGAGCTGCGCTGAAGGGGCCCTGCAAAACGCGTCGCAATCGACTGTGACCGCTTTGCGAAAGGGGTGGCCGCGCAGCGTATCGACCAGCCGCCGGTAATAGAGAACCGACCGGACGGCTTGAGCTTCGGGCTGGTCCCGCCTTAGCGCCGAATGGATCAACGCGGCGTTCGAGCGCATCGCGATGACGATGTCTAGGGGAATGCCCCTCTCCTCGAGGAGCGCGCATTGATCCTTGAGCCAGTCCAGCTTCTTCGAGGAGTCGACGATAGCTTGAGCCCCGGTCAGGGCAACGATCTGCTGGTAGGCCGAGCGCGCCCCCAGCGCCGGATCAACTCGACGCCACAACCGAGCATGAGCGCGAAGGCGCAGGCGGCGGTTCTCCGGATCGAAACGGGCGTGCAGTTCACCGACGTGGAAATGGCGAAACGGGTCTTCGTCGGCTCCGAGCGCGCAGCCGAGCATTGTTGAGCCCGAGTGGTCGGCTCCGGCAATAAAGATCACCCGCTCGATCTGCGGATCCTGCGGCATCCCCAGTAGCTCCGTATATCTCGATTGATCACCTTTAATGCGGATCCTTCACATTGTCGATAACTCGCCGCCGCCACAACCCGGGTGCGATCTACTTTACCGTTCACGAGACGTTGCGATTGACGTCGGCCGGTGGCTGACTCTCGCTCGAACCGTCTCCGCGGTACGGGTCGGTCGATCTATCTCCGGTTTTGGCCATCAAATGGTTGGACGCACCGGCCCTGGCCTGACGTGGCATCATGGCTTCGATGGTTTGCTCCAGGCCCTGTCGTAACGAGGTCACGGTGCGGAATTGCAACATATCGCGTGCCCGTCTCGGGTCCCCTACGGATACCCGCAAATCACCGGCGCGCTCGGGCACATACTGCGGCGCAAAATGGACGCCTTGCATTTGACTAATTAATGCGCCGAGCTGGCATATCTTCGTTCCGACGCCCGTGCAGACATTATAGACCTGTGGCGTAGGGCTGGCCGATTGCATGGCTAGGCGCAGCGCGTCCACGGCATCGCACACATAAACAAAATCGCGAACCTGGTTGCCGTCGCCGTGGATTTCGAGCGGCGCTCCTCGCAATATTTGCTGACAAAAGACCGAGATCACTCCCGAATACGGCGAATGAGGGTCTTGTCGCGGGCCATAGACATTGAAGAACCGCAGCCCGACGCTGTGCAGGTCGTGGATCGGGCTGGCCACCGAGGCGTGTAGTTCGCAGCCGAGTTTGTCGATACCGTAGGCGTTGACCGGCCGCGTCGGCGCTCGCTCCGTGATCGGGATCTCATCGGTGTTGCCGTAGACGGCGGCCGATGAGGCGTAGACCACCGGAAGCCGCCGCCCGAGCGCCGCCTGAGCGCGGCAGGCCTCATCGAACACGGTTATCGCTCCAGCGAGATTGACCTTGTGACTGCGCAGCCATTCATGCTGACAACGCTCGACAGAGGCGATCGCGGCCAGATGAAAACACCCATCGACGTCGCCCAGCGCCCGACGCACGGCTCGCTCGTCGGTAACGTCGGCGGTTACGAGGTCGACTCCATGAGGTAAGTTCTCGATCCGCCCGCTCGACAGATCGTCCAGCACTCGGACGTGATGACCGTCGGCCATCAATGCGTCAACGAGATGGGAGCCGATCAAGCCCGCACCGCCGGTTACCAGGTAATGAGCCATGTTTCTAGACCGATGGCGGAAGACGAGCGAAACTTCGCCTGTTACACATCAGTGACAAAGTGGCACCTCATGGACGTCAATCAAGGTCAGCCGCCAGCGGGCGCAGACGACCGAAGCTCAGGTGTGATCGCCGTGGCAAATTCATGCACCCGTCTCTCGCCATGGCCGCCGCGCTCGCAGGCACAAAATCGCCGGCTCATCCGGTGGACGCCGGGGCTAAGTGGTTTGCCGCTGCAGCTCAAGGAATAGCTCATCGCAGAATGCTTCGACAGAGTCGCCGTTTTTCTGTGGATTTTCCGGCGGTCGCTGGACCGCATTGTGCTGTTCAAAAAAATGACTCATGATGTAGTCGACCCCTTCCTCATGGATCGTGCGCAGATTGTTCTGGAAGAACATGCCGCGATAGGGTGGCGACGCGACGATCTCGTATGAGGGAAAGTAATCAACAAAATCGTGCTGGGCCGCCAACTCGCCGGCGATCGCCCGCAGCACCGATTTGGAGTGCATCGTCGACAACAGGACATGGCGGTTTTCGGCGGTGGCGGTCAGCGGCACCGGAGAGACCGTGAGGAGGACGCGGATATCCGGCTTGATCGACCTTAATCGCTCCAGAACCGCAGTCATGTCCGCTATGCCCTTGGTGAAGGACAGGTTCTGAAACTTGTGCACTTCGGGGTCGAACTGGCCAACCGTAACCCCAGGGCAGATCGGATATACGGCCGAATTCTTGGCGTTGTACCAGCACTCGGTCAGGCCCATCGTGAAAATGAAGACGTCGAGCCGCTCGAAAAGTCGCCGCACCGCAGCGAGGTGGCGGTTGCGCTCGGCAATTACGCCCTCTGCATCGTCGTAACCGTCGGGGTCGAGATTCGGCCGAAACGGGTCGTAATACCGGCCACCGCTCTCCCATACCTCGTCGATCGTGATCTCGCCGAACGCTCGCTGAAAAAGCTGCAGCAGCTGCGCCGAAGTATAGACGTTGCCGTAGCGGGCCGAGTAGATGCCATATCCGTGCGCCGTCGCCTCGATCGCCGTGTTGGACGCCGGCGATGGTTCCACATCAAGAAAGTTGAACCCGCTCGCCCTCAAGCGGCGGCCGATGTGCTGGGCGAAACAGCTGCCGCAGGTTGCCACCCCGTCGTCCAACGAGATTGAGAACTTCTTGTCGTAAAGCTTGGCGATCGATAACGGATAGCAGTCGGCCACCGCAGGTTTCCAATAATTGCGCGTCGGCAGGCCAGTATAGGGATTTTCGCTTCGCCTGGGGGGCGGCGGCGGTTTGCCAGCCGCCTGCTGAAGCGCGGCAAAGGAAACCTCGCCCTGCCCGGGCAGAGAGAAATCTCCGCCGTCGATGATCGACAAAATCGCCTTGGCGTAGGCGCCATAGACCCGCGAAGAAAAATACCAAGCGGGATAATTCGCGGCGAAGTCATCTCCAGTGATCTTGACAAGCGGGAACACGTGCACGTCGTGCAGCGCAACGGTTTCCGCAAAGTGGCGACCGCGTGTCACCCGCTGATTCCACGCTCCCTGCTTCTCAAAGCCGGAGACTGGGTAATGCAGGAAGACTATTTTAACCGAGGGGTTGAGTTCTCGGATGTAATCGAAAAGCCTCTGATACTTCACGCTGGCGGCATAAAGCGGCATCATCCCGAGGTTTTTGCATTGACCAATTTCACCGGCGCCCTGGAGATTCACAAAGCGCAGAGTTTTACCATCGTAATCGACATCATAAACCAGAGAATGCAAATCGTAATTGTTGTCGACGACGAGGCACTCTATCACCTTGAGCCAATTGTTCATCTTTTCGAGGCGCTCGGAAACCTGCCAGGCCAGCCGATCCTGGTTGACTTTCTGGTGAGCGGGGAACAGATCCTTGATCATGGCAAAAGTCAGGTCTCGCGGCGCGCCGAGCGGGACTCCATCCACCAAGTAATCGCACAGGACGTCGAGGCGCATGTGCGGCACTCCAGCCACCAGACGCACCTCGGGCCGCGCCTTCAGCAACTCCTTGACGATGGTGCCGGAAAGACAGGATCCGATATAAGCAATTCGTGTCATGGTGGCGCGCGCCCCGATTGAGCCGTGAGTTCCCAGATTGCCGAGTGCGTCGCCATAAATTCCTAGCTTTGGATTGCCCCGGCAACAGAATTTTGCACGCGGCGGGCATCGATCAGGGACAGCGCCGGCTTGAAGCGCGGCTACCCAACGCGCAACATGACCGCTGGCAATCGTGTTCCGAACCCGGAGGCTCGCATGCGTACCGGCGTCTATCGTTTCCCGCCGATGGACAACGTCATCTATGGCCGGCCCTTTACCGAGGCGCTGAAGGAAGAGGTCGAGAGGAGCGGCGCCAATTCGGTGTTTCTGTTGGCCAGCGGCACGCTCAATCGGGAAACCGACCTCGTCCTCCAGGTGCGCAGCGCACTCGGCAACCGCTTTGCCGGGCTGCATGCGAGGATCGGCGCCCATACCCCGCGCGGTGATGTCGTCGAGGCGGCAAACGCGGCGCGCGCCGCCGGCGCCGATCTCCTCGTGACCCTGGGCGGCGGCTCGGTCACCGACGCGGCGAAAATGGTCGCCTTCTGCCTCGGCAACGGCGTCACCGACCCGGCCCAGCTCGACAATTACCGCGCCCAGGTCAGTGCCGACGGCACGATCAAGCGTCCGCAGGTAAAACCGCCCGCCCTGCGCACGATCGCGATCCCGACAACGCTCTCGGCGGGCGAATACACCGCCTCGGCCGGCTGCACCGACACGCTGCGGCAGGTCAAGGAGAGCTTCGGCCACCCGCTGATGATGCCGAAGACCGTGGTGCTCGATCCGCGCGCCAGCCTTCACACCCCGGAATGGCTGTTCCTGTCGACCGGGATCCGCGCCGTCGATCACGCGGTCGAGGACATCTGCTCGCCAGAGTGCCAGCCGATCTCGGAAGCGGCGTCATATCACGCCCTCAAACTCCTCGGCCGCGGCCTGTCGGGGATCAAGACCGACCCGCTCGATCTCGAGGCGCGGCTCAATTGCCAGCTCGGCGCCTGGATGTCGATGGTCGGCTCGCAAACCGGCGTCCCCAAAGGGGCGAGCCACGGCATCGGCCATGTGCTGGGCGGCACCGCAGACGTCCCGCACGGCTATACCTCGTGCGTCATGCTGCCGCACGTGCTGCGCTTCAACGCGGCCGTCAATGCCGAGCGCCAGGCCCTGGTCAGCGAGGCGATGGGGCGGCCGGGGGAGCCCGCTGCCGATGTCGTCGCGGCGCTCATCGCCGGGCTGGGGCTACCCGGGCGGCTGCGCGACGTCGCGGTTAAGCCCGAACAGCTCGACCGCATCGCCGAACTGTCGATGCACGACCGTTGGATTCACACCAATCCGCGCAAGATCGACGGTCCGGCGGTCATCCGCGAACTGCTCGACGCGGCATGGTAAGGATCGCGCTACACCGCCTTTTCCAGTTCGCGCAGGATCGTGTCTCCCATGATTCGGGTCGAGACCGGGGCGGTATCGGGCTGCACGATGTCGGCGGTGCGCACCCCGGCGGCGAGCGCGCGGCGCACCGCGTCTTCGACGAGGCTCGCTTCCTCGGCGAGGTCGAACGAATAGCGCAGCATCATCGCGAACGAGAGGATCGAGGCGAGCGGGTTGGCAACGCCTTTGCCGGCGATGTCGGGGGCGCTGCCATGGACCGGCTCGTAGAGCGCCTTGCGACGTCCAGTGGCGTCGGCCGCGCCCAATGAGGCAGATGGCAGCATCCCGAGGGAACCGGTCAGCATCGCCGCGCAATCCGACAGGATGTCGCCGAACAGATTGCTGGTGACGATCACGTCGAACTGCTTGGGGTTGCGCACCAGCTGCATCGCGCAATTATCGGCATACATAAAGGAGAGTTCGACCTGCGGGTAGTCGGCGTGGACGCGCCGCGCGACCTCGCGCCACAAGATGCCCGACTCCATGACGTTGGCCTTGTCGACCTCGGTGAGGCGGCGTTGGCGCTTGCATGCCAGGTCGAAGCCGGCGCGCACCACGCGCTCGATCTCGGCTTCGGAGTAGACTTCGGTATTGATGCCGCGGCGGGTGCCGTCGGGCATTCTCTCGATCCCGCGCGGCTCGCCGAAATAGATGCCGCCGGTCAATTCGCGCACGATCATCAGATCGAGACCGGCGACGAGGTCCCGCTTCAGGGCAGACGCATCGGCCAGCGCTTCGAACACCACGGCGGGGCGGAGATTGGCGAACAGATCCATCTCCTTGCGCAGCCTGAGGAGGCCCCGCTCCGGCTGCAACTCGAACGGCAAACTCTCCCATTTCGGGCCACCAACCGAGCCGAACAGCACTGCATCCGCGGCCAGCGCCTCGGCCATCGTCGCGTCGGTCAGCGGCACACCCGAGGCATCGTAGGCGCTGCCGCCGACGAGACCCTCCCTGACGTCGAAGCTGACGATGTGGCGGCGGTCGAAGAATTCGACGATCCGCATCACCTCGCGCATGATTTCTGGCCCGATGCCGTCACCGGGCAGGACCAAGACTTTGCGGTTGGAACGGCTATCGCTCATCCGTTTCTCGCCTCATCGATCGCCATGGCTGGGCGTGACCGCGCGCCGGAATAGAAGCTAGGGATGCGGACCCCAGGGCGCAGCTTGCAGCAGTTTTACCTCTTGCGTCGTCACCAGCGGGCGGAATCTCACGGCGAAGCCCTCGACGAAATCCTTGTTTGTAAACACCGCCGCCCAATGTGCCCGGCGATCGGAGTTGTCGTCGAATTTCCACAAATGGACGAGCTGATTGATCGTCCCCGTGTCGGCCTGGAAATAGCCGATCAGCTTCTTGTCCTGGCCGCCCTTTTGCAGCGCCGGAAAGCCGAGCTCCTGGTAGAGCTTTACCGCCTCCGCCATGGCCCCGACCCGCAATGTGTAGGTTCGCATCTCATAGAGAGCCATCGAGATTCCTCCTTCAGTCGCGGCACCTGACGAGGCGTGCGCAGCCGCCCGCGGTTTATGCGCTCTTCTGGGTCATGCCGAAGAGCCACGGCCGGGTGCGCCGCGCCTCGGTTTCATAGGTGGCGATCTCGGCGCCCTTCTGTTCGGTGAGGCCGATGTCGTCGAGGCCGTTCAGCATGCAGTGTTTGCGGAAGGGGTCGATGTCGAAATGCACAACGCCGCCGTCGGGGCGCGAGATCGTCTGCTTTTCGAGATCGATCGTGAGGACCGCGTTGGCGCCCTTCTTGGCGTCTTCCATCAGCTGGTCGACCACCTCCTGCGGCAGCGCGATCGGGAGGAGGCCGTTTTTGAAGCAGTTGTTGTAGAAGATGTCGGCAAAGGAGGGCGCGATGACGCAGGTGATGCCGAAATCGGTCAAGGCCCACGGCGCGTGCTCGCGGCTAGACCCGCAGCCGAAATTGTCGCCGGCAACGATGATCCGGGCCTTGCGGTAGGGACCCTGGTTCAACACGAAATCGGGGTTTTCCGAGCCGTCCGGCCGGAAGCGGATCTCCTGAAACAGCCATTTGGCGAGCCCGGTGCGCCGGATCGTCTTCAGAAACACCGCCGGGAAGATCTTGTCGGTGTCGATATTGATCATCGGCAGCGGCGCCGCGACCCCGGTCAAGGTGGTGAATTTGTCCATCTCTGCCCTCTTGCACAGATCCCTGCGGAGGCAGGGACCCATTTTCCTATTTCACGAACGAGTTGAACGATGGATCCCTGCCTCCGCAGGGATCTCCCGTCTGCTCAGCCGAACTCGCGCACGTCGGCGAGGTGGCCGGTGACAGCGGCGGCGGCGGCCATCGCGGGGCCGACCAGGTGGGTTTTGGCACCGGGGCCCTGGCGGCCCTCGAAATTGCGGTTCGAGGTCGAGGCGATGCGCTCGCCGTTTTCGGCCCGGTCGTTGTTCATCGACATGCAGTTGGAGCAGCCGGGCTCGCGCCATTCGAAGCCGGCTTCGAGGAAGATCCGGTCGAGGCCTTCTGCTTCGGCCTGGTGCTTGACGAGGCCGGAGCCGGGGACGACCAATGCCCGCACGCCCTCGGCGACGTGGCGCCCGCGGGCGATCGCGGCGGCGGCGCGCAGGTCCTCGATCCGGCTGTTGGTGCAGGAGCCGATGAACACCCGCTGCACCGGGATCTCGGTGAGCAGCGTCTTGGGCTTCAGATGCATGTATTCGAGGGCGCGCTCGATCGCGGCGCGCTTCTGCGGGTCGGCGATCTCGGCAGGGTCGGGGACCCGGCCGGTGATCGGCGCGGTCTGCTCGGGGTTGGTCCCCCAGGTGACGTGCGGCGCGATGTCCGCGGCGTCGAGCGAAGCCTTCTTGTCGAAATGGGCGCCGGGATCGGAGGGGAGGGTGCGCCAATAGGCCAGCGCCTGTTCCCACTGCGCGCCCTTCGGCGCATAGGGCCGGCCCTTGACATAGGCGAAGGTGGTTTCGTCCGGGGCGACGAGGCCGGCGCGGGCGCCTGCTTCGACCGTCATGTTGCACACCGTCATGCGGCCTTCCATCGAGAGCGCGCGGATCGTCGAGCCGGCATATTCGATGACATGACCGGTGCCGCCCGCGGTGCCGATCTTGCCGATGATCGCGAGGATCACATCCTTGGCGCTGACCCCGGCGCCGAGGGTGCCGTTGACTTCGACCAGCATGTTTTTGGCATGGCGCTGGCTTAACGTCTGGGTCGCCAGCACATGCTCGACTTCGGAAGTGCCGATGCCGAAGGCGAGCGCCCCCAAGGCGCCATGCGTCGCGGTGTGGCTGTCGCCGCAGACGATCGTCATCCCCGGTTGCGAGAGGCCCTGCTCGGGGCCGATGATGTGGACGATCCCCTGGTTGATACTGAGGATCGGGAAATAGGGCACCCCGAAATCGCGGACATTCTGCTCGAGCGTATCGACCTGGAGCCTGGATTCCGGCTCGTCGATCCCGGCCTGGCGATTGCTCGTCGGAATGTTGTGGTCGCACACCGCCATCGTCGCGTCGGGCCGGCGCACCTTGCGGCCGGCAAGGCGCAGGCCCTCGAAGGCCTGCGGCGTCGTCACCTCGTGGATCAGATGCAGGTCGATATACAGGAGATAGGTGCCTTCGCCCTGCGGGGCGATGACATGACTGTCCCAGATCTTGTCGAACAGGGTGCGCGGCGCTGCCATGCGTGCTCTCCAGTGGACGGGAAGTCCGTCCTATTGCGGAGGGTTTCGCTGCTCTCAACCCACCCTACACGCGCATTTCGTAGGATTGTTGAGCATTGCGAAACCCCTCCTATGCTTCGCTCTCGGCCGCGGCCTGGGCGCGTTCGCGGCGGGTGTCTTCGCGGCCGCGCTCGGCGATACGCGCCGATTTCCCGCGCAAGCCGCGCAGGAAATATAGCTTGGCGCGCCGCACGTCGCCGCGGCGCACGACCTCGATCGCGGTGATCCGCGGCGAGTGCAGCGGAAAGACCCGCTCCACCCCTTCGCCATAGGAGATTTTGCGCAGCGTGAAGTTCGAGTTGATCCCGGCATTCTTGCGGGCGATGCAGACGCCCTCGAAGGCCTGGATGCGCTCGCGCTCGCCTTCGACGACGCGCAGGCTGACCTTGACCGTGTCGCCTGGTTGGAAAGGCGGCACCGGCCGCGTCGCGATGAGCCTGGCGACCTGCTCGGCTTCGAGCTGTTGCAATATGTTCATCTCTGTTCCTCTTGCGGCGCCCGTTCCTGTCGGGCGAGGTAGCGCCGCCACAGATCGGGACGGCGCTCCCGGGTCAAACGCTCCGCTTCATGTCGCCGCCAGGCGCGGACCCGCTGGTGGTCGCCCGACGCCAGCACCTCCGGCACCGCGCGGCCCTGCCATAGAGCGGGCCTGGTATAATGCGGGTATTCGAGCAGCCCCTCGGCAAAACTTTCCTCCGTCAATGCCTCGGCCGAGCCAATGACGCCGGGCAAGAGCCGCACGCAGGCGTCGATCAGCGCAATCGCCGCCGGCTCGCCGCCCGACAGGACAAAATCGCCGAGGCTCAATTCCTCGACCGAGCGGGCTTCGAGCGCGCGCTCGTCCACCCCCTCGAAGCGTCCGCAGATGAGCCGCACCCCGGCGCCGGCCGCGAGTTCCCGCACCCGCCCTTGGCAAAGCGGCCGGCCGCGCGGCGACATCAGGATCAACGGCCCCGACCCGCCGGCGCCGGCGATCGCGCTGTCGAGCACATCGGGCCGCATCACCATCCCCGGCCCGCCGCCAAACGGCGCATCGTCGACGGAACGGTGTTTATCGCGCGCGTAATCGCGGATGTCCACCGTTTCGAGTTGCCAGATCCCGGCCTCCAGCGCCTTGCCCGCCAGCGAATAGGCGAGCGGGCCCGGGAGCATTTCCGGAAAGATCGTAAGGACCGTGGCGCGCCAGCTCATGGGCGTTCTTCGACAATAGGGTCAATGAGCCCGGGGGGCGGATCGACCACCAGCATTCCGGCGCCGAGGTCGACAACCGGCACCACAGCGCGGGTGAAGGGGACCATCGCCGGCGGGCCCTCGGAGCGCACGATCTCCAGCGTATCGCCGGCACCGAAATCATGGACCGCGCGGACATGGCCGAGCACCGTCCCGTCAAGGAGTGCGGCGGCGAGGCCGATCAGATCGGCGTGGTAATATTCATCGGCCGGCGGGGGCGGCAGCGCCGCGCGCGGCAAATAGAGCCGCAATCCGCGCAACGCCTCGGCGCTGGTACGGTCGGCGACCCCGCCAACGCGGCAGACGACGACGCCTTTGACGCTGCGCATCAGGCTCAAGGACCAGCGCCGCTCGCCCGTTTCGTCTTCGAGCGGGCCGTAGCGCGCAACGTCTTTGGGGTCGGCGGTGAAGCTCTTGACGCGCACGGCGCCGCGGACGCCATGTGCGGCGGTGATGATGCCGAGGCAGACGCGCTTTGCCGCGGGCGAGCCATCCGCTCCCGCGCCGCGGGAGAGGGGCTTATTGGCGGCGGGGGCGCTCTGCATAGGAGGGATGTCTGCAGATCGGTTTAGCCGCGGGCCGCGGCGGCGGCTTCTTCGGCAGCCTTGGCACGTTCCTGCGCCTTGGCTTTCGGCGTCGACTTGAACGGGGTTTCGCGCTGCGCCGGCTTCTCGATGAGGCCAGCGTCGCCCAGAAAACGCGCCACCCGCTCGGTCGGCTGGGCGCCGACCCCGAGCCAGTGCTTCAATCGCTCGTCCTTGAGCGTCACGCGGTCGGCATGGCCCTTGTCCAGCATCGGGTTGTAAGTGCCAAGCTTTTCGATGAACCGCCCGTCGCGCGGGCTGCGCGCGTCGGCGACGACGATTGCATAAAACGGCCGCTTCTTGGCGCCGCCGCGGGCGAGCCGGATCTTCAGAGACATCGGTTACCTTTCAAAGGAATGTCGTCATCCCGGCGAAAGCCGGGATCCATCCGTCCGCGGCTCGAATGGGGCAGAAATGGGTCCCGGCTTTCGCCGGGATGACACTGAAGGAAAGGGTGCATCGCAAAGGTCAATGCCGGAACCCGCCGCCGCCGGGTATCAGCGCCGACAGGCCATGCCGCATCAGGCCCTTTTGCCCGAGCTTTTTCATCTTTTTCATCATCCCGGCCATGTCCTGATACTGCTTCAAGAGGCGGTTGACATCGGGGACCGTGGTGCCCGACCCGGCGGCGATGCGGCGCCGGCGCGAGCCATTGAGGAGCTTGGGGTTCTTGCGCTCGGATTTGGTCATCGAACCGATGATCGCCTCCTGGCGCTTGATGATGCCCTCGTCGATATTGGCGCCGGCCAGCTGTTTCTTGATCTTGCCCACCCCCGGCAGCATCCCGAGCATGCCCCCCATGCCGCCCATCCGGCGGATCTGGCGCAACTGCCCGGCGAGATCGTCGAGATCGAAATTGCCCTGTTGCAGCTTGGCGGCGAGCCGCTCTGCTTCGTCCTCGTCGGCGGTTTCGGCGGCCTTCTCGACCAGGCTGACGATGTCTCCCATGCCGAGGATGCGCCCGGCGATGCGCTCGGGGTGGAAGGGTTCGAGCGCCTCCAGCCTCTCGCCGGTGCCGAGGAGGACGATCGGCTTGCCGGTGATCGCGCGCATCGACAAGGCGGCGCCGCCGCGCGCGTCGCCGTCGACCCGCGTTAGGACAATCCCGGTGAGGCCGGCGCGCTCGGCGAAAGCCTTGGCGACAGTGACCGCGTCCTGCCCGGTCATCGCGTCGGCGACGAGGAGGGTCTGGTGCGGGGTGGCGGCCTCGCGCACCGCGGCGACTTCGAGCATCAGCTCTTCGTCGACATGGAGCCGGCCGGCGGTGTCGAGGAGGACGACATCATACCCTTCGGTGCGCCCCATTTGCAGCGCTCGCCTTGTGATCGCGACCGGGCCCTCGCCGGCGACGATCGGCAAAGTCGCGACGCCGCTCTGGCGGCCAAGCTGCGCCAGTTGCTCTTGTGCCGCGGGGCGCTGCACGTCGAGCCCGGCCATCAAGACTTTCTTGCGCTCGCGATTTTTGAGGCGCAGTGCGATCTTGGCTGCGGTCGTCGTCTTGCCCGACCCTTGCAACCCCACCAGGAGGACCACGACCGGCGCCGGCGCGTTGAGGTCGAGCCCGTCTCCGGTGCCACGCGGCGCATTGCCGCCGAGGACATCGACGAGATGGTCGTGGACGATCTTGACGACCATCTGGCCCGGCGTCACCGAGCGCACCACGTCTTGCCCGACCGCCTTCTCGCGCACCGTCGCGATGAAATCGCGCACCACGGGAAGCGCGACATCGGCTTCGAGGAGCGCGATGCGGATCTCGCGCATCGCGGCGGCGACATCGTCTTCGCCCAGCGCGCCGCGCCCGCGCAGCCGGTCGAAGACTTCATTCAGGCGGTTGCCGAGGGTCTCGAACATCAGAGCGAAACCCGATCAGGTTGGTCACGGTAAAAGGTCGTCATCCCCGGGCTTGACCCGGGGATCTCGGTGTACCCGCGGATGGCCGGGTCAAGCCCGGCCATGACGGATAAATTGGGCGATGTGATAATGCTCCATTCTCCCAATGCCCAACAGGCCGGCGCGCGAAACTCGTGGACCGGCCGGCTCCCGACATGGGGAGCGAATGAGCACGCTGCTACAGGCGGCGAACGGACGCTACAGATGGGCCCGGGAAGTGTCAATTCACGCGTGGGCGGTCGTAGGATGGGTTGAGCATCGCGAAACCCATCATCGCTTAGCTAGTTAGTTCACAATGAGGCAGCGAGGCGGTAAGAGCGCTACGCTGCTAACCCTGAGTGCCTCACCGTCTCATTGTGGATTGCGATGGGTTTCTCCCGGCTGTTGCCGGGCTCACCCATCCTACGTGCTGCACGCGGCTCCCGCGCAGACATTCACCGCCACAGCTGCTTTGTCGCCAGCGCGGCGCCTTGGGCGAGGGCCTCGAGTTTGGCCCAGGCGATTTGCGGGTGGACGCGGCCGCCGAGGCCGCAATCGGTTGAGGCGATGACCCTTTCGCGGCCGACGATGTTGGCGAAGCGCAGGATCCGGTCGGCGACCAGTTCGGGGTGCTCGATGACGTTGGTGGCGTGGCTGACGACGCCCGGCAGGAGGACCATGCCGTCGGGAAGTTTCACTTCCTGCCACACCCGCCACTCGTGCTCGTGGCGGACATTGCCGGCCTCGAACGAGATCGCCCCGACCTTGGCCCGGAGGACGACCGGGAGGATGTCGCGGATCGCGATGTCGGTGACGTGTGGGCCGTGCCAGCTGCCCCAGCACAGATGGAGCCGGATGCGCTCCGGCGGGAGGCCGCGGATCGCGTGGTTGAGCGCGTCGATCCAGGTAGTAGCGAGCGCCTGATAGTCGGTGACGGAGGGCTCGGGGTTGACCTGGTCCCAACCCTCGGCGAGGCAGGGGTCGTCGAGCTGCAGGATGATGCCGGCGTCGACGATCGCCTTATATTCCTCGCGCATCGCGTCGGCACAGGCATGGAGGAACTCTTTCTCGCTCTTGTAATAGGTGTTGCCGATGCGCGCGCAGCTGGCCGGCGCGACTGCGGTCATGAACCCTTCGGCGACCCCGGCGGCGGTGAGCGCGGCCTTGAAGTTGGCGATGTCGGCGCGGATCATCTCGGCCCCGGCATAGGCGAGGGGCGCGGTGCAGATCGGGGTCGGCGGGCGCGCGCCGGAGCCGGTGGTGATCCCCGATTCCGGGTCGTTGTAGGCGGCCCCGAACATCGTGCGGTCGCGGCGGTCGCCGAAACTCGTCAGGACGATATGGCCGGGGGTGGAGCGGTGCGGCGCCATGTCGTAAAGCGAATCCCGGCCCGGCTCGATGCCGGAGAGGCGCTGCCACGAATAGCGCCACCACGAGCCGTAATTGACGCTCTGCGCCATCGATTTGCCGAATTCGCCATCGCCCGGTACGTCGATCCCGAGATCATGCTGACGGCGCACGACATCGCCGACCGCCGCGCCGAGCGTCTGCCCGAACTCGCGCTCGTCGGCTGCACTGGCATCGCGCGCCCGGTTTGCCGCAATGAGGGCGTCCGGCCGCGGCAGGCTGCCGGCGTGGCTGGTGAGGATGTGGTCGGTGCTGGTGCGCATGGCGTGCCTCCCCGCTGGGTTGTTGCCGCGATCATAGGGTGGCTTGCGCCGGCCCGTCCATTCGGGCGAAGACATCGGGCGGAGGGAAGCCAGCATGTCGGAGATCGTGGTTGAGGCCGACGACCCGGAAAGCCGGCCGCAGATCGCCTTGCTGCCCGGGTTTCACCGCCGCGCCGAGGGCGGCCACCCGTGGGTCTATTCGAACGAAGTTGTGATGGATGAGGCGGCGAAGACGCTGGCGCCCGGGACGCTCGTGACGCTGCGCCGGGCGGATGAGCGGCCGTTCGGCGTCGCGATCTTCAACCCGCACAATCTGATCGCCGCCCGCCTCCTCGACCGCGATGCCGCGCGGGCGATCAACAAGCGCTTTTTCGCGCGCCGACTGGAGCGCGCGCTCAGGCTGCGCGAGCGGCTTTACGCGCGGCCCTATTACCGGCTCGTCCATGCCGAGGCGGATGGCCTCCCCGGCCTCATCATCGACCGCTTTGGCGCGGTCCTGGTCATGCAGGCGAACACCGCGGGAATGGACCGCCTGACCCCGGTCATCATCGAGGCGCTGCAGGGCCTCGTCTCGCCCGAGGCGATCGTCTTGCGCAACGACAGCCCGGCGCGCACCCAGGAGGGATTGCCGCTCGAAACCGCGGTTGCACTGGGGACCATCGCCGGTCCGGTGAGGATCGAGGAAGGCGGCGCGGTGTTTCTCGCCGATGTGCTCGCCGGGCAGAAGACCGGGTGGTTTTTCGACCAGCGCGACAACCGCGCCTTTATCGCCGGGCTCTGCGGTGATGCGCGCGTCCTCGACCTCTATTGCCACAGCGGCGGGTTTGCCGTCGCCGCGGCCCATGAGGGCGCGGAGAGGGTCGTCGGCATCGACAGTTCGGCGCCCGCCCTTGCGCTTGCCGCCGAGGCCGCCCGCCAGAATGGCGTCGCCGAGCGCTGCACGTTCCGCCGCGCCGAGGTGTTCGCCGAAGCGGCCGCGCTCGCCGCCCGGGGCGAGCGGTTCGACATCGTGATCGCCGACCCGCCGGCTTTCGCGCCGGTAAAGCGGGCGGTTCCGGCGGCGCTGCGCGGCTATCGGAAGCTCGCCCATCTCGCCGCCCAGCTGACCGCGCCGTCGGGGTTTCTGTTCCTGGCGTCGTGTTCCTACAATGTCGGAGTCGGTGAATTCGCCGATGCGGTGCGGCGCGGCCTCGCCGATGCCGGCCGCTCGGCGCGCATCCTCCGGATGAGCGGCGCCGGCCCCGACCATCCGGTGCATCCCGCCCTGCCGGAAAGCGCCTATCTGAAAGCGCTCACCCTGACGCTCGATTAAGCGGGATGGTTTTTTCCGTCCCTGCCGGAAGGGTCAGCCGGAAGACGGTGCCCGCGCCGGTCGTGTCAACGAGCGCGAGGTCGCCGCCTTGCGCGCGCATCAATTCGCGCGCGATCGCGAGGCCAAGGCCGGTGCCGCCAGGCCGGGCGGAGCCGAAAAACGGCCGGAACAGATTGTCGCGCGCCCGCGGCGGCAGCCCGTGACCGTCATCGGCAACCTCGATCGCGATCGCTCCATTGGATACTGCGGTGCTGAGGCGCAGGTGGCGGGCGCCGGCTTCGACCGCGTTCTGGGCGAGGTTCAGGAGCACCCGGTAAAGCTGATCGCGGTCCGCGCGCACGATGAGTCCCTCCGGGACATCCGGCTCTACGGCGAGGCGGTCGCTGCCGATCGCCAGGGCCGGCTCGATTTCCTCGACCAGCGGGAGGAGGGGAAACCGTGTCGGCGCGACAGGCGGCGCGCCCTCGCGCGAGAAATCGAGGGTGCGCGTGCACAACGCCACCGCGCGGTCGATCGCCTCGAAGAGCCGCGGCGCAACGCGGCGCACCTCGGGCGCGGCGCTGTCGGCGAGCCCGTCGCTGACCAGCCGCGCGGTCGCCAGAATGGCGCGCAGATCGTGGTTGATCTTGCTGACGGCGGTGCCGAGCGCGGCCAGCCGGGCGCGCTGGCCGAGCGCCTGCCGCACCGTCTCCTGCAGCATCGCGAGCTCGTTTTCCGCGCGGCCGATCTCGTCGCGCCTGCCGCTCGGGACGATCCGGCGCGAGGCGTCT
The DNA here is from genome assembly GCA_963734125.1 of uncultured Alphaproteobacteria bacterium. Lineage (GTDB taxonomy): Bacteria > Pseudomonadota > Alphaproteobacteria > ATCC43930 > CGMCC-115725 > DATARH01. The sequence continues at coordinate 81,763 of CAVTGB010000004.1, forward strand.
TCCGGGTCCTCGCGGAACGAGGTCATGCTCGCGGTGATGCGGCGCATCGGCCGGACCAAGAGCCAATGCAGGCTGAGATAAACCAGCGCCGCGGTGGTCAAGGAAATGACGATCGACAATTCGAGGATGCGGATGGCAAAACCGCGCAATTCGTGGCGCAGCGGCGCCTCGTCGAGCAGCAGTTCGACCGTGGCGTCGGGTTCCTTGGGCGAGCGCCCGAGCACGCGCATGACCCGGTTGCCGGTGCTGAACAATGTCTCGAACGAACGCTCAATCCAAATGGGGACATTGCCTTTCCTCAGGTCGAACGTGACGTCGGGCTTTGGCGGCATCGCGCTGTCGAGCATCCGCACCATCCCGTCCGGTCGATGCAGGATCACCGCATGCGTGCCGACATGCGCCAGGAGCTCATTGGCCAGGGTCTGGTCGATCCGCCCGCTGGGGCTTGCGCCAAGCGCCAGGATCGCTAGGTGCCCAGACGCGATGTGGTTGTCGAGATAGGTCATCCGGAAACGCGCGACCGAGGGCACAAAGATCAGGACCTCGCTCAGCATCACGAAGAAGATCGTCAGCACGAGAAGGCGCGCCGAGAGACTGCGGAGCAGCATCGCCGCGCTCTCAGCCGAAGCGTGCCAGCAGGCGCACGAGGCGGCGGGTGCGTGGGGAGAAGAGGGTGGGCGTATAGTAGCTGCCGGCGGCGCGCTTGCCGGCTTCGCCCCGGGTCGGATAGGGCACGATCAGGTTGGCCATCGCGCCGATCTTGAGCCGTTGCGCGATCGCCAAGGCCCAGGGCAGGATGAGGTCGCCCGCGGCCGCGCCGAGGATCGTCGCGCCGAGGATGCGTCCGCGCGGAATGGTGATGATCTTCACCTCGCCCGCGGTGTCGCGCTCGGTGTGGGCGCGGTCGTTCTCGGCAAAGGACCAGCGCAGCACCTGCACCGGTCCCGCTTGCCGCGCCGCCGCCTCGGTCAGCCCCACCTGGGCGAGCTCAGGGTCGGTGTAGGTGACCCAGGGAAGCTCCCGGTAATCGACCCGCGCGGGCAGCCGAAAGAGTGCGTTCCGGATGACGATCCCGGCGTGGTAGAGCGCGATATGGGTGAATTGCGGGCCGCCGGCCGCATCGCCGACCGCATAGGCGCGCCGGTTGGTCGTCCGCAGCCGCCGATCGACGACGATCCCGGCGGCGCCAGCCGCGATCCCGGCGGCGGCGAGATCGAGCGCGGCAAGGTTGGGCCGTCTTCCCGCGGCGACCAACAGATGCGACCCGGCGATGCGTTCTCCGGTCGCCAGGGTGACGGCGATTTGCGATCCCGCCGGCTCGATCAGGGCGACCCCGACCGAGGGTTTCAGCGCAATGCCGTCTGCCGCCAGGCGCCCGGCGAGGAGCGCCACCAACTCGGGATCATCATGCGGCAGTATCGGGCCGGCGTCGATGACGGTGACCGTGGAGCCGAGCCCCCGGTGGGCCTGCGCCAGCTCGATCCCGACCGGGCCGCCGCCGATCACGATCAGATGCGAGGGGAGAGTCCGGTTGGCGAATACCGTCTCGTTGGTGAAGAATTTCACACCGTCGAGGCCGGGGATCGGCGGCACGACCGGCGCCGAGCCGGTGGCGATGACAAAGCGGCGCGGCCGGACGGTGTGATCGCCGGCGCGGATCGTCTTGGAATCGACAAAGCGCGCTTCGGCGGCGATGACGCGCACCCCGAGCCCTTCAAAGCGCTCGACCGAATCGGTCGGGGCTATCTCTGCGATTACCCGCGCGACGCTGTCGGCGACGGCGGCGAAATCGACTTCGGGCGGGGTGTAGCGAATGCCCAATTCGGCGCCGCGCCGCCAGGCGGTCGCCAGCCGCGAGGCCGCCAGGAGCGATTTCGACGGCACGCAGCCGTAATTGAGGCAGTCGCCGCCCATCCGGCCGCGCTCGACGAGGACGACGCTCGCCCCCATCTGCACGGCGCCCGCCGCCACCGCGAGACCTCCCGACCCGGCGCCGATGACGCAGAGATCCGGGGTGAGCGCGCTCATGCCGCCCCGGCGCCGACACGCCAGCGCTTCAAGATGACCGGCAAGAGCGCGAGCACCGCCAGGCCAAGGATCGGGAGAATGACGCCCGGGCGGAAGAGGACCCCGAGGTCGGGCGACCGGCCCTCGTCGGCAAGCGTTCCCAGGCCATTGCCGAGACTGGCATAGATGAAGGTGACCGGGATGATGCCGAAAAACGTGCCGAGCACGTAGACCCATAATCGCAAGCCGACCGCCCCGGCCACCAGGTTGACCAGCCAGAACGGGAAGATCGGGATGAGGCGCAGCACCAGGAGATAATTGAGGCCGTTGTTGCGGAAGTTGCTTTCGAGCCGGCGCACCCACGGGCCGGCGCGGGCGGCAAGACCGGCGAGCCCGGCGCGGGCGGCGAGGAAGACGACGGTCGCCCCCGCCGTCGCCCCGATCACCGCATAGGCGGTGCCGAGCCACGGCCCGAACAGAAATCCGCCGGCGATCGTGAAGAGCGCGCCGCCTGGGACCGACAGCGCGACGAGGGCGGCATAGGCGAGGATGAAGGCGAGGGCGGCGGTCGCGCCGGCGTGCGCCACCACCGCAGTCAGCGATGCGCGATGTTCGGCGAGTGCGGCGAAACTCAGATAGCGGTGCCCGCCGAGCGCGAGGAACATGGCCCCGCCAACAACGAGAATGCCGAGCGGCACGAAGCGGCGGGCAGCAACCGGACGCGGCACCTCATCAGCCATCGCGGCATTGTGGGGCGAGAACACCCGCCATGCCAGCGCCGCGCCGCTACCGCCACGCTCAATTCAGCGTGAAGCGGGCTATTCGTCTTCGCGCTCCTCCTCGTGGCGGAACGGCGAATATTCGGCGAGGTGCTCGATTTTCCGCTCCACCATCTCGCGCTCGCGGTCGAGGAAGGCGGCAACGGCGCGGCGGAAGGCGGGATCGGGGATCCAATGCGCGCTGTAGATCGGCGTCGGCAGATAGCCGCGCTGCAATTTATGCGGTCCCTGCGCGCCGGCCTCGACGCGCTTGAGCCCGCGTTTGATCGCGAACTCGATCGCCTGGTAATAGCAGCATTCGAAATGGAGGAAGCGGTATTCGCGGTGCGCCCCCCAATTGCGCCCGTAGATCGTGTCGCGGCCGAGGATGTTGAAGGCGCCGGCGATGTATTGGGTGCCGTGGCGCGCCATCACCAAAACGATGTTGTCCGGCATCCGCTCGCCGATCATCGAGAAAAAGCGCCGGGTCAGGTAGGCCGACCCCCACTTCCGGTCGGTGGTGCCGAGATAGAGCCGATAGAACGCATCCCACGCAGCTTCCGTCAGATCCTTGCCGGTGAGGAGGTCGATCTCGATGGCGCCGCCGGCCAGCGCCTCGCGCCGTTCCTTCTTCACCGCCTTGCGCTTCCGCGAATTGAGCGCCGCCAGATAGTCGTCGAAATCGCGGTAGCCCTGGTTGGTCCAATGAAATTGCTGGCCGATGCGCTGGAGGAAGCCGGCTTCGGCGAAGGCCGCGAAATCCTCGTCGTGCGGAAAGTTGACGTGGAGCGAGGAGAGCTTGTGCCGCCGCGCCAGCTCGATCATCCCGGCGATCAGATGGCTTTTCGTCGCGGCGGCCGCGTCGGGGGCGACGAGGAGGCGGGGGCCGGGCACTGGGGTGAACGGCACCGCGCACAACAGCTTTGGATAATAGCGCGCGCCCGAGCGCTCGTAGGCGTCGGCCCAGCCCCAATCGAAGATGTATTCGCCGTAGGAATGGCTCTTCAGATACATCGGCACGGCGCCGACGAGGCGCCCGTCCTTGCCGGCAAAGGTGAGGTGCTGCGGCGCCCAGCCGGTGCGCGCATTGGTCGAGCCGCTCTCTTCAAGCGCGTTCAGAAAGACGTGGCTGACTGTCGGGTTGATGTCGCCGGCGCAGGTATCCCAGGCCTCCGGCGCGACCTCGGCGATCGCATTGTGGACGGAGAGGGTGATCGATTGGCCGCCATCGTTCATCGGGGGCGCCCGCTCAGCCGATCTCGAATGTGGCTTCGACCTCGACCGCGAGATCGCCCGGCAGGCCGCTCATCCCGACTGCGGCGCGGGCATGGCGCCCCTTATCTCCGAACACCTCGACCATCAGATCGGAGGCGCCGTTGATCACCTGCGGCATCTCGGTAAACTCCGGCGTGCAGTTGACAAACCCGCCGAGCCTGAGGCAGCGCCGCACTCGGTCGAGATCGCCGCCGCAGGCGGTTCGCAGCTGCGACAGGATATTGAGCCCGCACAGCCGCGCCGCCGCCTGGCCGTCGGCGATGCTGATCCCAGCGCCGAGTTTCCCGATAAAGCGGAGCTCGCCATTCCATTGGCAGATCTGGCCGGAGATGAAGACGAGATTGCCCGAGATCGTGAACGGCACGTAATTTGCCCACGGCGCCTGCGGCTGCGGCAGTTCGATGCCGAGCTCCTTCAGGCGCGCCTCGATCCTTCCGCTCATCGCCTGATCTCTCCATCGCTTGGACACGGCGAGATTGCGTCCTCACAGCGCTCCCCGCAACGACAAACCTTGCTACCATCGGGCGTGCCGCGAAGATGCCGCATTCGCGCGTTAGCAGAGGGGTCCATGCGCACGCTGTGGTTCGTCATCCTTTGCGTGATTCTGGTTGCCGGCCCGGTTCGGGCGGCGACGCTGGGCGAGGCGCAGATTGGCTTCAGCGCCGATCGCACGCTCGTCATCAATGGAAAGAGCTATCAGGGCAAGATCTGGGCGATGCCGGGGCGGGAACGCCATGAGCAGGCGATCTCCGGGTTCCGGCCGATCTTCCTGCTGCGCGCGGACAGTCCGCTCGGTGAAATCGTGCTGCCCCAGCTGAAGACCATCGTCGAGTTCAAGCTGCCGGCGGAATTGCGGATTTTTGCGACGCCGGCGCTCAAAAACCACCCGGTCGGCCAGGAGACGATCAACGGCATCGCCACGACCAAATACGCGATCGATGAGACGGTCCCCGAAGGCCACGCGACCGGGGCACTATGGCTCAGCCGCGACGGCATCCCGATGCGGCTCTCCGGCAGTTTCACCCGGCCGAGCGGCACGGTGTCAACGATCCGCTGGGAATTGAGCCATGTCAGGATCGGGCCGCAGCCGGCGGGGTTGTTCGAGGCGCCGCAAGGGTTTTCCAAGCTGCCGCCCGAGGCGATCGCGCCGCTCCTCGGCCTCAAGCTAAAATCAGCGAGGCGCTGACCCAGGGGCGCAATCCTCGTTGCTATGGCCCAATTGGGTACGGGCGCTATTATCGCGGTCTCACTCCGAGGGAAGGAGCATCCCCCATGGCGAACGTACCCGGTCTCATCACCGACCCCAGCCGCATCAAAGGCGGGGTGATCTCGTTGACCAGCGGCGGCAGCCAGGTCGCGGCCTACCTCGCGCGGCCGCAACGCGCCGGGAAACTATCCCGGCATCGTCGTGATCCAGGAAGCCTTTGGGCTCGACGACCACATCTGCGACCTGGCGCGGCGCTTCGCCAATATCGGCTACAACGCCGTCGCACCGGCGCTCTACTGGCGGCGCGGCGCGCCCAAGGACCCGGACGTCATGGAGCACGGTGTTCCCGGTGATGTTCGGCCTGCCCGACAGCGAGGCGGTGCAGGACCTCGAAGCCGCAGCGGATTATCTGCGCGCGCATGCCGGGCGCGACCGGAAAGGTCGGCGCGATCGGCTTCTGCTCGGGCGGCCGCCACACGCTGCTCTTTGCGTGCAGCAGCAACAAGGTCAACGCCGCGGTCGATTGCTGGGGCGGCTTCATCAACCGCGCCACGCCCGACGCCGAGACCACCGCGGCGCGGCCGAAGGCGCCCTTGGACATGGTCGGCCAGTTGCACTGCCCGCTGTTCGGCGTGTTCGGCGACGAAGACCAGAACCCGCCGGTCGCGCTCGAGGCCGAGCTGAAAAAGCGCGGCGCTGCGGCTCATAAGGACGTGACGACCAAGATCTACCAGAACGCCGGCCACGCCTTTCTCGCCGACTACCGGCCGAGCTATCGCGAGGGCCCGGCTCACGAGCTGTGGGCCGACGCCACGGCGTTTTTGGGCAAGCACCTGAAGGGGTAAACCCCGCTCCGCGCCATCACCCCCACCCCGACCTGCCCCCATCGAGTAAGGTGGCGTGCTGATGAAAGCCCTCCCCCTCGATGGGGGAGGGTTGGGAGGGGTGAGCGAGGTGCAGCTTGGGTAGGGGTCCGTCGTCCCTACGCCCGATAGAACGGCCGGTCGCCCTTGATCGTGACGCGGTAGCCGTGCCGGGTTTGCGGGAAATAGTCCCACATCGCGTGGTGCTGGACCGAGCGGTTGTCCCAGAACGCCACCGACCCCGGCTGCCAGCGGAAACGGCACTGGAATTCCGGCGTCTCGGCATGCCGGTACAGCATCTCCAACAGCGCATCGCTTTCGAGCCGGCTCAGGCCCTTCAACCCGGTCGTGAAATTGCGGTTGACGAACAGCGCCTTCCGCCCGGTCACCGGATGGGTGCGGACGACCGGATGCTCGGCCTTGGGAAAGGCCTTGCCGCCGCCAGTCGTAGCCGAAGCGGCCGCGATAGACCGGCTCGCCGTCATGGATCGCGGTCAGCCCCTCGACGAGGCGCTGGATCGGCGGCGACAGCTTGTCATAGGCGGCGTACATGCTGGCGAAGAGGGTATCGCCACCTTCCGGCGGCACCTCGGTCAGATAGAGGATGCTGCCCATCGGCGGCTCGGCGTCGCACGAGACGTCGGAATGCCATTCTTCGCCGGCGACATGCTTCGAGTTCTCGTCGGCATGGATCGTCAGGATCTCGGGGTGGCCCTCGGGCGAATTTCGCGAGGCCGGATGGATCGCCAATTCGCCGAAGAGATGCCCGAACGCCTTGTGCTGGTCATGGGTGAGCGACTGGTCGCGGAAGAAGACGACGAGGTTTTCCATCAGCGCGTCGTGCACTTCCTGGAATTGCTGGTTGCCGAGCGGACGCGACAGGTCGACCCCGGCGATCTCCGCGCCGATATGCGGCGTCAGCTTTTTGACCTCGATCGTCTGGTACGGCATCCGCGGCCTCCCTTAAGCTTTCCCACATTGTCATTGCGAGCGAAGCGAAGCAATCTCGGGCATTTGATGCTCGGCGGGACGAGATTGAGTCGTCGCTGCGCTCCTCGCAATGACAAAAGGGTGGCGGCATGGCGCAAGAAGGAACTCAAGGTCGACAGCGTCGCCGAGGCGTATCTCGCGCTTCTCGCCGAGCGCGGCATCGAATATCTGTTCGCCAATGCCGGCACCGATTTCGCGCCGATCGTCGAGGCCTACGCCAAGGCCGCGCATAGCGGGCTGCCGGCGCCGAAGCCGCTGATCGCGACGCACGAGAACCTCGCGATCTCGATGGCGCACGGCTATGCCGCCGCTTCGGGGCGGGTGCCGGCCGTCATGGTGCATGTCAGCGTCGGCACCGCCAATGCGATCTGCGGCGCTCTTCAATGCGGCGCGCGCCAACGTGCCCATTCTCTTCACCGCCGGCCGCTCGCCCCTGACCGAGGAAGGGCTCCCCGGCGCGCGCGACACCTACATCCACTGGGCGCAGGAGATGTTCGACCAGGCCGGTATGGTGCGCGAGATCGTAAAATGGGATTATGAGCTGCGGAACGGCGTCCAGCTCGAGACCGTCATCGACCGCGCGCTGACGATCGCGCAGAGCCCGCCCGAGGGGCCGGTCTACCTGTCGTTGCCGCGCGAGGTCTTGGCCGAGCCCTTGCCCGGGTTTGCCTACGAACAGCCCTCGCGCCACGCCGCCGCCTCGCCGCCGGCGCCGGACCAGGTTGCCATCGTAGCCGCGGCCGAACTGCTCGCCGCAGCGAAAAACCCGCTGATCATCACCGCCGATGCCGGGCGCGACCGCGTCGCCGTCGCCGCCCTGGCGGCATTCGCCGAGCGCTTTGCGATTCCCGTGGTCGAGCACCGCCAGCGGCATTTGAACCTACCGGCCGACCACCCCTGCCATCTCGGCTACTCGCCGACGCCGCTTATCGATGGCGCCGATCTGGTTCTGGTCATCGATTGCGACGTGCCGTGGATCCCCGGCCGGAGGCCGCCCGCGCCAGACGCCAAGATCATTCACATCGGCGTCGACCCGCTGTTCAGCCGCTATCCGATCCGCGGCTTTACCTGCGATGTCGCGATCACCGGGGCGGCGCGGCTGGTTCTGCCGGCTCTCGGCCAGGCGCTTTTGCCGTTTGCCGAGATGATGCCGATCGAGGCGCGACGGAAGGCGTTGGCCGAGCGCCGCGAGACGATGCGGGCGGGCTGGCGCAAACTGCGCGACGAGGCGCGGACGATGCGGCCGATCAGCCCGGTATGGGTCGGCACTTGTCTTGCCGAGGCGCGCGATCCCGCCTCCGCGATCGTCAACGAATATACGCTCCTCCCCGAGCATTGCCCCTCGACCCGGCCGGGCAGCTTTTTCGGGTCGAGCCCGGCGGCGGGGCTCGGCTGGGGCGCCGGGGCGGCGCTCGGGGTCAAGCTCGCCCAGCCCGACCGCCAGGTCATCGCCGTCCTCGGCGACGGCTCCTATCTGTTTTCGAACCCGGTCGCGGTGCACCACGCCGCGCACCTGCACCGGCTGCCGGTCCTCTTTGTCGTCGTCAACAACGCGATGTGGGGGGCGGTGCGCCGCGCCACCTTGGGCATGTACCCACAGGGCGAAGCCGCACGCAGCAACCGCCCGCCGTTTATCGACCTCGACGAACTCCCGGCCTTCGAACAGGTCTGCGCCGCCGCGGGCGGCTATGGCGAGCGCGTCGAGGACCCGGCAGAGCTGCCGGCCGCCTTAGACCGCGCGCTACACGCCGTCACCATCGAAAAGCGTCAGGCCTTGCTCAACGTCATCTGCCATGGCGGCGGCGGGGGATGACGGGCTCCCAGCATGACATCCAAATCGTATGACTATGTGATCGTCGGCGCCGGGTCGGCCGGCTGCACGTTGGCGCGCCGGCTGACCGAGGACCCCAGTATCCGCGTGCTCCTCCTCGAAGCCGGCGGCTGGGACCGCGATCCGTGGATCAAGATCCCCTTGGGCTGGGGCCGCATCCTCGAAAAGCGGCTGCACGACTGGATGTATTTCACCGAGCCCGAGGCGAACGCAAACGGCAGGCGGATCGAATGCGCCCGCGGCAAGGTGATCGGCGGTTCGTCCTCGATCAACGCGATGGCCTATGTCCGCGGCAACCCCGGAGATTACGACCGCTGGGCCGCCGCGGGGCTCCCGGGGTGGTCCTATGCCGAGGTGTTGCCCTACTTCCGCCGCCAGGAAAGCTGGGAGGGCGGGGCCGGCGCCTATCGCGGCGGCGACGGGCCGCTCACCGTCGGCACCGCGCGCTATGCCGATCCGCTGGTCGAAGCGTGCCTTGCCGCCGGACGCGCGCTGCAGCTCCCGGCGACGCCGGACTATAACGGCGCGAGCCAGGAAGGGCTCGGCCGGATCCAGCAGACGATCCGCCGGGGCCGCCGGTGCAGCGCCGCCGAAGCCTATCTGCGCCCGGCACTCGCCCGACCCAATTTGACCGTCGAGACCGGCGCGCTCGCCTCGCGCATCGTTATCGAAGGCGGCCGCGCGGTCGGCGTCGACTATACCCACCGCGGCGTCACGGCGGTCGCGCGCGCGGAACGCGAAGTCATCCTCTCGGGCGGCGTCATCAACTCGCCGCAGCTCTTGATGCTGTCGGGGATCGGCGACCCCGATGCGCTCAAGGTGCACGGCATCACCGTGAAGGCCGAGCTTCCCGGGGTCGGCAGGAATTTGCAGGACCACCTGTCGGTGTTCGCCGATTACCAGCGGCGCGGGGAGGGGCCCTTTGTCGCGATGATGCGGCTCGACCGGGTCGCGCTCTCCCTCGCCCGCGCCTATTGCTTCGGCACCGGTCCGGCGAGCGAGACGCCGAGCGGCTGGACCGGTTTTGTCAAAAGCCGCCCCGATGCCCTGCTGCCCGACATCCAGTTCCTCTTTCGCGCCGCACCGGGCGGCGCCGGCCCGTATTTCCCGCCGTTCAAAGCAGCTTTCGCCGACGGCTTTGCGCTGCGCGCGGTGATGCTGCGGCCGGAGAGCCGGGGCGAGATCACCCTTGCCTCGGCCGACCCGCGCACACCTCCGCTGATCCGCCAGAATTTCCTCGCCACCGAAGCGGATCGCCGGACCATGCGCGACGGTTTGAAGCTGGTGCGCCGGCTCTGCGCCGCGCCGCCGGTCAAGGATTTTGTCGCCCGCGAACTGGCGCCCGGCGCCGGCATCGAGAGCGATTCAGACCTCGACGCCTATATCCGCGCCACCGCGGCCACCGCGCACCACCCGCTCGGCACCTGCAAGATGGGCCCGGCGAGCGACAAGATGGCGGTGGTCGACCCGGAATTGCGGCTCTACGGCGTCGCAGGCCTGCGCATCGTCGACGCCTCGGTGATGCCCGACCTCGTCGGCGGCAACATCAACGCCCCGGTCATCATGATCGCCGAAAAAGCCGCCGATATGATCCGCGGCCGGGCGCCATTGCCGGCGGCGGTGGCATAAGGGCCGCAGGCCGTTGTCAAGATGCGGCAGACGGCGCCGAAAATGGGCCGGAGGGATTCGGAAGATCAATCCCGAGCTGCCGACGCGTTGACTGGGGGAGAAAACACGTTGATTTGAGCTCCCGGTGGGCGCAGCGTGTGCATACTTACGGCAGGCATATCTTTGCTACGTTTTAGGAGCACGCGATGTCCCGACGAACAAAACGCCTTAAACATATGTCAGGATTTGTTGCGATAGTATTCTCCGCTATCCCGTTAACTTTAGTTTGCGCCCAGCAAAATTCTGCTCAATTCAGCGGCTGGGGTAACATCGTGGAATATAATAGGGCGTCAGTCGTTCTGCTCCGATCACAAGAAGCAGGCAAAGACGACTCCTATGGATCTGGCGTCGTAATCTCTGGTGCTGGACACGTCTTGACTGCAAACCATGTTTTACCTGATCTCAGAAAGCTCCAAGCGGGTTCAGCACGCATCCAAGGGCTTCTCGGCGGGCAAAACCCCGTGCCGGATTTCTCCCGAGCAACCCCGCTGACCATAGATTTTGCGTCCGCTCGATGGGATGTCGCAGTCGCCACTTTCAAAGCGAAGCCCCCAGACTTGACGTCCGCCTATGCCGGTACGACGCTGCGACAGGGAGACCCGATATTAGTGATGGGATACCCCGATGGCGGCGGGCTGATCGTCACCGAAGGGATTTTTAGCGGTGCCGGTCCGGACGGGCTGGCAGCAACCAGCGCGGTCGTAGGGCGCGGCGACAGTGGCGGACCGGTGTTCGACACGCATGGCGCCCTCGTCGGTATTCTCATCGAAGGAGCCAAGTATAATTCCGAAGGCCGCATCGTCCTGGGGTACTTTCGGCCAGCCGGCGCGATCGCTCCCGTATTGCATGAAAAACCGCCCGGTATAGATCTCGCTACTCAGCCAGAAGGACGGAAGCCGCTGCCTACCCCGGAGCCGGTACAAATTGCCTATGCCATCAGCGATACCAACGACGCTCACGAAGGTGTTTCGCGGACAGAACGGAAGTATCAGCACCGCTTTAGCGCGCTGAGCGGCTACCAAATCACGTCAGCATCTTTTAGGGCGTTGAGCGCCAACCACGTCAGTTCTCAGCCTGAGGTCGCGATCAATTCGGGCGGCGAGACCGTGACCATAAGTTATGCATTAGAAAGCGGGCCAGTATTTGATCGGTGGCGAGGATGGCTCGCCGGAACCTTAATGACATCCCAACAATGGAGGAAATAGCATGTTCAAGCGGCGGAGCCTACTCGCCTTTGGCGCGGCCTCGTTGAGCGCTCTCGCAGTCGGACAACGCAGTCGTACAGTTTGGGCCGACACGCCGGCGGAAGGGGCGGACTTCTTCTCACCGGAGTTGCCCGACATGCAGCAGCTCGGGACTCATCCGCCGCTTCCGAAAGAGGATCAGATGGGGCAGCAGATCATCGCGGCTTGTCCGAAGGGTCCTGCGCCCATCGACATCATGAATTGGTTTGTAGCCCTGAATTCGGCCAATGATGATGGCGAGTTGTACCGTGGCGGCTGGCGTACGCGGTGGAACCCGATAATCGTTACCTTCTTTCGCGAAACCGGCACAAAGCCCTCCGGCGACACGACGCCATGGTGTGCGGCTTCAATGAACTGGGTGCTCGCGCGATGTGGTTACAGGGGAACAGGCAGCGCGTCGTCCGGAAGCTTTCGTGATCATTCCGGATCAACTTCTTCTCCACAGCCGGGGGATGTGGTGGTATTTCGGCAAACCGATCCAGTCGAGGCCAGACTCGGACATGGGCACGTGACATTGTTTCTGAGTCGGAGCGGTGATCAGATCAGTTGTATAGGCGGTAACCAAGTTAATTCTCGGGGCCACCACGAGTTCAGTATTGAAAAAATTAGGGATGGAGGCTTTTTGACACTTCATGGATCCTACAGCATTAATGCATTCAAGTAGATGTTGTCGCAGTGGCTTCGGGCATGGGTGGATCCGCGACGGTCTTCTCCCGGCAGCCATGATTGCTGAAACGCCCTCGGCAACCCTGCCCGTTTCAGGATCGCATTGGCAAGCGGCCGGCCGTCGATGTTGGACGGTACAATGAATGTCCGCTGCATAATTGGGCTGTACCAGATTTCGTGACTGCCTTTGTCCTGGCGCTCGAACCGACAGCCCGCCTCGCGCAGGAGGTCGGCGAGCGGCCGGTAAAGCGTCGCCATCTACGCCGCTGCGGCCTCTCGATCTGCTCGCCCTGATGCGCCGCGCCGTTCGCTACGAGCAGATCGGGCGCGAGTGCGAACACCGCATCCGAGAGTTCCTCGAACGTGCCGCCCTGGCAACAAAGACCCGGCACATCGTCGCCGTCTGTCCACCAAGTGCGCGACTCGTCATCCCACCTTGCGGTGACCGCGATCACTCTCATGTCGCAACCATACTCATCCTGCGGCAGAATGTGCGCGCTCGACCGGCGGCCGGCAAGCTTTCACCCCCCGAAGTGCCGCATGAACCGCTGGTACGTTTCGTCCGGCGCTTCTTCCGGCACGTAGTGGCCGCAGGGGAGGGCGCCGCCGGTGGCGTTGGTGGCGTAGTGGCGCTGCCAGATTGCGAGGACGTCGCCGTGGACGCCTTCGGTGTGGCTGCGCTGGCCCCAGATCACCAGGAGCGGCTGGGTGATCTTGTTGCCGGCTTCGAAATCGGCCTTGTCCATATCGAAGTCGCAGGTGGGACAGGCGCGGTAATCGGCGCAGGAGCCGACGATCGTCTTCCAGGTGAAGCAGCGGACGTATTCGGCGAACGCTTCTGGATCGAAAAAGCCGAGGCCGATCCCGGGGCGCGACAGCTTTTTCTCCATGAAATACTGGGCCGGGATGCCGGCCAGCATGCGCTCGGGGAAGTCGTAGGGCTGCGCCATCATCGCCCAGTGCCAGGAGCGCAGCGCCCATTCCTTCGAGGTGTGGGTCCAGATGTGATGGTTGGGCAAAATGTCGACGAGCGCGGCGCGTTTGACGCGGGTCGGGTGGTCGAGGCACATCCGCGCCGTGGTGCGGGCGCCGCGGTCGTGCCCGGCGACAAAGAATTCGCGGTAGCCAAGCTGTTCCATCACCTCGACCTGGTCCTGCGCCATCGCGCGGAACGAATAGTTGAGGTTGTTGTCGCCGCCGGCTTCGGGGCCGACGCTGTCGCCATAGCCGCGCAGATCGGTGGCGACGACATGGAAATGCTCGGCGAGACGCGGGGCGATCTTGTGCCATGAGACATGGGTCAACGGGTTGCCGTGGAGCAATAGCAAGGGCGGGCCTTTGCCGCCGTGGCGCAGATGAATGCGCGCCCCCCCAAAGAGCGAAGAGGCGGTTTCGATGTCAGCCGTGGCAAACCCCTCGAACATCGCTCGCGTCCTCCTGCTGGGCGCGGGGAGGTTACCCCAGCCCGGCCGCGTCGCCACCGGGAATTGGTGGCGCCGTCCGGTTCATCCGGGCATGATTGCGGCAAAGGACGGGGGAAACGCGATGAGGAACTTGTTGCGGGGATGGCCGGCCGCGGCTCTGGCGCTCGTCTGTCTGATTGCCGCCGGTCTTCCGGCGCGGGCGCAAAAACCCGGCGGGGTTCTCCGGGTTTACAGCGCCGACAGCCCGCCGGGTCTCAACATCTACGAACAGGCGACACCCTGGGGCCAGGGACCGCTGATGGCCGTCTATAACAACTTGATCCTATTCGACCAGCACGTGGCGCAGAACAGCCTCGCGTCGATCCGGCCCGATCTCGCGACCAAATGGGTGTGGAACGAGGACGGCACCGAACTGACCTTCACGCTGCGCCAGGGCGTCAAATGGCATGACGGCAAGCCGTTCACCGCCAAGGACGTGCTGTGCACCGCCGATCTGCATGCTCGACAGGGCGCCAGGACAAGCCGCGCTTCAACCCGCGCAAATCCAACTTCAACAACCTCGATCCGGTGACCGCCAACGGCGACTTACGAGGTGACGTTTCACCTGAAGCGGCCGCAGCCGGCCTTTCCGATGCTGCTGGCTAACGGTTTCGCCGAGATTACCCCGTGCCATCAGACGCCAGGCGCAGATGCGGCAGCATCCGATCGGCACCGGGCCCTTCAAATTCGTCGAGTTCAAGCCGAACGAATACATCAAGCTCGCCCGCAACCCCGATTACTGGAAGCCGGACCGGCCCTACCTCGACGGCATCGAGTTCACGATCGTCCGCGACCCGGCGACCGCGGTCTTGGCGTTCATCTCCGGCAAGTTCGACCTGGCCGGCGGGCTCTCGCCGCCGAACATGAAGGATATCGAGAGCCAGGTACCGGGTGCGATCTGCACGGAAAGCCCGGGCACCATCAACCGTCACCTGATCATCAACCGCGAGAAGCCGCCGTTCAGTGACCCCAAACTGCGCCGCGCGATGTCGCTGACGCTCGACCGCAAGGCCTTCATCGACATCATCTCGCAGGGGCACGGCGAGATCGGCGGGGTCTTACAACCGCCGCCCGGTGGTTTGTGGGGGATGCCGCCGGACCAGCTGGCGACGCTGCCCGGTTATGGCGCCGACGTCGCAAAAAGCCGCGCTGAAGCCCACCAGATCATGGAAAAGCTCGGTTACGGGCCGAACAACCGGCTGAACATCAAGGTCTCGGCGTCCGACATTTCCTTTTATCACGACCCGGCCGTCATCCTGATCGACCAGTTGAAAGAGGTCTATATCGACGCCGAGCTGGAGGCCATCGACAGCACCCGCTACTACCCGAAGATCATGCGCCAGGAGTACACGGTCGGGCTCAACCTGCAGACCAGCGGGCCCGACCCCGATCCGATCCTCGACCTGTTCTACGGTTGCGGCTCGAGCCTCAACTGGGACCACTACTGCAACAAAGAAGTCGACGGAATGATCGAGCAGCAATCGCGGGAAGGCGATGCCGCGCGCCGCAAGCAGATATTGTGGCGGATCGAGCGCAAACTTGCCGAGGACGATGCCCGGCCGATGATCTTCTACGCCGATCGCGGCACCTGCGTACGGTCCAATGTCAAGGGCGACCTCGTCAACGACAACAGCATCTTCAACGCGGCGCGCCGCGAGGATGTCTGGCTCGACCGGTAAGGGCGTCGGGTTGCCCAAGGAGTTGAGGGCCTATAGGTTGCCGTCGTGCGCTATCTGAGTACCCGCGACACTCGGGCCGAACCGGCCACCCATGCCTTCGAGCACGTGCTTCTGGCCGGTCTCGCCGAGGATGGCGGACTTTTCGTCCCCGAAACGCTCCCCGCGTTCGATCAGGGGACACTGCGCGGCCTCTGCGGCATGCGCTACGCCGAGCTGGCGGCGCGAGTTGTGGCGCGGTTCGCCGGTGACAGCTTTACGGTGACCGAGCTCTCCCGGCTGAGCGCGGCGGCCTACGGCAATTTCGCCCATGAGGCGGTCGCCCCGCTCATTCAGCTCGACGAGCGGCTCTGGCTTTTGGAGCTGTTCCACGGTCCGACACTGGCCTTCAAGGACCTGGCGCTGCAGCTTCTCGGCCTCATGTTCGATGCGGTCTTGGGGCGGCGCGGCGAGCAGGTGACGATCGTCGGCGCGACCTCGGGCGATACCGGCTCGGCCGCGCTCGCCGCCTGCCGCGACAAGGCAGCGCTCGATATCTTCATGCTCTACCCGCAGGGCCGGATCTCCGAGGTACAGCGCCGGCAGATGACGACAATTGCTGCGGACAACGCCTATGCGCTGGGAATCGAGGGCACGTTCGACGACTGCCAGGACATCGTCAAAGCGCTGTTCGCCGACGAGGACCTGCGGCGCGATCTTCGCCTCTCGGCGGTCAATTCGATCAATTTCGCGCGGGTGGCGGCGCAGATCGTCTATTACTTCGCCGCCGGGCTCGCGCTCGGAGCGCCGGATCGGCCGGTTTCGTTCAGCGTGCCGACCGGCAATTTCGGCAATGTCTACGCCGCGCACCTCGCCCGCGGGCTGGGCCTCTCGATCGAACGGCTGGTCATCGGCACCAATGCCAACGACATCCTGGCACGCTATCTGGCCACCGGCGAGATGACGATCGCCCCGGTCGCGCCGAGCCTCAGCCCGAGCATGGACATCCAGGTGGCGGGCAATTTCGAGCGCCTGCTGTTCGAGTTGAAGGACCATAACGGCGCCGCCGTCACCGCGGCGCTGCACGAATTCCGGCGGACCGGCGCCTTGCCGGCGGACGAGCAGTCGTGGCGGCGCGCGCGTGGCCTCTTCGCCGGGCACCGGGTCGACGATGCGATGACGCTTGCGACGATGGCCGATACCTATCGCCGTTCGGGTGTCCTGATCGATCCGCACACCGCGGTCGCGGTCGCCGCGGCTCGGGCCGGAGTCGAGCACGATGGCGGCGCGACCCCGATGGTGGCGCTTGCCACCGCGCACCCGGCAAAGTTTCCCGACGCCGTCGAACGCGCCACCGGCATCCGCCCGGTCGCGCCACCCGCGCTCGCCGAGATTATGGAGCGGCGCGAGCGGACCACCATTTTGCCCAACGATGCCGGCGCGGTGGCGCGGTTCGTGCGCGCCCACGCCCGGCGAACCCGACCAAACCTGGGAGCAGCATGACCACAGAGCTAGCGACACTCGCCAACGGCCTACGGATCGTCACCGACCGGATCGATACCGTGGACACCGCCTCAATCGGCCTCTGGGTCGATGTCGGCACCCGGCACGAGCCGCCGGCGATCAATGGCGCGGCGCATTTCCTCGAACACATGGCGTTCAAGGGCACCGAGCGGCGCAGCGCCCGCGTCATCGCCGAGGAGATCGAGGCGGTCGGGGGCCTCCTCAACGCCTATACCTCGCGCGAGAGCACCGCCTATTACGCCAAGGTGTTGAAGGAGGACGTGCCGCTCGCTCTCGATATCCTCGCCGACATCCTCATGCATTCGAGTTTCGATCCGGCCGAGTTCGAGCGCGAGCGCACCGTCATCCTGCAGGAGATCGGGCAGGCCAACGACACCCCCGACGACATCATTTTCGATCATTTCCAGGAATGCGCGTTTCCCGACCAGGCGATGGGCCGGCCGGTGCTGGGCCGCCCGGAGGTCATCCGCCAGCTCTCGCGCGAATCGGTCATCGCCTATCTGCGCGACCATTACGGCGCCGCGCGCATGGTGCTGGCGGCCTCCGGCAATCTCGACCACGAGCGCATTGTCGCGCTCGCCGACGAGCTCTTCTCGTCGATGTCACCCAATGGCGCCGGCGACCACCCGCTCACCACCGAGCCGGCACGCTACACCGGCGGCGAGCATCGCGAGGGCCGCGATCTGGAACAGTTGCATCTCGTGCTCGGCTTCCCCGGTCTGACGCTCGCCGACCCGGATTATTACGCCGCCGCGGTGCTGTCGACGGCGTTTGGCGGCGGCATGTCGTCCCGGCTTTTTCAGGAGGTGCGCGAGAAGCGCGGTCTGGTCTACACGATCCACAGCTTCGCCCACAGCTACCACGACGGCGGGCTGTTCGGGATCTATGCCGGGACCGGTGAAGAGGACGCGGGCGAACTGATGCCGGTGTTGTGCGAGGAGACGATGCGGCTCGCCGACGGGCTGACGGCGGTCGAGTTGGCCCGCGCCAAGGCGCAGATGAAGGCTGGGCTCTTGATGTCGCTTGGAGAGCACCGGGGCGCGCTGCGAGCAGATGGCGCAGCACATGCTGATCCACGGCACCCCGTTCGACCCCGCCGACATGGTGCGCCGCATCGAGGCGGTCGACGATGCCGCGATTGCGCGCGTCGTCGCCGGGTGGCGAGCGGCGCCCCCGACCTTGGCCGCGCTCGGCCCGGTCGGGCAACTCGAAGGTTTCGAGCGTCTGCGCGCCCGACTCGCGGCGTGAGGAGGCTGGACCAGCGATGGCTCCGCAGCGCAAGACCTTTCCCCGCCTCTTTCTCGCCCGGCCGGACCCGTTTCGGCTGGTCGGCGAGCGGGTGTTCCTGCGTCCGCCGGAACGCGGCGATTACGAGGAGTGGGCAAGCTTGCGCGCCCGCTCGCGCGACTTCCTGACGCCGTGGGAGCCGACCTGGCCGCCCGATGCGCTGAGCCGCCCCAATTTCCGCGCTCGGGTTTCCCGCTATACCGAGGATTGGCGCACCGACCAGGGTTACAACTTCTTTATTTTTCGCAACGATGAGGTGCTGGCGGGCGGCATCGGTCTGTCCAATATGCGCCGTGGCGTCGCCGAGACCGCGAGCCTTGGCTACTGGATCGGCGAGCCTTTTGCCCAGCAGCGTTACATGAGTGCGGCATTGCCGCTGGTGCTCGACTTCGCCTTCGACCGGCTGCACCTCTACCGGGTCGAGGCCGCCTGCCTCCCGACCAACGTGCCGAGCCGCGCGCTCCTCCTGCGCACCGGGTTTCAGCAGGAGGGCTACGCCCGCAACTACCTGCTGATCGACGGCAAGCGCCAGGACCACCTGTTGTTCGCGATCCTGCGCGAGGATTGGCGGCGCTGAACTTTCGCCTCACCGGCCCCGGACGACCGGGCGGGTCACGCGTGCCCGGCGTCGGTCGACAGCGCGGTCAGGTCGACGCCAAGCTTGGCCAGCGCACGCTGCCATTTGGCGTCGAAATCATCATCGAAAACTAGATCGGAATCGGCGGGGACCGAGAGCCAGCCATTGGCCTGCATCTCGGCGTCGAGCTGGCCCGGCGCCCAGCCGGCATAGCCGAGCGCCAAGAGGATGCGGCGCGGCCCCTCGCCCTTGCCGATCGCGCGCAGGATGTCGAGCGTCGCGGTCATCGCGAACTCTTCGCCGACGATCAGCGTCGCGTCTTCGCGATAATCGGCGCTGTGCAGCACAAAGCCGCGCCCGGGCTCGACCGGCCCGCCGAAATGCACCGGACGGGCGCGGTTGAGTCGCGCTCGGCTCGAGCTTCAGATGGGTGAACAGCTCGTCCATCGTCAGCGAGGCCACGAGCTTGTTGACGACCAGGCCCATCGCCCCCGCGCTCCCGCTGTGCGCGCAGATATAGACCACCGAACGGGCGAAGCGCGGGTCCGTCATCTGCGGCATCGCGACGAGAAGTTGACCGGTCAGCGAGTTCATCGCCGCCTCCACTGCACGCCATTCGCGGCTCCATCGCGCAAGATAAGCCCGTCCCGAGCGATGCGTGGCGAAAAAAGAAGCGCCGGTTCGAGCGCGGCCGCTCCCCGTTGCCGGCTCCGCCACGGCGCGGCGTTTACGGCCGGCGCCCGGCTATGCTATCGGTGGCGCCCCCATGCCGCCGGCCGCGTCGATGCGGTCCGGCGGCGGAATGAAATTCAGAGGGACGATCCCATGACGATCCAGGTTGGCGACAAGATACCGGCGGCGACCTTCAAATATGTGACCCCGGAAGGCCCCAAGGACATCACCACCGACGAACTGTTCGGCGGCAAGAAGGTGGTGCTGTTCGCCGTGCCCGGCGCCTTTACCCCGGCCTGTTCGCAGCGCCACCTGCCGGGCTATGTCGACAAGGCGGCCGAGCTCAAGCGCAAGGGCGTCGACACGATCGCCTGCATCGCGGTCAACGACCAGGCGGTGATGGGCGCCTGGGGCAAGGCGCAGAACGTCGGCGACAAGGTGATGATGCTGGCCGACGGCAGCGCCGACTTCGCCCGCGCGGTCGGGCTCGACATCGATCTCAGCCGGGCCGGTCTCGGCACCCGCTCGAAGCGCTATTCGATGCTGGTCGAGGACGGCACGGTCAAGGCGCTCAATGTCGAGCAGGTGCCGAGCCAGGTCGAGGTCTCCAGCGCCGACGCAATGCTGAAGGCGCTGTAGACGACCGCTGCCGCTCACAATTCGCGGGCTGCGGCGGGCGAGGGCCTTCTCCCAAACCGTGCTGCGCTCGGCGTCGAAGACGAGGTCGGGCTCGGCCGGCGCGGTGAACCAGCCGTGGCGCGCGATCTCGCCTTCGAGTTGGCCCGCGCCCCACCCGGCATAGCCGAGCGCGAACAGGTATTTCGCGGGACCCGATGAGCGGCCGATGTCGCGCAGCACCTCCGGGCTCGCGGTCATCGCCAGGTCGCTAGTGACGACGAGGGTTTGCGGGGCGGCGGTATTCGGCGCTGTGGACGACAAAGCCCAATTCCGTCTGGACCGGTCCGCCGAGAAACACCCGGATCGTGCCCTCGAGCGGTGCTGTCCTTGTCATCCTTACCGTCCCCGCGGTCGGAATCCGACAGCACGGCGGCGAGCGGACGCTCGCCCAGCGGATGGTTGATGACGATGCCGAAGGCGCCGCTTACTGTCGTGCCGCAGCAGCAGGACCACCGCGTGGACGAAGCGCGGATCCTGGATCTCCGCCGAGGCGATCAACAAGTCGCCGGCCGGCGGGTCGGCAGCGGGCGGGCTGACGGCAGGCGGGCTGACGGCGGGCGGGCTGACAGCCGGCGGGGCGTCTTGCGCGGCGTTCGCGATCGCCGCAAACAGCGCCGCCATGCAGAATAGGGTGGCCAGAGAGCGTGGCACCTTCCAGGGGATCGTCATTGTCATTGCCAGCGAACCGAAGCAATCTCGTGCCTATAGTGCCTCAATTCCTTTGCGATTGCTTCCTCGCCCTTTGGGCTCCTCGCTATGACAACGACGCACGACCTCCCCCTCGGCCGGCTCGCAGCGTGGCTGCGCCATCATGTCGAGGGGTTTCGCGGACCGCTTGCCGCCGACCGGTTCACCGGCGGGCAGTCGAACCCGACCTACAAGCTCGAGGCCGCCTCCGGCCCCTATGTCCTGCGCCGAAAGCCGCCCGGCGTGCTGTTGCCGAGCGCGCATGCGGTCGACCGCGAGTTCCGCGTCATGCGTGCCCTTGCGGCGACCCCGGTTCCGGTGCCGCGCGTTCATGCTTTGTGCGAGGACGACAGCGTCATCGGCAGCGCCTTTTATGTGATGGAATTTCTCGACGGCCGGATCTTCTGGGAGCAAAGCCTGCCCGAGGTAAGGCCGGCCGAGCGCGCGGCGATGTTCGATTCGATGAACGCGGTCATCGCTGCCCTCCACAGCGTCGACTACGAAGCGGTCGGGCTCGGTGATTTCGGGCGCCCGGGCAATTACATGGGCCGCCAGATCGCGCGCTGGAGCCGCCAATACCGTGCCTCGGAGACCGAGAAAATCGCGGCGATGGACGCCCTCATCGACTGGCTGCCGCAGCGTCTCCCAGAGGAGAGCGCTCCCCGAGTCGTCCACGGCGACTATCGGATGGACAATCTGGTCTTCCACAAGACCGAGCCGCGCGTCATCGGCATCCTCGATTGGGAATTGTCGACGATTGGCGATCCCCTCGCCGATTTTGCCTATCACGCGATGACCTGGCGGGTGACGCCCGCATTGTTTCGCGGGCTCGCCGGCATCGATTTCGCAGCGTCCGGAATCCCCGACGAAGCCGCCTATGTGGCGGCCTATTGCCGGCGCACCGGGCGCGAGCAGGTCGCCTCCTGGGAGTTTTACATGGTCTATAGCCTCTTCCGCATCGCCGCGATCGTGCAGGGCATCGCCAAGCGCGCGATCGAGGGTACCGCGGCGAGCGAGGAAGCGCGCGAGGTCGGACGCCTGGCGCGCCCGTTCGCCGACCAGGCCTGGGCGCTCGCGCGCTCGCTCGGCGGTTGAGGCCGCGGCGCGATCCGCAGTCGAGGCACAAGGCGATGAACATCCTGCTCTTGAATTACGAATACACGTTGACCGGCTCGACACTCCTCCTCCTGCGCCTGGCCGAACATCTGCGGCGGTCCGGGCACCGGGTGACCGCATCGGCGGCCCTTCCGGCGCCCGGGCCAATCAGGGCGATGTACCAGGAGCGCGGGTTCACCGTGCTCGACCCGCCGTTTACCGCCTCATTCGACCTCGCCATCTGCAATACCGTGATGACCGCGCCCCAGCTCCTGACTTGCGCCGGCGTGATGAAGACGATCTGGTGGATTCACGAGGGGTCGGTCGGCCTCGAGTATCTGCTGTACAATCCGGCCCAATGCGAGGCCTTTGCCCGGGCCAGCGTGGTGGTCTTCCCGATCGATCATCTGCGCGACACGATCTATCGCTCGCTGATCTACACCTACGAGCAGAGCCGCTTTGTCACCATTCCCGGCGGCATTCCGCCGATCGCGCCGTCCGCTCAGCGCAGCGTCGCCGGCAGCGAACTCCGCGTGGTGTCGGTTGGCGCCATCTATCCGCGCAAACGGCACGAGGATCTGATCCGGGCGATGATGCTCTACGCGCATCCCGCGGCACGCTGCATCATCGCGGGCAAGCTCTACAGCCTGCCGGATGATTGCCTGCGGATCATCGAGGCGAACCCGCAAACCTTCGAGCTGGTCGGGGAGATCGACAACGCCGACGCTCTTCGGCTGATCGGTTCCGCCGATGTCTTCTGCCTACCGTCGGGTTCGGAGGTGCTGCCGATGACGATCCTCGAAGCGGCGATGCTGGAGCGGCCGATGGTGCTTTCGGATCTGTCGGTCTACGAGGGCCTATGGCGCCATGGCCGCAATTGCCTCCTCTACCCGGTCGGCGCCGTTGGCATGCTCGCCCAATCGATTGCGATGGTCGCCGGCAACGCCGATCTGCGCACCCGGCTCGGCGCCGCGGCGCGACAGACGGCGGCTCCCTATACCGAAACTGCGTTCTTTGCCCGCTTCGACGCCGTGCTCGACGGGCTCTAGCCCCCTCGCTACATCAGCCGCACGAGCTGCTTGCGGCGGTGCACGGCTGAGGCCAGCACGCAGAGGATCTCGAACATCATCGTGGCGCCGACGAGCGCAGTGTTGCCGCTGGGATCGAACGGCGGGGCGACCTCGACGACATCGCCGCCGATGAGGTCGAGGCCTTCCAGACCGCGGATCATCTGCTGCGCATCGGCGGTCGAGAAGCCGCCGATCTCGGGGGTGCCGGTGCCCGGCGCGTAGACCGGATCGAGCCCGTCGACATCGAAGGTGACATAGGCCGGGCCATCGCCGACGATGCGGCGCGCCTCGGCGATAACGGCTTCGGGGCCGAGCCGGAAGAATTCCTCGATATGGACGATGCGGATGCCGGCGCCGGTCGCCCAGTCCTTCTCGCCCGGGTCGTACATCGAGCCGCGCACGCCGATTTGGATCATCCGGTGCGGATCGATGAGGCCCTCCTCGATGGCGCGGCGAAACGGCGTGCCGTGGGTGTATTTCTCGCCCCCAAAATAGCTGTCGCTGGTGTCGGAATGGGCGTCGAAATGGATGACCCCGACCGGCTCCTCGCGGGCGATCGCGCGCAGTATCGGCAGAGTGACGAGATGGTCGCCTCCGGCTGACAGCGGCGCCGCGCCGGCCTTATGGAGCCGGCAATAGAACGCCTCGATCCGCTGCATCGCGTCGCTGAGGTCGATCGGGTTGACCGGCGCGTCGCCGTGGTCGCCGACCCGGCACAATTCATAGGGCGCAACAAGGCTGACATGATGCACCCGGCGCATCAGCGTCGACATGTTGCGGATCTCGCGCGGCCCGTGCCGCGCCCCCGGCCGGTTGGTGGTGCCGCCATCCCACGGCACGCCGACGATCGCGATGTCGAGCTTGGCAGGGTTCCGCTCGATCGGCAGCCGCATAAAGGTGGCGACCTCGCCAAAGCGCGGCATCACCATGCCGGAGAGCGGCTCGGGGAATTTGCCAGGGGACGTATCAGCCATGGCCTTAATATAGGCACGCGTCGCCCGCCGGCGAAGTGACCGATACGTGGCGGGCCAGCGGAGGCTGAGGGTGGAATGCTGACCAGGGAAATTTTCTACGGAATGAATATCCTGACCCTGGCGGGCTTCGCCGCGATGGGGATTGGCCTTGCCCTCAACCGCCAGGGACAGCTTGGCGCTCCCGGCGCCTACGCGCTGATGGGGGCGGGGACGGCGCTGGTATTTGTGGGTATCTATGTCGCGGTGCCCGCTGCACCGTGAGCCGGTAGCGCCGCCTCGGTTGCAACGTCGGACGAAGCGCGGGATGCTGCACTCAACCCGCCCAACCGATTGCCCACCCAACATTAGGAGGATCCGGCCATGCCCACGCCGATCGGCGAGAATCTGGCGAAGAAGAAGCTCGCGGCCAATGAACTGGTGCTGTGCATGGGGGTCAACCAGCTGCGCACCCCGAATATCGCGATGATCGCGGCGGCCTGCGGGTTTGATGCGGTCTATATCGACCTCGAGCACAACCCAACCTCGCTCGAAACCGCGGCCGGGGTGTGCGTCGCCGCGCTCGGCATGGGGATAACCCCGATCGCCCGGGTGACCTCGCACGACCCGCATGACGCGACCCGCATCCTCGATAGCGGCGCCCAGGGGGTCATGGTGCCGCATATCCAGAATGCCGCCGAAGCGAAGGCCATTGTCGACGCGTGCCTCTATGCGCCGCTCGGCCACCGCTCGGCCTTCGGCAGCGGGCCGCAACTCGGCTATGCCGCGATACCCCAAGCCGAAGTGTGCCAGATCATCAACCGCGAGACCCTGCTGATGGCGATGATCGAGACGCCCGAGGCGGTCGAGAACGCCGACTCGATCGCCGCCGTCCCCGGCATCCACGTCCTCCATATCGGCGCCAGCGACCTCTCGACCGAGATGGGCATCCCCGGGCAATACCAGCATGAGCGGATGCGGGCGGCGTTCGAGAGCGTCGCCAAGGCGGCCCGCGCCCACGGCAAGGCGATGGGGGTCGGCGGGGTGCGCCAGGATTTCGCGTTCCAGAGCTGGCTGATTTCGATCGGCATGCGCTATCTGACCGGCGGCTCCGATGTCGGCTACATCCTGTCGGCCGGCCGCGCCGACGTAAAGCAGCTGCGCGAATTGAAACTGTAGGGATGATCCGCCTAGCGACCCCTTCCGACATGACGCGCATTTTCGCGATCCGCGACGGCGTCCACGAAAACCCGCTTTCGACGCCCGCTTCGGTCACCGCAGCGGGCGTCGCCGAGCTCATCGCCGACCGCGCGCTGTGGGTGTGGCAGGAGGCGGACGGGCTCGTCACCGGGTTTTCCGCCGGTGATCCGCGTGACGGCTCGATCTGGTCCTTGCTGGTCGCCCCGGGGCACGAGGGCAAAGGCATCGGCCGCGCCTTGTTGCAGGCGGCATGCGACGCGCTGCGCGAGGCCGGTCATCGTGCCGCCACGCTGCGAATTGAGCCCGGCACCCGGGCCGAGCGGCATTACCGCGCCGCCGGCTGGACTGTTACCGCCACCAATGCGAACGGCGAGCTCGTCTTCACCAAGCCGCTTTGAGGTCTTCGAAGATGGACCGCGGGCCTCTGAAAGTATGCCGGCCAGAGGCCCGCGGTCCGGGCTATACGCTGCCCGGCGCGATGCCGTAAGCTGGTCGCCAGCCCGCCGACCACCCACGCCCGAGGAGCCCCCGATGAAAGTCACCAACGCCATCGCCCATGTCCTGAAGACCGAGGGCGTCGAATTTCTGATCGGCTACCCGGTCAACCCGATCATCGAGGGCGCGGCGGAAGCTGACATCCGCACGATCATGGTGCGCCAGGAGCGCATTGGCCTCCATATGTGCGACGCGGTCGGCAAGCTCTCGTCGGGCGACCGGATCGGCGTTTTCGTGATGCAGCACGGCCCGGGCACCGAGAACGCTTTTGGCGGGGTCGCGCAGTCGTTTGGCGATTCCTGCCCGGTCGTCGTCCTGCCGGCGGGGTACGCGCGCAACATCAACCAGGTGCACCCGAACTTCAACGCGGCGCTCAATTTCCGCCACGTCACCAAATCGTCCGAGCAGGTCACCGTCGCCGACGCCACGATCGAGGCGCTGCGCCGCGCCTTCACGATGGTCCGCAACGGCCGGCCGGGCCCGGTCTTGGTCGAGTTCCCGACCGACATCCTGCGCGAGGAGGTTCCGGACGCGCTGGTCGCCGAATACCGGAAGGCACCGCGTCTGCGGAGCGGCCCCGACCCGCAATCGGTTTCGGCGATCGCCGAAGCGCTGGTCGCGGCGCAGCGGCCGGTGATCGTCGCCGGGCAGGGGGTGCATTACGGCAAGGCTTGGCCGCAGTTGAAGGCGCTCGCCGAACTCCTCGAAGCGCCGGTGATGACGACCTTGCCGGGCAAGAGCGCGTTCCCCGAAAACCATCCGCTGTCCTTGGGCTCGGGCGGCATCGGCATCGGCGAACATCTCTGGCATTCATTGCAGAACTGCGACTTCATCTTCGGGATCGGCTGCAGCTTTACCCGCACCAGCTTTGGCACGCCGATGCCGAAGGGCAAGAAGATCGCCCACGCGACATTGGATCCTTATGCCATCAACAAGGACGTGCCGGTCGATCTGGCCGCCGTCGGCGACGCCGGCCTGACGCTCGACGCCCTCCTCCTCGAGGTGAAGGACCGCCTGAAGGGTAAGCCCCGCGACCGCCTCGCCTCGGTCACCCGCGAGATCAAGAGCCACCGCGACGAATGGCTGGCGAAATGGAAGCATCGGCTGACCTCGGATGCTGCGCCGATCTCGCCCTACCGGGTGGTCTGGGACCTCCTCCACACGGTCGATGTCAAGAACACGATCATCACCCACGACGCCGGCAGCCCGCGCGACCAGATCTCGCCGTTCTGGGTCAGCGAGACGCCGCTTTCCTATATCGGGTGGGGCAAGACGACCCAGCTCGGCTACGGCCTCGGCCTCGCGATGGGGGCCAAGCTCGCCCACCCCGACAAGCTCTGCATCAACTTCTGGGGTGATGCCGCGATCGGCTTTACCGGCATGGATTTCGAGACCGCGGTCCGGGAACGCCTGCCGATCCTCTCGATCCTGTCCAACAATTTCTCGATGGCGATCGAACTCAAAGTGATGCCGGTCTCGACCGAGAAGTACCGCTCGACCGACATCAGCGGCAATTACGCCGATTTCGCCAAGGCCTTGGGTGGATACGGCGAGCGGGTGACGAGCCCGTCCGAAATCATCCCGGCGATCAAGCGCGGCATCGCGCAGACCCGCGAGGGCAAGCCCGCCCTCCTCGAATTCATTACCGAGAAGGCCACCGACGTCTCGCGCTACCCGTGATCCACGAGCCGCCATTTCCGAAGAGGCAAGGCACGAACAATGACCGAGGTACAAAGTCGAAGGAGTCTGCTGGACGATATTCGGGATTTCATTACAGAGAAATGGACGAAAGAGAGCGCCTGCGAGCTGTGCGGGACCGATCGCTGGATGGTCTATCCCGAACCGACCACACACGCCTACCTTCCAGTCGGCGATGAGACCGCTCCGCCGCGAGTATACCCGCAACCCATGGTGGCCTACTTGGCGGCGAGCTGCGTAAATTGCGGAAATCTCAGGCTTATCGACGCGAGGACATTTGAGAAATGGCGCATGGAGAGGGCTCCGGAGAGGACAAGGTAGTTCCCGGTCCTTGGCCACCGATCACAGCGAGTAGTCCTGGAGGACCCTCTGACGGCGATCCTTATTCTCCGGGAATCGATCTTGCGGCGCGGATGGGTCGATTGGAGGCAGTGGTAGAGGGTTTGCGGCACTCGCAGAACCTGACAATCGGCGCCACCGCTATGGTGGGCGGAATTCTCGCCGCGATCATTGTCGGGTTTGGTGTGTATGGGTTGCAGAGGATTGACCAGACGCAGGAATCGATCTCGCGCGAAGCCGATGCAACGCGTCAGGAGCTTGTCGGGGTCACCTCTGCAATCGCGAACTCGATCACGGCTGCACGAGAGATGCGGCCGCCGATTATCGTAATACCCACGCCCGGCCCACATTCGGATTCTAATCCAACCCAAAACCCGTCGGGAAAGTAAACGCGACGAAGAGGAGGAACCACCATGCCATTGCCGCAAGACATTCGTCCGGTGTTCCAGGACATCCAGGATACGCTCGTGCGCTCCGATGCGCCGTGGATCGAAACCTCACCGACGGCGAAGATGAAGGTGCTGTGGGTCGGGTCGGAGACCGGCACCTTCGCGCTGTTGATCCACTGGAAAAAGGGCCACGTCGCCGCGCCGCACAAGCACCTCGCCGGCGCACATGCCTATGTCATTTCCGGCAGGCTCCAGGTGAGGGGCGGCACCCTCGGCGCCGGCGATTATGTCTATGAACCCAGCGGCATCCTGCACGATGCAACGACCGCGCTCGAAGACACCACCTACCTGTTCATCTGCAACGGCGCGGTCCTGTTCTTCGACGAAAACAGCTTCACCCGCTATCTCAATTGGGAGGTCGTCGAGAAGCTGCGCACCCAAGCGGCGATCGCGCCGCGCGCCGAGGCGGCTGAATAATCGGTACCGAGGTAGAGACGGGGGGGGGGGAAGGGCGATGTTGAAGCGGTTGCTCGCCACGCTGGCGCCGGCCATTGCCGGGCTGGCGCTGCTGTCGGTTCCGGCCGCGGCGCAGACCATCAAGATCGGGCTGATCAACAGCTATTCGGGACCGTTCGCGCAGGCCGGCGACGAACTCGACAAGGGGATCCGCCTCTATATCACGACCCACGAAAAGGAGCTGCCGCCCGGGGTCAAGATCGAGCTGATAAAGCGCGACGACACCGGCCCCAACCCCGATGTTGCCAAGCGCCTCGCGCAGGAATTGATCACCCGCGATCATGTGCAATTGCTGGCCGGCGTGCTCGCGTCGCCGAATGCCGCGGCGATCGCGCCGCTGACCGCCGAAGCGAAGGTGCCGATGGTGATCATGAACGCCGCGGGCGTCGCGATCCCGCGGATCTCGCCCTATGTCGTGCGCGACTCGTTCACGCTCTGGCAGATCTCTCTCCCGATGGGTCAATGGGCGGCAAAGAAGGGCTACAAGACGGCCTATGTCGCGGTCAGCGACTTCATCCCCGGCCACGACGCCGAGGGCGCCTTCACCAAGGGCTTCACCGACAATGGCGGCAAGATCGTCGGCGACACCCGCATTCCCCTGTCGCAACTCGACTTCGCGCCGATCCTCCAGCGCATCAAGGACGCCAAGCCCGAGGCCGTCTTCATCTTCGTTCCGGCCGGCAAATACGCGACCGCGGTGATGAAGGCGTGGTCCGATCTCGGCCTCAAGGACGCCGGGATCCAGCTCGTCACCACGCAGGACGTGATGCTCGACGAGGAATTGCAAAATATGGGCGACACCCCGCTCGGCATCGTCAGCACCGGCAACTATTCGGCCGCCGCGACCCGGCCGCAGAACAAGGCATTTCTCGCGCTGTGGAATGCCGCCTACACCGAGAAGGCCATCCCCGACATGTTCTCGGTCGGCGGGTGGGATGGCATGGCGATGATCTTCGACATGCTGAAGGCGACCAACGGCAAGTTCACTGCCGACCAGGCGATGGACTTCTTCAAGACCTGGAAAAACCCGGACAGCCCGCGCGGCCCGATCATGATTGATCCGGCGACCCGCGACATCATCCAGAACATCTATCTGCGCCGGGTCGAGAAGGTCGGGGGCGGGCTTGCCAATGTCGAGTTCGAGACGATCCCCCAGGTCAAGGACCCGTGGAAGGTACTGAACCCGCCGAAATAGCGGTAGCCGCGTCGCGCGGAAAAGTGCAGATGAAGCGATAGCCGGTTACCGGGCGGGGGCAGCGTACGATGTCACATAAAGCATGGGGTCCGTTGCTTGGCGCGGCCGCTGGGGCGGCGCTGGCGCTGGCATCGGCCGGCGCTGCCGCGCAGACCGTGGTCAAGATCGGGCTGATCAACAGCTATTCCGGGTATGTCGCCCAGGCCGCCGACCAGGCGCAAAAAGGCATCGACCTCTATATGAAGGAGCACGAGAAGGACCTGCCGCCCGGCGTCAAGATCGAGCTGATCCGGCGCGACGATACCTCGACCCCCGAAGTCGGCAAGCGGCTGGCGCAGGAGCTCATCGCGCGCGAGCACGTCCAGCTCTTGACCGGCGTCATCCTGTCGCCGGTCGCCGCGGCGATCGCGCCCTTGACCGCCGAAGCGAAGGTGCCGCTTCTCATCAGCATCGCCGCCGGCGGTTCGGCCATCCCGCGGATCTCGCCTTATGTCGCGCGCGTCTCCTTCACACTGTGGCAGCAGGGCTATCCAATCGGCAAATGGGCGGCCGAGCAGGGTTGGAAGACCGGCTACACCGCGGTCAGCGACTTCATCCCCGGGCACGATTCGGAAGCCGCGTTCACCAAGGGCTTTACCGATGGCGGCGGCAAGATCGTCGGCGCCGTACGCATGCCGCCGCAGAACCCCGATTTCGCCCCGTTCGTGCAGCGCATCCTGGACGCCAAGCCCGATGTCGCCTTCCTGTGGATTCCGAGCACCCAGGCGACCTCGCTGATGAAGGCGGTCAGGGATCTGAGGGTACGCGAAGCGGGCATCCACCTGACCTCGGCGCAGGACCTGCTGCCTGACGAGCAGTTGCCGGCGATCGGGGACATTGGCGTGGGCCTTATCACCGCCGGTAATTATTCGACCGCCGGCAAGCGGCCGGGGAACGCGGCGTTTCTCGCCGCCTGGAAGCGTGCCTATGGCGACACCGCGGTCCCCGATTTCCTCTCCATCAACGCCTGGGACGGAATGGCGGCGATCTTCGACCTGGTCCGGGCGACCAAGGGACAATTCACCGCCGACCAGGCGATGGACTTTTTCAAGGGCTGGAAGAACCCGGACAGCCCGCGCGGCCCGATCATGATCGATCCCGAGACCCGCGACATCGTCCAGAATGTCTATATCCGCCGCCTCGACAAGGTCGACGGCAAGCTCGCCAACATCGAGATCGCGACAATCCCCCAGGTCAAGGACCCCTGGAAAGAATTCAACCCGGCGAAGTAGCCGCGGACCGATGCCCCGTTACCCGCTCACCCATCCCCGGAACGCCCGCCCCGGCGGGCGGCCGTCCGGGGACCGGGTAGGGCTCGGCCACGCGTCGCCGACCCTGCACAACCCTCTCCCCCACTGGGGGAGAGGGCAGGGTGAGGGGGACCAGCGAGGCGGAGCCGCCCGGTGAGCGATGCCTTTTCGGCCACCGTCAGCATCCTCTTCCACGGCACCGCCTTTGCGATGGTGCTGTACCTGATCTCGGTCGGGCTGTCGGTGACGATGGGGATGATGGGGTTCATCAACCTCGCCCACGGCGTCTTCGCGATGGTCGGCGGCTATGTGCTGACGAGCCTGATGGGCCGGGTCGGGGTGCCGTTCGTGCCGGCGCTCGCCGCTGCCGCGGTCGCCACCGCGATTGTCAGCCTCCCTGTCGAGCGCCTCTTATATCGGCGGCTCTATGGCGGCGACGAACTCGACCAGGTGCTCCTGACGATGGGGCTCATCTTCATGTCGGTGGCTGGGGCCACTTATGTCTGGGGGCCGTTGCAGCAGCCGATGCAGCCGCCGCCCTGGCTCAGCGGCCAGGTCGATCTCGGCTTCCGCAGCTTCCCCGGCTATCGCAGCTTTCTGATCGTCTGCGGCGCCGGCCTCGTCACGGTGCTGTGGCTGGGCCTCGAGCGCACCCGCTTCGGGGTTCAGATCCGCGCCGCGGTCGACAACCTTAAGATGGCGCAATCGGTCGGCATCAACACTTCGCGCCTCTTCACCCTGACCTTCGCCTTGGGCAGCGGGCTGGCCGGATTGGGCGGCGCGCTCGGCGCCGACCTCTTGGCGATCAATCCGACCTACGCCCTCGAAAACCTCGTCTATTTCCTGATCGTCGTTGCGGTCGGCGGGCTCGGCAGCATCCGGGGACCCTTTGTCGCCTCGCTGCTGATTGGGATCGCCGATACCGGGTTCAAATACCTCTTGCCCGAACTGGGCGCCTTTTTCATCTACGCGTTGACGATGGCGATTTTATTGTGGCGACCGAGGGGCTTGTTCGGACGGGCGTGAGCGCGGATCGGGGAGCGGTTGACGCCTTCACCCGGCGCCACCGCTTTCACCCGCTGGAGGCGCTGCCCTGGGCGGCGGCGCTGGCGGCTTACGTAATTTTCCCAAGCTATCTGCCATTGGGTTCGCAGATCCTGGCGACGATCCTCTTTGCCCTCTCGGCCGATCTGGTGCTGGGGTATGCCGGCATCGTCACCCTGGGCCATGCCGCGTTCTTCGGCACCGGCGCCTACACCGCCGGCATCCTCGCCGCGCATGGCTGGGGCGAACCGATCAGTGGCCTCATCGTCGGGGCGCTTGCCGCGGCCCTCGTCGGGCTCGCCTCGGGCCTCGTCGTCCTGCGCACGACCGGGCTCCCACTCCTGATGCAGACCCTGGTCGTTGCCACCCTCCTCTACGAGGCGGCCAACAAGGCCTCCTCGATCACCGGGGGCGACGATGGGCTGCAGGGCATGGTGGTGTGGCCGATCTTCGGCGTCTTTAATTTCGATCTGTTCGGCCGGACCGCTTACGTCTACTGCCTCGTCGTCCTCTTTGGATGCTGGTGGTTCGCCCGCCACCTCGTCCACTCGCCGTTTGGGCGCTCCTTGACCGGCATTCGCGAGAATGTGCTGCGCATGCACGCCGTCGGTGCGCCGGTGTTTCGCCGCCGCCTTATAATCTACACGATCTCCGCCGCCTTCGCCGGGACCGCCGGGGCGCTGGTCGCGCAGACCACGCAATTTGTCGGGCTCAGCAGCCTCAGCCTCGATCGCTCCGGGGGCGCCTTAATCATGCTGATCATCGGCGGGGTCGGGCGGCTCTATGGCGCCTTCATTGGCGTCCCCCTCTACATGATCGCGCAGGACCGGTTTTCCGAACTCGAGCCGGCCTATTGGTATTTCTGGATCGGCCTCCTAATGGTGATCGTCGTCCTGTTCGGCCGCGGCGGCGTTCTCGGCCTCCTCGACCGGCTCCGCCGATGATCCCGCCCGCGACAAATGGGCCGGCGCTCGAAACTCGCGCCCTCTCGAAGAGTTTTGGCGCGCTGCGCGTTGCCGACGCCATCGATTTCCGGCTCGAACGCGGCGCCCGCCAGGCGCTGATCGGCCCGAACGGCGCCGGCAAGACCAGCTTTGTCAACCTGGTGACCGGGGCGCTGCGGCCGGACGCCGGGCAGATCCTGATCGACGGCGCCGAGGTAACTCATCTGGCGCAATCGGCGCGCGTGAAGCGTGGTCTCGCGCGCACCTTCCAGGTCACCGCGTTGTTCCGCCAGTTGAGCACGCTCGAAAACGTGACGCTTGCGATCGCCGAGAGGGAAGGGGTCGCGGGTGACCTGTTTTGGCCCGCCGGGCGTCACCAGCACGTCACCGAGGAAGCCTTCGCGCTTTTGGAATCGCTCGACCTCGCCGCTGACGCATTGCGCCCGGTCAACACCCTCCCCTATGGCCGCCAGCGCCTCGTCGAGATCGCCGTCGCGCTCGGCCTTGCACCGAAGGTGCTGCTGCTCGACGAACCGGCCGCCGGCGTCCCCTCGGGCGAAACCGGGCTCGTCATCGGGGTCGTCGAGCGCCTGCCGCCCGACATCGCCGTCCTCATCATCGACCACGATATGGATCTGGTGTTTCGCCTGGCGCGCCGCATCACGGTGATGGTCGAGGGGCATATCCTCGTCGAGGGCCCGCCCGAGGCGATCGCCGGCGATCCGCAAGTGCGCCAGGTCTATCTCGGCGAGCGCGCCCATGGACCCGGGCGATGAGCGAACCCACCCAGGCCGAGGGCCTCACTCTCGACGGGGTCGACGCGGGATATGGCGAGACGGTGGTGCTCGAAGG
Source organism: uncultured Alphaproteobacteria bacterium (assembly GCA_963734125.1). Taxonomy (GTDB): domain Bacteria; phylum Pseudomonadota; class Alphaproteobacteria; order ATCC43930; family CGMCC-115725; genus DATARH01. The sequence continues at coordinate 115,891 of CAVTGB010000004.1, forward strand.
GATTTCGCTCGCGATCAAGCCGGGCGGCACGCTCGCCCTCCTTGGCCGCAACGGGGTCGGCAAGACGACGCTGCTGGCAACGATCATGGGGCATACCGCGCTCCATGCCGGGCGCATCCGCTTTGCCGGGCGGGACATCGGGGCGCTGCCGCCCTACCGCCGGGCGCGGCTCGGCATTGGCCTGGTGCCACAGGAGCGGGAGATCTTTCCTTCGCTCACGGTCGAGGAGAATTTGCTAGTCGCGGCGCAGCCCAGCGCCTGGTCAGTTCCCCGCATCTATGATCTTTTCCCCTCGCTCGCATCGCGCCGCACCAACCGCGGCAATCACCTCTCGGGCGGCGAACAGCAGATGCTGGCGATCGGCCGCGCGCTCATTGGCAACCCGGCGCTCCTCTTGATGGACGAGCCGCTCGAGGGCCTCGCGCCGGTGATCGTCGACACGCTCCTGGCGGCGCTCGGGCGGGTGCGGCGCGAAGACCATCTGGCGCTCCTCCTGGTCGAACAGCACGCCCGTCTCGCGCTCGAATTCGCCGACGAGGCGATCGTCCTCGACCGCGGCCGGATCGTCTTCGACGGCCCGAGCCGCGAATTGCTCGACGCCTCCGAGCGCGTCGAAGCGCTGATGGGCGTAACCGCCCGCGGCCCGCGCTAGAATTAAGGGAGATGCGCATGCGCCGATTTGCCTTGCTATGCCTGCTGATCCTCGTGGCCTCGGCGGCCGCGAACGCCGAGACGCCGCAATGGCTGACACTGCCGCCGACGCCGAGCCTGCCGAAGGCGGCGCAGAGCGGCTATGCCCCGGTCAACGGCGTCAAGATCTGGTACGCCACCTTCGGGCCCGGGTCAGCCGCGGGCGACCCCGTCATCCTCTTGCATGGCGGCCTCGCCAACTCGAATTACTGGGGCAACCAGGTGCGCGAACTGGCAAAGCGCTACCCGGTCATCGTCATGGACAGCCGCGGGCACGGCCGCAGCACCCGTAACGCCGAGCCGTATGGCTATGATCTGATGGCGTCGGACGTGGTCGGGCTGATGGATTTCCTCAAGGTCAAGAAGGCGGCAATCGTCGGCTGGAGCGACGGCGCGATCCTCGGCCTCGACATCGCGATGAAGCATCCCGAGCGGGTGTCGAAACTGTTTGCCTTTGCTGCCAATTCTGATCCCTCAGGCGTCGCCGACATCGCCCAGAGCCCGGTCTTCAACGCCTACATCGCCCGCGCCGAGAAGGAATACGAAAAGCTGTCGCCCACCCCCACCGAGTACAAGACCTTTCTCGCCCAAATCACCAAGATGTGGGAAATCCAGCCCAACTGGACCGCCGCGGATTTGAAGCGCATCACGGTGCCGACCTGGATTGTCGACGCCGACCATGACGAAGCGATCAAGCGCGAGAACACCCTATTCATGGCCGCCAACATCCCCGATGCCGGCCTCCTCTTAGAGCCCGAGGTCAGCCACTTCGCGTTTCTCCAGGACCCCGGCCAGTTCACCGCCGACGTCCTGCATTTCCTCGATCACGTGAAGGGGCGCTGACCTTCGCACTCGGCGCGCATCACCCTCACCCCACCCCGACCCGCCCCCATCGAGGGGGCGGGAGTAACAACGAGGCCCTCGCCGCCGAGATAAACCCTCCCCCTTGATGGGGGAGGGTTTGGGAGGGGGTGAGCGCGGTGCAGCTTAATTGATCGGCTCAACATGAGCCCCTCGCCGCCGCGCCTACAAGGGCCAGGCGCTGCCGGAAAACGGGATGATCGGCACCTCTGCGCCGACCGGGAGCGCCGGGGCGTGCGGCGGGCGCATGACGAGGCAATCGGAGGCGGAGAGCGGGCGCATCATCGAGCTGTCCTGGACTTCGAACGGGACGGCTTCGACGACGCCATCGGCGGCGCGCACGAGGCGGGCGCGCAGATAGTCCTGCCGGCGGTCGTTGGCTCGGAGGGCGACGCCAAGCCGGACGGTTACCGGCGCCGCCGCCGCGTCGGCGAGGCCGCTCAGGCGATCGAGCGCGGGCTTCAAGAAGAGCAGCGAGCAGACCAAGGTCGAGACCGGGTTGCCGGGGAGCCCCAGCATCGGCGTCCCGCGGTAATGCCCGAACATCAAGGGCTTGCCCGGCCGCATCGCGATTTCCCAGAAATCGATGTCGAGCCCGTCTTCGCTGAGAACTCCGCGCACAAGATCGTGCTCGCCGACCGAGACGCCGCCGGTCGTAACCAGGAGATCGACCCCCTTTGCCGCCGCGGCAAAGCGGCGGAGCGCCTCGGGGTCGTCAGGCGCGTTGCCGACCAGGACCGGAACGCCGCCGCAGGCGGTGACAAAGGCGGCGAGCGCCAGCGCGTTCGAACTGACGATCTGATGGGGGCCGATCGGGTCCCCCGGCATGACGATCTCGTCGCCGGTGGAAAGGACCCCGACCCGCGGCCGGCGATGGACAAAGAGCCACGGCCGGTTCATCGCCGCGGCGAGCCCGACGTCGCGGGGCGTCAGGCGGCGTCCGGCGGTGAGCAGCACGTCGCCCTCGGCGAAATCGAGGCCGGCGCGCCGGACATAGCGGCCCTTCGCCGCGCCTTCCCTGACCTCGACCCGGTCGCCCTGCCGTTCGGTATCTTCCTGGATGATGATCGTGTCGGCGCCGTCCGGCAGCGGCGCCCCGGTGAAGATGCGGGCAGCCTCGCCCGGCCCGAGGGTGCCGCCAAACCCGGCGCCGGCCGGGATCTCGGCGACGATCGCGAGGCGCGCGGGGATGCGGCCGAGATCGGCGGCGCGCACCGCATAGCCGTCCATAGCCGAGACCGCGAACGGCGGCTGGGTCCGCCGCGCCGCCACATCCTCGGCGAGAACCCGGCCGATCGCCTCGGCAATCGACACCTGTTCGGGGGGGAGCGCTTCGAGCGGGGCCAGGAGCCGCCCCAGGGCTTCTTCAACCGATATCATAGATTTGCCTCGTAATCACCTGACTTACCGCCCGATTTGCGCAAAAGGCGCAGATCGGTCACGACCATCGCGCGGTCGATCGCCTTGCACATGTCATAGATCGTCAGCGCAGCGAATTCCGGCTGCGGTCAGCGCTTCCATCTCGACCCCGGTGCGCCCCTGGAGGCGGCAGGTCGCGGTGATCTCGACGCAGGAACGCTCGGGCACGCAGACGAGTTCGACCGCGACCGAGGTCAAGGCCAGCGGATGACATAGCGGGATCAATTCGGCGGTGCGCTTTGCCGCCATGATCCCGGCGAGGCGCGCGACCGCGAGCACATCGCCCTTGGCGATTTCGCCGGCCTGGATCCGAGCCAAGGTCTCGGGTTTCATGACGACCCGGGCGCCGGCGATTGCCACCCGGTCGGTCTCGGCCTTGTCGGAGACGTCGACCATCCGGGCGCGGCCTTCGAGATCGGTGTGGGTGAGGTCGGGGAGGCGCAAGAGGCGACGCGTGGCCGCCGCAACGTCGCCCGACCGCATCAGCGATTCGCCCACCAGAAAAGAGCGCGCGCCGGCAGCGGCGAGGCGGTCGAGATCAACGGGGCCGTTGAGGCCGCTTTCGCCGACGACAACGTGGCCGGGCGGCACCAGCGGCGCGAGGCTCTCGGTCGTCTGAAGATCGACCTTCAAGGTCTTCAGATCGCGGTTGTTGATGCCGATCAGCCGAGCCTCGAGACGGAGCGCGCGGTCGAGTTCGGCGCGATTGTGGACTTCAACCAACACATCAAGTCCGAGCCCGGCCGCGGTGGCGGCAAGATCGCCCGCCATAGCGTCGTCGATCGCGGCCATGATGAGAAGGATGCAGTCGGCGCCGAGCACGCGGCTCTCGATCACCTGATAGGGATCGAGGATGAAATCCTTGCGCAAAACCGGGAGGCGGCAGGCGGCGCGGGCCGCCCGCAAATGGTCGTCGGAGCCCTGGAAATAGGGCGTATCGGTCAACACCGAAAGGCAGGTGGCGCCCCCCGTCTCATAGGCCTGCGCCAATGCCGGCGGGTCGAAATCGGCGCGGATCAGGCCGCGGCTCGGCGAGGCCTTTTTGATCTCGGCGATGAGGCCGTAGCGCCCGGCCTTCACCTGACCTTCGAGCGCATCGGCAAACGGCCGCACCGGGGGCGCATCGGCGAGCATCGCGCGCAGCGCCGCCTCCGGCCGCACCGCCTTCGAGCGCGCGACATGCTCGCGTTTCGCGGCGCAGATCTCAGTAAGGACGTCAGCCATCGCCGCCCCCCTCGTTGGTCATCGCGACCAGCCGGTCGAGCACCTGCCGAGCCGCGCCGCTGTCGATCGCCTCGGCGGCGATCGCGACCCCCGCCCTCAGATCCAGGGTGCGGCCCGCCACCACCAGCGCCGCGGCGCTGTTGAGCAGCACGACATCGCGCAGCGGGCCCGGCGCGCCGCCCAATACGTCGCGCATCAATTGGGCGTTGTGCGCCGGCTCGCCGCCCTTCAGCGCCTCGAGCGTGACCCGCGCGAGCCCGACCTCTTCGGGGGTCACCTCGAAGCTTCTCACGCTGCCGTCGTTGAACTCGGCGACCGTCGTCACCCCGGCCGTCGTCAATTCGTCGATGCCGGAGCCGTGCACCACCCAGGCGCGCTCGGCGCCGAGCCGCCCCAAGACTTCGGCCATCGGCACCACCCATTCCGGCGCGTACACGCCGACCAGCTGGCGCCGCGTCCCGGCCGGGTTCGACATCGGCCCCAACAGGTTGAAGATCGTGCGGGTGCCGAGCTCGACCCGGGTCGGCCCGACATGGCGCATTGCGCTGTGGTGGCGCGGCGCCATCAAAAAGCAGAACCCGATCTCCCACAGGCAGCGGCGTACGATCGTCATGTCGGCGTCGATATTGACGCCGAGCGCACTCAAGACGTCGGCCGCCCCCGAGCGCGATGAGAAGGCGCGGTTGCCGTGCTTGGCGACCGGGACGCCAGCGCCGGCGACGACAAGCCCGGTGGCGGTCGAGATGTTGAAAGTGCCGGAGGCATCGCCGCCGGTGCCGACCGTGTCGATCGTGCCCGGCGGCGCGTCGATCGCCAGCGCTTTGAGGCGCATCGTGCGCACCGCCCCGGTGATCTCGTCAACGGTTTCGCCGCGCATCCTGAGCGCCATCAGAAAGGCGCCGATCTGCGACGGCGTCGCGTTGCCGCTCATGATGATGTCGAAGGCGGCCTCGGCTTCGCTTTCGCTGAGCGCCCGGCCGGAAGCGATCTGGGCGAGGAGCGGTTTCAGATCGGTTATCGCCGCGGCGCTCATCGGGAGGTTCTCCGTGTCATGGATCCGTTATATCAGCCTCTGCCATCGGGCGGTAACCGAAGGCGTCGCGGCGCGATTGCGATACCGCCGCTCAGCTGATAGAGTGCGGCCCATGAGCACCGTGTCGCGTTCAACCAACTGGTGGTGGCCCGTCTAACCCGGGCGGCCACGATTCCCGTTGTTATAGGCCGCCTTGGAGCACCGGGCGGCTTTCGCTTTTAAGAAGGCGACGGCGGAACGGACCTCCGAGGCGATCCAAACCCGGAGGGAAACCCCGTGCAGCGCACCTCCTACGAGACCAAGGGCGGCATCCGCATCGCGCGCGAGATCGTCACCCAACCCTACAGCCCCGCCGACACCGCGCTCGCCGACCGGCTCGATCATCAGCGCGGCGTCCTGTTTTCGTCGAGCTTCGAGTTTCCCGGCCGCTATACGCGCTGGGACATGGGCTTTGTCGACCCGCCGCTCGCTCTGACGGCGCGCGGCCGCCGCTTTGCCGTCGAGGCGCTCAACGAACGCGGGCGAATCTTGCTCGGCGCAGTCGGCGACCATCTCGCCCTTCTGCCGGCGGCCGAAATCCATCATCGGAGCAACGACCGCATCGAGGGCGAGATTCGCGAAAGCACGGTGCGGTTTCCCGAGGAAGAGCGCAGCCGCCAGCCGAGCGTCTTCTCGCTGTTGCGCACCTTGGGCGACCTCTTCGCCAGCCCAACGGACGATCAGCTCGGGCTCTACGGTGCTTTCGGCTACGATTTGGTGTTCCAGTTTGAGCCGGTGCCCCTCAAGCTCGCGCGCCCCGATGATCAGCGCGACCTCGTCCTCTACCTGCCGGACGAGATCCTGATCGTCGACCACATGCGCCAGGCGGCCGCGCTCTACCGCTATGAATTCGAAATCGGCGGGCGATCGACCGCGAGCCTGCCGCGTGCGACCCCGCCGGCGCCCTATCGCCGCGACCCGGAAGCGGCGGTGCCGCCGGAGAGCGATCATGGCCCGGGCGAATACGCCGCGCTGGTGCGCCGCGCCAAGGAATCGTTCGTGCGCGGCGACCTGTTCGAGGTCGTTCCCGGCCAGCTTTTCGCCACCCCCTGCGCCGACAGCCCAAGCCTCGTCTTCCACCGGCTGCGTCAGGCCAACCCGGCCCCTTATGGAGCCCTTATCAATCTTGGGCACGGCGAATTCCTTGTGTCGGCTTCGCCCGAGATGTTCGTGCGGGTCGAGGGGCGGCGGATCGAGACCTGCCCGATCAGCGGCACGATCCGGCGGGGCCGCGACGCCATCGAAGATGCCGACCGCATCCTCGAACTCTTGAACTCGAAAAAGGACGAGAGCGAACTGACGATGTGCACCGATGTCGACCGCAACGACAAGTCGCGGGTGTGCGTCGCCGGCAGCGTCAAGGTCATCGGGCGGCGCCAGATCGAGATGTATTCGCGCCTCATCCACACCGTCGATCATGTCGAGGGCGAATTGCGCTCCGAGTTCGACGCGCTCGACGGGTTCCTCAGCCACGCCTGGGCGGTGACGGTGACCGGCGCGCCAAAGCTCTGGGCGATCCGCTTTATCGAAGAGGAGGAGCGCTCGCCGCGCCGGTGGTATGGCGGCGCGATCGGCCGCGTCACCTTCGACGGCAACATGAATACCGGGCTGACGCTGCGCACGATCCGGATGACCGGCGGCGTGGCCGAGATCCGCGCCGGGGCGACGCTCCTCTTCGACAGCGACCCCGATGCCGAAGAAGCCGAGACCCGGCTTAAGGCCGCCGCGCTCTTCACCGCGATCCGCGGCGCCGGCGGCGCAACCTCCCGCCCGGGGGCAACGCCGGCCCGGCAATCAGCGCGCGGCCGCAAGGTGCTGCTGATCGATCACGAGGATTCGTTCGTCCACACGCTCGCCGGTTATTTCCGCACAACGGGGGCGGAGGTGACAACGCTGCGCCATGATTTTGCACGCGCGCAGCTGCGGGGCGGTCTCGCTCCAGATCTCGTCGTGTTGTCGCCGGGGCCCGGCCGCCCCACCGATTTCGCGATTCCCGAAACGCTCGACCTGTTGCTCGAACGCGGCATCCCGGTCTTTGGCGTGTGCCTTGGGCTGCAAGGCATCGTCGAATATTTCGGCGGATCGCTCGGCATCCTCGAGGTGCCGATGCACGGCAAACCCTCGGTCGTGCGCACCCTGCCGGGCCGCCTCATGCGCGGCTTGCCCGGGCGCTTTACGATCGGGCGCTATCATTCGCTCTACGCGGTGCGCGAAGGATTGCCGGCGGTGCTCAAGGTCGTGGCCGAGACCGAGGAGGATCGCGTCATCATGGGAATCGAGCACGCTTCGCTGCCGATCGCGGCGGTGCAGTTTCATCCCGAATCGGTGATGACCTCACCCGGCGAAATCGGCATGCCGATCATCGAGCAAGCGCTCGCGCTGCTCTGCGAGCCGGCGGCGGTGAAATAGAAACGCGTCAGGCTCAGAACATGCGGTCGAGTGCATCGCGCTTGATCTCGACCGGGTAGCGCTTGCCGAGGAGCTTGGTGAATTCGCCGATGATGCCGGCTCGGGCGTCGCCCGCCAGCTGATCCGACAGCCCTTGGGCGGCCGCGTCGGGAATGGTTTCGGGCGACTGGATCTCCTTCAACTGCGCGGTATAGGCGGTGGTGTCGTCGCTCGCGGTGACGACATCGCCCTGCTTTGCCGCGAACAGCTTGGCCACGAGCGCCGGCGGCACGCTCTGGCCCTTTTCCGCATCGCGCGACAACGGCGCCGCAGGCATCAGCGCCAAGCCCTGGTCGCCCGCCGCCTGGGCAAGCCTCACCCCGGGGTTGACCGCGGCGGCGAGGGCTTCGGCGTCTTTCTTCACACGCGCGCGCTTCTGCTCGGCCTGCCAGGCGGCGATCGCCTGGTCCTTGACCTCGGCCAGCGGCCTTACCTGCGGCGGGCTGACCTTGTCGACGTGGACAGCGAAAATCGAACCGTCATCGGTATCGATGATCCGGCTGGTGTCGCCCTGGCTGGTGGCGAAGACGGTTTTGAGGATATCAGGGGGTACGACGGGGAGCGTGATCGCCTTGCCTTGGGGATCGTGACCGCCCTCGTCGGATGCCGCGATGGTCGCTGTCTTCAACTGGTATTTGGCGGCGACGTCGGCCAATGCGGCGCCGCCGGCGAGGGCGTCGTCGGCCTCGTTGCCGATCTTGTCGAGGCGATCGGCCGCATCCTGCTGCTTCAACGCGGCCTCGATCTTGGGCTTGGCCTCCTCAAAGCTCTGCGTTGCCCCCGGCTCGATCTTGACGACCCGCAGAATGTGCCAGCCGAGCGGGCTTTTTACCGGCTGACTCACCTGGTTGAGCGGCAATTCGAACGCAACGTCGCCCAGTTCGTGCGGTATGTCCTTGCGGCTCAAGAGCCCGAGGTCGACGGTGTCCGGGTCCTGCCCCTCCATCGTCGTCGCGACTTCCGTCCAATCCTCGCCCGACGCGACCGCCGCCGCGGCCTCGTTGGCCTTGTCTTCGGAGGGCGCGAGGATCTGCTGGATGTCGCGCCGCTCCGGTGTCTCGAAATCGTCCTTGCGCTCGGTGTATTCCTTGCGGAGCTTGTCCTCCGCAATTGCGCCGTTGGGTTCGAGATCGGCGGGAGACAGGCTCGCCACCGTGAAGCCGCGGTACTCCGGGGCGCGGAACAGATCGGGATGGTCCTTGTAGAATTTGTCGAGATCAGTCTCGCTCGGCGCACCGATATCGGTGACCGAAGCGGCCGGGAAGGCGACGATGTCGGCGAGCCGCTTTTCATTGCGATAGCGGTAGAGGGCTTCGACCACCGGGCGCGGCAAGCCGATGCCGGCGGTAATCGCCTGCAGCATGTCGCTGCGCGGGATTTCCTGCCGCAATCGCGCCACCAGCTGATCCTCGCTCAGCCGGTTGGCGCTCAGCAACCCGGCGAAAAGCTGGCGGTCGAACTTGCCGTCGGCCCCGCGGAACGCCGGGTTGGAATAGATCGCGTCGCGCACCTCGGCGTCCGACACATCGAGGCCGAGCCGCGCGGTTTCCTGGTCGAGGAGGCTCCTGTCGACCAATTGCCCGAGCAGGGTCTCGAGGATTCCCAGCTGCTTCACCTGGCTTGGGTCGATCGTGGTGCCGAATTGCGCCCGCAGGCGCTCCAGCGCAGGCACCAACGCCGCCTGCAAATCCTCGGCGCGAATGCTTTGGGACCCGACCGTGGCGATGACGGTATCGGGCGAGTGCCCCTGGTAATAATCCGATCGGGTATAGATGCCCCAGAACCCGAACGAGAGGATCAACAGCCCGAAAAGGACCTTGACGACGATGGAGCCCGCTCTGCCCCGGATCCATTGCATCATGGCGCAAAATGCCCGATTTGGCGGGTGTCGCGGTCGGTTGACCTCGGCAAATCCCGGTGTGATCGTAGTCGGGAAGATAGAGATGGCCCGGCCCGGCCGCAACATCGCCCGATTGCGGCGCGCCGGGCGCGGGGAGAGGGAAAATGCCTGAACGGAAACAGCTTGTGGCCGGCAACTGGAAGATGAACGGGCGGCGCGCCGACGGTATCGCGCTGGCCCGCGCCATCGCCGAGCGGGCAGGGGGGCGGCATGCCTGCGACCTCCTGGTCTGCCCGCCCTTCACGCTGCTCGCATCAATTGGCGAAGTACTTGGCGGCGAGGCCCTCGCCGGCAGCGCTGTCAGCCTCGGCGGCCAGGATTGTCATGCCGCGCCGGCCGGGGCCTTCACCGGCTCGATCAGCGCTGAGATGCTGCAGGATGCCGGGTGCAGCCACGTCATTCTCGGTCATTCCGAGCGCCGCCATGGGCTCGGCGAAACCGACGCCGATGTGCGGGCGAAGGCCGAGGCCGCGTGGCGCGCCGGGCTCGTCGCGATCGTCTGCGTCGGCGAGACCCGTGCCGAGCGCGAAGCGGGCAGCGCGGTCGCGGTTGTCACCGCGCAGCTTGCCGGCTCGCTGCCCGAAAACGCCGAGGCCCAGCGCCTCGTCATCGCCTACGAGCCGGTCTGGGCGATCGGCACCGGGCTCGTCCCGACTAATGCCGACATCGCCGACATTCATCGGGCGATCCGCAGCCATATCCCGTCGGGCACGCGGATCCTCTACGGCGGCTCGGTCAATCCGAAAAACGCCGCCGAGATCTTGGGCCTGCCCGATGTTGACGGCGCCCTCGTCGGCGGCGCCAGCCTGAAGGCCGAGGATTTTTGGGCCATCGCCGCGGCCTGTCGCTGAGCGGCCGTCGGATGAGATGTCGCGCGCCGGCCACCGCCTGTAGCCAGCCGCCGGGGAAACGCCTACATAGAGCCCTGACCCCGAACTGACCGAGACGCCGCGCCGCCCATGATCATATTGCTGTTCGTTATCCACGTCCTGATCGCGATCTCGCTCGTCGGCGTCGTGCTCTTGCAAAAGAGCGAAGGTGGTGCGCTCGGCATGGGGGGCGGCGGCATGTCCGGGTTCATGACCGGACGCTCGACCGCCAACCTGTTGACCCGCACCACCGCGATCCTCGCCGCGGCGTTCTTCGCGACCAGCATCCTCCTCGTAATGCTGAGCAATTCGACCCGCGCGCCGCGCTCGATCATCGACGAGGGCGGGCCGCCGCCGGCGCTGCCCGCCGGTCCCGCCGCTCCGGCGCTGCCCGCCGGTCCCGCCGCTCCAGCGCTGCCGAACCCGGCCGCCCCGGCCCTGCCTGCCCCGCCCGCCCCACCAACCGCGCCACTGGCCAAGTGAGTTACGCCGGCGGACTGCCTCTGCCGCGCATCGATTCGACGAATTGTCGGGAGGCTACCGCCGTCCCGGCCGCATGCGGGCCGGAGGTCCGCGGCCCCAATCGTGCGGCGAAACCACGCCGCGACGAGATTGCCATGGGACGCGCCCGCCGGTTGCTATACACTGAAGGTCCATGACGCGGTTCATCTTCATCACCGGCGGCGTGGTCTCCTCCCTCGGCAAGGGTTTGTGCTCGGCGGCGCTCGGCGCGCTGTTACAGGCGCGCGGCTTTACGGTGCGCCTGCGCAAGCTCGACCCCTACCTCAACGTCGATCCCGGCACGATGAGCCCCTACCAGCACGGGGAGGTCTACGTCACCGACGACGGCGCCGAGACCGATCTCGATCTGGGACACTACGAGCGCTATGTCGGGGTCGCCGCGAGGAAGAGCGACAGCGTCACCACCGGCCGCATCTATTCGACGGTGATCGGCCGCGAGCGGCGCGGCGAATATCTGGGCGCCACGGTGCAGGTCATCCCGCACGTCACCGACGCGATCAAGGAATTCATCCTCGCCGATCTCGCTGACGAGGATTTCGTGCTGTGCGAGATCGGCGGCACGGTCGGCGACATCGAAAGCCTGCCGTTCCTGGAAGCGATCCGTCAGCTCGGCAACGAACTCGGCCGCGAGCGCGTGATGTTCGTCCACCTGACGCTGGTGCCGTGGATCAACTCGGCCGGCGAATTGAAAACGAAGCCCACCCAGCATTCGGCGAAGGAGCTGTTGGGGCTCGGCATCCAGCCCGACATCCTCCTATGCCGCTGCGACCGGCCGATCCCGGAAGGCGCCCGCAAGAAGATCGCGCTGTTCTGCAATTTGCGCGAATTGCGGATCATTCCCGCGCTTGATGTCGACACGATCTACGCCGTGCCGGCCGCCTATCACGCCGAGGGGTTCGACCGCGAGGTCTGCGCCCATTTCGGGCTCGATGCGCCCGAACCCGACCTCACGCGCTGGGACGCGATCGTCAACCGCATCCGCCGCCCCGAGGGCGAGGTCACGATCGCCATCGTCGGCAAGTACACCCACCTGCCCGACAGCTACAAATCCTTGGCCGAGGCGATGACCCATGGCGCCATCGCCAACAACATCCGGGTCAACCTCGACTGGATCGATTCGGAGACGTTCGAAACCGAGGCGGAGGCGTTGCTGCGGTTGGAGGGCGTGCACGGCATCCTGGTTCCCGGCGGGTTCGGCGAGCGCGGCACCGAAGGCATGATCGAAGCCGTGCGCTTTGCCCGCGAGCGCTCGGTGCCATATCTCGGACTGTGTTTCGGCCTGCACATGGCGGTGATCGAAGCGGCGCGGCACCTCGCCAAGCTGAAGGGCGCCGGCTCGACCGAGTTCGGTCCGTGCGAGCACCCGGTCATCGGTCTGATGACCGAATGGATCCGCGGCAACGAGCTCGAACAGCGCAGTGTCAACGGCGATCTCGGCGGCACGATGCGGCTCGGCGCCTACGATGCCGTGCTCAATCCCGAAAGCCACGTCGCCGAAGTCTACGGTACGACCCATATCAGCGAGCGGCACCGTCACCGGTACGAGGTCAACATCGCCTATCGCGACACTCTGGAAGCGGCGGGATTGCGGTTCTCCGGCATGTCGCCCGACGGCCTCCTGCCGGAGATTGTCGAAATCCCCGGCCATCCCTGGTTCATCGGCGTGCAGTTCCATCCCGAGCTGAAATCGAAGCCGTTCGAGCCGCACCCGCTATTCACCTCGTTCGTCAAGGCCGCCCTCGACCAGTCGCGCCTGGTGTAGAGCTTGTCCGCGTTCCCGGCGAAGGCCGGGACCCATTGATCCGCGTCCCAGGCGATTGAAAAATGGGTCCCGGCCTTCGCCAGGAACGTGAAGTCAGGGAGATCGGGAGAGCATGCCCCCTCGCCACGTTTCAGTCGCGGATCTGACGCTCGGCAATGATCTTCCACTGGTGTTCATCGTCGGGCCCAATACGTTGGAATTGCGCGCCCATGCGCTGGAAACCGGCGCGGCGTTGGCCGAGATCGCCCGAAAATTACAGATCGGCCTCATCTACAAAACGTCGTTCGACAAGGCGAACCGCACCTCGCTCGGCGGCGAGCGCGGCATCGGCCTCGCGGCCGGGCTGCCGATCCTTGCCGAACTGCGCGAGGCGACGGGCCTCCCGGTCCTGACCGACATTCACGCGCCCGAGCAATGCGCCCCGGTCGCCGAGGTGGTCGACGTATTGCAGACTCCGGCCTTCCTCTGCCGCCAGACCGACCTCCTCTTGGCGGCGGGCAAAGCCGGCAAGCCCGTCAACGTCAAGAAGGGCCAGTTCCTCGCGCCCTGGGACATGCAAAACGTTGCGGCGAAGATCGCCTCGACCGGCAACGACCAGATCCTGTTGTGCGAGCGCGGCGCCATGTTCGGCTACAACAATCTGGTCGTCGATATGCGCGCGCTGCCGATCATGGCGCAGACCGGCTACCCGGTGGTGTTCGACGCAACGCACGCGGTGGCGAGCCCGGGCGGCCTCGGCGACCGCTCGGGCGGGAACCGCGAATTCGGTCCCATCCTCGCGCGCGCCGCCGCCGCAATCGGCGTCGCCGCGATGTTCCTCGAAACCCACCAGGACCCCGACCACGCCGGCACCGCGGAGGCGCAAACGATGTTGCCGCTGAAGACACTGCCCGAATTGCTCGAAACGCTGATCGCGTTCGATCGCCTCGCCAAGGCGCGCTGATATTCTCCCTCGCCCCCACCGGGTGAGAGGGTTGGGGTGAGGGGGAGAATGGGCTATGTCGTTCCGGGCTAAGCACCCTCACCCGGCCGCCGCTGTCGCGCCGGCCACCCTCTCCCGCGGTGCGGGCGAGGGGCTTTAGCGATATGAGGACCCGATGACCGCGATCGCCGATATTCACGCCCGCGAGATCCTCGACAGCCGGGGCAATCCCACGGTTGAAGTGGAGGTGACGCTCGATAGCGGCGCCAAGGGTCGCGCCGCGGTGCCGTCGGGGGCTTCGACCGGGGCGCATGAGGCGGTCGAGAAGCGCGACGGCGGCGCGCGCTTCGGCGGCAGAGGCGTCCGGGAGGCGGTCGGCGCCGTCAACGGCGAGATCTTCGATGCGCTATCGGGATTTGATGCGGCGGACCAGCTGAAGATCGACCGTACCCTCGTTGCGCTCGACGGCACGCCGAACAAGGGACGGCTCGGCGCCAACGCGGTGCTCGGCGTCTCTCTCGCCTGCGCCAAAGCCTCGGCCATCGAGCTCGACCAGCCGCTCTACCGCTATGTCGGCGGGGTCTTCGCCCGCACGCTCCCGGTGCCGATGATGAACATCGTCAATGGCGGGGTGCACGCCGACAACCCGATCGACATCCAGGAATTCATGATCGTGCCGGTCGGCGCGCCCTCTGTCACCGAGGCGATCCGCTGGGGTTCGGAGATCTTTCACGCGCTGCGCCGGAAGCTGCACGATGCCGGTCACAACACCAATGTCGGGGACGAGGGCGGGTTCGCCCCGAACCTCGCCTCAGCCGATATGGCGCTCGGGTTCGTCATGCAGGCGATCGAGGCCGCCGGCTACAAGCCGGGCGAAGATGTCGTGCTGGCGCTCGACCCGGCGGCGAGCGAGTTCTACCGCGACCGCAAGTATAACCTCGCCGGCGAAAAGAAAATGCTCGATGCCGCCGGAATGGTCGCCTATTACGCCGACCTGGCGGCGCGCTACCCGATCGCCTCGATCGAGGACGGCATGGCCGAGGACGACTGGGAGGGCTGGGAGCTCCTGACCCGCGAGCTTGGGCAGAAAATCCAACTCGTCGGCGACGATGTCTTTGTCACCAACCCGGCGCGGCTCACGGAGGGGATCGCGCGGGGCGTCGGCAACGCGCTCCTCGTCAAGGTCAACCAGATCGGCACGCTGTCGGAGACGCTGGAGGCGATCGAGATCGCGGTGCGCGCCGGCTATGGCGTGGTCTTCTCGCACCGCTCGGGCGAAACCGAGGATGCGACGATCGCCGATCTTGCGGTCGCCACCAATGCCGGGCAGATCAAGACCGGCTCGCTATCGCGCTCCGACCGGCTGGCGAAATACAACCAATTGATCCGGATCGAGGAAGAACTCGGCGAATCGGCGCTCTATCCGGGCCGTGCGGCGCTCAAGCGGTAAGGTAAATTGTCGTCCCGGCGAAAGCCGGGACCCACTTATCAGCGCAGGATATGCTTGGGACATGGGTCCCGGCTTTCGCCGGGACGACAATACTATAGACGGCGGGAACGGCGCGTGATGCTCTTCGCCAATGATCGTGCTGCGCGAGATGCGCCGGCGGGCGAAGGTGTTGGTGCCTCCCGTGTTGGGCTTGGCGGTGACCGGCTATTTCGCCTATCACCTCGTCGAAGGCGATCGCGGGCTGCGCGCCTGGGTCCAGGTCACCCAGGAGCTGCACCTCGCCAAGGCGAACTTATCGGCCGCCGAAGCCGAGCGAGCCGCGCTCGAGCATAGGGTCTCCCATATGCGGCCCGATCACGTCGATCCGGACCTTCTCGACACCCAGGTGCGCCGCACCCTCGATGCCGCCGCGCCGGGCGAGATCGTGATCATCGAGCCGGCGCAGAAGGCTTCCGGCAAACCCTGAGCGCGGCCCATGCCGGCAAGCCGGCGCGGTGTTTTTCGCCGCTCTGCCGTGCCGCGATTTCCTCTTTCCGACCAAAGGATTGTCCCCCCTGAGGTTGCAAACCAATCGATTTGACCGCATGCTCCGGCGCGAGCCCGGAGGACAGCAGATGGCAGTCAAGCGCAAGGAGAAAGTGGTCACGCCGGCCGAGCCTGCGGTCTCGACCGACGCCTTGTTGCGCTTTTATCGGGACATGCTGCTGATCCGCCGCTTTGAGGAGCGCGCCGGGCAGATGTACGGCATGGGCCTCATCGGCGGCTATTGCCACCTCTATATCGGCGAGGAAGCGGTGGTCGTCGGGATCCAGGCCGCGCTCCGGGACGGCGACACCAGCGTCACCTCCTACCGCGACCACGGCCATATGCTGGCCTGCGGGATGGACCCCAAGGGCGTCATGGCCGAACTGACCGGGCGGCGCGGCGGCTATTCGCACGGCAAGGGCGGCTCGATGCACATGTTCAGCCCGGAAAAGCATTTTTTCGGCGGACACGGCATCGTCGGCGCCCCGGTGCCGATCGGCACCGGTCTCGGCTTTGCCCATCGCTATAAGGAGGACGGGCACATCTCGGTGACCTATTTCGGCGACGGCGCGATCAACCAGGGCCAGGTTTACGAGAGCTTCAACATGGCCGCGCTGTGGAAGCTGCCGGTCGTCTATGTCATCGAAAACAACCAATACGGCATGGGTACATCGGTCAGCCGCGCTTCCGCGCGCACCGATCTGTTTCACCGCGGCCTCCCCTACGGCATTCCCGGCGAGCAGGTCGACGGGATGGACGTGGTCGCGGTCAACCAGGCCGCGCTTCGGGCGGCCGACTACGCCCGCTCGGGCCAGGGGCCGATCATTCTCGAAATGTTGACCTACCGCTATCGCGGCCACTCGATGTCCGACCCGGCGAAATACCGCAGCAAGGACGAACTCAACCGGATGCGCACCGAGCACGACCCGATCGACCATCTGCGCCGGCGCTTGCTCGATCAGCACCAGGCCGATGAAGACGCGCTGAAGCAGATCGAAAAAAGGGCGCGTGACATCGTCACCGAAGCTGCGCAGTTTGCTCAGGACTGCCCGGAGCCCGATCCGAGCGAACTGTGGACGGATGTGCTGGCCGACGCCTAATTTCCAGGGGCGGGCGGAGCGGGAACCGCGCGGGCGACGAACCGCTGATGACGGCGAGGACGTGAATGGCTAGCCAAGTGCTGATGCCGGCGCTGTCGCCGACAATGACCGAAGGCAAGATCGCGCGCTGGGTCAAAAGCGAGGGTGAGACCGTGCACGCGGGCGACGTCTTGGCCGAGATCGAGACCGACAAGGCGACGATGGAGGTTGAAGCGGTGGACGAGGGTGTGCTCGCCAAGATCGTCATTCCCGAAGGCACCGACCATGTTGCGGTCAACACCCCGATCGCGCTGATCGCCGAGAATGGCGAGGATGTCGGCGCGGCGACGGTGAAGCTGCCGCCGGCCCGCCCACAACCGGCGCCGCCGCCCGCTCCGGCAGCCCGCGCTCCGGCCGAGCCTCGACGTGCCGCGCCGGGCCCAACACCTCC
The DNA here is from genome assembly GCA_963734125.1 of uncultured Alphaproteobacteria bacterium. GTDB lineage: Bacteria > Pseudomonadota > Alphaproteobacteria > ATCC43930 > CGMCC-115725 > DATARH01. The sequence goes on from CAVTGB010000004.1 coordinate 133,085, forward strand.
CGCTCCCGAGGAGTACACCGGCACGACCGTCACCCAGACCGTGCGCGAGGCGCTGCGCGATGCGATGGCCGAGGAGATGCGGCGCGACAAGAGCGTCCTCTTGATCGGCGAGGAAGTCGCCGAATACGAGGGCGCCTTCAAGGTCAGCCACGGGTTGTTGCAGGAATTCGGTGCGCGCCGGGTCATCGACACGCCGATCACCGAGCAGGGTTTCGCCGGGCTCGGCATTGGCGCCGCCTTCGGCGGGCTGCGGCCGATCGTCGAGTTCATGACCTTCAATTTCGCGATGCAGGCGATGGACCAGCTGATCAACTCGGCCGCCAAGACCCGCTACATGTCCGGCGGCCAGATGTCGACGCCGATCGTCTTCCGCGGCCCTAACGGGATCGCCGCGCGGGTCGCCGCGCAGCATTCGCAATGCTATGCGAGCTGGTATGCGCATGTCCCCGGATTGAAGGTCGTCGCTCCCTATACCGGCGCCGACTTCAAGGGGCTTCTCAAATCGGCGATCCGCGATCCCAACCCGGTGATATTTCTCGAACACGAGCTGGTGTACGGCGAGAGCTTCGCGGTGCCCGATGATCACGAATTCCTCGTGCCGATCGGCAAGGCGCGCATCGCCCGCGCCGGCGACCAGGTGACGATCACCGCCTTCTCGCGCATGGTGAGGCTCGCGATGCAGGCGGCCGACGAACTGGAGAAGGCCGGTATTTCCGCGGAAGTCATCGATCTGCGCTCGCTGCGGCCGTTCGATGTCGAGACCGTCGTCGGCTCGGTCAAAAAGACCAACCGCATCGTCTCGGTCGAGGAGGGCTGGCCGTTTGCCGGGATCGGCGCCGAGATCGCCGCGATCGTCGTCGAACAATGCTTCGACTGGCTCGATGCGCCGCCCAAGCGCGTCACCGGCAAGGACGTGCCCTTACCTTACGCCGCCAATCTGGAACGTCTCGCCGTGCCGCAGGTCGAAGACATCGTCGCCGCCGCGCGCGAGGTGACGTACCGGTAACAAACGTCATGCCCGGGCTTGATCCGGGCATCCACGCCTTCCCGTTCGACTGTCCCGTGGATGGCCGGGCCAAGCCCGGCCATGACGGTCGGGGGGGGGCGAGAAGGGGATGGTGGATGCCGATCGAAATCCGCATGCCGGCGCTGTCGCCGACGATGACCGAAGGCAATCTCGCCCGCTGGCTGAAGAAAGAGGGCGACGCGGTGCATTCGGGCGACGTCATCGCCGAAATAGAGACCGACAAGGCGACGATGGAATACGAGGCGGCCGACGACGGGCGTCTCGGCAAGATCATCGTCCCCGAGGGCGCGCAGGGGATCAAGGTGAACGCGCCGATCGCGCTCCTCCTCGAAGAAGGCGAGGACCCGAGCGCGCTCGACAAATTCACCACCCGCGAGCCGGCGCCGGCGCCGCCCGCCGCAAGCCCCCACCCCAACCCTCCCCCGCCTGCGGGGGAGGGAGCAACTAGGAGCACCTCTCCCCCGCAGGCGGGGGAGGCTAGGGTGGGGGCTCTCAACAACGGGCCGGCGCCAGGAAACGGCAGGGTCTTCGCCAGCCCGCTCGCCCGCCGGATGGCGGTTCATGCCGGGATCGACCTCGCCGCGATCCGCGGTTCGGGGCCCCAGGGCCGGGTCGTAAAGGCCGATATCGAACGGTCATTGTCGGGGCCGGCAGCACCCCAGCCGGCGCTCGCCGGCGGCGCGCCGGTCTTTGCCAAGGCGCAGATGCTGGCGCTCGCCGGCAGCCCGCCCTACCGCGAAAAGCCGCACAGCGCGATGCGCCGGGTCATCGCGCGGCGCCTCGCCGAAGCGAAGCAGACAGTCCCGCATTTCTATATGTCGCTCGATTGCGTGATCGACGATCTGCTGAAGATCCGTGCGGTGCTCAACGCCAAATCGGAAACCAAGATCTCGATCAACGACTTTGTGATCCGCGCCGCGGCGCTGGCGTTGCGTCAGGTGCCGGCGGCCAATGCGTCGTGGTCGGACGACGCGATCCTGTTGTGGGAGCGGGCCGATATCTCGGTCGCCGTCGCGCTCGACGACGGGCTGATCACCCCGATCGTCAAGGGCGCCGACCAGAAGGGTCTGGCGCAGATCGCCGCCGAGATGAAGGACCTCGCCGAACGCGCGCGCGCCGGCAAGCTGAAGCTCGAGGAGTTCCAGGGCGGCACGTTCTCGATCTCCAATCTCGGCATGTACGGCATCCGCGAGTTCGCCGCCGTCATCAACCCGCCGCAGGGCTGCATCCTCGCCGTCGGGGTCGGCGAGAAGCGGCCGGTCGTCAAGGACGGGCAGCTTGACGTCGCCACGGTGATGACCTGCACGCTGTCGGCCGACCATCGCGTCGTCGACGGCGCGGTCGGCGCCCAATTTCTCGCCGCCTTCAAGAAGCTGATCGAAGACCCGCTGACGATGCTCTTGTGATAATTACCCGTCACCCCCGCGAAGGCGGGGGCCCAGGGTAGGCGACGGGAATTTGGGCCCCTGGGTTCCCGCTTGCGCGGGAATGACGGACGGAGTGCGGAATGGCGGAGACATCCTTCGACCTTATCGTGGTCGGCGGCGGACCGGGCGGGTACGTCGCGGCGATCCGGGCGGCGCAGCTCGGGATGAAGACCGCGGTCGTCGAGCGCGAGCAACTGGGCGGCATCTGCCTCAACTGGGGCTGCATCCCGACGAAGGCCCTGCTGCGCACCGCCGAGATCAATCATCTGCTGCATAACCTCGACCAGTTCGGCCTGTCGGCGAGCGACATCGGCTTCGACGCCAAAAAAGTGGTGGCGCGCTCGCGGGCGGTGGCCAAGCAATTGTCGAACGGCGTCGCGTTTCTTCTGCGCAAGAACAAGGCGACCGTGTTCGACGGCGCGGCAAAGCTCGCCGGCAAGGGCAAACTCGCCGTGGCGAAGGACGGGAAGGCGGTCGCCGATCTCGCCGCGAAGCACATCATCCTGGCGACCGGGGCGCGGGCCCGCTCGCTGCCCGGGCTCGAGCCCGACGGCAAGCTGATTTGGACCTACAAGGAGGCGATGGTGCCGGCGGCGATCCCCAAATCGCTCTTGGTCGTCGGCTCGGGCGCGATCGGCATCGAATTCGCCAGCTTCTACCGCGACATGGGCGCCGAGGTGACGGTCGTCGAGGTGCTCGACCGCGTGCTCCCGGTCGAGGACGAGGAGATTTCCGCCTTCGCCCGCAAGAGCTTCGAGAAGCAGGGGATCACGATCCACACGAGCGCGACAGTGAAGGGTTTGCGACGCGCCCGGGATAGCGTCAATGCGCAGATCGAAGCGGGCGGCAAGGCGTTCGAGGTCAGCGTCGAGCGGGTGATCCTGGCGGTCGGGATCGTCGGCAATGTCGAGGATTTGGGGCTCGAAGGGACCGGCGCCAAAGTCGAGCGCAGCCACATCGTCGTCGATGAATGGCTGCGCACCGGTGACGAGGGGCTCTACGCGATCGGTGATGTGGTCGGGCCGCCATGGCTCGCGCACAAGGCGATGCACGAGGGGGTGATCTGCGTCGAGCACATCGCCGGGCAGAACGACGTCCACCCGCTCGATCTGACCAACATCCCGGCCTGCACCTATTGCCGGCCGCAGGTGGCCAGCGTCGGGCTGACCGAGAAAGCCGCGCGCGAGGCCGGTCACGAGGTAAGGGTCGGGCATTTCCCGTTCATCGGCAACGGCAAGGCGATCGCGATGGGCGAGCCTGAGGGGATGGTGAAGACGGTGTTCGACGGCACCACCGGAGAGCTCCTCGGCGCGCATATGGTCGGCGTCGAGGTCACCGAGCTGATCCAGGGCTACGCCATCGCCAAGACCCTGGAAACCACCGAGGCGGAACTCATCCGCACGATCTTCCCGCATCCGACAATCTCGGAAGCGATGCACGAAGCCGTGCTTGACGCCTATGGCCGCGCCATCCACTTCTAGCCTGTCCCGCCATTCTTTCCGGCATTCCCGGGCTTGTCCTGGGGATCCGCGTGGATGGCCGGAACAAGTCCGGCCATGACGGTCTGAGGAAATTGGTGACCAATTCCCCACTACCCCAGCGACACCCGGAAAAGGCGGCGCGGCCGGACCATCCGAGCCCGCGGAAGCCACCTTGGATCCGGGTGAAGGCGCCGGGGTCGCCCGAATACCACAGGACGCGCCAGCTCATGCGCGAACTCAATCTCCACACCGTGTGCGAAGAGGCGGCCTGCCCCAATATCGGCGAGTGCTGGAAGGAAAAGCACGCGACGATGATGATTTTGGGGGCGGTGTGCACCCGCGCCTGCACCTTCTGCAACGTCGCAACGGGCCGGCCCGACCGGGTCGACCCACATGAGCCGGAGCGGGTAGGGGAGGCGGTTGCCGCGCTCGGCCTCAAGCACATCGTCGTCACCTCGGTCGACCGCGACGATCTGGAGGACGGCGGTGCCCGGCATTTCGCCCAAACGATCACGGCGATCCGCGCGGCCGCGCCGCAGACGACGATCGAGGTGCTGGTCCCCGATTTCCTGCATAAGGAGGGCGCGATCGAGACCGTGATCGCGGCCCGCCCGGAGGTCCTCAACCACAATCTCGAAACCGTGCCGCGGCTCTACGCCGAGGTGCGGCCGGGTGCCCGCTATTTCCATTCGCTGCGCCTCCTCTATGAGGCCAAGAGGCTCGATCCGGCGGGGTTTACCAAATCCGGGCTCATGGTCGGGCTCGGCGAGGAGCGCGCCGAAATACTGCAGGTGATGGACGATCTGCGCGCCGCGCACGTCGATTTCCTGACGATCGGGCAGTATCTCCAGCCGACCCCGAAGCATCGTGCGGTGGCCGGGTTTGTGACGCCGGAAGCGTTCGAGAGCTATCGCCGGCAGGCGTTCGGCAAGGGGTTCCTGATGGTGGCGGCCTCGCCCTTGACGCGCTCCTCCTATCACGCCGGGGAGGATTTCGCCCGCCTCAAGGCCGCGCGCGCCGCTGCATTTGCCGGAAGGGCTTAGCCTTTAGGGATGCCCACTCATGCCGAGCAGCGCGTGCTTCCCTATACGCCGGAGCAGCTCTACGCGCTGGTCGCCGACATTGAGCGCTATCCCGAATTCCTGCCGTGGTGCGTCGGCGCGCGGATCCGCGAACGCAAGCCCGACCTGATCGTCGCCGATCTGATCATCGGCTTCCGCGTGTTTCGCGAGCGCTTTACCTCGCGGGTCACGCTCACCCCGCCCTCCCGCATCGATGTCGCCTATAGCGAGGGGCCGTTCAAATACCTCGACAACCACTGGATCTTCGAGCGGGTGCCGGGCGGCTGCCGCATCGATTTCTTTGTCGATTTCGAGTTCAAGTCGCGGATCTTGCAGCGCGTCATCGAGCTCTTGTTCCACGAAGCGGTGCGCCGCATGGTCGCTGCTTTCGAACAGCGTGCGCGGAACCTTTACGGCGCGCCGGTACAGGGTCCAGCCGGCAAGCGGGCGGTATAGCCGGCTATTCCGCTGCGCGGGCCGATTGCTCCGCGGCGATCAGGCGCTCGACCATGCGGCGCATATGCATGCGGTTGGCGTCGGATGCGATGTCGACGAGCCCTGTTTCGCCGAATTCGTCGAGCCGCACCTGCTGCGCCTCGACCATCTCGCGGTCCTCGACAAAGGTCGGCGCGATCTCTCGGTAGAGCTGCTCGGTCGCCTCGGGGTCGTTCTGCCGGTAGCCGTTGGCGCACGACCAGAAGTAGAAGCAGCTCGTCTCGGTCTCCGGGGTAAGGCCGTGGAAGAGGCGGAACTGGAAGCGAAAATCGCGCTCGGGGTCATCGGTGGCGGTACCGGCATCGGTGGCGCCGGTCCATTGCAGGACGCTGGACGGCGCGACGAACTCGAATTGCTGGCAGCGGTCGACCCGGCCCTGGAACCCGGCCGCCTTGACGTAGCTCGGCGGCGGCACCGAATTCTTCAGCCAACGGATGAACTTAAGGCCCGTAGGTGTGCGTGTTGTCTTCATCTTGGCATCGACATGCGCGGCCGGATTGCCGCCCACGGTCTTGGCGTGGAGATAGCCGAGATGGGTCAGGTCCATCAGATTGTCGACCATCAGCATGTAGTTGCCCTTGATCGGATAGACGTCGTGCTTGTTGGGCCAGCGCGCCTTGTCATTGTGGTAGGGGAAATCGACGATTCCTGCGGGGTCGGCGAGCGCCGGATCGCCCATCCACAGCCACACCAGCTGGTCCTTCTCGACCGCGGGATAGAAGCGCACGCGGGCGTCCTCGGGGATCAGCCGCTGCCCGGGGATGGTGACGCAGCGCCCGACGGTGTCGAACACCAGCCCGTGATAGCCGCACTGGATGCCGCTTTCGACGACGGTCCCGCGATGCAACGGCGCGGCGCGATGGCAGCAGCGGTCGGCGAGCGCACCCACCTTGCCCGCCCCGTCGCGGAAGAGGACGACCGCATCGTTACAGATCCGGCGGGAGAGCGGCCACTCGCCTATCTCGTCGGCCCAGGCGGCAATGTACCAGGCGTTGCGCAGCAGCATCGGAGGGCTCCTTCACGGCGAGGACAGACGACCGTTAGCGATGATAGGCCCGCGCCGATGCCGGGAAAAGCGCCGCGCGGTCAGCTTGCGCCGGGTCGCGCGAAGATGTCGAAGCGCTCGGCGGCCTGGGCCACCACCAGTTCGAGGTCGTCGGCGAGCATGTATCCGTCGTCGACAAGCCGTTGCGCGGCGCGACGCACCTCATCGAGGTAGGCGTCCCGGCTGGCGTAGCGTTCGGCGATCGGCCGGCGCGGGTCGCCACGGGCCTCTCGCTCTCGTTTTGTCGCCGCGAATGGCATGGTGCCGCCCATCAAGCTGAGCGGCTGGCCGGGTGCGCCGATCTGCGAATGGCGCAGGTTCCACCCGGTATGCGTCGCCAGCGGCACCGTCAGATCGGGCAGCCGGACGCCGGCGACATCATTGCCGTCGCGGTCGACCGTGGGCACGAAACGCGAGTAGGGCTGGCCCGGCACCGGCGGCAATGTCGTCAGGATGCCGCGGTCGGCATCGGGCCCGAAATCGTTGCGCGCACCCTGTTGCAGAGGCGAGGGGAAGCCCATCCCCGGGATCTGGGAAAAGATCTCGGCGGTGCTTTCGGCCACGACCGCGGTGCCGTCGGCGAGACGCGGATGCCGGCTCGGCGGTGGCGCCTCGCCCGCACTCGCCCAACGATCGAGCCGCACCAGCGCGGCGCGCAATAGCGGCCGGTAATCGACGGTGTTCATCGACCACTGAGCGCGCGCTCCGTCGAGCGGGTTGAGGTCGGCCAAGGGCCAGGTGGCGGAACCATGCTGGGTCCCGGCATAGTGATAGATGCGTACTTCGGCCGAGGGTTCCAAATCCTGCGACCCATCGAGGGTTGTATGGATCAGCGAGGCGTCGCCCCGCCAATACTCGTTCGACGAATTGGTAAAGAAGATCTTGGGCCGCTGCCGGTGTGTCGCTTGCCGGTCGAGGAGCCCGGCGCGCTGCCCGGTTACCGGATCGGTCTCAGGCACATCGGTGAACGGCGGCGTGTCCCGCATCCGCGGGCGCAGCGTGTTGGACGGCTGGCCGAAGCGCTGGTTGAAGTCGGCGCCGCGTCCGCCGCCGGCGATATGCACGAGGTAGCCGTCGAACACCGGGCGCTCGCGCTCGTCCTGGTCGAGGCCGAGATAGAGGTACTGGCGCAGAAAGGCGCCGCTTTGCGACGCGCCGAAGACAAAGGCGTGATCGATCTGGCCGGCGCAGGGGTTGTCCGGCCGCGCCGTCTCGTGGCGCAGAAAACTCGCAAGGTCGCGGGTTGCCAGAAACCCGAGGCCAATCACCGGCGCGCCGGAGGTCGTGTAGACGACGTGGTAGATCCGGCCGGGGACAAAGCCCGCCCTGAGGTAGATGTGGCGCGGGTCGGGCACCGGCCTCTCGCCGTCGAACCGGGCGAACGACCATTCTTCGCGCGGGATCGTCACCGGTTGAGCGCCCTCCGCGTCGCGTGACAGCAGAGTCGCGTGCGGATCGTCGAGATCGGCGGCCGGGTAGGGCCGATGCGCCCGGTCCGACAGCAGCTGGACCTGGCTCGGCGCGTTGAGCCGGAAGCTGACCATCAGCGGGCCGCGAACCGGGCCTCCCTCCGCCGTCCGCGCTTCCGGTACCGAAGCCCGCATGAGGCCCGCGATATCGGGCACATCGTGCTGCCAGCCGCACCACGCCACGGTATAGCCCTGGCGCATCAGGAACCCGTCGCCGGGATCGATCGGCGCACCGGGGATTGCCGGTGGCGCGCTGTTCAAAAACCGCATGGCGAGGCGGTTGCCGCGGTTGGGAATATCGACGAGCAGCCGGCGGTTGCCGCGCTCCGGCTCGCGCGGGGTGAGGATCGTCACATCGGCGGAAAAGCGCACGAGGCCGCCGGGGTCGCGCGGCGCCAGAGCGATATCGGTGATGTCGCGGTTGTCGGGATGGGCCGGATCGACAGCGAACTGTGCGGTGCCGTCGATCTGCTCGTAGGCGCCGGCAGCGCCGAAGGATCGCCCCTCGGCGAGCGGCCGCCGCTGGTTGATCGCAAAACTCAGCATTGCCATCGCCGCCTCCCCATGGGGTCGTTGCCGCGGATGCTGCGTCCCGGGAGGTTCGGCTGCAATGAAATTCGCGCGCTACCGCCGCTCGTCGGCGCGCCGGCCTCACTGCGGGCCGGCCGCGTCCCGCAGCAGTTCGAGGGCGAGGACGAGGGTGGCGTTGCGGACCGCGGTGCGATCGCCGGGGAAGACGCGGCGCTCGACGCGGGCGGCGCCATCTTTTGTCGCGAGGCCGACATAAATGAGGCCGACCGGCTTTTGGGCGGTGCCGCCGCCGGGCCCGGCGACGCCGGTGACCGACACCGCGAGATCGACGGGCGCCCGGGTGAGTGCGCCCTGCGCCATCGCGATGGCGGTCTCGCCGCTGACCGCGCCGTGCGCCGCGATGGTGTCCGAAGGAACGCCCAGGAGTTCGATCTTGGCGTCGTTCGAATAGCTGACGAAGCCGCGCTCGACGACCCCGGAAGACCCGGCGATCGCGGTCAAAGTCGCTGCGACGAGCCCGCCGGTGCAGGATTTAGCAGTTGCGAGGTGCCAATGGCGCGCCCGGCAAAGATCGAGAACCTCTTCGGCGAGCGCGAGGGTCTCAGGGTCGAACACCAAACACTCCTTCGCCGGGTAAGAGGAGGAGGATAGCGTAGAGCGCGGCTATTATGTCGTCGAGCATGATGCCGAGCCCGCCGGCGACCCGACGCTCGATCGCGCGGACCGGCCACGGCTTCCAGATGTCGAACACCCGGAACAGGACGAAGGCGGCCAGATAGGCGCGCCAATCGAGGGGGGCTGCCACCAGCACCAGCCATTGTGCGGCGACCTCGTCGATGACGATGAATTGCGGGTCCGGGCGGCCGCTGGCACGCGCGAGCGTTGCCGATGCCCAAGTGCCCAGCGCGAAGGCGAGAACGGCGGCGGCGAGGAGCCCGGCCGGGCCGGCGAGCGCGCCGATCGCCCAGGCGCAGGGGAGGGCGGCCAGCGACCCCCAGCTCCCCGGAGCCAGCGGCAGGAGACCGATGCCGCACCCGGTCGCAAGCAGTGCCGCCGGGTGGCGCAGCGGCAGACCGAGACGCTCGATCATTTGCTGAGGCTAGTTGCGAACGCCCGAGCCATCGGGAAGCTTTACCACGGAGACACGGAGGCCAAAGAGAAAGACCCGATTATTTTTGAGTCATCCCGGCGCGAGCCGGGATCCATGCTGCAAACACACGAATTGATGACGGACGGACCCTGCCGCCACCAGAATGAAAATCCTCCCTCTTCCTCGATGTCCTCCGTCTCTCCGTGGTTCATCCTTTCATGGATGGGTCCCGGCTTTCGCCGGGACGACAAAGTTTTCAGATTGTCTTGGAAGCGTCGCGCTAAAGCGGCAGGCGCACGGTCGCGACGGCCTGCGCGGCGATGCCTTCGCGCCGGCCGGTGAAGCCGAGGCCTTCGGTGGTCGTCGCCTTGACGCTGACGCGCGCCGGCGAGAGGGCGAGGATGGCGGCGACGCGCTCGATCATCGCCGCGCGGTGCGGCGCGATCTTCGGGCGCTCGCAGATGACGGTGAGGTCGACCGCGGCGATATCGCCGCCTCGGTCGCGCACCAGCTGGGCGGCGTGCGCGAGGAACTGGTCCGAGGCGGCGCCACGCCACTGGGGGTCGCTCGGCGGGAAATGCACGCCGATGTCGCCGGCGCCGATCGCCCCCAGGAGGGCGTCGGTCAGCGCATGCAGGCCGACATCGGCATCGGAATGGCCGACGACGCTCGCCTCATGGGGGATCGCGACGCCGCAGATCATGATGTGGCCGCCGGGGTCGCCCGGGCCGAACGGGTGGACATCGAAACCCTGGCCGACCCGGATATCACCGCGGCGCGCGGTGAGGAGCCGCTCGGCCGCGGCGAGGTCGCGCGCGGTCGTCACCTTCAAATTGTCCTCGCTCCCCGGCACCACGACGGGCGCCATCCCGGCGGCCTCGGCAACCGCCGAATCGTCTGTCAAGACGTGTCCGGCAACCGCCCGGTGCGCCGCGAGAATGGCCTCGAAATGAAAGCCCTGCGGGGTCTGCGCCCGCCACAGTTGGGAGCGGTCGACAGTGCCCTGGATGCGGCCTTCCTCGACCCGCTTTACGGTGTCGCCGAGCGGCAGCCCCGGGATCGCGGCCGGCGCGTCATCGAGGGCGTCGAGGATGCGGTCGATCAGCGCGGTGTCGGGAAAGGGGCGGGCGCCATCGTGAATGAGGACGCGCGCGGGACCATGAGGGACGAGTGCTTCGAGACCGAGCCGCACCGAATCCTGCCGCTCGGCCCCGCCCGGCACCGGCGGCAGCAGCGCGAGTCCGGCAACGGTTTTTTCAAATTGGCCCCGATCCTCCGCGCGGATCACGACCTGCACGCCAGCGATCCGTGGGTGCGCAACAAACGCTGCCACGGCATGGCGCAGCACGCTTGCCCCGCCGAGCGGGAGATATTGCTTAGGCAGCGCTCCGCCGAACCTGGTGCCGCGTCCGGCCGCCACGATCAGAGCATAGGTAGCAGTCATTGCAGTAAACTAACCGCGAACCCGTGGGCCGGCTAGCGAGACGCCGGTTCAGCGAGGACGCGTTCGACGAGATTGCTGCGCTTCGCTCGCAATGACAGTCCTCTATCGTCATTGCGAGGAGCGGAGCGACGACGCAATCTCATCCCAAGGGAGCCGTGATGTTGCGACGCAACAAGTTTTGGGATAACATATCTGCCTAATTTTTATGCATTTCGGAAAATTGAGTAATCCGTGAGCATTTGTCTTGGCTCCGTTGCGCTCGCAGACCCGGTCATCCTGGCGCCGATGTCGGGGGTGACCGATCTGCCGTTCCGCCGCCTCGTCAAGCGCCATGGCGCCGCGCTCGTCGTCTCCGAGATGATCGCGAGCCAGGCAGCGATCCGTGCGACCAGGCAATCCCTGACGATGGCGCAAAGCTGCCCCGAAGAGCAGCCGATGGCGGTCCAGCTCGCCGGCTGCGAGCCCGATGTCATGGCTGAGGCGGCCAAACTCAACGCCGATCGCGGCGCGGTTCTGATCGACATCAATTTCGGCTGTCCGGTCAAAAAAGTCGTGGGCGGCCACGCCGGCTCGGCGCTGATGCGTGACGAACTCAGTGCCGCGCGCATTCTCGAGGCGACGGTGGGCGCGGTCAATCTCCCGGTCACCCTCAAGATGCGCACCGGCTGGGACGACACGAGCCGCAACGCGCCCCGCCTCGCACGGATCGCCGAAGCCTGCGGCATCCGCATGATCTCGGTGCACGGCCGCACCCGCTGCCAATTCTATGCCGGTCGCGCCGATTGGCGGTTTGTTCGCGAGGTCAAGGAGGCGGTCGCGATCCCGGTCGTCGTCAATGGCGACATCACCACTCTCGAGGAGGCCGACGAGGCCCTCTCGCAATCGGGCGCCGATGGCGTCATGGTCGGGCGCGGCTGCTACGGCCGTCCGTGGCTGATCGGGCAGGTGATCGAGTGGTTGCGCACCCGGCGCCGCGTCCCCGACCCGCCGCTCGATCGGCAGTTCGACATCGTCCGCCGCCATTACGACGACATGCTGAGCCATTACGGTACGGCGGTCGGCCTGCGCATCGCCAGGAAGCATCTCGGCTGGTATTCGAAGGGGTTGCCAGGGTCGGCGGAGTTCCGCGCCGAGGTCAACCGCACCGACGACGTGCCGCGGGTCAAGGCGCTGCTGCAAGCCTTTTACGAGCCGCTGATCGAGCGGGAAGCGGCGTGATCTCGGTGCGCTCCCGCCGGCCGCCCCCGGTGCCATCCGCGCCCCCGGCCGCGCTGCCCGATGCCGCCACGCTCCTTGCCGCTCTGCCCAATCCGGTCTTGACGCTCGACCGCGCCGGCAAGGTTCGTTTCGCCAATCCGGCGGCGGAGCAGTTTTTCGGGGTCAGCGCCGCGGCGCTGATCGGCCATCCACTATCCGATGTCATCGTGCCCGAGAGCCCGCTCTTCGCGCTCGCCGACGCGGTGTGGAAGAGCGGCGGGTCGATCGCAGAATTCGACGTCCTCGTCGAGGGCCCGCGCCTTGCCTCTCGTTCGGTGACGATCGAGGGCGCTCCCGCCGGCGAGGGGTCCGACCTTCTGGTCTTGACGCTGCACGAGCGCTCGATGGCCGACAAGATGGACCGCCAGCTGACCCATCGGAACGCCGCGCGTTCGGTGACGGCGATGGCTGCGATGCTGGCGCACGAGGTGAAAAACCCGCTCTCGGGCATTCGCGGCGCAGCGCAGCTTTTGGAGCAGGATGCCGACGCGGCCGGGCGCGAGTTGACCCAGCTGATCTGCGACGAGACCGATCGCATCGTGGCGCTGGTCGACCGCATGGAGGCCTTTGCCGGCTACGGTCCGATTACCCGCGGCGAAGTCAACATCCATGAAGTGCTCGACCGGGTGCGCCGGATCGCGCAATCGGGTTTTGCCCAGCATGTTCGGCTCAACGAGAATTACGATCCCTCGCTGCCGCCGGTGCATGGCGACCGCGACCTCCTGCTCCAGGTGTTTCTCAATCTGGTCAAGAACGCGGCCGAGGCGGCGCCGGACGCGGGCGGCGAGATCGCAACGACGTCGTGCACCAGGAGCGCATGGCGGTGCAGCGCGGGCGGCGGGCTCGGAACTCCTGGATCGGCCAGGCCATCTCCGATCCCGATCCGGGACCTCCAGGCCCTCGCCCGTTCGCTCGGCTGGCGCGCGGCCGATCAGGTGCGCGACCGACGGGGCTGCCGGCCCGCGCTCGCCGCCGCGGCCGCCGCGGCCCGCTCCGGGCAGTGCGTCCTGGTGGACGTGCGGGTTCGTCCGGATGGCTACGCGGCCCGTAGCGGCTAGGGTAACCTCGACCGGTGGACCCACACTGAGCCTCGCCCTGGTGGACGGCGAACGCGTCGGCGCGGTCTCCGGAGCCACCCTGGACGTGGTCAACCCCGCGACGAACGGCGTCATCGGGCGCATTCCCCGGTGTGACGAGCGCGACGTCGAGGTCGCCGTGGCCGCCGCGAAACGGGCCGCGCCGGGGTGGCGCGCCACCGACCCGCAGATGCGCGCGGCCGCGGTGCTCGCCTTCGCCGACGCGGTAGCCGAGCGGGGTGAGGAACTCGCCCGGCTCGACTCGCTGGACAACGGCAGCCCGCTGCACGAGATGCGCAACGACATCGGGCTCGCCACCAGCCAGATCAGGTACCTCGCCGGCCTGGCGCTCGAGGTGCGCGGCCGGACCATGCCCGAAACCCCCGGCCGGCTCCACTACACGGTGCGTGAGCCGTTCGGCGTGGTCGCCCGGATCATCGCGTTCAATCACCCGCTGATGTTCGCCGCGACCAAGCTCGCCGCGCCGCTGCTGGCCGGCAACAGCGTGATCCTCAAGCCGTCCGAGTTCACCTCCCTGTCGGCGCTGGCGATGGGCGAGGACCTGCAGCGGCTGTTCGCGCCCGGCGTGGTGCAGATCCTGACCGGGCTGGGCACCGAGGTCGGGGACGCGCTGGCCCACCACCCCGGCATCCCGCGCGTCGCTTTCATCGGCAGCGCCGCCACCGGGCGGCGCATCCAGGCCAGCGCCGCGGCCCGCGGCGTGAAGACCGTCACGCTCGAGCTGGGCGGGAAGAACCCGATCGTGGTCTTCCCCGACGCCGACCTGGACCTGGCCGTCGAGGGCGCGATCCGCGGGATGAACTTTACCTGGCAGGGCCAGTCCTGCGGCTCGACCTCGCGGCTGCTGGTGCACCGGGACTGCTACGACGATTTCGTCGCCCGGGTAGGGGAGCGGATCGCCGCCATGCGGCCAGGCCCGCCGCTCGACCCGGCCAGTGATCTCGGCGCCATCGTCAGCAGGCAGCAGCTGGACAAGGTGCTGTCCTACATCGAGATCGGCAAGAGCGAGCAGGCCAGGCTGGTGACCGGCGGCGAGCGGCTGACCGAGGGGGACCTGGGCGCGGGCAACTTCGTCAGCCCGGCGTTGTTCGCCGACGTCGACCCGGCCGGGCTGGCCACGGAGGAGATCTTCGGCCCGGTCCTGGCCGCGATCCCGTTCACGGACTACGACGAGGCGGTGGCCATCGCCAACGGCGTCGAGTACGGGCTGACCGCGAGCGTCTTTACCCGCGACCTGCGGACCGCGATGGCGTTCTGCCGGGACGTGAAGGCCGGCTACGTGTGGGTGAACGAGACCGCCAGGCACTTCCTCGGCGCGCCCTTCGGCGGCGTCAAGAACAGCGGCGTCGGCCGGGAAGAGGACCTCGAGGAGATCGAGTCCTACACCCAGCTCAAGAGCGTCAACATCCGGTTCGCCTGAGCCGGCGGGGAACACAGCATGGACACCGCCGAACGCCTGATCGCCGAGGCCGCCCAGGCTCCAACCGGGCCCTCGGCGCGAGCGGCCAGTCGGACATGGTGTGGGGCCACGCGTCGGTCCGCGACCCGGAGGGTCGCGGGGCCTGGGACGAACGGCGCGGGATGGTCGTTCGAGGAGGTGACCGACGACCGGGTCGCGCTGGTCTCCCCCGACGGCGAGGTGCTGGCGGGCAGCGGGCCGCGGCACATCGAGTACCCGATCCACACCGAGGTGATGAACGCCAGGCCCGACGTCGGCAGCGTGGTGCACACGCACGCCCCGGCGGCGGTCTCCTTCGCCGCGCTGGACGAGCCGCTGCTGGCCATCTCGCACGACGGGGTCGAGTTCGCCGAGCCGCAGATCGCGCGCTTCACCCGGACCGGCAGCCTGATCAGCTCCGCCGAGCTTGGCCGGGCCCTCGCCGAGACGATCGGCGACGGGGTCGGCTGCCTGGTCCCCCGGCACGGGCTGGTGACCGTCGGGCCCGATGCCGCGACGGCGGTGATGCGCGCGCGTCCTGCTCGCCCGGGCGTGTCACGTCCAGCTGCAGGCGATGGCGGCCGGCCAGATCCGGCTGTGGTCCGATTCGGCCGAGATCGCGCTGAAGAAAGGCAAGGTCTGGCCGGAATCCCAGATCAACGCCGGGTACGCTTCCTGTGCCGCCGATCCGGCCTCGCGGCGGAATGATCGGGCCCATGACGCGAGATCACGGTCGGCGTCGTCGCCCCGGCCTATGTCAACGTCCCGCTGTGGGTGGCGCAGGAGCGCGGGTTCCTCTACCGCCGCGGGCTCAGCGCCACCGAACAGATCCTCGGCACCACCCATGGGGTGACGAACGCGCTGCGGGACGGCGCGGTGGACATCGCGCTGACCGCGCCGGAGGGCAGCATCGCGGACGCGGTGGCCGGCGGCCCGCTGCGCGTGGTGGCGGGCCTCATCGACCGCCCGCCGCTGTCGATGATCGCGATACCCCGGCACCGCAGCGTCGGCGACCTGCGCGGCGGCCGGATCGGGACCTCATCCCTGACCGAAGGGACCCGGCACGTGGCGGAGCGGATGCTCGCCGCGCACGGCCTGACCTACCCGGCCGACTACGACTTCGCACTCGAAGGCTCGCATGTCGAGCGGTGGAAGGCGCTGCAGGCCGGCACGATCGACGCGGCGCTGCAGATGATCCCGTACGACGCCATGGCCACCGACGCCGGCTTCACGAACCTCGGACCGGTGACCGAGGAGTTCGCCCTCAACGCCGTGTGCGTCCACTCTTCCGGCCGACCGGGCCGTGGTCACCGCCTTCCTCCACGCACTCGCCGAGGCGGCGGAATGGTTCCGCGGCCACCTCGAGGAGTCGGCCGCCATCGCGGCGGCGCGCACCTCGATCGAGCCGCGCTACGCGCTGCAGGCCTGCCAGGCGCTGGCCGCCGACGGCGTCATCGCACGGGACCTGCGGTCCAGTCCGGGCGCCTTCGCCGCGGCGATCAGGGCGCTGGCCTCGCAGCGGCCTCGATCCCGCAGACCCCTTCGCTCCCGCAGACCCCTTCGCTCCCGCAGACCCCTCCGCTCCCGCCGGGCGGCCCGGACCAGGTCGCCGACGCCGTCGACTACTCGTACCTCGTGATGAACGCGTACGACGTCGCCGTCGTCGGCGGCGGCCCGGTGGGCATGTGGCTCGCTGCCGAACTGCACCGCGGGGGAGTGCGCCCGGTCGTCCTGGAACGGCGCGCGGAGCGGCCGCCGCACTCCAAGGCGCTCACGGTCTACCCGCGCACCGTGGAGCAGTTCGCGATGCGCGGGCTGGTAGACCGCTGGCTGGCCGAAGGCACTCCCGTGCCGTCCTCGCATTTCGCGCTGCTGAAGAACCGGCTGGACTTCTCGTTCCTCCCCACCCGCTACCCGTACACGCTGTTCCTCCCGCAGCGGCGCACCGAGGAACTGCTCGAGGAGCACCTGGCCGAGCTGGGCGTGCCGTACTGAAGGCGGCACGTCGTTACTGGCCTGCGGCAGGACGAGGCCGGCGTCGACCTCGACGTGGACACACCCGTGGGGCCGGTGGTCGTCCGCGCCGCCTACGCGGTGGGCTGCGACGGGGCGGCGAGCGTGGCCCGCGCGGCGGCCGGGATCGAATTCGCCGGGACCCCGGACACCTGGCAGACGATCCTGGGTGACGTCGAGCTGACCGACCCGCCGCAGGTCCCGACGCTGACCCTGAACCAGCCGGGCGGGTCGATGTACCTGGTGGCGATCGGCGCCGGCCGGTACCGGGTGGCCGTCATCGACCACGCGACGCTGCACGACCTGGTCGACAAGCCGGTGACGTTCGGGGAGTTGCGGGCGAGCGTGCTGCGCGTCGCCGGCACCGACTTCGGCATGCGGGAGACCCCCGACATGTGGCTGAGCCGGGTGGGCAACGCGGCCAGGCAGGCGGCCCGCTACCGGGCCGGGCGGGTGCTGCTGGCCGGGGACGCGGCGCACGTCCATTACCCGGCCGGGGGACAGGGCCTGAACCTCGGACTGCAGGACGCCACCAACCTGGCGTGGAAGCTGGCCGCCGAGATCCGCGGCTGGGCGCCCCCCGGCCTGCTGGACAGCTACCACGCCGAACGGTTCCCCGTCGGCCTCGACGTGATCGACGACTCGCTCGCGCAGTGCGGGCTGATCGCCAACCGCGAGCCGGGAAGGCATCGCGCTGCGGGACAGATTCAACGCGATCCTCGGCGCGCACCCGTCCCTGTCCCGCGAGCTCGCCTTCCGCCTGTCCGGCCTAGCGATCCGTACCCGCCGCGGATTCCGGGCCTGCCCGCCGATCCCTCCGGGCCCGCCCGCCGATCCCTCCGCCGGCCCGCCGATCCCTCCGCCGGCCCGCCGCCGATCCCTGCGGGCCGCGCGCCGACCTCCGCCCCGCCGCCGACGAGGCGGCGGGGGGCGGGTTCCCGACCTCGACCTGCGCGGCACCCGCGTCGCCACGATCTTCGGCCTGCTGCCCGCCGCGAAGTTTGTCCTGCTCAACCTGGCGCCCGCGGCGCCCGCCCAGGCCGACTATGCCCCCGCCAGCTACTCCGGCCGCCTGGACGTCGTGACCGCGGAGCTCGCGGGAGATCATCCCGGATGGGCCGGCCTCCGCGCCATCCTGATCCGACCCGACGGCCACATCGCCTGGGCCACCCGGGCCGATGACCCGCCGCCGCTGGCGGCGTGGCTCGGCCGTCCGTAGGGCCCTGGCCGTACCTGGAACCAGGGTGAGCTGGTGGCGGGGGTCGCGCGGTTCCGGTAGGGACCGGGGAGCGTGAACCACGCCCCGTTCGGCTAACGAAAGGCGGGCGGACGTCCGGGGTCCGTGCGGCGGTCAGCTGGCGAGGACGCGGTCGCGGGCGGCGGCCAGCTCGGCGCGGAAGTGCTCGTAGTCGGCGAGTTCGTGGCCGGTGGGAGCCAGGACCAGTTCGCGGGTGACGGCGGCGATCCGGGACGTGATGGCCTGGTTGGCTTGTCTCGCTCGCGGTCGGCCGCGAGCACCACCATGTTCTGGCACCACGATTCGATCAGCCAGCCCAGCAGCAACAGCGCGACCACCATGACGGCGAGCCAGGGCACCAGTGAGGTGTCGCTGATCAGCGAGGACGACTTGTGCGACCCGTGGAGGGAGAGGATCAGGGCGATCCAGACCAGGCCGGCCACGGTCAGCAGCATCAGCAGCCACTGCACGGCCGCGATCAGCCGCCACCAGCCGGCGACCCTGTCGCGCGGCGGCAGTCCCTGGGCCACGGCCGCGCCCAGGGCCGCCTGGGCTTCGTCGGCCCTCGACCGCGCCGCCGCCCGCACGGTCCGCGACCACGGCTCCGGCAGCGAGCCGCCGACCTCATCGGCGAACACCGTGATCGCGTTGTCGATATCCGATCGCTGCGCCTGGGTGGTACCGGCACCGTCACCGGCCAGCAGCTTGCGGGCCGAGGTCGGGTCGGCGCCGCGCAGCCGCGCGGCCAGCCGCCCGGGCGGCCAGCCGATGTAGCTCGCGGCCCGGCGCTCGCGGGCGCCGTTCAGCGTCTCCGTCGCGGCCGCCACCCCGGCGGCCTTGGCGAAGGCGCCGGTCAGCGCGGCGGCAGGACCCGAGGGGATGTACATCACGGGGTCGAGGGCGGCCGCCCCGCCACCCTGGCCGTCGGGCGTGGCGTCTTCCCAGGGCGGACGCGCCGTGGAAGCCGGCTTGGTCGGCGCGGCGGTCGTCTGCCAGGGCTGCCACTCACCAGGGCCGCCCGCGCGGCCGTTCGCCGGACCGTCGAGGCCGTTCCCGCGACGGGTCGTTCCCGGCTCTGGGGCTCGCGTCCGGCCAGGGCGGGCTGGACGCCCGCGCCGTGACCCCGGCGTCGTCGTGATCAACCCAGCCGTCCTGCTCCCAGGGCGGCCGTTCCGGCGTCCGCGACAACGCCGGACCGGCTCGCGCGGCGGCGGATCCGGCCTCATCGGCCATCGGGGCGGCCGGGATCTGCGGCGCCGGTACCGCTGGCGGCAGCCACCCGGGCACGGAGTCACCGGCGTAGACGGCGAACCGCTCCAGCAGGGCATCGATGTCGGCGGTGATCCGGTCGCTCGCCGCCCGCCGGGCCGCTACCGCGGCGGCCAGTGTGCGGCGCAGCTCACCGAAGACCGGCTCCGGTGGCCGCGGAGGTCACCAGCACGGGCGTCTCCAGCAGCCCTTCGGCGTCGAGCAGCCGGCGCAGGTCGGCCGCGCAGTCGGCGACCTGATCGGGGGTCAGCGTGTCGGCCTGGTTGAGCACCACCGTGGTCACGGCCGCGTGCCCGGCCAGCGGCACCAGGTACCGCTGGTGCACGGACGCGTCCGCGTACTTCAGCGGGTCAGCACCCAGACCAGCATGTCGGCCAGCTTGACCAGGCGATCGACCATCGCCGCCGAGCCGGTGACCACCGAGTCGTGATCGGGCAGGTCGAGCAGGAGCAGCCCGGTCAGCAACGCCTCGCCCTCATCGAGGGCGCTGGCGCGCCGTACGGTGCCGCCGCTGGACGCTGAGCCGGTCCAGCAGCGGAGCGGCCCTCCATCCCCCACACGCACGCGTGCAGGTGCTTGGTGGTCGGGCGCATCACCCCGGCGGGCGAGAAGGCGCCCCGGCCAGGGCGTTGAACAGCGAGGACTTGCCGCTGCCGGTGCCGCCCGCCAGAGCGACCACGGTGTGCGAGCCGGACATCCGCATCCGCTCGCCGGACCGCCGGAGCAGCGTTTCCGCGTCGGCGAGAAGCTCCTGGCTGAACCCTTCGGATCCGGTTCTTCCGGCCGCGATCCGGGTCAGCTCGGTGAGGGAGGCCAGCCTGGCGGGCAGGCGCGAATGCGCCAGTCCGGTCACGCCGATCGTGTTCGCTGTCACCTGACCGCCTCGAGCGAGTATTCCGCCTGGTAGAGCCGGATCGCCGCGACGTCGTCGCAGGGCCCGGCCAGCTCGATCACCTCGACGAACCTGACCATTTCCTCGTCCAGCAGCAGCCGGACCCGGTGGATGAGGTCCGCGCGGGCCTTGGCCAGGATCCCGCCCAGCGGGCCGGGGCGAACACCGAGGCCAGCAGGCGCCGGGCTCGGTGTAGATGTTGGTGCCCTCGTCCCGGTGAGCGGCGCGCCGCCGATCGGCACTGCGCTGGGCGCGTCTTCGCCCAGCATGGCGACCAGGACGACCAGGCCGAGCGACTCGTCATCGAAGGAGATCCGCTTG
>CAVTGB010000005.1:0-3259 GCA_963734125.1 uncultured Alphaproteobacteria bacterium
CGGGTCGATCGCGAAGCCGCGCGGCGTGGTTTCGGTCGGCCAGCTGCCCGATCCGCGACAGCGTGCCTCGCGCTGGGTCGATGCGGAACCCGGTCAGCGTATTGGTCTTGCGCTCGCTGCCGTAGATGAAATGCCCGTCGGGGGTGACGTGCAGATCGGCGGCGGCGATCTCGCCCTTGTAGCCGGGGGCCATCATGTCGACGAATTGCAGCTCCGTGAGGGTGCCGTTCGCCTTATTGACGGCATAGGTGCCGATCGTCGCAGTGGTTTCGGTGATCAGGTACAAGAACCGCCCGCTCGGGTGGAAGGCCATGTGGCGCGGGCCGGCGCCCGGCCGGGTCGCGATCTCGGCCGGGGTGTTGGGCGACACCATGCCCTTCGCGGCGTCGAACTTCAGCTGCATGATGATGTCGCCGCCGAGGTTGGTGCAGTAGGCGAATTTGTTGGCGGCGTCGACCAGGACGCAATGCGCCTTGGGTTTGGTCGGCAGCACCTGCGTCGGCGGACCCGAGACCCGGTGCTCGGCGTCGATCGGGTTGATCGTCAGCATCGACTGGGGATAGGAGGCCGCCAAGAGGAACCGGCCGCTCCTGTCGGTGATGATGTACGCCATGCTGGCCTGGAGCGGGGCGTTGCCGAGATGCTTCAACCGCCCGGTCGCCCGATCGATCGCAAAGCTCGCGGCGACAAACGGCTCGCTGCGCAGCGCGAGATGGAGATACCGGCGGTCGGGGCTCAGCGCCATCGGCATGCTGGTCGGCGACGGCTTGTCGGCGCCGGGGATCGGCGTCTTCTCGATGAGGTCGAGCGCGCCGCTCGCCCGGTTCATCGCCATCACCGAGACGGTCGGGTCGCCGGCGTTCGAGACGTAGACAATTGTTTCCGGGGTGCCCTGCGCCATGGCCCTGCCACCTCCGATCATCACACGCGGCGCCGCGAGCCCGCCCAGCGCGAGGCCGAGCAAGCGCCGCCGTGTTGGTCGCCGATGCATCATCACAGCGCCTACCGCTGCAGCTCGCGGGCCGCGCGCGCCGCCGGCCGCTCGGCGCAGCGCTTCAGCCAATCGGCGGCCTTGGGGACTGCCCCGAAATCGATCCGCGCCGGGCGCGCCCACGAGAGGATGCTCGCGACATTGAGATCGGCGACGGTAAAATGCTCGCCCAGCAGGTAGGGCGAATTGGCCACCGCGGCGTCGAGCACCATCAGCGGGCGGCCGAGCTGGCGTTCGCTTTCGTCGGCGAGCTTGGCGTCGCGCTGGGCCTCGGGCAGGATCGCCCGGTGGAACATCGCGGTCAGCACCGGGCGCTCGATTTCGGTCATCCCCCAGAAACTCCACTGCCAGGTGCGCGCCTCGTCCTCGAACAGGATCGGATAGAGGCTGCCCCGGCTGTACTTCTTCGCCAAATAAAGGTTGATCGCCATCGACTCCCACAGGATGAAGCCGTCATCGTCGATCGCCGGCACGTGGCCATTGGGGTTGACCGCGAGGTATTCGGGAGCGCGCGTGCCGTCATTGGCGAAATCGATCGGGATGTTGTCGTATTCGAGCCCGAGCTCCCTTGCCATCCACAGCGTGCGGAAGGCGCGCGAGCGCGGAATGCCATAGATCTTGAGCATGCCGGTGATCCTTTTCGGTGCGTCTGTCCGAGCCTCGCACGATGGCCGGCACGGGTCTACATTCTCGCGAGATCGAGAGGGCGGGATGCCGCATAGCGTCGAGATAGTAACGGTCGCCGGCTGCAGCGTCCGCCTCTTCCACGGCGGGCCGATGGGCGGTGACGGGCCGCCGCTGGTTTTCCTGCATGGCGCCGGCGGCCATACCGGCTGGATGGCGTTTCTCGAGGAGCTGTCGCAACGGTTCGCGGTGTTCGCGCCCGAGCATCCCGGCTTCGGTCACTCGGACGACCCGCCCTGGCTCGACGATGTCGCCGACCTCGCCTATTTCCACCTCGATCTCTTGCGCGCGCTCGGCCTCGAGCGCGTTCATCTGATGGGAACCTCGCTCGGCGGCTGGGTCGCGGCCGAGTTGGCGGTGCGCAATACCGCGCGCCTCGCCAGCCTGACCCTCGTCGGCGCGGTCGGCATCACCGCCGCGGGCGAAGCGATCCCCGACATCTTCCGCATGCCGGTCGAGGAGAATTTGCGGCGGTATTACGCCAATCCCGAACGCGCCGCGCGGCGGGTCGCCGATCTCGGCAAGACCGACATGAACCTCGCCGCGAAAACCAGCGCCACCGTCACGCGGCTCGCCTATCGCCCGCGCTTCCACAATCCGGGCCTGGCCAAATGGCTGCACCGCATCGACGTGCCGACGCTTCTGTTGTGGGGCGCAAAGGATGGCCTCGTGTCGCCCCAATTCGGCGAAGCCTACCAGGCGCTCATCCCAGGATCGCGGCTCATCGTGCTGCCAGAAGCCGGCCACGCTCCGTTCGACGAGCAAAGGGATGCGTTCCTCGCCGCGTTCTATGAATTTGTAAGTGAGAATTAAAAAGAGAATGCTTTAACGCTGAGGGCGTAAAGGGTTCGCAAGGGGCGCGAATCGGCAAAAGCCCCCTTTGCGTCCTTTACGCTTCCTCCGCGTCCTCTGCGTTAAAGAGTTTCTTTCTGCTACTCCGCCGCCTCCTGCAGCGGGCGCACCGACGCTTGCATCTGGCGGTCGTAGGCCTGGCGCCAGGCGAGCTTGGCATCGGCGACGAAATCGCCGCTGCGCACCGGATACATGATCGCGGGATCATCGACCCCGGGCGGCACGATCTTATCCTTGGCCAATGCCCGCGCCGCCTTCAACAGGCGCCGCCGCGTCGCCATTATCATCCGGTCGCTTGGCGCCATATGCTCGAACAGATGGTCGGTAATCGCGCCCATGCTCTCGGTCACCGCCTGGTCCTGGGCGTGGATGCCGGTGATGCCGGTGTAGTTGCCGCCGGTCTTTTGCGCCTCGCGGTCGACCAGCCAGTCGTTCCTGGGTCCGCCGGCGAGCCGCCAGCGGCCATGCCAGTCGCTGGTGTTCGGCAGGTAGTCGAAGGCGCGGGTGAAGCCCGGCATCATCCGGCCGTTCTTCATCGGGCCGATCGAGGGCGGCTGGCGCCGCCAGGTCAGGCTGACGAACATTGTGTGGGTGTCGTCCATCGGCACCCACGCGCGGTTGTGCAGGTGCTCGGTAAACTTGCCCTGCGGCGTCTGGGTCCAGAACGGCAGCATGAAATTGGCGAAGCGCCAGTAGGTCTTACTCGGCGCCGCCTCGCGATATGCGGCGTAC
>CAVTGB010000006.1:0-14192 GCA_963734125.1 uncultured Alphaproteobacteria bacterium
GCGCGGACGGTTTTTGCTGTCGGTCGGGCTCGATTCCAACCAGATGACGGCCTACACGATCAATGCGAAGAACGGTGCGCTTACGCCGCTCCAGCAGTACGCGATGGGCAAGATGCCGAACTGGGTCGAGTTCGTCGATTTGAAGTGAGTTGAGGCCCCTCGCCCGCAATGTGGGAGAGGGAGGGGCCCAGCGCGGAGCGCTGGGAGGGTGAGGGTCTTTCGGTCGCGACTACCCTCACCCGCCTTCGGGCTCTGCCCTCAGGCACCCTCTCCCGCGGTGCGGAAGAGGGGCGGGGCTCCTACCCCTTTGCCACCTGGTGCTGGGCGAGGTGCTCGAGGACGCGCACGAGGCCGGAATGGTCCCAGCCCTTGCCACCGAGGGCGGCGGCGGCGTTGAACAGTTCCTGGGTGGTCGCGGTGTTGGGCAAGGACAGGTTGAGCGCCCGGGCGCCGGATAATGCCAGGCTCAGATCCTTCTGGTGCAATTCGATGCGGAAGCCGGGATCGAAGGTGCGCTTGATCATGCGCTCGCCGTGGACTTCGAGAATGCGCGAGGAGGCAAACCCGCCCATCAGCGCCTCGCGCACCTTGGCGGGGTCGGCGCCGGCCTTGGAGGCGAACAGCAAGGCTTCACCCACCGCCTCGATGGTAAGAGCGACGATGATCTGATTGGCGACCTTGGTGGTCTGCCCGGCGCCGACTTCGCCGACGAGGGTGATATTCTTGCCCATCAGCTCAAAGAGCGGCTTCACCCGGGTGAAGGCAACTTGCGTCCCGCCGACCATGATCGTCAGCGACGCGGCCTTGGCCCCGACTTCGCCCCCCGACACCGGAGCGTCGACATAGTCGCAGCCTTTCTTCTCGATCTCGGCGGCGAACTTCTTGGTTTCGATGGGTGAGATCGAACTCATATCGACGATTGTCTTGCCCGGCGCGAGACCGGAGGCGACGCCTTCGGGGCTGAACAGCACGTCCGCGACATCGGGCGTGTCGGGGACCATGATGATGATGATTTCGGCCTCTTCGGCGAGTGATTTGAGTGTGTCGCAAACGGTCGCGCCCTCGCGGATTTCCGGCGGCACCGTGCGCTTGCCGTAGACGAACAGCTGGTGGCCGCCCTTCATCAGGTTGTGGGCCATGGGCCGCCCCATGATGCCGAGGCCGACAAAACCGATTCTCATGATGCCTCTCCGATCGGGTGATTGGCGAATGTCGGCACAGTGCACAGGTGGCGTGGCTGGCTCAAGGCCCGGTCATCGCGGTTGTGATTGCGAGGAACGGGGCGAACACGCAATCTGCCTGGAACGAGCCCGCGCGGCAGGCGAACGCCGCGTTGCGCTCGCTACGCCATTCGGGGATGGGGTGGTCGATGTTGCGTACATTGTCGCTGTTGGTCGTCGTCCTGTTCGCCGCTCCGGCTGTGGCGCAGGGGTACCAGTCGAAGGACCTGGCCGATGCGGGCGATGAATATCGCCAGCAGCTGATCGACAGCATCCCCGCCGCGAAGAAGCAGCCGGCGCTGATCCCCCGGCTGCGCCGCGATGCCGACGCCGAATTCCGCGCCAACCGCTATTCTCAGGCGATCGACGATCTTGGCCGGGCCATCGCCTATGGCGCCGATGACGGGCTCATCTGGTTGCGCCTCGCCCAAGCCCAGGCCGAAGGCCGGGACGACCATTTCCCGGCGAGCGCCTATAACGCCTACGTCAAATCACCGGACCCGGTCGAGCGCGGCACGGCGCTCTTTCTGATCGGCCGCGATTTCGACCGCCACGACAAGCCGAAGGACGCGCTGGCCGCCTTCGAGGCGGGGCTCGCCCTGACCAAGTCCGCCAATATCGCCGAGCGGGTCGAGCAGTTGCGCCGCCTCGTCGCCTTCCGGGTGACCAAGGTCGAGATTGCGGCGGAAGCCGATAGCCCACGCGCCTGTCTGCGCTTCAACGAGAAGATCGCGGGCGGGGCCGATATTTCCTACGGCGATTACGTGAAGACGACACCGGAACTTGCCGGCATCGTCACCGCCCGCGGCGATGTCTTGTGTCTCGATGGATTGAAGCACGGCGAGACCTATGAGGTGGAGCTCTTGCCCGGGTTTCCGGCGGTCACCGGCGAGAAAACGCTGGAGAGCTGGAAGGGTCGCATCGTCGTCCCCGATCGCAAGGCATCGATCAGCTTTGCCGGCACCGGCTATGTGCTGCCGCGCGAGGGCAGCGCCGGGCTGCCGGTGACGACGATCAACCTCGACAAGGTGAAATTGAAGCTGGTGCGGATCAACGAGCGCAACCTCGTCCCCAGCATCAACGCCGAAAAGCTGACGATGAGCTTTGACCCGGACAGCATCGACGAATTGATCAACCAGAGCGGAAGCCTCGTCTGGCAGGGCGGGATGACGATCACCGGCGAGCGCAACCGCCCGGTCGCCACCGCGATCCCCTTGGGCGACATCCTGCGCGACAAGGGCCCGGGAGTTTATCTAGCGGTCGTCGACCGCCCCGACGCGAAAGAAGGCGACGGCAGCCAGCCCGCTACCAATTGGGTGTTGGTCTCCAATCTCGGCCTGACCACCTATAGCGGCCGCGACGGGATGGCGGTTGCGGTGCGCTCGCTCGGCGACGCAAAGCCGGTGGGCGGGGTGACGCTCAAGCTTTACGCGCGCAACAACGCCGAACTGGCCGCGGTCACCAGCGACAAGGACGGGCTCGCCCGCATCCCCGGCGGTCTCCTGCACGGCAGCGGCGGCGACGAACCCTTCGCCGTCATGGCCTATGGTCCGGGCGGCGACTTCAATTTCCTCGAGGTCGGCCGCGCCGCCTTCGACTTGTCCGACCGCGGGGTCAGCGGCCCGCCGCAGCCGGGCCCGGTCGACTCCTATCTCTATACCGATCGCGGCATCTACCGCCCGGGCGAAACGGTCCATCTGACGGCGCTGGTGCGCGACGACAAGCAAGCCTCGGTCGGCGGCTTGCCCTTGACGCTGCGCCTGTTGCGGCCGGACGGCGTCGAAGTCGACCGCCGCCAGCTGACCGGCGATAAGCTCGGCGGCCACGATGAGACCTATGAGCTGGCGCGCGATGCGCGGTTCGGGACCTGGCGGGTTGAGCTGAAGCTCGATCCGAAGGCGCCGGCGATCGGCAGTGTCGAGTTCCGGGTCGAGGATTTCGTCCCGCCGCAGCTGAAGCTCGAGCTGTCCGCCGCCGACCGGCCGATCCGGCCGGGCGAGCCGTTTCCGGTCGAGGCGACCGCCCGCTACTATTACGGCGCGCCAGGGGCCGGGCTCGCGGTCGAGTCGCAGGCGACGATCGCGCTCGACGAGCAACCCTTCCCAAGCGAGCCCGGCTTTCAGTTCGGCCTCGCCACCGAGGAATTCTCCGGGAAGTCAATCGATCTCGACGCGCCGGCCACCGATGAACAGGGCAAGACGAGCGTGACGCTCGCGCTCACCGATCTGCCCGATCTGACGCGGCCGCTCGCCGCGACGATCCGGGTCAGCGTCTTCGAGCCGAGCGGACGCCCGATCAACGAAACCCTGACGCGCCCCATCAGCACGCGGCCGCTGGCGATCGGTTTGCGCTCGCCGGCGGGCGAGGATGCGATCCCCGAAGGGCAGCCGGCCACTCTCGACATCATCGCCGTCGACGCCGACGGCAAGCGCACCGCCGCCAAGGGCCTGCGCTGGGAATTGCTGCGCGAGAGCTGGCAATACGACTGGTACTCGGTCAACGGCAGCTGGCGGCACCGGGTGCAGGTGAGGGATCAGCCGCTGGAGACCGGGATGCTCGATCTCGCCGCCGGCGGCGAGGCGACGCTCGCTCGGACGCTCCCGGCCGGGCGCTATCGCTGGGAAGTCGTTGACGGCGCGAGCGGCGCGCAAACCAGCCTGCGCTTTCACGTCGGCTGGTGGGTAGATGCGGCCTTACCGGATGTTCCCGACAAGCTTACCGCGACGCTCGACAAGGCAACTTATCGGCCGGGCGACACCGCGCGGCTCCTGATCAAGGCGCCGTTCGCGGGCGAGGCCGAGCTGGCGATCGCCTCCGACCGGATCCTCGCGCTGCGCTCAGTGACGCTGCCGCAGGCGGGGACGACCGTCGAGATCCCGGTCGATGCCGGGTGGGGCAGCGGGGTCTATGCGCTCGTCAGCGCCTATCGGCCGCAAACCGCGGGCCCGGCGCCCGGGCCCGGTCAGGGGATGCCGCGCGGGCCGGGGCGCGCGGTCGGCGTTGCCTGGCTCGGTATCGACCCGAGCCCGCGCACGCTGTCGGTCGCGCTCACCGCGCCCGATGTCGCGCGGCCGCGTGGTTCCATCGATATCGGGGCCAAGGTCGCGGGCCTGACGGCCGGGGAGGAGGCCTACCTCACCCTCGCCGCGGTCGACGAGGCGGTCCTGAAGCTGACCGATTTCGTCAGCCCGGCGCCGGAGACATACTTTTTTGGCAAGCGCCAGCTCGGGGTCGAGCTGCGCGATCTCTACGGCAGGCTGATCGATCCGGGCGCGCGCGGCGTCGGTGTCTTGCGCAGCGGCGGCGACCAGTTCGCCAAGCGCTCGGTCGCCGGCCTTCCCGACAAAAGCAGCCGGGTCGTCGCGCTCTATTCGGGGATCGTGCGGCTCGATGTCGACGGCGCCGCAAAGGTGCATTTCGACATTCCCGATTTCCAGGGTCAGCTGCGCCTGATGGCGGTGGCGTTTTCGGCGAAGAAGCTCGGTTCGGCGAGTGGCGCGGTGACGGTGCGCGATCCGGTCGTGACGACGGTGTCGCTGCCGCGCTTCCTCGCGCCGGGCGACAACGCGCAGATCGGCCTCGTCATCAACAACCTCGAAGGAGCCGGCGGCGACTACCACCTGAAGCTCGCCGCCGACGGCGCCGGCGCCTTCGCCGCGCCGATTGATCAGGCGATCCCGCTCGCGACCGGTGCCGGGTTCACCGCCGCCTTCCCGCTGCTGGCGACGACGACCGGCAATGTCGCGATCCATCTCGAGCTGAGCGGCCCCAACGATCTCAAGATCGCGCGCGATTTCACGCTCGGGGTGCGCCCCGCTCAGGCCTACCAGCTGCACCGCTTCGTCGCCAAGCTCGACCCGGGGCAGAGCGTCACGCTCGACGACGGCGCCGCCGACGAATTCCTGCCCGGCACGGCCGAAACGCTGCTGAGCGTCAGTCCGCGCCCGGATTGGGACGTCCCCGGCCTCCTGCGGGCGCTCGACCGCTATCCCTACGGCTGTCTCGAACAGACGACGAGCCGTGCGCTGCCGCTGCTCTATGTCGAGGCGGTCGCCCGGTTGTGGCACACCGATCCCGGCTTCTCGCCGGCGCAAGCGCTCGACGGCGCGATCGGCCACATCGTCGAACTGCAGCGCGGCGACGGCAGCTTCGGGGTGTGGACCGACAGCGACGACACGGTGCCCTGGCTCGACGCCTACGCCACCGACTTCCTGTTGCGCGCCAGGGAGCACGGCAAGACGGTGCCGGATTACGCGCTGAAAGCGGCGCTAGGCTGGCTGCGCGACTACGTCCGGCAACAGCACACCGATGCGAACAGCCTGCCGGCGATGGCCTATGCGCATTATGTGCTGGCGCGGGCGAAGGCCGGCGAACTGCCCGCCCTGCGCTATTTCAACGACACCCAACTATCGGCGTTGCCGACGACGCTGGCGAAGGCGCAGGTCGCCGCCGCGCTCGCCGCCTATGGCGACACGACGCGCGCCGCTGCCGCCTATGCCGCGGCGCTCGGGCCGGCGCCGCAGCGGCCCCCTGGCTTGCGCTATATCGATTACGGCAGCGATCTGCGCGACAGCGCGGGCCTCCTCGCCTTCGCCAGCGAAAATGCGGCGCTGCAGCCGCGTCTGACCGCTGTCATGGACCGGATCGGCGAATTGTTCGCTCGGGCCGACCTTCCCAGCACGCAGGAAGAGGCTTGGCTCTTAATGGCGGCGGAGGCCGCGGTGCGCGCGACCGGTGGCGAGATGACTGTGGCGACCGGCGATGCGCCGCCGCAGAAGCGCACCGGGCCCCTCTATTTCCGGCGCGCGCTCGGCAGCGCTGCGGCGCCGCTGACGGTGGCCAATCGCGGCACTGCCCCGGCGTGGCGCACGATCTCAATGACCGGCGTCCCCCGGGCTGATCTTCCGGCGGAAAGCAACGGCTACACGGTGAGCCGCTCGATCTTCCGCCCCGACGGCTCGCCGGCCGATCTCAGCAAGGTTCGCCAGACCGATCGCTTTGTGATCGTCATCAAGGGCAAGCGCACCGATGCGGCGCGCGCTGCGCGGACTTTGGTCGTCGACCTGTTGCCGGCCGGGTTTGAAATCGCGACGGCGACGTTGAGCGGCGACTCGGCCGGGAGTTACCCCTGGCTCAAGGATCTCAGCGACACCGCCTATACCGAGGAGCGCGACGACCGCTACATCGCAGCGCTCGATCTCGGCGACGGCAAGGGCGACTTCACGCTCGCCTATGTCGTGCGCGCGGTCACGCCGGGGCAGTTCAAATATCCCGCGCTCGTCGTCGAGGACATGTACGAGCCGGAGACCTCCGGCCGCACCGCGATCGGCATGCTCAGTGTCCAGCCCAGGTGAGACAAGCCCCCACCCTCCCACCGCTGCGCGTCGGGCCCAACCCTCCCCCGCAGGCGGGGGAGGGTTGGGGTGGGGGCATTCGGCGCCACTGCCGGCGGATGCTGGGCGGGGTTGCTGTGACGCTTGCCGCGCTCGCCGTCACCTACTTCGCCCTGCCGATGCCGGCGCTCGAGCGCGCCCACACGCTGTCGACGCTGGTCTTGGCGCGGGACGGCTCGATGCTGCGCGGGTTTCTGTCCGCCGACGATAAATGGCGGCTGCCGGTCACCGCCGATGCGATCGACCCGACCTACCGGCGGATGCTGATCGCCGCCGAGGACCGACGCTTCGCCACGCATTGGGGGGTCGATCCGCTCGCCGCGATCCGCGCGCTCGGCCAGCTCGTGTGGCGCGGCCACATCGTCTCGGGCGCCTCGACGTTGACGATGCAGGCGATGCGCCTCCTTGAGCGGCGGCCGCGCACACTTGGGGCAAAGTTCGTCGAGATGGCCGAGGCGCTTAGTCTCGAGCGCCGCCTGGCCAAGGACGACATCCTCGCGCTTTACCTGACGCTGGCGCCGTTCGGCGGCAACCTCGAAGGCGTGCGGGCCGCCAGCCTTGCCTATTTCGCCAAAGAGCCGGAGCACCTGTCGCCGGCCGAGGCGGCGCTCCTCGTGGCGCTGCCGCGCTCCCCGGAACATCTGCGCCCCGACCGCCATCCCGACGCGGCGCAGCGCGCGCGCGATTCCGTCTTGGAACGGATGCGCGCCCGCGGGGTCATCTCCGAACAGACCCTCGCGGAGGCCCGCGCCGAGCCGATCCCGCGCCGCCGCTGGGCGCTCCCGTTTCATGCGGCGCATCTGGCACGGGCGCTGCGCGAGGCGGCGCCGCTCGCAGTGGTGCAGCGGACGGTGATCGACCCGATGCTGCAGCGCCAGGTCGAGGCGCTACTGTTCCGCGAAGCCGCCTCGCTCGACCCGCAGGCGACCTTCGCCGCGCTCGTCGTCGACAGCCGTACGCGCGAGATCATCGCCTATGTCGGCAACGCCGATTTTGGCTCGGGCGCGCGGCACGGCACGCTCGACATGGCGCGCGCGGTGCGCTCGCCGGGCTCGGCGATGAAGCCCTTCATCTATGCGATGGCGTTCGACCGCCTGATCATTCATCCGCAGACCGTGCTCGACGACCGGCCGCGTCACTTCGGCGACTATTCGCCGACCGACTTCGACGGGCGCTTCCAGGGCGAGGTCAGCGCAGAGAAGGCGCTACAATATTCATTGAACGTGCCTGCCGTCGCCGTGCTCGACCGCCTGGGGCCGAGCCGTTTTACCGGCGCGCTCGCCGCCGCCGGGATCCGCCTCCACCTGCCGATGCCGGAGATGGAGCCCGGGCTCGCGGTCGCATTGGGCGGGGCCGGGATATCGCTCTATGACCTCGCCATCCTTTATGTGGCGCTGTCGCATGGCGGTGAAGTCGCGGCGCTGAGGACCCGGGCCGACGATCCGCCGGCGCGGGGAACGGCGATCTTCGGGCCGACCGCGGCGTGGTATGTCAACGACATTCTGGAGCACGCGCCAACCCCGCCGGGAATGCTGCCGGCGGAGGTGCGCCGCGGCAGGCATCTCGCCTTCAAGACCGGGACCTCCTACGGTTTCCGCGACGCCTGGGCGGTGGGTTACGATGCGCGGGTGACGATCGCGGTGTGGGCAGGGCGGCCCGACGGCACCCCGATGCCGGGCCGCAGCGGTTTGGTGACCGCGGCGCCGGTCATGTTCAAGATCGCCGACCTTCTCGGCCCGGCGCCGCCGGAGATCGCGTCCGAGCCGCCGCCCGGGGTCCTCCTCGTCAACCATCGCGAGCTCCCGGTGGCGCTGCGCCGGCTCGACCCGGCGCCGGGCGAAGTCGGCAAAGGCCACGACGCCGGCGGCCCCAAGATCCTCTATCCGCCCGATGGCGCGGTCGTCGCCTGGGACGGGGCGACGCTGCCGCTCGAAGCGGTCGGCGGACGGGAGCCGCTGCGCTGGCTCGTTGATGGACGGCCGCTGCCGCCCGCCGCGCCGCACCGCACCCTCTATTGGCAGCCGGCCGACAACGGCTTTGTCCGGCTGACCGTCATCGATGCCAAGGGGCGCAGCGCCCGGGCCACGGTGCGCCTCGCGCAATAGGGGTCGAAAGGATGGGCCGTCGCGACCGGCACGAGTTGGAGAGCCGCCTCGCGATTCTTGTCGCGCATCTACTCAAATGGCAGGCGCAGCGCAGCGCCGGTCGACCAGCTGGTTAGCGACGATCCGCGAGCAGCGGCGGCAAATTGCGCGCAAGCTCCGCGACTCGCCGAGCTTGCGGCCCGTTCTGGACGAACTACTTGCCAAAATTTATGCTGATGCTCGCCAGAGCGCCGCGGCAGAGACGGGTCTCTCCGCAGCCGATTTCCCTCCCGACTGCGCCCTCGCGCCCGATGACGTTCTGTCTGGATCGTTTCTGCCGGACTAGCTTTTGAGGAAAAGCAGGATGCCCCGCAATACCACCGGCTATGAAGAGGACTTCTATGCCTGGACGATCGAGCAGGCGAAGCTGCTGCGGTCCGGCAAGCTCTCCAAGATCGATGCGCTGAACGTTGCCGAAGAGATCGAAAGCGTTGGGCGCAGGGACCGCCGGGAGCTCGGTGATCGGCTCGAAAACTTGATCGTGGAGCTGCTGAAATGGCGTGCCCAGCCGGGTTCGCGGTGCGGCAACTGGCGCTCCGTAATCCTTCAGCAGCGCTTCGAGATCGGACAAATTGTCGAGGACTCGCCGAGCCTTCGGCAATTCGCCGCCGACTATTTGGCGGAGGTATACTCCGATGCCCGGGAACGAGTGATCGAGACGATGGGTTTGTTGCAACCCGACTTCCCGGCCGATTCCCCATTTACGCCCGATCAGATCCTGGCCGAGGATTTTCTTCCCCAGGACTGAGATCAATAGGGCGGGCGGTGCAGCCCTGCGGGCGAAATCGTGAAGATCTCGTAGCCGGTCGCGGTGACGCCGATCGTGTGCTCGAATTGCGCCGACAGTGAGCGGTCCTTGGTGACCGCGGTCCAGCCGTCGCTCAGCACCTTCACCTCATAGCGTCCGGCATTGATCATCGGCTCGACGGTGAAGAACATGCCCTCGCGCATCTCCGGTCCGTCCTCGGGGCGGCCGTAATGCAGGATCGACGGGGCGTCGTGAAACACCCGCCCGACGCCGTGCCCGCAGAAATCGCGCACCACCGAAAAGCGGTGGCTTTCGGCATAGCGCTGGATCGCATCGCCAATGGCGCCGATATGCACCCCCGGCCGCACCACGGCGATGCCGCGCATCATCGCCTCGTAGGTGATGTCGACGAGCTTCCTCGCCTTGACCCCGATCTTGTCGCCGAGGAAGAACATTCGGCTGGTATCGCCGTGCCAGCCGTCGAGGATGACCGTCACGTCGATATTGAGGATGTCGCCGTCCATCAGCCGGCGATCGCCGGGGATGCCGTGGCAGACCACGTGGTTGATCGAGGTGCAGACTGATTTGGGAAAGCCGCGGTAATTGAGCGGCGCCGGGATCGCGTCGTGGTCGACGATAAAGCGGTGGCATAAGAGGTCGAGTTCCCCGGTGGTCACGCCGGGGCGGACATACGGGGTGATGTAATCGAGTGTCGCCGCGCCGAGCGCTCCTGCCAGGCGCATCCCTTCGAACGCGTCGGCGCCGTGGATCTTGATCTGCCCGCTGCGCGGCATGCCGGTTGCGACCCCGAGGCCCGCCATCAGGTCCTGCTGCATGTCCCTATGCTCTTTACTGCGTCGAGCGACGCCGCCATTGCTGCGCCCTCAGGTCATAATCCGATCGTCGCCAGCGGGCAACTCTCGCCGCGCCGCTGCTGATCGGAAGGTGGGAAGCCGGCGCGGCCCGGACAATCCTCGGGGCCGCCGGTTGTGCCGGTTGCCGGCATTGCCTATGAAGGGAGTTGGCGAATGTCGACACGTGGCTGCGACCCGGAGGACAGGATGAACGACCCGGCGCCCGAGATGGTCAGCGCGTGCGTCTTGATCATCGGCAACGAGATCCTCTCGGGGCGGACGCAGGACGCCAACCTCGCCTTTCTCGCGCAGGGCCTGAACGAGGTTGGCATCCGGCTGCGCGAGGCGCGGGTCATCCCGGACGACGCGGCGACGATCATCGAAACCGTCAACGAGGCGCGGGGCAAGTTCGATTACGTCTTCACGACCGGCGGGATCGGCCCGACCCATGACGACATCACCTCGGGTTCAATCGCCCGGGCATTCGGGGTCGAGCTGATCGTCCATCCCGAGGCGAAGCGGATCCTTGAGAGCCATTACCCGCCGGGCGGCCTCAACGAAGCGCGGCTGCGCATGGCGCAGGTGCCCGAGGGCGCAGTCCTCCTGCCCAATCCGATCTCGCGCGCGCCGGGGTTCCGCATCGACAATGTCTTTGTGCTGCCCGGGGTGCCGCAGATCATGCAGGCGATCTTCAACGAGCTGAAGCATCGCTTGAAGGGCGGCGCGAAGATGCTGAGCCGCAGCGTCAGCTGTACGCTGGGGGAGGGCACGATCGCGCAGGATCTGGCGGCGCTGCAGGAGCGCTACGGTGACTTGGAAATCGGCTCCTACCCCTATTTCCGGCGCAGCGATTTCGGCGTCACCCTCGTGGTGCGCGGCACCGAGCGCGCGCGGATCGCCGACGCAATCGACGAATTGAAGACGCTGATTCGCACCCTGGGCGGCGACCCGCAGGAGGGCCTCGCCGACGATTAGGCCCAACACCGCGGACGTGGCGAAATGGTATACGCAGCAGACTTAAAATCTGCTCTCCGAAAGGGGGTGCGGGTTCGAGTCCCGCCGTCCGCACCAAAATCCGGGCTCCCGGCGAGAGCGGCCGTTATCCCCGCACCAGGCCGCCGTCGATCGGGATGACGGCGCCGGTGACGTAATCGGAGAGGTCGGTCGCCAGGAACTCGACGACCTTGGCGCAGTCCTCGACGGTGCCGAGCCGGCGCAGCGCGACCAGCTCCGAGCGGTCTCGGTTGCTCTGGCTGCTGCCGGGAATGACCGTCGCCATGATCCTTCCCGTGGCGATCACCCCCGGCGCGATGCAGTTCGCGGTAATCCCGAACGGCCCCAGATCCTGGGCCAGATAGCGCGTGTAATGCGCAATCCCGGCTTTCGCCGCGCCGTAATGGGCGTAGCCGCCATCGGCGGACGGCGCGACGCCGGCGACCGAGCTCACGGTGATGATTTTGCCCGAGTGCTGCGTCTTCATGATCGGGGCGACGGCGTTGACGCTGTAGACGGTCGCGAACAGGTTCATCCCGACGACGAGCTGCAGGAGGGCCGGGTCGAGGTTGCTGGCCTTGGTGTCGATCGGCCGGCCGCGGCCGCCGCCGGCATTGGCGACCAGCACGTCAATCCGGCCCCATGCCTCCGTGACCCGCGCGACCATCGCGCCGACCGCCTCGTGGTCGGTGGCGTCGAATTCGAACCCCGACGCGGCGCCGCCCGCGGCGATGATCTCGGCGACCGTGGTGTCGGCGGTCATGTCCTCAGCCTCGGCCGCGAATTCCTCGTAGGAATGGAGGTTGAGGTCGGCGACCGCGACCTTGGCGCCGAGGCCGGCCAGGCGCTTCGCGTAGGCTCGGCCGAGGCCGCGCGCCGCGCCGGTTACGATCGCCACCTTGCCATCGAGCTTGCTCATTTCGTTCTCCTCGTTCGCCATCCGTCATTCCCGCGCAAGCGGGAAACCACGGGCACATGCTGTGACGCCGACGCTGGACCCTTCAAGGGAGGAGAGGGAGGGATCCGCGCGCAGCGCGGGAGGGTGAGGGGCGAGCACCGCGCGGGCCGACATGACCGGCAATTGCTGTATCGCGAGCATCAGAAAATGCCACCGAGATAGGCGCTCTGGACGTCGGCGTTGTCCTTGATCGCCTGCGGCGGCCCGTCGGCGATGACGGCGCCGCGGTGAAGGACGGTGATCTGGTGGGCGAGGCGGAACACCACCTCCATGTCGTGCTCGACCAGGAGGACCGTCATCTGCCCATCCGCCAACAGGCCGGCGAGGGTGGCGACCGCCTGTTCGGTCTCCTCGACCGAAAGCCCCTGGGTCGGCTCGTCGAGGAGGAGAAGGCGCGGCTCCTGCGCCAGCGCCATCGCGACTTCGAGGAGCCGCTGATCGCCATGCGACAGGAGCCCGGCCGGGCGACCGGCGATGGTCCCGAGGCCGAGCCGCTCGAGCGCCCGGTCGGCCCGGCTGCCGGCGCGCGCCAATGTCGCGGCGCCGCCCTGGAAATGCCAGCGCCCGGTGTCGCGCGCCTGGGCGGCGAGCCGCGCGTTGTCGCGCGCGCTCATCTCCGGGAAGAGCGCCGTCAACTGGAAGGTGCGGGCGATGCCGAGCTGGCAGATCCGCGGCACCGACAGCCCGGTCACGCTCTCGCCGGCAAATCTCACGCGACCCTCGGTCGGCTCAAGGACGCCGGTGATCAGGTTGAACAGCGTCGATTTGCCGGCGCCGTTGGGGCCGATGACGGCGCGTACCTCGCCCTCTTCGACCCGCATCGTCACATGGTCGACCGCGACGAGCCCGCCAAAGCGGCGGGTCAATTCATCGAGTTCGAGGAGTGCCATCAGCGTATTCCCGGGCGAGGCGCGCAGTCACCAGGCCCCAGATGCCCTCCGGCGCGAAGATCACGAAGGCGATGAACATCAGACCGAAAAAGAGCGCCCAGGCTTCGGTGTAATTGCTCAGCTGGTGCTCGACGGTGAGGAAGAACGCGGCGCCGAGGATCGGCCCGACGAGCGTCCCGGCGCCGCCGACGATGACCATGATGACGACCTGTCCCGAGAGCAGCCAGAATAAGAGTTCGGTGTTGGCGAAGCCGGCGAACGGGGCATAAAGCGCGCCGGCGAACGCTCCCAGCGCGTAGGACAGCGCGACGACGGCGATCTTGTAGACGCGGGTGTTGTAGCCGAGCGCGAGCGTTTTCGGCTCATTCTCGCGGATGCCGCGCAAGACCGCGCCGAACGGCGAGCGCACCAGCGCCCGGCAAAACACGAACGCGGCCAGCAATACGATGACGACGAGGTAATAGAACCCGTCGCGGGTTCCGAACAGACGGAGGCCGAAGGGGCCCGGGCGCCGCGGGATGCCGGCGAGCCCGTCCGAGCCGCCGGTGATGCTGGTCCATTTATAGGCGACCGCGTAGAGCAGCTGGGCAAATGCCAACGTCAGCATCGAGAACGAGACGCCGGTTGCCTGGGTGCACACCCAGGCGACGCCGATCGCGAGCATCCCGGCGAGGAGAGCGGCGACCGGGATCGCCACGAGCATCGGCAGCGCGGTGTGCAGCAGCAGCCAGCCGCACGCATAGGCGCCGAACCCGTAGGCGGCGGCGTGGCCGAACGAGATCAGCCGCGTATAGCCGATCATCAGATCGAGGCTCATCGCGAAGAGGCCAAGGATCAAGGCTTCGGTCAGGAGCGTCATCGTATAGGGCGCGAAGAGGAGGGGCGCGAGCGCCAGCACCGACCCCGCGGCGGCGACAGGGTAGAGGGCGCGCAGGGCTAGGCTTCCTTGCCCAAGAGCCCGCCCGGCCGCACCACCAGCACCAAGAGCATGA
>CAVTGB010000007.1:0-23312 GCA_963734125.1 uncultured Alphaproteobacteria bacterium
CGAGCGAAAAGGCGCCGCCGCCGCGAATGAGGATGGCGATGGTGATCAGCATCAGATAAAGCGGGACCTCCATCCCGCCGCCTGCCCAGAACCAGCCGCGCCGGATCGTCACGTAGAATGCGGCAACCGCCATGAAGCCGACGAACAGCGCGGCGACCGGTCGGGTCAACAGCCCGATTACCAGCAAGAGGCCGCCAAAAAATTCGAGACAGCCGATATAGCTGGCCCAGAACAATCCAGGGTGGAACCCAAGCTTGGCGAAGCCCTCGGCCGTCTTGGCGAGGTCGCCGGCCCAAAACCCGAACAGCTTCTGCATGCCGTGCGGCCCGAAAAACAGACCGGTGGCGACCCGGACCAGCGGCCAGGAAAAGTAGGTGTCCAGCACCGCGTAGATCGCGCCCAGTCCGGGCACGACATAATGCGGCCGGTCGATGCTGTCGTACATGGCTCCCCCTCGAGTGTTCTCGGGCTTGAGGCGAGCGCCACAATACCAGACCGCAAACCGTTCCAGCACCGTGCACCGCAAATTCGCCATTGTCGCCGTCGATCGTCGGCGAGAGGTGCACGGGAGGCGGCAATGGGACGACGATCGGCATATTGGCTCGCCGGATTGGCCGCGGTCTGGCTGTGCGCGCTGCCGGCCGCTGCGGCCGACCTCGCGCTGAAGCGGGTCGTGCTGTCGACCGGCGGCGTCGGCTATTTCGAATACGAGGCCGCGGTCGACGGGCGACGCCACGCTGAGCCTCGACGTGCCGCTCGACCAGGTTGACGATGTGCTGAAAAGCCTTGTCGTTTATGATGCCGGCGGCTCTGCCGGCGAGATCACCCTGCCCGGCCGCGAGCCGCTGACCCAGAGCTTTGTCGATCTGCCGTTCGACCGCGCCGCGCTCAATTCCGAGACCGATCTGTTGAATGCGCTGCAGGGCGCCGAAATCCGGGTCGCCGCGCCGAAGGCGATCACCGGCCGGCTCGTGCATGTCGACGAGGAAACCGAACATGGCGCCGGCGGGGTCGCCCTGACCCGCACGCGGGTCAGCGTCTTGACCGATGCCGGCTTGCAGCAATTCGTGGTGCAGGATGTCGACGCCATCGCCTTTGCCGACCCCGCGTTGCAGCGCCAGGTCGAGACGGCGCTGTCGCGCATCGCCGCCTATCGCGCGACCGGCCGGCGCCAGCTGACGCTCAGCCTCCACGGCGCCGGGCCGCGCACCGTGCGGGTCGGCTATGTCGTCGCGATGCCGCTGTGGAAGGCCACCTACCGGCTGAGCCTCCCGCCCGATCCGCAAGGCCGCGACGGCCCGGCTGCAAGGCTGGGCGGTGCTGGAGAATTTCAGCGGCCGGGCCTGGCAGGATGTCGAGCTGACCCTCGCTCTCCGGCAATCCGGTGACGTTTCGCCAGGCGCTTTACGAGAGCTATTACGTGCCGCGCCCGATTGTGCCGGTCGAGTCGGGCGGGCATGTCCTGCCGCCGCCCGACACCGGCACCGTCGCCGGCGAGGTCGCCGCCAAGGCAAGCCCGGCCGCGCCAGACATTCGCGATGCAGCGCGCGCCGGCCGGCGCGGCAATGGCCATGGCGGCGCCGGCACCCGGCCCGCCCCGCCGCCGGCCCCGATCGAGGCCGCCGCCGCTCCGAGGAAGCGACGCAGATCGCCTTCACCCCGCCCTACAAGGTCAGCGTCGCGGCCGGGCAGAGCCTCGTCCTGCCGCTGCTCGACCGCGAATTGCCGGCGCGCCGCATCGATCTCTATCAGCCCGCGCTCGACCCGCAGCATCCCGCTCGCGGCGATCGAATTGACCAACAAGAGCGACACCGGCCTGCCGCCCGGCGTGCTGACGCTCTACCAGCTGAATGCCGAGCAGGGCGCGCTCTATCTCGGCGACGCCCGGCTCGCCGCGCTGCCGGCCGGCGACAAGCGGCTGTTGAGCTATGCGGTCGACGGCAAGGTGACGGTCGACCGCAGCGAGCGGCGAACGCCGGCCGGTCGTCAAGGCGACGATCGGTGATGGCGTGCTGCGGGTGAGCCGGGTGATCCGCTGGACGACGACGCTATCGGGTGAAGGCCACGGCGGCGCCGCCGCTCTTCCTGCTCGAACAGCCGCGGCGTCCCGGCGCCGACCCTGACTGCGCCCGACCCGAAAACCGTGGAGCTGACCGCCGATGCCTATCGCATCCCGTTCGCGCTCCCGGCCGACGGCGAAGCGCAGCCTCGCCGTCGTCGAGGAGCAGCCGGTCGAGGAGACGATCCGGCTCCTCGATATCGACGACAACCGGCTGGGGCGCTGGTCTCGTCGAGCGAGCTCGACCCCAAGCTGCGCCAGGCGCTGGCCGCGATCGCGAGCGCGCCGGCAGGCGGTCGGGCGTCAGCGCGACCGAGCTTGAGCAGCTCAAGGAGCAGCGCACGCAGCTCGTCGACGACGAGAAGCGATTGCGCGACGACCTCGCGGTCATCGGCGGCGACCCGGCATTGCACAAGCGCCTGCTCGACAAGTTCAACGAGACCGAAACCGCGATCGAAACGGTCTCCGCCGCGATCGCCAAGGCTCGGACGCTCTGACCGCCGCCCAGCGCGACCTCGCCTCCTATATCGCGGGGCTGACGCTGTGAATAAGCCACCCCGCCCGGATTGGGGCCGAAACTCAATCAGTTTAACCAGATTTGCCCCACACCCGACCTTTGTTCCGCGCAACCTAAACGGGGGGTGGAAGGTCGCCAATCCAAATCAATGGGGTCGGCGATAGCCTTTTGCCAAAAACACCCTCATCAGGTCGGACCTCGGTTGAGCGGCTCAAGGAGAACGGGGCTGTGACGACGCCTCTCTGCTAGAGCTAGTTGGCGTCCCTGCTAGCTCGGCGGCAGCCCGGCTACCATCAGTCCCTGATAAAAGCGCTCGCGCTGGGCGAGGAATGCCGGAGCGGACGACCGCTGGCTCGCCCGCAGGCTGGCGATCGTGTGGCCGGGGTGGACACGACTGAATTCGGCAATTTCCGCGTGTGCATCTCCCCGCTTCCCGCTCAGAGCGTAGATCGCGGCGAGCCATGCATGCGGTCGGCCCGACCGAGAATCCGTCGTCAAGGCCTTCTGAAGCCATTCTGTCGCTTCAACGTCGCGCCCGAGATGAAACGATGCAATGCCGAGGTACGATTGGCACAGGCTAGCCCGATACTCGGGAGGGCTGAGACTGAGCGCCTTGAGCACCGGCTCAAATGTCTCCTCCGGCCTCCCGAGTTCTAACTTGGCAAGACCGATGCGTGAGTAGGCATGTGAAAAGCTCGGGTTGAGGTTAATCGCGGCCCTATATTCGGCGATCGCCTGCCCGAGCTGTCCGTGCTGCATTAACAAGTTCCCCTTGGTGTAACGGACTTCGGCAGACAGGGGATCGATCTTCCAAGCCCGCGCAATGGCGGCGTCCGCCTGTTGCAGTTGACCGACCGGGTCATCGGCCCAAAATTCTGCGAGTTCGACCACATGGCTCCCAGCAAACCCGACCAAAGCCTGCACCAAAAAGGGGTCGAGCCGTAGCGCCTGCTCGAACAAGGCGCGCGCCTTGATGACATCGGCGCGGGAACTGAACCGGCTGAATAACACCACGCCGTGCATGGTCAAATCGATCGCATCGGGTTTTGCCGGCCGCTCTGTCGCGCCCCGGCGACTGGCCAGTTCAACGAGGTTGAACTTCAAGGTTATGGCGATCTTGCGGGTTACCTCGCCCTGCCAACCCCAAATATCGGGACCATCATATTCAAACCGCTCGGCCCACAGGTTCGTCCCGCGCCGCGCGTCGATCAACTGACCGTTGACCCGAATTCGGGTCGCGTAACCCTGCAAGCTGCCGGTAAAGAGATATTGCACGCCGAGTTCGTGGGCGATTTGTTCCACGCTGACCCGCTTGTCTTTGTAGCCGAAAACCAAGTTGGGCGTGGCGACCATGCTGTCGCGAATGCTCGACAAATCGGTAATCAGATTTTCTGTCAGGGCGGCGGCCAGGCAGTCAAATGCCGGATCGCCACTGACATTGATCAATGGCATCACCGCAATCGACAGACGATTCGCGAACTCCTCTTCACGCGGCATGATCATCTCGCGGTCCAGGTCCGCGACGCCGTCTTCTGGGACCGCACTCGATATCTGCCGGGCCGCAGAAACGGTCACTCCCGCCGCATCGGATCGGGTTATCGCAGCATCGAACAAATAGCCCCGCCGCGGCACGGTCTTAATCAGCCTTTGCTGATCGTCATGAAGCGCCTGCCGGATTTCGCTGATGCATTGCACGAGTGAATTGTCGGTCACGATCGAGTTAGGCCACAACGCTGTGAAAATCTCATCCTTCGATATCAGACGACCGGCGTTCTCGACGAGGTACCGCAGGACAGCGAAACTCTTCGGCCGCAGCCAGATTTCGCCAACCGCACTCGCCAGAGATCCACGACTCATATCGAGTGCGAAGTGATCGAATTGGATCTCCCCATTCGAAGGGTGATCCATCGCATCTCCCGATGCGAGGTTCCGCATAGGGCCGTCCTCCAGGCTTTTGCGCCGTTTTTCGTGCTTTTTTCGTCGTTCTCTCGTTACGCCCAAGAGAGACTATCCTATCCTAACCGATGGAACGAAGAATTCGGCGATGCCGTGGCGCCGCCGCGCCGTGTCCGCGGCGTAATCGCCCGATCGGATGGTGGACGGAGGGAACCATGAATTGGATGCTAAAGATCGCTGCAATACTGGTCACATTCCTAGCCGGTGGGGCGATCGCGAGCACCGAAGAGAATGCACGGGACTTTATGGATCTTCATCAAGTGGAAATCACCTTTCACCAGGCGGGATCGACCAAGAATTTCGATCAGATGCTGTCCCTGTTTACCGATGATGCAGTCATCATGTCAGGAGGCAAGACGTATTCCGGCAAGGATCAGGTAAAGGCCTTTTGGCAGGCGGCCGGACCCTTCCAGCCGCAGAACCAGTGGGTGGGCTACACTCCCGCCTTCCGCATCCGCTACAACGTCGAGGGTGAACAGGCGCACCTTTACTTCGAATGTCTGTGGATCGATAAGGCCGCGAACAAGATCGCAGCGCATACGAATTCCGATGACATCTTGGTGCACAGAAACGGCAAGTGGCTCATCAAGGAAATGAAGGCTGCCGCCGTGCCCGAGTTGTAATTTGCTGCCTGGCCGGCCCGACTTCGCTGCCCAGGTCGACCATCTGATCTTGGCTTTTCGGCCACACTGCGGCAGTTCGTTGATCGGCCCGCGAGACGGCTTCGGGTAGGCTTGACCCATTCAAGCCACTTGATCGAACGACCGGAGTTGGCGCATCTCAGCCGTCTTCGCAGCCGGAGAGAATGACGGTTCGCCATCCCACTCGTTTACTGAGGTAGACGAGCCGAGTTGGTTTTGACCCTACGGTGCGTCCGCGCCGGCGTCCTTCTGCGACGGACCCGCCAGCTGGCCGACCCGCTCGCGCATCTGCTGGAACACGACATAAAGCATCGGGATGATGAAGATCCCGATGCATGAGGCCGCGATCATGCCGGCGAAGACCGGCGTCCCGACGGCCCGCCGGCTCGCCATGCCGGCGCCCTCGGCGACAACCAGCGGCAACAGGCCGAAGATGAAGGCAAAGCTCGTCATCATCACCGGGCGGAAGCGCAGCCGCGCGCCCTCGATCGCCGATTCCGGAATGCTCTTGCCGGCCCGGCGCCGATCGATCGCGAACTCGACGATCAGGATGCCGTTCTTGGCGGCCAGCGCGACCAGAACGACCAGCCCGATCTGGGCGTAGACATCGAAGCTCAGCCCGGCGATGACCACGCCGGCGACCGCGCCCAACGCCGCGACGCTGACCGACAGCAGCACCGGGATCGGGATGTTCCAGCTTTCATAGAGCGCGACGAGAAACAGATAGGCGAACATTACCGCCAGGCTCAACAGGATCGGTGTCTGCCCTTGAGCGGCTTTCTCTTGAAGCGCCGTGCCGGTCCACTCAAAGCCGTACCCGGCCGGCAGCTTGGCGGAAATCCGTTCCATCGCGGCCAAGGCCTGGGCCGAGCTGTAGCCGTGCTTGGCGGCGCCGTTGATGACCGCGGCGCGCAGCCCGTTGTAGCGCACAAGGGCTTGCGCGCCCTGGACCAGCTTGGCCTGCGCCAGCGCGCGCATCGGCACCATCGCGCCCGACGCGTTGCGCACATAGATCCGGTAGATGTCGTCGACTGAGCTGCGGAACGGCGTCTCGGCCTGGACATTGACCTGCCAGGTCCGGCCGAACAGGTTGAAGTCGTTGATGTAGAACCCGCCCAGCGTGGCCCCCAGCGCGTTGAAGATGTCGCTGATCTTGACCCCCAGCACCTGCGCCTTGTCGCGGTCGATATCGAGGTAGATCTGCGGCGTGTCGGCCGCAAACGTGCTGAAGACGCCGGCCAGCTCCGGCTGCTGATTGGCCGCGACCAGGAGACCGCGCAGCACTGCGGCGAGGTCGGTGGGCGACTGTCCCTGCAGCGCTTCGAGCACATACTGGAACCCACCGGTGTTGCCGAGACCGATGATCGGCGGCAGGTTGAATGGAAACGCAATCGCGCCGGGTATCGCGGCAAGGCGTGGGCGGAGCGCGGTGATGATCGCGTCGGCGCTCTGCGCGGGTGAAGTGCGCTCCGCGTAGGGCTTCAGGCCGATGACAAAGAACGCTTGGTTCGACGATGTGACATAATCGATGAAATTGAGCCCAATGACCGACAACACACCCGCGACGCCGGGGGTCGGA
The DNA here is from genome assembly GCA_963734125.1 of uncultured Alphaproteobacteria bacterium. GTDB lineage: Bacteria > Pseudomonadota > Alphaproteobacteria > ATCC43930 > CGMCC-115725 > DATARH01. The sequence goes on from CAVTGB010000007.1 coordinate 6,753, forward strand.
CCGATGATGTTTTCGACCTGCTCGACGACGGCCTCGGTGCGGTTGATCGAGGCGCCCTCAGGAAGCCTCAGCGCGGCGAAGAAGGCGCCCTGGTCCTCCTCTGGCAGAAAGCCCTGCGGGGTCAGGCGGAAAGACCGGCCGTCGCGGCGAGGACGATGACGACGGCGAGGACGCCCAGATCGCGAGTCGAACCAATCGCCGGACGACCGCGGAATAGCCGTCACGGGTGCGGTCGATGCCGCCCAGCACGTAGTGCATCAGGCCTCGCCCCGCCCCGCCCCGCTTCAAGACGACCGAGCACAGCGCCGGACTGAGCGACAGCGCATTGATCGCCGAGATCAGCATCGATACCGATACGGCGACCGCAAATTGCTGGTACAGCTGGCCGGTGATGCCGGGGATGAAGGCCGTCGGCACGAACACCGAAAGCAGGACGAGGGTGATCGCGATGATCGGCCGCGGTCACCAGCCCCATCGCCTTCTCGGTTGCCTCGGGGCGTCAGTTCGGGCTCCGTCCTCGAGAATATGCTCGACCGCTTCGACGACGACGATGGCATCGTCGACAACGATACCGATCGCCAGTACCAGCGCGAGCAGCGATATCGTGTTGGCCGAAAAGCCGAGCGCCAGCATCACCGCAAAGGTGCCGACGAGCGCCACCGGCACGGCGATGATCGGGATCAAGGTCGCGCGCAAGTTGCCGAGAAAAATGAAAACCACGATGCCGACGAGCACGAAGGCCTCGAGCAGCGTCTTTTCCACCTTGTGGATCATCGCATCGACAAAGACCGTCGTGTCGTACATCACGTCATAGGCGACGTCTTCGGGAGCCGCTGGGTTCGATCTCCTTCAGCGCTTTCCTGACGCCGGCGGCGACGGCGATCGCGTTGGCGCCGGGCGATTGATAGATCTGATCGACGTCGTCGGGCGTGCCGTTGTAGCGGGCGAGGCTGTCAGCCGATTTCGAGCCGAGCTCGGCGCGGGCAATGTCTTTGATCCGGACCACCCCGCCATCCGGATTCGCCCGAACGATGATGTTGTTGAACTCCTCGACTGTGGTCAGCCGGCCTTGCGTCGTGATGTTCAGCTGAAACTCGACATCGGGCACGAGCGGCGCCGCCCCGACGCGGCCGACGGCGGCTTGCGTGTTCTGCGAGTTGATCGCGTTGATGACGTCTTGCGGCGTGATGTCGAGGCTCGCCATGCGGTCCAGGTTCAGCCAGATCCGCATCGAGTATTCGAGATCGCCGCACAGCTTGGCGTCGCCGACACCCTTCACACGCTTCAAGGTGTCGACCAGATTTATCTTGGCGTAATTCGACAGAAACAACGCGTCGCGGCTGCCTTTGGCGAATAGATCGCGACGACTTGCAGCAGCGAAGTCGATTGCTTCTGCGTTGTGACGCCGTTGCGCTGCACCTCGGGCGGCAATAGCGGGAGCGCCTGGTTGACTCGGTTGGTCACGTTCACGGTATTGAGGTCGGGGTCGCTGCCGACCTCGAAGGTGACGTTGAGCGTGTAGGTGCCGTCACCGCCGGAGGTCGACTTCATATAGATCATCCGGTCGACACCATTGACCTGCGCTTCGATCGACCTGTGCGACGCTTTCCTCGACCGCCTCTGCCGACGCCCCGGGATATAGAGCGCTGACCTGCACCTGCGGCGGGACGATGTCGGGGAACTGCGCGATCGGAAGCCGCGTAGCGCGATGATTCCGGCGATCGAGATGACGATCGCGATGACGAGTGCGAGCCGCGGCCGATGGATAAAGACATCCGAGATCACCCCTTAGGACCCCTTGCCGGCCGGCAGCACGGTCGCCGAGACGACCTGCCCGACCCGCACCTTCTGGATCCCGTCGACGATGACCCGCTCGCCGGGCTTGAGCCCGTCGGTGACGACGACATCGGTCCCGTCCTGGGGGCCGGTCGTGACCCGCCGCTCCTCCACCTTGCTGTCGGGGTTGACGATCAGCACGAAGGAGCCGGCTTGATCGAGCTGCACCGCCGCCTGCGGGATGACGAGGCGCGGCTGCTCGTTGCGCTGCCTTGACGATGACCGTGGGCGAACTCGCCGTCGACCAGCTGCCGCTCGGGGTTGGGCAATGTCGCGCGCATGATCAGCGTGTCGGTCTGCTGGTTGACCTGCACATCGGTGAAGTTCCAGCACGCCGGGAGATCGTCGCCAGGACGCCGCTGGCGGGATTGACCAGATTGCCCTTTGTATAGGCGGTGCTGCTGATCCTGCCATCAATCGGCGCGCGGATCTCGGTGTAGCCGAAGATCGATCTCGGCCTGTTCCAGTTGCGCCTTGGCGGCAGCGACTTGCGCCGCCAGAGAACGTTCGCTGGGAGAGGGTTTGGTCGACCGTCTGCTGCTGGCCGGCGGGCGTCTTCAACAGGGTCTCCGCGCGCGCAAGCTGCTGCGCCGCATAGGTGTGCTGCGCCTCCAGCTGCTCCACATTCGCCTTGTCGGCGTCGACCTGGGCCTGAAACGGGGCTGCTCGAGCCGGTAGAGCAGGTCGCCCTGCTTGACCTCGGCGCCTTCGACAAAGAGCCGCTCTGTCAAGGAACGCGCTGACCCGGGCAACGAGCGCCACCCGCCCCACCGCCTGGATGCGGCCGATGAACTCGTCGCTCTGGGTGATCTGCTGGCGCTCGGCGCGCACCACGCCCACTGCGGGCGGCCCCGATGCAGGCTGTGCCGCGGCCGAAGCGGCAAGCGTGAGAAGAAACCGCAAGAAAGGCTGACAGTGGCAACTTCGGGAATGTCGGTGGCCCGTACCGCTGCCTTACCCATCAGGCCCCCTCCTGCATCACCCAAGAACGGTCCGTTCCATTACCGCGAGCGGCCTTGCTCGACCCTGACGTTGACGCGATGTCGCGCGACGCCGTCAGACCGGCTCCGGCCTCCCGGGGAGCCGCGCTCACCGGGCATTGGCCACGTCATAGAGTTGATGCAGCCGTTCGGAGAACCAGGTGGTGAGCCGATTTGTCGCCACGCTCTCATCGACCTCGGCCGAGGCGGTCAGGCGCAGCGATGGCTTGCCGCTGCGCCATCGCACAGCTTAGCTCGTGAGCGACTTGCGGGCGGGCCTTCAGAATTGGCGCCAGGTCTTCCTTGGCCAGTTCATAAACCGCGGCGGGTATCAGCGCGGTGATCTTCGTTGTGGTCGGGAGACCCGGTCAGCATCGAGATGTCGCCGTAATAATCGGCCGGCCCCAGCCGCTTCACTTCGATCTCGCCGTCGTCCTCGTCCCGCGTCACTGAGAGGACGCCCGAACCGACGATGAACAGCGATTTCGGCACCTGCCCGGGCTCGACCAGCCTGTCGCCCTGATCGTAGGTGGCAGGCCTCAGCTTCGCCGCGAGCGCCTTTCGCTCGTCAGTCGTCAGCGAGGCGAAGACGGAGACGAGGCGGAGGATCCGTTCGACCACGGATTCCGCCATTCGCGAGCCTTCGGCTGCGCGCGCCGGCTGCGATTGGCCTTCCGGCGACGCCAGTTCGATCGCCGGCCGCGGCGAGGTGGCGGAAGATCAGATCGAACAACTGGTTCTGGGCATTCGTCGAAGAGGCCAGCTCGTCGACGAAGAAGGTCACGTCGAATTGCGTCGACGTCGCCGTGATCGATTTGACGATGACGCTCGGGGCGGGCGCCGCCAGGATCAGCTGGCAATTGAGCATCGCGTCCTTGATGATCTCGCTCCCGGTCGAGGGCGGCGTCCTGCGGGTCGAGGTGGAGGGTCACGGTGACCCCGTGAATGCCGGAGGGCGAACTGACGTTGACGATTTTCGACTTGGCGATCGTGCTGTTCGGCACGATCGCGAGATCGCGCTTCCCGGTCAGGACATGCGTCGCGCGCCAGTTCATCTCGATGACCCGACCCTCGGTGCCGCCGTCGATGGTGATCCAATCGCCGGGCAGATAGGGCCGGCTGAAATTGAGGACGATCCCGGAAAACACATCGCCGAGCGTGCTCTGCAGCGCCAGGCCGAGGATGACGGCGACGACGCCGGAGGTCGCCAGCAAGCCCTGGATCGGCAGATCGAACACGTAGGAGACGATCGGCGAAGACGGCGGCGAGATAGATGCAGGCCGGCGATCAGGTCCTGCAGCAGCTTGCTCTCGCGCGGCCGGCGCTCGACGATGACAAAGGCGCGCAGAAAGCCGACCAGAAACCAGGCCGCCCACAGCCACCACGCAATCTTCAAGACCGCCGTGGACGACATCGAGCAACGGCGTGCCGGTCGACTGCAGTGGCTGGTAGGGGACGATGCCGGCGCGGACGAAGGCGATCGTCAGAAAAACCAGAAACACGACCCGCACGATCGCCCGCCCGACCGGGTAGTTGCGGAACAGGAAATGCGTCGCGAGCCCGCCCAGCACAAAAAGGGCGAGAACGGGCGCCAGAGGGTCGCGCGCAACTGTCGCGGTCAGGTCGGATATATCGGGCATGTCGAAGACCGGAGGAAACAGCGGCCGAGGCATCTCTACCTTAGCCGATAGCGCGGCCTGTGACGACGCTTCTCGCCCGATTGGATTGCGGCGGATTACGAGGCGACCTGCGCCATCGCGGCTGGCATCTGCTAAATTTTGTTGTAAGGGACGGGCAAGAGCCGGACGATGGCCCGCTCACCTGGGAGGCAGCGCATGACGAACAGCTATCGGGTCGCGGTCATCGCCGGCGACGGGATCGGGCGCGAAGTGGTGCCGGAAGGCATTGCGGTCATGGAAAGGGCGGCCCGGCGCTACGGCTTCGCGCTCGAATGGCGCGAATTCGACTGGAGCTGCGAGACCTACGTCAAGACCGGGCAGATGATGCCGGCCGACGGGATCGACCGGCTGCGCCTGTTCGATGCGATCTTTCTCGGCGCCGTCGGCCATCCCGACGTGCCCGACCATGTCTCGCTGTGGGGGCTGCTCATCCCATTGCGGCGCAGCTTTCAGCAATACATCAACCTGCGCCCGGTGCGGCTGTTGGCCGGCGTCGACTCGCCCCTCAAAGGCCGCGCGCCGGGCGACATCGATTTCTATGTCGTGCGCGAGAACAACGAGGGCGAATATTCGGAAATCGGCGGCCGGCTTTATGGCGGCACCGATTACGAGATGGCGATGCAGCAATCGGTGTTCACCCGGCGCGGCTGCGACCGGGTCATGCGCTATGCCTTCGAATTGGCGCGGACGCGCAAGCGGCACGTCACTTCGGCCACCAAGTCGAACGGCATCATTCATACGATGCCGTTCTGGGACGAGCGCTTTGCCGCGGTCGCGCGCGACTACCCCGACATCAAGACCGACCAGTACCACATCGACATATTGACCGCGCATTTCGTGCGCCATCCCGACTGGTTCGATGTCGTGGTCGGCTCCAACCTGTTCGGCGACATCCTGTCGGATCTGGGGCCCGCCTGCGTCGGTTCGATCGGCATCGCCCCCTCCGGCAACATCAACCCCGAGCGCGAATACCCCTCGATGTTCGAGCCGGTGCACGGCTCGGCGCCCGACATCGCCGGCCGCGGCATCGCCAACCCGATCGGCCAGATCTGGTCGGGGGCGATGATGCTCGAGCATTTCGGCGAGGTCGCCGCCGCCCAGGCGGTCGAGCGGGCGATCGCCGAGGTCCTCGCCGAGGGCACGACGCGCACCCCCGATCTCGGCGGCAACGCCGGCACCAGGGATATGGGCGCCGCGATCGCCGCGGCGATCGGCTGAGCCGAGGTCGCTACCCGGCCATTTGCTGGCGCCAGCTCGTCAGCAGCTGGAGGAACACGCCCGTCCCGAGGCCCCACAACCCGTTGACGATCGGGCCGACGAGCAGCCCCGGGAAATGGAACCCGTAGCCGAGCGGCAACCCCTTGAGGGGCGCGACGACGAGCCAGGAGAACACGGTCGGGAAAATGGCGCCGAAGATGATCGCGCCGGCCCAGTAGCCGCCCGGGCTGCGCGCGAACCAGCGCTCGACCAGAACAAAGATGATGCCCCACACCCCGCCCCAGAAGGCGAGCGAGATCACTTGCGGGACATGGAAGGGCGGCACCCCGGCGAAATTATAGGGAACACCCGGGGTGAGGCCGATCAGATGCAGCAATCCGAGCCCGAGCTGATGAAAAATCAGGGTCGCGAAAAATGCCGCCACAAAACCCAGCAGCATTCGCATTCCCGAGGTCGACGCCGTCAGCGATTCCGTTTGCGCCATGGCCGCTCCTCCCTTGGCGCGGTGGCCACTCAACGCTGGCACGCTCGGAGGCCTGGGGTACCGCGCTCGTTCTCAACTAAGCGTGACTTTGCCTCGCGGATTATACAATTTTAAATCCAGGCTGAGAAGCGCCGGGGGGTCGTCCCGCCGCGCAATCACGGAGGAAGCGCATGAACACCACCGCAAACGGAACGCTGCTCCTCGGGCGCGTGTTGCTGAGCCTGCTATTCATCTTGGGCGGATGGGGCAAACTGCTGGCTCCGGCGGCGACGCAGGCGATGCTCGCCAGCCATAATCTGCCGCTGGTGCAGTTTGGCTGGGTTCTCGCCGTCGTCGTCGAACTCGGCGGCGGGCTGGCGATCCTCTTCGGGCTGTTCGGCCGCCCGGTCGGGCTGGTGCTGGCGCTATGGTGCATCGCCACCGCCCTGATTGCGCACACCAATTTCGCCGATCGCAATCAGGAGATCCATTTCATGAAGAACATGGCGATGACCGGCGGCTTCCTCTATGTCGCCAGCTTCGGCGCCGGCGCCTGGAGCCTCGATGGCTGGCGGGCCGGACGCCGCCGCGCCGACGTCACTGGATGACGTAGAGCCGTCGAGGGCTGGCGTTGCGGCAGTTGGTCACATAAGGGGGGCTGCGACCGAGTGCGCGTTGAATAGGGGTTTGGTCGCGGTATGTTCCGGTTGCCGGCATAAAGCGGCAAAGCCCCCGAGGCGCGATAATGATCCGTTCGCTCGAGGAAATTACCATGCGCAAGGTCTACTTGCGCATCCTGCCCTTCGCCGCTTTGACCTATTTCTTCTGTTATCTCGACCGGATCAATGTCGGCTTCGCCGCGCTGACCATGAACAAGGATCTTGGCCTCGACGCGGCGTTATACGGGATGGCCGCCGGCGCCTTCTTCTGGGGCTATGTGCTGTTCGAGGTGCCGAGCAACATCATCCTCGAAAAACTCGGCGCGCGGCTGTGGATCGCACGGATCATGATCACCTGGGGGCTGATCTCCGGCGCCACGGCCTTCGCCACCGGGCCTTACAGCTTCATGACGATCCGTTTCCTGTTGGGGCTTGCCGAGGCCGGGCTGTTTCCGGGCTTCGTACTTTATTTCACCTACTGGTTCCCCGACGGCTACCGCGCCCGCATCAATTCCGGCTTCACGCTGGCCTTGCCGGTCGCGGTGGCGACCGGCGCGCCGATCTCGACCGCGCTGCTCGGCCTCGATGGGCTGTGGGGCCTCAAGGGATGGCAGTGCCTGTACATTTTCGAGGCGATCCCGACCGTGCTGATCGGCGTCGCCGTGTTCTTCTTCCTGACCGACCGGCCGGGCCAGGCGCGCTGGCTCGAGGACGATGAGCGGGACTGGCTCGAGCGGCGCATTTCCGGCGAGCAGCGGCGGATCGCGGTGCAGCACCCGGTTGGCATCCTGCGCTCGTTCTGGGATCCCAAGGTCATGCTCTTGTCGCTCAACTACATCGGCATCGTCACGGCCAGCCTCGGCATGCTGCTGTTTCTGCCGACGATCGTGAAGGAGCTCGGCATCAGCAACATGCAGGTCGGCTGGGTCACGATGGTCCCCTATATCTGCGGCGCGGTCGCGATGGTGTTTTGCGGCTGGCTGTCCGACCGGCTCGGCGAGCGGCGCTGGACGCTGTTCTGGACCTGCGCCTTGTCGGCCGTCGGGCTGGTGATCGCCGGTTCGACGATCGGCACGTGGTGGTCGGTGGTCGGCATGTCGATCGCCGCGGCCGGGTTCTACGGCACCAAGGGGCCGTTCTGGTCGATGCCGACGATGTTCCTGACCGGCACCGCGGCCGCTTCGGGCATCGCCTGGATCAACTCGCTCGGCAATCTCGGCGGCTTTTTCGGGCCGAGCATGGTCGGCTGGACCAAGACCCTGACCGGCAGCTTTGCCGGCGGGCTCTACGCCCTGGCGGTGTGCGCCATGGGTCGGCGGTGATCTCGCTGTTCTGGCTGCGCATCCCGCGCGCGATCGTCGCCGGCGAAGAACAACTCGCCGCGGCGGAATAGGGGCGGCCGGTCATCCGGGCTCCCCCAGGGTAAAGCCGCGCGCCTTGAGCCAGCTTGCGAACCCGACCCCTTCGGGGGTCATCGCCTGGCGCGCCTTGTCCTCCGACCAGCCATAGAACGCCGCGGTGCCGAAGCGTTTGGGCGCGCGCTGGCGGTCGGCGATCGAATGGCGCGCGTCGCGCCGCCGGTCGTAGGAGATCGACCGCCTCGGCCAACCGGGCATCATCATAGCAATCGACATGCACCGTGGCCTCGAACGGCAGGCGCATGCTGATAAAGCCCTCCTGCGCCGCGTAGCCGAGGCAGAGCCCGGCGACCGGGAACACCTTGTCGGGGAGGCCGAGGATTGGGGCCACCTCGGCGATCTGGTTGCGCAGGACGCTGATCGGGCAGGTGCCGAGCCCCAGCGTCTCGGCGGCGAGGACGCAGCTCTGCAAGGCCAGCGCCGCATCGATCGCGGCATTGAAGAACCCTTCGAGCGCGCCGTTGTCGAGGGCATGGCCGCGCAACGCGCCGATCCGCTCCAGCCGGCGCGCATCGCCAAGAAAAACCAGAAACACCGGCGCCCCGCCGATCCACGGCATGTCGGGAAACAGCGCCGCTAGTCGGTCGCGCCGGCCGCGGTCCTTGAGCCAGATCACCGAGGCCTGCTGGAAATCCGATTTCGACGAGGCCGAGAACGCCGCCGCGAGCAACAGCCGCACCAGCGAATTGGGCACCGCGCGGTCGGCATAGCGCCGCGTTGTGCGCCGCATCAGCAGGCGGTGCAGCCAGGGGTCGTCCGGCACCTCGCCGCCATCTCGCAGCTCGACATCGAGGCCGAAACGGGCGCGTAGCTCATTCTCGTAAGGATTGGTCATCGGCAGTCTCCCTTGGCGGGACAATTCTAGGCCAAGCCGCTTCCCCGGCGGCGAGCGCCGGGCCTACAAGAAGCGCGGAAGAGGAGCCGGAGATGCCCGACACGCTGACAACCAATTCGCCCGTTATCGCCGCCTACCGCGCCGCGACCCCGGGCTCGGCGGCCAACGTGCGCTGCGCGCGGCCGAGCTGTTCCCCTCCGGGATCACCCACGATTCGCGCTACATCGAGCCGTACGGGCTCTACATCACCCGGGCTCCGGGGCCGCGCAAATGGGATGTCGACGGGCGCTGTTATGTCGATTATTTCGGCGGGCATGGCGCGCTGCTTGCTCGGGCATTGCCACCCCGAGGTGATGGCGGCGGTGCATGCCCAGCTCGACCGCGGGACCCACTACGGCGCCAGCCACGAGCTTGAGATCGAATGGGCCGAGCGGGTCAAGGCGCTGATCCCGACCGCCGAGCGGGTGCGTTTCACGTCGTCGGGCACCGAGGCGACGCTGATGGCGGTGCGGCTCGCGCGCGCCTTCACCGGAAAGCCCAAGCTGATCCGCTTCAACTATCATTTCCACGGCTGGCACGACCACATGACCTCGGGCCACAGCAGCCATTTCGACGGCACGCCGACGACCGGGCGTGCTCGACGCGGTCGCCGGCAATGTCCTCTTGTGCGACCAGAACGACGAGGCCGCGCTGGCGCGCCTCCTGGAACAGCACGACGACATCGCCGCCGCGATCATCGAGCCGACCGGCGCCAATGGCGGCAAATTGCCGATCGACCCGGATTTCCTCCATGCGCTGCGCCGGCTCACCGCCGAGCACGGCGTCCTGTTGATTTTCGACGAGGTGGTGAACGGCTTCCGCGTGGCGCCCGGCGGGGCGCAGGAGGCCTATGGCATCCGGCCCGATTTGACGACGCTGGCAAAGATCCTCGCCGGCGGCTTGCCGGGCGGCGCGGTCACCGGGCGGAAGGACATCCTCGACCTGTTGGATTTCCAGGTCACCAAGGCAGCGCGGGCAAGGAAAAGATCGCCCATCCCGGCACCTTCAACGCCAACCCGCTCTCCGCGGCGGCGGGGATCGCGTGCCTGCGGATCGTCCGCGAGAGCGACGCCTGCGCGCGCGCCAACCGCTATGGCGAGGATCTGCGCCGGCGGCTCAACGAGGTCTTCGAGGAGGAGCGGGTGCCGTGGGCGGCCTACGGCACCTTCTCGTCGTTCGAGTTGTTCACCAACCCCGAACGCGCCCAGATCACCCCGACCCGGTTCGACCCGCTGCAACATTCCGCCGCGCAGCCTCAAGGGCGAGCGCAACGCCGGGGTCGTGCACAAGCTGCGGCTCGGCATGATGGTCCACGGGGTCGATCTGAGCAGCCACCCCGGCGGCGTCATCTCGGCGACGCATGGCGAGGCTGAACTCGAAGACACCGCCCTGGCGCTGCGCCAAACCGTGCGCATGCTAAAAGCCGAGGGCGAACTGTAAGAGGCGCCCGACCTCCTTCAGCGGGCGGCTCCCGGCCAGTCGTTGAGCCGGGCGGTGTCGCTCATATAGCGGGCGATTGCGCCGCCGACCCGCGATGCCGCGAGAGTGACGTCGGCGCTGCGCTGCGCCGACGCGCCGACGATGGCGGCTGGCGGGACCTGCCGCGAATCGAGGTGGAGCTCGGTGATGCGCTGCGGCGCGGTGCCCCCGGCCTGGTAATCGACATCGACATCGACGGCGATGCTCGGGTTCTCGGCGCCGACATGCCGGCGCCGGCCTTCGTCGACATGCCGGAAGCTGCCGCTGACGATCAGCACCCGAGCGCCGGGCTCCGGAACGGCGGTGTCGGAGCGGATCGCGTCATAGCCGAGCAGCCCCAGCTGCGTCGTGATCGCGTCGGCCAGGCTGAATGCGGCCGCGCGTCCAACCGCGGCGGCGCGCTCACTCGCCGGCACCCCCGGTGCGCGGCGCGACAGCGAGAAGCCGAAGCTCGGGTCAAGGGTGACGACTTCCGGCGAAAACGTGAATTCGCGCACGATGATTAGATTGGGATGAGCCGGCGCAGCGGTCTGGCTCTGGGGAACGCATCCCGCGAGGACAGCGAGGAAGAGACCCGCCGCCGCGGCGGTCAGGACCGAGCGCAACGAAATCATTCGACGCCGGAGGAGCATTTGGCCAACCATCGCCGGTACAAAATAGCCGGAAAGCGGCGGCCACGGATACCCGCTCGCGCGGCGCCCCGCTATCGGCCCTCGGCGCATTGACAATCCGGCGCATCGCTCTTCAATGCGCGGCATGACGGGGTTGGCAATGATCGGCGGGTTGTGCCTGATTGGGCTTGCGCTCGCATGCCTGCCGCTCGGCGCGCGGGCCGAAGAACCGCGGCTCCACATCTACAATTGGTCGGACTACATCGCTCCCGACACGGTCGCCAATTTCGAAAAAGAGACCGGGATCGCGGTCACCTACGATGTTTATGACGGCAACGAGGTGCTCGAAGCCAAGCTGCTCGCCGGCCATTCCGGCTATGACATCGTGGTGCCCTCGGCCAGCCCCTACATGGCGCGCCAGATCGCGGCGGGAGCCTATCTTCCGCTCGACAAGGCAAAGCTGCCCAATCTGAAGAACCTCGATCCGCGCATTCTGGCGCTCGCTGCGATCGCCGACCCCGGCAACGCGCATGGCGTGCCTTATCTGTGGAGCGTGACCGGGATCGGCTACAATGCGGCGATGCTCGAGCGCGCGTTGCGAGCGGCGACGCCTCGCGACAGCCTCGTCCTGTTGTTTGACCCGGCGCGCGCCGAAAAGCTCTCGCAGTGCGGCATCGAGCTGCTCGACACCCCGCAGGAGGTGATCCCGGCGGCGCTCGGCTATCTCGGCATCGATCCGACCAGCCGCGAGTCTGCCGATCTCGACCGCGCGGCGGCGCTGCTCGACCGTATCCGCCCGTTTGTGCGCCGGTTCCATTCCTCGCAATACATCAACGACCTCGCTTCCGGCGACATTTGCCTGGCGCTCGGCTATTCGGGCGATGTGATCCAGGCGCGCAACCGGGCGCGCGAGGCCGAGAGCGGGGTCGAGATCGCCTTTCGCGTACCGCGCGAGGGAGCGCAGATGTCGATCGACATGCTCGGCATCCCCGCTGATGCCCCGCATCCCGACAACGCGCATCGCTTCATCGACTATATCCTGCGCCCCGAAATCATCGCCGCAATCACCAACGCGGTGTCCTATCCAAACCCGAACCTGGCGGCGACCCCGTTCGTCCTGCCCGCGATCCGCGACGATCCCGGGATCTTTCCGCCGGATGCGGTGCGTCGGCTCTTCTATATCGACCGGCCGGCGCCGCACGCCTATGAGCGGGCGCGGATGCGCGTCTGGAACCGGATGAAGTCGGGCTGCTGAGCGGCTAATGGCGCTTCTCGAAATCATCGCGGCCAGCAAGCGCTTCGCCGCGACCGACGCGGTCGATCAGGTGTCGCTGAGCGTCGATGAGGGCGAATTCTTCGCGCTTCTCGGCCCCTCCGGCTGCGGCAAGACGACGTTGTTGCGGCTGATCGCCGGGTTCGAGACGCCGGATAGCGGCCAGATCCTCATCGACGGGGTCGAGATGGGCGCGGTGCCGCCCTACGCCCGACCAGTCAACATGATGTTCCAGTCCTATGCGCTTTTCCCCCATCTCGACGTCGCCGGCAACATCGCCTTCGGCCTCCGGCAGGAGGGGATGGAGCGCCGCCGCCGCGACGCGCGGGTCGCGGAGATGCTGGCGCTGGTGCAGATGTCGGATTATGCGCGGCGCCGGCCGCACGAATTGTCCGGCGGCCAGAAGCAGCGCGTCGCGCTTGCCCGCGCCCTGGCGAAGATGCCGAAGCTGTTGCTGCTCGACGAACCGCTGGCCGCGCTCGACCGCAAATTGCGCGAGGAGACGCGGCTTGAGTTGACCGGCATCCAGGAACGGGTCGGCACCACCTTTCTGGTCGTCACGCACGACCAGGAGGAGGCGCTCGGCATGGCCTCGCGGATCGCGGTGATGAGCCGCGGCCGCCTCGTGCAAACGGGGCCGCCCGCCGAGATTTACGAGCGGCCGAATTCGCGCTTCGTCGCCGATTTTGTCGGCGCGGTGAATTTGTTCGAGGGCGAGGTGGTCGCCGGCTTCAATGCGCTTTGGCTGAGGATTTCCGGCACCGAGCAGCCGATCCCGCTGCCGCAACCAGTGCAGCCGCCGACAGGCAGCAGGCTCGTCCTGGCTGTGCGCCCGGAAAAGCTGCTTTTGTCGACAGAGCGCCCCGAGGGCTTCGCGCTCGCCGCCACGATCGCGTCGGTCAGCTATCAGGGCGGGCAATCGACGATACATCTGGCAACGCGTTCGGGCTTGTCGTTGCGGGCTCATCTGCCGAGCGCGGCGGCGCAGGGGCTCGACCGCGGCACCGCGGTGTGGGCCAGCTGGGCGCCGGAAGACGCCGTGGTCCTGGCGGAATGAATGCAATTCCATCTCGCGTCCTTCGAGACGGCGCGGAGCCCGTCCTCGGGCCGGCCGGAGGCCGGACCCGGGGCGCCTCCTCAGGATGAGGTAAGGTTGTGATGGCATTAAGAAAACACCTCATCCTGAGGACCCGGGGGCGCCTCCTCAGGATGAGGTAAGGTTATGATGGCATTAAGAAAACACCTCATCCTGAGGAGCCCGCGCTGCGGGCGTCTCGAAGGACGCACAGCGCAGGTCCCGGCTTTACCAGGCCAGCGATGATCGGCCTCGGCATCTGGGAACGGCGGCTGCTGATCGGGCTGCCTTTCCTCTGGCTTGCGGTGTTTTTTCTGCTGCCGCTCGCCATCGTGGCCGGCATCAGCTTCGCCGAGAGCGCCGATGCGATCCCGCCGTTCAGACCGCTTCTCGGCCTGACATCGGCCGGGTTGGAGAACCACGCTACGCTGGCCAATTACCGCGAACTCGCCGAAGGCTGCCTCAGGGTTTATGCGAATTCGCTCAGCAATGCCGCGCTGGCGACCCTCTGGTGCCTCCTGATCGGCTATCCGGTTGCCTTCGCCATTGCCCGCGCCCCGGGCGTGTGGCGCAACCTCTTGTTGTTTCTGGTCATCCTGCCGTTCTGGACCAGCTTTCTGATCCGGGTCTACGCCTGGATCGCGCTGTTGCAGCCGAGCGGGCTCATCAACCGGCTGCTCCTCGCCGCGGGGCTCGTCGAGGCGCCGGTGCCCTTGCTGTACAACGGGTTTTCGGTCGAGCTCGGGCTCGTCTATTCCTATCTCCCGTTCATGATCCTGCCGCTCTACGGCGCTCTGTCGCGGCTCGACGAAAGCCTCCTCGAAGCCGCCGCCGATCTCGGCGCGCCCCCGTGGCGGGTTTTTCTCGGCGTGATCCTGCCGCTGACCCTGCCGGGGATCGCCGCCGGCGTCCTGCTCGGTTTTTATTCCGGCGGTCGGCGAGTTTGTGATCCCCGACCTCCTGGGCGGCCCTAATACGCTGATGATCGGCAAGCTGTTGTGGCAGGAGTTCTTCGACGATGTCGATTGGCCGGCCGCCTCGGCCGTCGCGGTGGCGCTGGTTGTCGTGTTGACCGTGCCGCTGTTGATCGCCCAGCGCCTCGTCCGCCGCGCGGAGGGAGTATGACCGGCGGCCGCGGCGGCGCCATCTTGCGCCTCGGCGTGCTCGGGGTTGGCTTCGGCTTTCTCTATCTGCCGATCGTCGTGCTCGTCGCCTATTCGTTCAACGCCTCGCGGCTCGTCACGATCTGGGCCGGGGTTTCGACCCGTTGGTATGGCGCGCTGCTGGAGGACGACAAGTTCCGCGCCGCCGCGCTGACCAGCCTCGAAATCGGCGTGATGGCGGCCAGCCTCGCGCTGGTGCTCGGCACCTGCGCTGGCCTGGCGATGGACCGGTTCCTGCGGTTTCGCGGCCGCCTCCTGTTCGGCTTCATGCTGCTGGCGCCGCTGGTGGTGCCCGAGGTCATTCTCGGCCTGTCGCTCTTGCTGCTGTTCGTCGCGGCGCAAAGCGTTCTCGGCGTGGCCGGCGAGCCGCGGCGTTCTCACGGTGACAATCGCGCACGCGACCTTCGACCGCCTGCTTTGTCGCGGTGCTGGTGCGGGCTCAGCTGGCGGGCTTCGACCGCACGCTCGAAGAAGCCGCGCTCGATCTCGGGGCGCGACCCGTCGCCGTGCTGTGGCGCATCACGCTGCCGGGGATCAGCCCGGCGCTGGTCTCGGGTTGGCTCTTGGCCTTCACGATGTCGCTCGACGATCTCGTCGTCGCCAGCTTCGTCTCCGGACCCTCGGCGACGACCTTGCCGATGGCGGTCTATTCGAGCGTGCGCATCGGGGTGACCCCGGAGATCAACGCGCTGGCGACGGTGTTCCTCGCCGTCGTCTTCACGCTGGTCGCGCTCGCCTTCTGGCTGATGGCGCGCCAGGAGCGCCGCCGCATCGGCGCTCTGTGACCGCGCTCACAGCCCATGCAATGCGAGAAAATCGCGCCAGGCCGGACCCATATCGCTACCCAGCAGCGCCAAGAGCTGGTGGTCGAGCTCCAGCGCCGTACCGCAGGGCAGCGCGATCAGCGGGGTCTCCTGCGCGCCCCCGAGGCGGCGGCGCAGCGCGCGGTTGAGCGCGCTCGACCGGAACGCGCCCGGTCTCGACCGGCCGCACATCGCCCGCCGCGCACAGCGCCAGGGCATTGGCCAGGAGATCCTGCGGCGCGGCGCGCGCCCGGCGGGATCTCGGAGAGGCTGCGCGCGCCGGCGGCGAGCGCGCCGACCACGGCCCGCGCCGCCGGGTTGTCGTAATCGAGCTGCCCGGCCGGGGTCGCGGCACGATAGGTGATCGCAGCGGGCGGGCGGACCAGCGCGAGGCCGGCGCCGAACAGAAGGCGGCGCTGCTCGCCCTCGTCGAGCCCTGCCGCATCGCGGGCGAACACATCGCAGCGAAAGCGCTGGTCGATAACAAAATCGCGCACCAGCTCCTTGAGATCGGGGTCGGCGATCTCGGCGACGAGCGCGCGGGCGCGCCGGCCGAGGATCCAGCGGTCGAAATTTTCGAGGAGGATCGCCGAGCCGACCGGCGCGAGCCCGATCTTGGCCATGTCGCGGCGCAGCTCCGTCACATAAAGCGGGCGCCAGCCGCCATGCAGGAATTCATGGACGAGGTAGCCCGGCCGGTAATCGTCCGCGCGCTCTCGCAGCTCGCGGACAATGTAGCTTGATGCCAGCGCCGCGGCGCCGCTGTCGGCGAGGCGCTGGATCAATCGGGAAGCGGCGGCAAAGCGCGCGGCGCTGTCGCCGCTCGCGTTCGCGGCCAGCGCGCGCACGAGATGCTGGAACGGCAGGTCGCCGGTCCAGCCGGGCAGAGCGTTATAGCTGACATAGACAAGCCCGCCCGGCTTGAGCCGGCAATCGATGAATTGCCGCAGCGAAGCCTGGGTGTTCGCATCGACCCAGCTGTACACGCCATGTGCGACGATGTAATCGAAGCGCGGCAGCTGCCGAGAG
>CAVTGB010000008.1:0-15656 GCA_963734125.1 uncultured Alphaproteobacteria bacterium
GGCGCCGGGGCGGGGCGACCCCGGACGGGCGTCCGAACTCCACACCGTGCTCGGCCAGGCGAAGCGTAGCGTCGTCCTCGACCTCAAAAAGCCCGACGCGATCGCACTTGCTCGCGCGCTCGCCGCCAAATCCGATGTCCTCGTCGAGAATTTCGCGACCGGGGTTATGGATCGCCTCGGCCTCGGGGCGGACGAATTGCGGGCGGTCAACCCGAACCTCGTCTATGTCTCCGCGTCCGGGCTGGGGCGCAGCGGACCGGAGGCGCGGGCCGTCGCCTATGGCACGCTGTTGCAATGCTATGCCGGGTTCGCCGGGCTCAACCGCCACCCCGACATTCCGCCGCGGGTCGGCCTGGCGTGGCTCGACCCGATGTGCGGGCTGATGCTGGCCTTCATCACCGCCGCCGCGCTCTGGCATCGCCGACGCAGCGGAGGCGTGGCGCGGATCGACTTTTCGATGCTTGAAGCCATGCTGTGGACGATGGCCGAGCCGCTGCTCGCCGCGCAACTCGGCGCCCCGCCGCACCCGGTCGGCAACCGCTCCGCGCGCTATGCGCCACATGGCGCCTATCGCTGCGCGGGCGACGACGAGTGGATCAGCCTCGCGGTCACCGACGACGACGGAATGGCGGCGCCTCTGCGTCGATCGTCCCGGGCCTGGCGCCGCTCGCTCCCGTTCGGGTTTGCCGAGCGCGCCGCGCGGCGGGAGGCGATCGACGAGACGCTCGCCGCCTGGGCACGCTCCAGGCAAGCCGCCGAACTCGCCGGGAATTGATCGGGGCCGGCATCCCGGCGGCCGCGCTGGCAACCTCGCGCGATCTCGCCGGATGCCCGCATCTGCGCGAGCGCCGCTTCTGGGACGCGCACGGTGCCGGCGTTCTGCCCGGCCTCCCGTGGCGCGCCAGTTTCGGCCGGATTTCGCACCCCGCCCCGGCGCTTGGCGCCGATAGCGATCAGGTCCTGCGCGATGTCCTTGATATGACGCCGGAGGGTATCGCCGCGCTCCGCCGATCGGGCGCGCTCGCCTGAGCGGCGCCCGACCGAGTCGACGCACTCGACATGCATCACCCCCCACTCCAACCCGCCCCATCGAGGGGGCGAGAGGACGTCTGGCTCTACCGCTGGTTGGCGCTCAGCCGGGCTTGGTCCCGACCGCGCAGTGATAGGCCTGGGCGATGAAGAAGGTGCCGTCGCGCTCGGCCGCGGCGACGGCCTGCCGCAACGTCCTCGGCCTCCGCCGGGGTCAGCGCCGCGAGGATCTGCTGCTGGTAGCGCTCGATGCGCTCCGACCCCGGCACGACCGAAACGAGCTGCGGAAAACATTTCAGCCCGGTCAGCCCGAGCGCGTGGAGGCGCCGGTAGAGGCTCGCGTCGGCGACGCCTTGCGGCGCCATCCCGCCGCCGATGATGCCGGGGGCGTCGACCTTTGCCTTCAGCGCCGGATCGAGCGGCAGATTGACCCAGAACGGCATGTCGATCGCGCGCACGACGATGCCGACCCGCCCGCCGGGCCGGGTCACCCGCACGATCTCCGACAGCATCAGGTCGGCGTCGCCCTCCTCGAACACCGTCGAGGACAAGGCGACATCGACCGCCCCATCGGCCAGCGGCAGCGCCTCGGCGCGGCCTTCGCCGAAATCGATATGGTCGATGCAGCCCGTCGCGCCGGGCCAGCGCCCGCGCCTCGCGCAGCAGATAGGGGCTCATGTCGCGGCCGATCAGACGATTGGCGCCGGCGGTGCGCCGCGCCAGCTCGCGCATGATGACGCCCGAGCCGCAGCCGACTTCGAGGACGCTCTCGCCCGGCTCGATCGCCAGCGCGTCGAGCAGCGCGCGCACGACGCCGATGTAGCCCGAGCGGCCGCGCTCCTCCAGGCTGGCGACGCTGCCGAGCAGCGCGCCCGCCAAGGGTGATCGTGCAATAACGCGCCGACAGCGCCGGAATCAGCGGCTCCCATTGCCCCGGCGACAGATCGAGCGGCAGCAGCACCAGCGGCGGTCCGGCGCCGCGCACGCGATAGGAAATGCCGGCGATTTCGCCTTCCTGCTCGGTCAGGCCGGCGGCCGGCAGCGCGTCGACGCGCGCGAGGAACTCGCTGCATCGCCGCGCCGATGCCGTCGCCGCGCTCCGCGGCGATGTCCGCCCAGGTCTGCCCGGCGTAATCGTCGAGCACCACCGCGGCGGCCTGCGGCAGATCGGGGAGCCCGGCCTGCAACCCGGCGCGCGCCCGGCCCGTGGTCGCCGGTCACGACCAACAGCCGCCCGGCCAGCGGCGCCAGGGTGCGCGTGTCGAGGACCGCCGGGCACAGCAGCGTCAGCGACGCGATGCGCTCCGGATAGCTCGGACGCGAAACCCTTCAGATCGGCCGAGCCGCGCCCGGCAAAATGCGCGCTCGCGATCCCGAGATGGTCGAGAAGCGCGGCGAGGCAGGCCTCGACCGGCCGGTCCTCCTCGGGTTGTCCAACGGTTGCGATGGCCGTTCCTCCCCGTTGTCAGCGTGTCGCGGCCCGGGCGCGGGCCTTGTCGAGATCGGGCAGGTTGCTGGCCGATACCGCGCCCAGCCGCGATCCCGTCGTCACCGCAAGTGCCGCGCGCGCCGCGTCGTTTTCGTTGATCTTCGCCATGATTGCTTCCTTGGCGCGGTCGAAGACGCCGCGGTTGGTGCTGACGAATTCCTGCGACTGGCGCAGCCCGGCGAGGTATCCGTTGATCTCCGGCACCACGTAGCGCGCCACCATGTCCCAGCTGCGCATCGTGTTTTCCGGGTTGGCCCAGTCGTGGACAAAGCCGACGATTGTGCCAAACCCGCCGCTGATCTCGAGGACCGACTTGATGCGCGCTACCAGATCGTCCGGGGTGCCGATCGTCGCGGCGGCGCCGGGGCCGAACGCGGTCTTGTCGACTGCCTCGTCAGGATCGTCGAAAGGCTTCGCGCCCGGCCGCTGCAAGGTGCCGACGATATATTCGTTGTGGTGGCGCAAGAGGCCGTGGCGAGCTTCCGCCTGGGCCTTCTCGCGGGTCTCGGCGATGTGCCAGCTGAGGAGCACGCGCCATTCCTTGCGGTCGACGGTCGTGCCGTGCTTTTTGGCGGCGGCCTCAGCGAAGCCCCATTGGGTGGGGAGCGAATTGAGGCCTTCTTCCGACAACGACCCGATCGAGATGACGCCGATCCCGTGCTTGCCGGCCAAGGTCATCCCCGAGGGGCTGATCTGCGAGGCGGTGGCGAACGGCATCTCCTCCTGCAGCGGCAGGAGCTGCAATTGCGCGTCCTGCAGCGTGAACCAGTCGCTTTTCGCCGTCACCCGCTCGCCGCACATCAGCCGGCGGATAACGCCGATCGCCTCGTCCTGGCGGTCGCGCTGCACCATCGGATCGAGGCCGAGCGTGTGGGCGTCGGATGCAAGCGCGCCCGGGCCCGACCCGAAGATCGCCCGCCCGCCGGTCATCCAGTCGAGCTGCACCATGCGCTGCGCGACGTTGAACGGGTGGTGATAGGGCAAGGAAACGACGCCGGTGGCGAGCTTGATCCGCTTCGAGCGCTCGCCTGCTGCGGCGAGAAACATCTCGGGCGAACCGATCATCTCCCAGCCGCTCGAATGATGTTCGCCGCACCAGAATTCGTCGTAGCCGAGCTTGTCGAGGTGCTCGACAAGGTCGAGATCGCGGCGGAACTGTAAGAGCGGGTGCTCCCCGACCGGATGATGGGGAGCGAGAAAGGCGCCGAAATTCAAGCGCGGCATGATCTGTACTCCTTGGCAGTCGTCGAACTGGTTAGTGGTGCAGCACCACGCGGCCGCGCACCTTGCCGCCGCTTTTCAAGTCGCTGAGCGCCTGGCTTACTTCGCTCGCCGGCCGGGTTTCGATCGGGATCGGCGGGACCCGGCCCTCCTGGACAAGCGCGAGCAGCTCGCGCAGATCGTCGAGCGTCCCGACATAGGAGCCTTCGATCGTCATCATCTTGAACGGAAATAGCACGGTCGAGATCGGGTTGGCGCCGCCGTAGAGCCCGACCATGACGAGCTTGCCGCCTTTCCGCAGGATGTTGACGCCGAACTCCATCGTCTTTGGCGAGCCGACAAAGTCGATCGCCGCGGCGGCGCCGCCGCCGGTCGCCGCCATCACTTGTTTGACCGCATCGGGCGCGGCGTTGTCGATCGTCTCGACGGCGCCCATCTGGCGGGCATGCGCGCGCTTCTGCGCGTCGATATCGGCGACAATGACCTTCCCCGCGACGGCGGCCGGCGCGATGTGGACGGCGCTGCCGCCGACCCCGCCGGCGCCGATGATCACCAGATGGTCTTCGGCCCCCAGACGCTCGCGCGTCTTTTTTAAGGCCGAGAAGGCGGTGATGCCGGAGCAGGTGTAGGTCGCCGCCAGCCCCTGAGGTATCCCGTCATGCCGCAGCAGGTAGCGGCCGTGCGGGACAAGGACATGGCTCCCGTAGCCACCGGCCCGCCTGGTGCCGAGCGTGCGCGGGTTGAGGCAGAGAAGCTCCTCGCCCTTCAGGCAAACCGCGCATTCGCCGCAGCCGATCCACGGATAAGCGACGACCTTGTCGCCGGGTTTGACCCCGGAGGCGTGCGGCCCGAGCGCGACGACCTCGCCGGCGATCTCGTGCCCCATCGTGAAGGGCAGATGGACGCCGCGCGAGGCGAGCGAGATCTGCTTGCCGTCACCCAGATCGAAATGCCCGTCCCAGATGTGGACATCGCTATGGCAGACCCCGGCCGCCTCGACCCGCAACAGCACTTCTTCGCCCTGCGGCTCGGGATCGGGATAGTCACGCGCCTCGAGCGGCTTGCCCCATTCGATGATCTGCATCGCACGCATCGCGAAATCCTCCGGTTTATCGATTAGGTCCCGCGAGCATTGCGAATCGCCCGCCATACGCGCTCGGGGGTTGCCGGCATGTCGATGTGGCGGATGCCGAATTCGCCGAGCGCGTCGACGAGCGCGTTCATCACCGAGGGCAGCGCACCGGCGCAGCCCGCCTCGCCGCAGCCCTTGGCGCCGAGCGGGTTGGTGGTGGCGGGCACGGGGTGGAACTCATGCACGAAGTATGGCGCATCCTCGGCCCGCGGCATCGCGTAATCCATGAAGGAGCCGGTCAGGAGCTGGCCCTCGTCGTCGTAGACGGCGTGCTCGCACAGCGCCTGGCCGATCCCCTGGACGATCCCGCCATGGGCTTGGCCATTGACGAGGAGCGGATTGATGACCACGCCGAAATCGTTGACGAAGGTATAGCGCACGACCTCGACCGCGCCGGTCTCGGGATCGACCTCGACCTCGGCGATGTGACAGCCGTTGGGGAAGGCGGAGGGCGGCCCGTTGCTGATGTTGGAAACGTCGAGCGTCTGCGGCAGGTCGGGCGGCAGTTTGAGCCCGGCATGGAGCCTTCCCGCCAATTCCATCAAGCCGACCGAGCGATCGGTGCCGGCTATGACAAACCGCCCGGCGCGGAATTCGATATCGGCCGCCGCCGCCTCCAGCACATGCGCGGCGATCTGCCTGCCGGCCTCGATCACCTTGTCGCTGGCTTCGACGATCGCGGCGCCGCTCGTCATCATCGATTTGGAGCCGCCGGTGCCGCCGCCCGCGATCAGTTGGTCGCTGTCGCCCTGCAACAGGCGGATCCGCCGGAACGGGATGCCGAGCCGGGTGGCGAGGACCTGGGCAAACGGCGAGGCATGCCCCTGGCCGTAGTCCAACGTGCCGGTGATGATCGTAACCTCGCCGTTGGGCTCGAAGCGGATGCCGCCCATCTCGCGGCCCGAAACGCCGGTCAGTTCGAGATAGTCGCCGATGCCGCGGCCGCGCAGCCGGCCCCGCGCGCGGCTCGCGGCTTGGCGCGCGGGAAACCCGTCCCAGTCGGCGAGCGCCACGGCCTTATCGAGGAGCGCGGTGAATTCGCCGCTGTCATAGGTGTTGCCGTTGGGACTCTTGTACGGCATCGCCTCGGGCGGGATGTGGTTCTGCCGGCGCAGCGCGATGCGGTCGATCCCCATCTCGACCGCCGCGGTGTCGACCAGCCGCTCCATGTAGTAGTTGGCCTCCGGGCGCCCGGCGCCGCGATAGGCGCCGACCGGGGTCGTGTTGGAGAACACGCATTTCGTGGAGACTTCGATCAGCGGCGTCTTGTAAACGCCGAGCGTGTTCCTGACCGCGTTGCGCGTTACCGGGCCGGGAGCGCCATAGGTGGCTCCCAGATTGCCGTAGCCGGTGAGCCGCACCGCCAGGAAATTTCCCTGCTCGTCGATCGCCAATTCCGCGGTCATCTCGTGGTCGCGGCCATGGCTGTCGGAGACAAAGCTGCCCGAGCGCTCGTCGGTCCATTTGACCGGGCGGCCCAACTCGCGCGCCGCATGGAGGATGCAGAAATATTCCGCCGCGGTCGGCTGCTTCATGCCGAACGAGCCGCCGACGCGGTCGGTCAGCACCCGCAGCTTGTCGCGCCCGATGCCGAGCACACTGGCGATGTAGTTGCGGAACCCGAACACCCCCTGCAATTCGACGTGAAGCGTCCAATGCCTGCGCGCCGCATCGTAGTGCGCGAGCGCCGAGCGCGGCTCGATCGGGTTGACGACGATGCGGTTGCTGCGCAGTTGAAGGCGCGTGACGTAGGCCGCGGCGGCAAACGCCGCGGTGACCTTTTCGCTGTCGCCGTAATGAAAATCGAGCCCGACATTCATCGGCGCGTCGTCATAGAGGAGGGGCGCGCCCGGCGCGGCGGCCTCGCCCGGCGCGGTCACCGCCGGCAGCGGGTCAATGTCGACGACAACGGCCTCGGCCGCGTCCTTGGCCGCGGCGAGCGTCTCGGCGACGACGGCGGCCACCGCTTCCCCGACATGGCGTACCTTGTCGGTGGCGAGCGCATAGCGGACCGGGCTCTTCATCGGCGTCCCGTCGCGATTGTTCATGACCTGGCGCGGCGGCAGCGGGCCAATTCCCCCTTTCGCCAGATCGGCCGCCGTGTAGACCGCCAGTACCCCGGGCAGCGCGCGCGCCGCGGCGCCATCGATACCGCGGATGACGCCGTGGGCATGGGGACTGCGCAAAATCACGGCGTACGCCTGGCCGGGCAGGCTGATGTCGTCGCAATAACGGCCCTCGCCGCGCAGCAGCACCGGGTCCTCCGAGCGCGGCACCGGCTGCCCGATGGCGAACCGCTCGTCCTGGCCCCAGACGTTCGGATCGATGGCATCGTCCATCATTCCCGCCTCTCGCGATCGCGTAAATGCGCCGGCACCGGCATTCGCGGCAGCAGCGCTTGGGCGAGGGGTGTACCCCAATTCGCGTCCCCACCTTCCAGCGTCGCCGGCCGCTTATCAAGCGCCTCGGCCACGATCTTGCGGATTTCGGGATACGCATCGGGCGCGTTCAGACCGAATTGGAGAATTTGCCGGAACGAGTCCGGGTGGTTCCAGATCGCGGCGAGCACCGAGTTGCGCATGTTGGGGTTGGGGTGGCGGACTGCACATTCGACCAGTTTGGCGACGTCGGTACCGTCGAGGGTTACCTCGGTCGGTAGTTCCGGGTGCCGCTCGCGACTGGTCGGGTTGGCGGTCAGCAGGATTTGCGGCAGCTGCGTGTAGTAATCGGCGGTCATGACATCCGGGGCTGGGCCCGCTTTTGCCCGGATCTCCAGAATTGTGCGGCCGCCTTGCGTCACCAGCATCGTCGATCCTCTCCGAACTGCGAACTTAGATCACCCCGTCTTCGGCGAGCTGTTCGACTTCGCTCCGGGTGCGGCCGAGGAGTTCGGTTCAAGACCCACATTGTCTTCGCCATAGCCTGGCGCGCCGCGGTTGGTCGGACCGCCGATATAGGCCGGCATCCTGCCGAAGCTCATCGCCGGCTATAAATAGGCCAAGTCCTGAGCTTGTCCGCTCCGCGAACAATGGTGGCCGCTCCAGAGCTCCTTTCAATGACGTCCCCCGGCATTATCGACGCTAACTCCTCCGGCGTCAGCCTGAAGCCCGCGGCGTCCAGAAAGACCCTTGCATATCGAGGACCCTCTCCATGATAGCCCAAAGTCAAAAAATTGACGTCGTATGTGCCAGTCCTCTCTCCCGAATAGACCAATTTGCCATCTCTATATTTAAAGTTTATCTCGAATTTAGGAAAATGTGACAAATAAGAAACCCAAACCAGATCTCCATGAAGTTTGATAAGATTCTTCGAAATCCACCAATAATGGTATTTTTCCGGGTCGAGAGCACCGTCCCTCATAACGATGTCTGGCAGTCCCTTCGCTGCTTCCCGTAACCGATGGGACTGAGCGGCGATCTTTCCGAAGATGATCAACTCCCTTCGCGTATAGATGTCCTTGGGAAAATACTCCATTTCAGCATCTAGGTCACCACCAAAAACATGATTGAAAAAGATGCTCTGCAGTTCTCTCATTTCAGACATGATGCGGACAACTTGATCTTCATACACTCCATAATTCTGAAGACGATTTAAAGTAATCCTCATCTGAGCCTCTATGCGAGCCCATCTGTCGCGTTGAACTGGGTCGCCGGGCACAAGACTATCGCCGATGGGGCCACTCGATTCGGTTGCGGCGGTCTTTCCTGTCGATCCGTGCAGCGGCAGCTGCGCCCAATCTTTGATTGCGTCGTCCAGGACCTCCCGAAAGGCCTGCCAGCTGCTGGGGCATTGCCGACGGGCTTCTTTAAGAGCCAGAATGCCATCGTCGTATTCCTTGCAGCGCTCAATCAATCTCCGAAGCGCATCTACCCCGCCAGACGTGACCGCGTATTTGATTTCGGATCTGATGAAGCCGGACACGGTCTTATCAGAAGTTGCAACAGTTTTCCGGCACTCGACGCACCAGAAACTCGCCTTGAATTCCTTAGGCCGCGCCGGCCGGCCGCACGCGGGACACGCATTAGGTACCTCTGACCTTGACCTGCCTCCCCTCCAAAACTGCCACCAATGCCGGCCCGCCATCTCGCCCTCCCGTCCATTTTTCGTTCGTTCAGATTACTCCTTCCTCCACCAGGCCTTCGACTTCGCCCGGGCTGCGGCCGAGGAGTTCGGTCAGGACCCACATATTGTCTTCGCCATAGCCCGGCGCGCCGCGGTTGGTCGGGCCGCCGATATAGGCCGGGGTGGCGCTCAGCTTCATCGGCATTTCATAGATCGGCCAGGTGCCGATCTTGGTTCCGGTGACCTCGGTCAGCCATTTGAGGTGGCACAGTTGCGGGTCGCGGTCGACCCGGTCCTCGGCGTTCTGGCAGACCCCGGCCGGGATCCCGGCACGCTGCAATTTCATCATGCAGTCGTAAGGGTCCTGCGTCCGGGTCCACTCTTCGACGGCGGCATCGAGCGCGTCCTGGTGAAGGAGGCGGTGCTCCAATGTGGCGAAGCGCTGGTCCTCGAGCCACGCGCCCTTGTCGGCGACCTGCGCCAGGGCGCGCCATTCGGCATCGTCAAAGCAGGCGATGGCGATCCACCGGTCGTGGCCCGCGCAGCGATAGGCGCCGTGCGGCGCGGCCGGCTTATAGGGCGAGCGGTTGCCATAGCGGCGGAAGACCCGGTCGTTGGCCGACCAGTCGAGGATCGTCGCACCGGTCAGGAACAACCCCAATTCGCATTGCGAAGCGTCGATCCACTGACCCTCGCCGGTGCGCTCGCGGTGATAGAGCGCGCCGAGGAGGGCCAGCGCATAGCCGTAAGCCCCCATCCAGTCGAGATAGGAATAGCCCCAGCCGACCGGCATCGCCGGCTCGGGCAGGCCCGACATCTCGCCCTGCCCGCCAAAGGCGGCAGCGACCGGACCCACCGTGCGCATCCGCCCGTATTTGCCGTGCGCGCCCATGCCCGATTGCTGGATGTAGATGACATCGGGCCGGATCGATTTCAAAACGTCGTAACCGAGCCCGAGGCGCTGCAGGACGCCGGGCGAGAACCCCTCGGCGACAACATCGCAGACGCGCACCAGGTCCTTGGCGATCTGGAGCCCCTTGGGATGGCGGATGTTCAATGAGATGCCGCGCTTGCCGGCGTTCTTGTTGTTGAACTGCCCGCCCATGTCGGGGTCGCGCACCCCGGGCAGGGGGCCGGTGGCGGCATCGCGGGCCGCGCGCCCGCCAACCGGCGCCATCGCGGCGAGGCGGGTGTCGGGGTTGTCCTTCCATTCGACCTTGTAGCTTTCCGCGCCCATCGCAGCGAGAAAGCGGGTGCCGCCGGCCGAGGCGAGAAACCAGGCAAAATCGAGGATCTTCACCCCCTGCAACGGGAACGGCTTATTGTGCATCGCCGACAATCGCGGGTTGGCGACCGGGCGGGGCTCGGCCGGGACGCTGGGACGGCGGGAAGTTTCAGCCCAGGACTGCGGCGGTGTCTTCGCCTAATAGCGGCGCGCGCCGGCCGACCTGCCAGCTGGTCCGGTTGCTCAGCCACTTCGAGGTCGGATAGCGAAAGCTGCGGCCGAGTTCGGGATGCTCGACATCGGCAAAGCTTTTGCGCGTCAGCCAGTGTTCGTCCAGCGCGTTCTCGTGCGGCTTGCGCAGCGGCGCCCACAGCAGCCCCGAATGCTGCGCCTCCAGCCACGGCATGTCGGCGTAGGTCCAGGCCCGGACAAAGCGCTGCACCACGTCCAGCATGTGCGAGCGCGCCGCGTCGCCCGCCGCGGTACCGGGCACCTGGCGCGCCTTCAGGTCGGCGTCGGGCGGGGGCGGCTGCAGATCGGCCGCCATGTCGTATTTCGCCAATAAGGGGATCAGGTTCTTCAGGTCGCGCGCGCCCATGCCGTGGGTGATGTACCAGCGCCCGTCCTTCGTATGGCAGATGCCGGGCGAATGGTTCGGGGTTTCGGCGGCATGGCGGTTGGTCAGCCGCCACAACGGCACCCGCCGCATCACCCAATACATGATGTCCTGCTCGGGGTTCTTCGACACCGCCTCGTGGACCGCGACCGAAACCTCCTGGCCCTCGCCGCTCCTGTGCCGATGGATCAGCGCGGCGATGATGCCGGTCGCCAGCTGCTCGCCGGCGATGTGGTAGGCGTGCCAGACCTGCGGCGCGATCGGCGGAGTGTCGTATTCGAACGCGGGGTCGGGGTCGTAGCCGCAATTCATCATCACCCCGCCCAGGGCGAGATGGATCAAGTCCGAGCTCTTGAAAGCGGCCCACGGCCCGTCGTCGCCGAACGGCGTCATCCGCGCGTTGACCAGCCTGGGAAACCGCTGGCCGAGCTGGGCGCGGTCGAGCCCGAGCACGGTATTGAGGGCGCCGCAGCTCGCATCCAAAAGAATATCGGCGCCGCCGATGAGGCGGAGGAGATCCTCGCGCGCCGGCGCCTCGCGCAGATCGAGCACGACCGATTTCTTGTTGCGGTTGTAGTTCCAGAAAAACAGCGAGCGCTCGAGCCCCGGCTGATCCTCGAAGAACGGGCCGATCCGGCGCGTAGCGTTGCCTTCCGGGGGTTCGATCTTGATGATTTCGGCGCCGAGGCCGGCGAGGAGGAGCCCGGTATATTCGGCGCGCTCGTCGGCAATCTCGATCACCCGCACGCCGTCCAGCATACCCGGACCGGCGTTGCCAACCATCTCACCCGGTCCGTGCGCGAGCCCGCCTGCCGCCGCCATGGCGCTCATCCTCTCACGGTTTTGCGCGGGGTCATCCCGGGCAATTTTCCGAGGACGATTGTGGTGGAGCGGGCGAGGTTGTCAACGTGACCGGCGCATGCCTGCCCAAAGCCACCACCGGACAACGGTCCGCTGCATGGCCGCCGCGCACAGATTTCGGCGCGATCCGCGGCATTCCTGCGTTATATTGGCGGCACGACGCAACATCGCGCGCACAGCGTTGGAGGAGGGAAACCGATGGCGTATGACCTGCTGATCAAGAATGGCCGGATTGTCGATGGCTCCGGGATGCCGTCATTTCATGGCGACGTCGCGGTCAGAAACGGCAAGATCGCCGAGCTCGGCAAGCTGTCGGGGGCGGCCGAACAAACGGTCGACGCCGGCGGCCAGGTCATCGCACCCGGCTTTATCGACAATCATTGCCATTATGACGCGCAGGTCACCTGGGATCCGCTCTGCTCGTTCTCGTCCGACCACGGCGCGACCTCGGTCGTCATCGGCAATTGCTCGCTATCGTTGGCGCCGGTGCGCCGCGGCAACGCGACCCGGATGGCCGAGTTCCTCTCCTATGTCGAAGCAATCCCGATGGAGGTCTTGAACACGATCGAGGTCGATTGGGAAACCTTCCCGCAATACATGGAGCGGCTCGACAAGAACCTCGGCGTCAATGTCGGGACCCTCGTCGGCCACACTGCGGTGCGCTACTATGTGATGGGCGACGAGTGCCAAAAGCGCGTGGCGACCGATGCCGAACTCAAACAAATGCAGGACGTCGTGCGCGACAGCATGGAGGGCGGCGCCCTCGGCCTCTCGGTATCGCGCAACAAGGGGCATTACGACCCGCAGGGCGTCCACATTCCGGCGCTATGGGCGGACGAGAAGGAGATCTTCGCGCTCGCCGACGTATTGCGCGAAATGGGCACCGGCATCATCCAGTCGGGCGGCGGCCGCGACGCCGAGATGGATAACGGGCTGATGGCGCGCCTCTCGGAAGCGACCGGGCGCCCCGTCGTCTACAACAATCTCGGGCAGAGCGTGCGGCGCCCCGGCGAGTGGCAAAAGCACATGGCGCGGGTTGATGAAACCTCAAAGCAGGGCATCCGCGCCTATCCGCTGTGCTCACCCAACACGACGACGCAGACCTTCAACATGAAGAACACGCAAGCCTTCCGCGGTTCGCCGACCTGGCATCCGATCCTGTTGAAATCGGATGAGGAGAAAATGCGCGCCTACGCCGATCCCGCGGTGCGCGCCAAGCTCCACGAAGAGATGGTCGAGTGGAAGGTCGAGATCCCCGGCAACACGATCGCGCGCGAATGGTACAACTACATCTGGGTCGAAGACACCAAGCTCGACAAGAACGCCTGGATGAAGGGCAAGACTATCAACCAGATCGCCCAGGCGCAGAACAAGGGGATCATCGACGCCTTCCTCGATCTGGTGGTCGAAGAAAAGCTCGATACCACCTTCATGCAGGCCGAGAACAACATCGACGTCGATGCGATGAAGGCGATCCTCAATTATCCCAACGCCCTCATTGGCCTGTCGGACGGCGGTGCGCACGTCCAGTTCCACGGCGGCTACGGCTTCTCGACCCGGCTCCTCGGCGAATGGGTGCGCGAAAAGGGCGTGATGAGCCTCGAACAGGCGGTGCGGCGGCTGACGTTCGACTCGGCCTCGACCTTTGGCCTCTATGACCGCGGTCTGTTGCGCCCGGGGATGACCGCCGACATCACGATCTTCGACCCCGACACGGTGAAGCCGCTGCCCGAATTAGTCGTGCACGACTTCCCGGCCGGAGGCTGGCGCTTCAAGGAGCCGGCGCAGGGGATCTACGCCACCTTCGTCAACGGCCGGATGCTGATGAAGGAAGGCGAGCACACCGGGGCCCTCCCCGGCCGCGTGCTCAGGAACTCGCGCTACCAGGCCGCCCACGGGTAGGCTCGAGCCGATACGACGCTGGAAAGCCCCTTTCATCGCAAGGTGAAAAGGGGCTTTCTGTTAAAAATAACGGAAGGAAGGGAACGCCGATGGACGCGAACGGGATTGTAAAGCTGCCCGGGCAGGGACCGGTCCGAAATATGGCGCCGGGTCGGGCGGCGACGCTGAAATTGCAAAACGGCGAAACGCAAGAGAGCGTCATGATGTTCGAGGAGGTCGCTCCGGTCGGGACCGTGACAAACCTGCACCTCCATCACGACAGTGACGAAGTCGCCTACGTCCTGAGCGGCGAAGTTACGTTCAAGATCGGCGACGAGATCACTGTTGGAGGGCCGGGCACCTGCGCCTTCATGCCGCGCGATGTCCCGCATGCCTGGAAGAGCACGGGTGCCGAACCGGGCAAGGTACTCTTCCTCTATACGCCCGGCCGAGCGGGGAAATTGTTCGAGGAGTTGTTGCACCGTCCGGCCGGGTCGGTGAGCGAGCAGGAACTCGCCCAGGTCTGCGATCGGCATGGCTGGGAGGTCGTCGGCCCGCCGCCATTCTGAGCTGCGCTGCCTCCCGGCAATGTCTTCGCGGTGATTTTTGCTTCGGGGAGACCCGCCATGCCGACCGACCCATCAACCAACACGCCGGAACTCGTTGCGGCCCTCAAAAAATCGATAGCGGATCATTGGCGCCTCTTCCTGGCCGAGGGGGTCGTTCTGGTCGTGCTCGGACTGGCGGCGATCGTCATCCCGCCGCTCGCCGGTCTCGCCACCACGATCATCATCGGATGGCTGTTCCTGATCGGCGGCGCCGTCGGCCTCGTCACGACCTTCGGCGCGCACCAGGCGCCGGGATTCGCATGGTCGCTCTTCTCGGCGATCGTCGCATTGCTGGCCGGCATCGTCCTGTTGTGGAACCCGTGGCAGGGCCTGGCGACGCTGACCTATGTGCTGATCGCCTTTTTCATCATCGACGGCATCCTGGTCATCATCCTCGCGCTGCAGCACCGCCGCGACCTGACCGGGCGATGGGAGTGGATGATGATCGGCGGCGTCATGGATCTAGAGCGGGATGAGATTAGGTTGGTTCATAGCCGGCATGGGCAAAATAGTTTGAGCACTCGCGTGCGGTGACGGTATTGAGGGCAGCGGCCAGGGCGGCGCAGATTGTATCGCGCGAGCGGGGCTGATCGCGGCGCAAGTGATGCTTGAGCTTGGCGAAGAGCTGCTCGATGGGGTTCAGGTCGGGCGAGTATTTGGGCAGGAAGAGGAGCCTGGCGCCGGCGTGACGGATGGCGCGGCGCACCGCCTTGGCCTTGTGTGAGCTGAGATTGTCCATGACGACGAGATCGCCCTTGGCCAGGGTGGGGACGAGAACCTGCTCGACATAGATCAGGAAGCGCTCGCCATTGATCGGCCCGTCGAGCAGCCACGGCGCCTCGATCCGGTCGCGGCGCAAGGCGGCCAGGAAGGTCATCGTGTTCCAGTGGCCAAACGGCGCGGCGCCCGGCAGGCGTTCGCCGCGGCGCGCCCAGCCCCGCAGCGGCGCCATGTTGGTCTTGGTCCCCGTCTCGTCGATGAAGACCAGCCGGGAGGGGTCGACCCTCGGCCGGAACTTCACCCATTGCGCGCGCCGACGCGCGACATCGGGACGGTCGCGCTCGACGGCGACCAATGTCTTTTTTTGTACGTCAACTGCTCGGCGTGAACGAACTCCCATACCGAGCGATAGTCGACCCTGAGGCCGCGGTCGCCGAGCTCGGCGACCAGGCCGCGCAAGGTGAAGTCCCGCTCCCGGCAGCGCCCCAGCAGCCATTCGCGATGATCGCCGGCGATCGTCCTCTGCTTGTGACCACCCATCCGGCCCGGCCGTACGCTACCCGTCTCGCGCACCCGCCGCACCCAGTTGATCACCGTACTGACGCCCAGTCCAAAGCGGGCTGCCGCCGCGCGGCGCGACAGACCGTCAACCTCGACCGAGTGCACCGCCCGCTCCCGCAAATCCATCGAATAGGGTCGTGCCATCACAGGCTGGCCTCCATATCCAGCCCAATTCTTGAATCAAAAACGCAACATGTTGACAAGGCCAAACCGCTACCGCTGCGATTCGACTAAACCTCATCCCGCTCTAG
>CAVTGB010000009.1:0-17393 GCA_963734125.1 uncultured Alphaproteobacteria bacterium
TCTATGTGCACGTTCGTCAACCAGCCCCCTCTGTTGTGTAACACTCAATTCTGGCGATGTCTAGCGGCTCGCCGCCTCAGGCTGCAACGGAAACAATCAGAGGCCACAGAGGCGCAGAAGGTATCATTACTTCCAAATCCCGTGTGCGCGGTGGCGAATACCTTTTGCTCCGAGCACGAAATGAAGAGTTCACGTCGAGCAGGGATCAGCGCCTGCGAGCCCTTTCTCCCGCGCCTCTGCGGCTCTGTGAACTCTGCGTTAAGTTCTATTCTTCACACAGGTAGCGAAAGGGTTCGGAGAGGAGAGGATCACATGAAGAAGTCGTTTTTTTACGGACGTTCCCACTTTTCTCTGTGCCTCTGTGTCTCCGTGTTCGCAAATCCTTCTCAATTACTTTACACCATCTCAGCCTCTCCTAAGCGACGGAGACTGGCGAAAAGCCAATTCCGGAAAGCGATGTAAACTCCGCCCGCCCAGTAAACAGCCACTCAGAGGAAAGCGTCACGAGAAGGTAATGGGGGCTGAAGACGCGGCAGATCCAGGCGGACTGAGCGCGCGGAGACGAAACGAAGCGACGTGCCGACCGCGAGTCGGAAATACCGGCTCGCCAGTTGCCGGCGCCTGCGCCGAAGAGGCGCCATCAGGTCGGCCGGCCGGGCCGGGACGGGTCTTCCCAGGCGCTGCTCCATCTCACCCTGGCACTCGCGCAACTCGCGCTCACACTCCTCGGCCGGCAATCGGGTGAGGTTGGGGTGAGTGATTGTATGGGCGCCCACGGAGATTAGCCGAGGCAACCCCTCGATTTCCTACCCACTCAACAGCGGCAGTTCCGGAACCAAACCTTCAGTAAGCTGGGGGCCTGAACTCGGATACCGGGTTAAAGCACCACGGTACCCGCTCACGATGAAGATAGTCGCCGTCAGCCGATGACGTTAATGGAATCGCATGTTTGAGCAGATTCTGAACGCCGTCATCGAAGGTGATCGAGACCGAGCCCGGGGCGGTCCAGCACCTGGTCGAGCGGCACTACAGGAATGCCGGATGACGCGAGAAACTCCATCTGGCGCCGAAACAATGAAGGGGGAGTCGAGATGACGGATCCCGAAATCGTCCAGCGAATGATGGGCCAGGATTGCGGAGCCATTGCGGGTCATGGCGCCGCGGCCTTGGCTTTATCTTCCTCGGCTGTGGGCGCAGTGGGCAAGACTCCTTCGGCGGGGTGGAACTTGCCGAGAATGTGACGGAACATAAGGTTAACTATAAACCCCACTCCGCTGTAAACAAAATACAATAAATGAAATGGAATCGCCAGCGGCAAAGATTGCCTTCTCCGGCCAGGAACGGGTCAATTGCTTATTTCCACCCACTAAGGTCATCAGCAACAAAGAACACGAACTTCAGCGGCGACCGCGGAAGATAAACGGCCATCCATCCGATGACCAGAAGACAATAGCCGCCTACCAAAAATCCGCTCCATCGTCGCCACTTCTCACGGGAATAGGTATATCGATGGCGCGTAAACAGGGCAAGCCAGGCGACAAGAACCAGCGGATAATGGGGTACATCTGGAACCGGATTCAAAGAACAACAATCGATCCCATGACCACAAATTATCAACGGCATGACGAGGTCCGAAACCATTCTACGAGATATCGACCCAATACGCAGAAAGCAAGATGAACAACATCGCGAACAATGGGGTCAGGAAGTAGACGTGCCAACGCAGGGTACCGTAAGCGCGAGAGCGACGATGATGAAAGCCAACGCCACACTGATCCGCTGGCTAATGCGTCAGTCAGATCATTGGGCATCCGCCCCGAACGAAGGGCCGACTCGGACCAGGGAATGGCGCGGCGGAAGAAGTCGGTTTCGATCATGCCGCGGAGGTGCCAGCGCTTGAGGTGTTTCCCCTGGATCTCGGGGCTCAGCCCAGCTTGCGGTTCGCCTTTTTCAGCCGGTAACCCAACTCGACGTCCTCGATGGCCGGAGCATGGTAGTGCTGGTCGTCGAAGCCGCCGGCGTCCGGGACGCCTAGACGTCGAATAGCCCGCCGCCACTCCAGAACGTCGCCGCCTCGCGGTTGGGATTCTGGTGCGGAGGAGTGCATCAAATTCCGGTACCGGGACACAAAGGTAGTGGCGGATGGCGACTCGTCGTACGAGCCCATGACGGCATCGAGTTCCGGATCGTCCGCGAACTCGGCCATGACCCTGGGGATCGTGTCGGTGTGGACGCAAACATCAGCGTCAAGGAAAAGTATGATATCACCCTGGGCGGCAATCACCCCGATGTTTAACACAGACATACCGACCCCTCGTGAGCCCTTGGCCCCATGTTGGGCGGCCACTCGGCGGAACCGTCGGTTGATCCATCGTCAACCACAATGCATTCTGCCGGCTGCACGTCGGAGCGTTGCAAGCTCTCCAGGCACTGCTTCCAGGTCATCGCCAGCATTGTGCACCGGGATCACAATTGAGACACGGCGGACACTTCCCTCCTCCCAGCACGACCATTCCACTTGATTTTACTTCTGATTGCTCTTCTTCCTCCTCAGTCAATAGCCCAAAGGTGCCATGGCCCGTAGCACTAAAGTGCTATACGCATTCTTTGATATTCTTTGATATCATCGTAGTCCAGGCATCAACCATACAAAGGGACCAAGCCATGAAGCAACCGTCAGCCTCGCTGGAGAACAGGAACCGACAAGACCCTCAGCCGAATCTCGTCCCGCGTGGTCGGTCAAGTTTGACAAGGTTCCCAGGGGCTCCGACGGGACCAGACGCCGGAGTGCTCCGACGCTTGATCCCACCGCTGGCGATGACTTCTTTGGCGGTAGTTATCTTTGCGGTGATGGCGGAATCCATTGTCGTTGCAGACGATCGGCAATGAAGCTGTAGCTGTTCTTCTAACACCTGAACCGTCGTATTGCTCGGCCTTGATGCCGCGATCGCGCGATCGGTTGAATCCTTGCTGTCGCTGCAGCAGGAGGACGGCCACTGGGTGTTCGACCTGGAAGCCGACGCCACCATCCCGGCCGAATATATCCTGCTGCAGCACTATCTCGGGACGATCGACCCCGAACTTGAAACGCGCGTCGCGCGATATCTGCGCGCCGCCCAGGGCGAGGATGGCGGGTGGCCGCTGTTCTTCGGCGGCAAACTCGATCTGAGCACCTCGGTCAAGTCGTATTTCGCGCTGAAGGCGGCCGGCGACCCGATCGATGCGCCGCATATGGCGCGTGCCCGCGCCGCGATCCTGGCGCGCGGCGGCGCGCGGCGCTGCAATGTGTTCACCCGGATCACGCTCGCGCTGTGGGGCGTGGTGCCGTGGCGCGCGGTGCCGGTGATGCCGGTCGAGATCATGCTGCTGCCCGGCTGGTTTCCCTTTCACATCGACAAGATCTCGTACTGGTCGCGCACGGTCTTGGTGCCGCTCCTGGTGTTGATGGCGCTCAGGCCGAAGGCCAAGAACCCGCGCGGGGTGACCATCGCCGAATTGTTTGTCGAGCCGCCGGAGAGCGTACGTGGCTGGATCGCGCCGCCCACCGCCTCTCCGGTCGGTCATGCCTTTGCCCTGGTCGACCGGCTGCTGCGCCTGGCCGAACCGGTGTTCCCGGCGGACCCGCGACGGCGCGCCATCGAAAAAGCCGTCGGCTTCGTCACCGAGCGGCTCAACGGCGAGGATGGTCTTGGCGGGATCTTCCCGGCGATGGCGAACTCGCTGATGATGTTCGACTGCCTGGGGTATCCGCCCGATCATCCCGATTGCCTCGTCGCTGCGGCGGCAGTCCGCAAGCTGCTCGTCTTTGAGGGCGAGCACGGCTACTGCCAGCCGTGCCTCTCGCCGGTGTGGGACACCGCGCTCGCCTGCCACGCACTGATGGAGGTCGGCGATTCCGGGCTCACCCCCGCGGTCAGCAGCGCGATCGACTGGCTTGCCGAGCGGCAGGTGCTCGACACGGTCGGCGACTGGGCCGTGACCCGCCCCGGGCTGCGGCCGGGCGGCTGGGCGTTCCAGTACGCCAACCCGCATTACCCCGATCTCGACGACACCGCCGCAGTTGCGCTGGCGCTCGACCGTTTCGACGCGGAGCGCTACCGGCCTGCGATCGACCGCGCCCAAGAATGGGTCCTCGGCATGCAGAGCCGCAACGGCGGGTGGGGCTCGTTCGACGCCGACAACACGCATTCCTATCTCAACCACATTCCCTTCGCCGATCATGGGGCCCTCCTCGACCCGCCGAGCGCCGATGTCACCGCGCGCTGCGTCGGCTTTCTCGCCCGGCGCGGGATTTCGCCCGCTCATCCGGCCCTCGCCACCGCGCTCACCTACCTGCGGCGCGAACAGGAAACCGACGGCAGCTGGTTTGGCCGCTGGGGAACCAACTACATCTATGGCACCTGGTCGGTGCTCGCCGGGCTGAATGCCGCCGGTGTCGACCCGAGGGCGGCGGAAATCCGCCGCGCGGTCGCCTGGCTGATCGCGCAGCAACGCGTCGATGGCGGCTGGGGCGAAGCCGGCGAGAGCTACTGGCCGGAGGCCCCGCACGGCGAGGCGCCGTACAGCGCGGCATCGCAGACCGCCTGGGCGCTGCTCGGCCTGATGGCGGCCGGCGCGGTCGACCATCCGGCGGTGGCCCGCGGCATCGCCTACCTGATCGCCAGCCAGGACAGCGACGGCAACTGGGACGAGCCGTGGTATACCGCGGTCGGTTTTCCCCGCGTGTTTTACCTGCGCTATCACGGCTATCGCGCGTTCTTTCCGCTGTGGGCGTTGGCCCGCTACCGGCGGCTGTCGCTGGCCAATTCGCCGCAGGTGAGGTACGGTCTGTAGCGTCCCACCGGGTTGCGCTCAGCGGAAATTGCGTCGCGGACCGGCGAATTCCCAGCCGAGGCTGAGATAGCGGTCGATCGCCATTTGATTGGCCCGCAGCCCGAAAAAGACGCACAAACCAAGTCCGATGACCGTCAGCCAGACGTAGAGGGTCGCGCCCGCTTCGGTCGGGACGAACCCGACGACGAGCGCCACGAGATTGAACGCAACCATGGGCGAGCCCCAGACCTGGAGCCCGCGGCGGTAAAGCGGCAGGCCGAGGATGCCGCTGCCGAAAAAGCAGCCCCAGCTCCAGCCCTCTTGCAGGATTTTGATCTCGCCGGTGAGCGGCTGGCGCAAGGTGACGGTCACGCCGCGGATCAACCGAGAGCGGCGGCAAGCACGCGCCGGAGACAGCGCGAGACTGCGATGCGGTCGATGACGGGCAGCATCCCCAACCGCTCGGCGTCGCGTGCGTCGATGGTCGCGAGCTTCGCCGGACGCACGATCGACGGGGCCGGCAGCCCCGCTGCGCCAAGATCAGAGACCGCAACATCGTCGGGCCAGGCCCGGTTGGCCGCGCTGGTGATCATCGCCAGCCACAGGAGGCCGTGCGCCCGCTCGAGTTCGCCGGCGGCAATGACCAGCGCCGGGCGCCGCTGCCGCACCGGACGATCGGTATAGGGAAACGGGACCTTGACGATGTCCCAGGCCTCAAAGCCCGGCATAGGCGCGGGCATCCGCTTCGGACGACCATTCGCCGAAGGTGGCAAACGGGTCTTCGGCCGGCTGGCGATCCACCTTGGTCAATACCACGCGATCCCCTTCGATCTGGTAGGCGACCTCGTCCCCCTCGCCGAGCCGCAACGCGTTGCGCACCGGGAGCGGGATCGTCGTTTGCGCCTTGCTGGTCAGCTTGCTGGTGATCATGGGCCCTGTTTTCCTGTTCGGCCCGGATGTAAGGAATTTCCTTACCACCGTCAACCCACCGCCAATGGACGATCCGGGGTCGCCGTCCTATGATCGCCGGGTGATTGCCGGGTGATTTTCGGGCGTGAAGGATAATCTGACCCGGCTCGCCAAAGGGAGAGGCGCGATGGAAAAGCGGTTTGGCGTCATCTCCGCCGATGGCCATTGCCGGCTGATGCACCTGCCGTTCGATTTGTGGACGAAACGCCTGCCTCGAAGGTTTCAGGATGACGGGCCGCGCGTCGTCACCGGGCCGGATGGGGTCCGCCAGTGGGTCGTCGAGGGCCGCGCGTGGAGCGGGGTCGGCTGGGCCGGCGTCGGCCGCGGGCCGGTCAACTGCTACACCCGGGCGGGATTGCCCGAGGAGCCCGAGCCCGGCATCTTCCGCGCCGCCAATGCGCGCTATCGCTGCGAGGACATGGACAAGGACGGGGTCGACGCCGAGCTCGTCAACGGCCCCTACGAGCAGATCTCGCAAATCAAGAACCCCGAGCTGCGCGCGGCCTGCGTGCGCGCCGTCAACGACTGGGCGCGCGAACTCTACGCGGAGTCGAACGGGCGCTTCATCATGCTCTTGCCGCTGCCGTGCATGAGCCCCGAGGAGGCGACCGCCGAATTGCTGCGCGTCGCCGGGTTCGGCCTGCCGACCGGGGTCATCTTCGACTGGGTGTTCGCCCCCGAGCCGGTCATGCACCAGATGTGGGAAAGGGTGTGGGCTGCCGCCGCGGAAACCGGGATGCCGGTCAATCTCCATGCTTATCCGAGCGGCGGCACGCGCCAGATCGGCGTCGGGGTCCCGGGGCTGGAACCGCGCAACCAGGCGCTGATGCGGGTCGCCAATTTCCCGATGGGGGCGATGGCGGAATTGATGAGCGCGGTTGTCTTTTCGGGGATCTGCGACCGCCACCGGGCCGTGCGCTTTGTCCTCGAGGAAGCGGGGGTCGGCTGGGTCCCCTTCATGTTCTGGCGCTTTGACCGCGAATACGAGTTTGGGCCGGCCGACAACCGGGTCTTCAAGCCCGACATCGCGCTGTCGCGCAGCCCGAGCGAGATCGTCAAGGAGCACGTCTTCTTCACCTTCGAGGTCGAGGAAGAGGGCGGGTTCCGCCGCGCCCCCGAAGTCGGGCTCGGCAACTTCCTGTGGGCCAGCGACTTTCCCGGTCTCGACAGCCCGTGGCCCAATTCAAAGGCGATGGGTCACGCCCCCTGCGAGGCGGCGCTCGGGCCGGCCGCGCTCCACCAGCTAGTGTTCCAGAACGCCCAGCGCCTCTACCAGATCCCGGTTACCGAGTCGGCGCAGCGGGCCGCCGCGGCGCAATGACCGATTACCGCTTCTGCACCGTCGTCGACGAGGGCCGGTTGCGCATCGTCACGATCAACCGGCCGGAGGTGTTGAACGCGCTCCACAGCGAGGCGCATTGGGAATTCGATGGAGTGTGGAACGAGTTTGCCGCGAACCCGGAGCTGTGGGTCGGGATCATCACCGGCGCCGGGGACCGGGCGTTTTCGGCCGGCAACGATTTGAAGGTCCAGGCCGCCGGCCGCCGCACCCCGCGCCCCAAGACCGGGTTTGCCGGGCTCAGCCACCGCTTCGACTTGGATAAGCCGCTGATTGCCGCGGTCAACGGCGTCGCGATGGGCGGCGGGTTCGAAACCGCGCTCGCCTGCGACATCATCGTCGCTGCCGAGAACGCCCTCTTCGCGCTGCCCGAGCCGCGGGTCGGCCTCATTGCCGGGAGCGGTACGCACCGCCTGCCGCGGATGATTGGGCAGAAGGCCGCGCTCGGCATGATATTGACCGGGCGCCGCGTCTCGGCCGAAGAGGGCCACCGGCTCGGCTTTGTCAACGAGGTGGTGCCGCCGGGCGAAGCGCTCACGGCCGCGCGGCGCTGGGCCGGCCTCATCCTCGAATGCTCGCCGATGGCGATCCGCGCCTCGAAACAGGTCGTATACCGCAGCCTCGACGCCCCCACCCTCGAAGCCGCGATGATCGCAACCTACCCGGCCGCCGAAGCCAATCTCGCCAGCCAGGACTATATCGAAGGCCCCAAGGCCTTCGCCGAACGCCGCAAACCGGAGTGGCAGAACCGGTAGCGGGCGGTGACAGGCCTATGCCGGCCGGGTCTTCATCAAGGCGGCGCGGCGGCAGATGGCGACGGTCTCGCCGTTCTGGTTGCGGCCCTCATGCTCGAATTCGACGATCCCGGCGTCGGTGCGCGAGCGGCTGCGCCGCGTGGCGATAACCGTGGTACGGGCGCGGATCGTATCGCCGTGAAAGACCGGTTTGGGAAAGCGCACGTCGGTCATGCCCAAATTGGCGACCGTGGTGCCGAGGGTCGTATCGCCGACGCTGATGCCGATGACGAGGCCTAGCGTGAAGATCGAATTGACGAGCGGGCGGCCGAATTCGGTGGTCTTGGCGAATTCGGCGTCGAGATGGAGCGGCTGCGGGTTCATCGTCAGTGTCGTGAAGAGGACGTTGTCCATCTCGGTGACGGTGCGGCGGATCGCGTGCTCGAAGGTCTGGCCCTCGACGAATTCCTCGAAATAGAGCCCGGCCATCCTCTACCTCCCCTTGAACACCGGGCGGCGCTTTTCATTGAAGGCGGCGACCGCCTC
This sequence comes from uncultured Alphaproteobacteria bacterium, assembly GCA_963734125.1. Classification (GTDB taxonomy): domain Bacteria; phylum Pseudomonadota; class Alphaproteobacteria; order ATCC43930; family CGMCC-115725; genus DATARH01. The sequence continues at coordinate 8,401 of CAVTGB010000009.1, forward strand.
TTTGTGGTCCTCGGTGAAGGCGCAGCGCGCCTGGTGCTCGGCTTCGAGGTCGAGGACGGTCTGGAAATCCTCGGTCTCGGCGGCCAGCAGATTGCCCTTCATCAGCCCGAGCGCCACCCGCGGGCCGTCGGCGATGCGCCGGGCCAGCGCCATCGTCTCGTTGAGAAGCTCGTCGTCGCCGACGACCCGGTTGACGATGCCGAGCGAACCCGCGGTGTCGGCGTCGATGATGTCGGCGGTGAAATAAAGTTCGCGCGCCTTCGCCGTGCCGACGAGCCGGGTCAGGCTCCACGACCCGCCGTAATCGCCCGAATAGCCGATCCGGGCAAAGGCGGTGCCGAACCGCGCCGATTTGCCGGCGATCCGCAAATCGCAGGCGAGCGCGAGGCCGAGCCCGGCGCCGGCGACCGGGCCGTTGATCATCGCGATCACCACTTTCGGCATGCGGCGCAACAACAGCGGCAGCCGGTGCGCCCGGCGCAACCCCTCGGCCCGGTCCTCGAAGGTCTGGTTTGCCCCGCGGCTCTCCATCGTCTTGACATCGCCCCCGGCGCACCAGCCGCGCCCGGCCCCGGCGATGACGATCGCGCCGACATCAGGGTCGGTCGAGAGCCGCTCCAGCGCCTCGGAGAGCCCCGCCGTCATCGCCGTGGACAAGGCATTGAGCCGCTCCGGCCGGTTAAGGGTCAGCGTAGTGATGCCGTTTTCGGTCTTTTCGATCAGATCGGACATGGCGTCTCTCCTGGCGGGCGATGGGGCGGGCGATGGCCGATCATAGCGCGAATCGCGCCGCCGCCACATAATGGCGCCGTACTCGGCAATCCCGGGAGATCACCATGGCGCCGCGCGTCGATCCGGTCGCATCCGACGAAAGTCTCCCAGCCCGAGTGGACGTCGTCATCATCGGCGGCGGCATCATCGGCACCAGCGCCGCGCTCTTCCTCGCGCAGCGCGGCATCGCGGTGGCGCTGGTCGAGAAGGGGCACATCGCCGGCGAGCAGTCGAGCCGCAATTGGGGCTGGTGCCGCAAGATGGTGCGCGACCCGCGCGAAATCCCGCTGATCATCGAGAGCCTGCGGCTGTGGCAGGGGATGAACGAGATGGTCGAGGGCGAGACCGGGTTCCGCACCTGCGGCATCATGTATCTGGCCGAGAGCGCGGCCGATCTGGCGCGGCTCGAGGGCTGGCTCGATTACGCGCGCGAGTATCAGCTCGACACCCGGGTCGCCGACGGCGCCGAGGTGGCGCGGCTGTTGCCGGGGTCGCAGAAGCCCTGGGCCGGTGCCGTCTATACGCCGAGCGACGGCAAGGCCGAACCGCAGATGGCGGCGCCGGCGATCGCGGCGGCGGCGCGGCGCCACGGCGCGGCGATCCTCACCGGGTGCGCGGCGCGCGGGGTCGAGAGCGCGGGCGGACGAGTGGCGGCCGTGGTCACCGAAAAGGGCCGCATCGCCTGCGGGTCGGTGGTGCTGGCCGGAGGCGCATGGTCGCGGCTCTTTTGCGGCAATCTCGGGATCGAGCTGCCGCAACTCAAAGTGCTGGGCTCGGTGATGCGCACCGAGCCGCTCGACGGCGGCCCGGAAATCTCCGCGTCGGGCGACCTCTTCGGATATCGCAAGCGCATGGACGGGGGCTACACCGTGGCAACGCTCGGGGTGCGCACGATCGACATCGTGCCGGACAGCTTTCGCCTGCTGCCGCAATATCTGCCGAGCGCGCGCCTGCACTGGCAAAAGCTGCGCTTTCGCGTCGGCCGCCGCTTTGCCGAGGAGTGGCAAAGGAAGCGGCGCTGGGCGCTTGATGAACCCTCGCCCTTCGAGGCGGTGAGAGTGCTCGATCCCGAGGCCGACCCCTATGTGCTGGAGCGCGCCCGGGCCAGCATGGCTGCCGCCTTCCCGGCGTTCCGCGATGTCGCGGTGGTGGAAAGCTGGGGCGGGATGATCGATGTGATGCCCGATGCGATCCCCGTCATTTCGGCGGTCGAAAGCCTCCCCGGGTTTTTTATCGCCACCGGCTTTTCCGGCCACGGGTTCGGGATCGGCCCGGGGGCGGGGCGGCTGATCGCCGATATGGTGATGGGCGCGCCGGCGATCGTCGATCCCACGCCGTTCCGCCTGGCGCGCTTCACCGACGGCTCGAACCCGCGCCCCCACCCGCTGGCGAGTTGACCTCCGATCGGCGCGCGTTACCGGGCAGCGGCGAGTTTCTGGCGCAGCTGCGCGATCAGGGCCGCGACCCGTCCGCCGTTGCGCTGGATGACCGAGGCGAACTCGTCGCGCTGGGTCACCTTCATGCTGACGCCGCCGACATAGACATCGGTGATCTTAAACCTGCCGCCCTGGGTGATCAGATACCAGTCGACCGCGATCGGGGTGCCGTTGGTGCGAATGATCTGGCTGGCGACGATGGTTTCCGCGCCATTCGGGCGGGCGCCGGTGACCCGGAACGGCTCGCCGCCGTATTGGCCGAGCCGGGCGCTATAGGCGCGCACGAGGTATTCCTGGAACAGCCCGAGAAAATCCTTCTGCTCCTGCGGCGTGGCGACGCGCCAATAGCGGCCCAGAACGAACTGGCCGATCCCGGGCAGATCGAAGTCGTCCCGGAACAATTCGCGGAAGCGAGCCTGCCGCTGCATCTCGGGCACGTTCGGGCCCAACACCTGGATGGCCTGTTGGCCAAGGTTGCTGACAAAGGCACGGGCGTCCTGCGCCTCGGCCGGGCGCGGGCTCGCCAGCAGCAGAACTCCGACAAACAGCGCGCCGACCTTGGCGCAAATTCGCATCATTTGACCATTACCTCAGCGCGTTGGGGTCATTTGGCGATCGAATACGAGATCGGCGCGGTCGGCTCGTTGTCGTTGCCTTGCACCGGGGTGGGGTTGGGCAGGTTGGAGGGCTCGTGGCGGATCTGCGCCTGGCGCCGCTGGCGGTAGAGCGAGCGAATCGTCGCATAATAATCGAGCGCGGTGCGCTCGATGTCGGCCAGGGTCTCGATGTTGCGCTCGCGCTGGTCGATGCCGGAGACGGCAGTGCGCGCAAAGACCGCCACCAGCAGATGGTGCTGGCTGGCGACGTAATTGCCGGGATCGGCGAAACCATCGCCGACCTGTCCGACCAGATCGCGCGGGTTCGACGGGCCGAGCACCGGAACGACGACATAGGGACCTTCGACGAACCCCCAGGTCGCCAGCGTCACCCCCAGATCGTTGGAGTGATAGGGAACGCCCATCTGGGTGGCGATGTCGAAGAGGCCGCCGACCCCGACGGTGGTATTGACAGCGAGGCGAACGAGGGTGTTGCCGGCGAGCCCGGCCTCTCCCTGCAAGGCGTCATTGCCGAAGGTCACCGGCCCGTCGAGGTTCTGCAAGAAATTGTGCACCGCCTGGCGCATCGGGTCGGGGACCACGCTCCGGTAGGCTTTGGCCACGGGAACGAGGACGTTTCTGTCGATGTCCTGGTTGAAGGCGAAAATCTCGCGATTGGTATTCTCGAATGGATCGTTGAAGTCCTCCGCCGCGCCGGCAGTCTGCGTGGTACCGGGCGCCCCCGGTGCGACGCAGCCCGAAACGGCCAGCCCAGCCGCGACAACGCACGATCGGATCAGGGGCAAGCGGTAAACAAGCATCAACGAGCCTCGGGTCTGATAGCCGGTCTGGCGTTGGAGCGCTGCGATAATGACCAAGAACGCGCGATCACGGCAAGCGATCCGTGGCACGCCAGGATTGGGTTGGGTGCAATGAACCGTGGGCGCCCGCGGGGCGGGGCGGGCAAGGTGCAATTCGTCGTCGAATCATCCTGTATTGACGATATAAAGATATGTTTATATGTTTAGCTATGGCAAGCGATCCTGAGACCGGGGCATCGATGGGCGAACTGCTCGCGGCATTGCGCGCGGTGGCCGAAACGACGCGCCTGCGCCTCCTGGTGCTGTGCGCCGGGGGCGAACTGACGGTCAGCGAATTGGCGCAGATCCTCGGGCAAAGCCAGCCGCGCGTGTCCCGCCACTTGAAGCTGTTGTGCGAGGCGGGGCTGCTCGACCGGTTTCGCGAAGGCAGCTGGGTGTTCTACCGTCTCAGTTCGGGGAGCGCGGCAAGCGCGCTGTCGCGCCATCTGGTGGCTGCCTGCGCCAAGGCCGACGAGACGATCGCGCTCGACCTCCAGCGGCTTGCCGTCATCAAGCAGCAGCGCGCCGAGCTCGCCGCCGCCTATTTCCGCGAAAATGCCGCGCACTGGCACAAGATCCGCTCGCTCTACATCGACGAAGTTGAGGTCGAGGTGGGGCTGAGCGAGGTCATCGCGGCGGCCGCGCCCAAGGATCTGCTCGACATCGGCACCGGCACCGGCCGGGTGATCGAGGTGCTCGGCCCCCGCGTCGGCCATGCGCTGGGGATCGACCAGTCGCGCGAGATGCTCGCCGTGGCGCGCGTCAATCTCGAGCGGGCCGGGCTTTCGAACAGCATCGTGCGGCTCGGCGACATGTATCAGCTGCCGCTCGCCGATGCCTCGTTCGATGCCGTCGTCATCCATCAGGTCCTGCACTACGCCGACCGGCCGGCCGCGGCGATCGCCGAAGCCGCGCGGGTGTTGCGGCCGGGGGGCATCCTCGTCGTCGTCGACTTCGCGCCGCACGGCCTCGAATTCCTGCGCGAAGAGCATGCCCACCGCCGCCTTGGCTTTGCCGACCCCGATGTCGACGATTGGTGCCGCGCCGCCGGGCTCGACCCCGAGCCGGCGCGCCGCCTGCCCGGCGATCCGCTGACCGTCGTCATCTGGACGGCGCGGCGTGAGCCGGCTGGCGAGCGATTGTTGGCAACGAACGGGCCGGCCATCCCCGCGGCGGCGCCGGTCGAACGGATGCTCCAGGAATGAACCACCAATGAACCGCCTCTCCGCCAGCGCATCACGGCCGGCCGCGCGCGGCCTCCTCGGCGCCGATCCGGTCAGCGATTTCGACGCCGGGCCGCCGCGCGTCTCATTCGAGTTCTTCCCGCCGAAGACACCGGAAATGGAAGAGCGGCTGTGGAGCGCGATCAAGCGGCTCGAACCGCTGCGGCCGCGCTTTGTCTCGGTGACCTACGGCGCCGGCGGCTCGACCCGCGAACGCACCCATGCGACGGTGCGCCGGATCCGCCACGAAACCCCGCTCGAACCGGCCGCGCACCTGACCTGCGTCGGGGCGACCCGCGAGGAGATCGACGTGGTTGCCCGGGAATACTGGGAGGCCGGCATCCGCCACATCGTCGCGCTGCGCGGCGACCCTGCCGCAGGTCCGGGGGCGCCGGGTGGCTACGCGCCCTATCCCGGCGGCTACGCCTTTGCTGCCGATCTCGTCCAAGGGCTGAAGCGGGTCGCCGATTTCGAGATCAGCGTCGCCGCCTATCCCGAGACCCATCCCGCGGCGAAGAGCCCCGGCCATGATCTCGATAATCTGAAAGCCAAGCTCGCCGCCGGCGCCAGCCGCGCGATCACCCAGTTTTTTTTCGACGCCGATGTGTACCTGCGCTTTCGCGACCGCGTCGCCGCCGCGGGAATCGACGTCTCGATTGTCCCCGGCATTCTGCCGGTCACAAATTTCGCCCAGCTGAAGCGCATGGCCAGCCTCTGCGGCGCCTCGATCCCGGCCTGGATGGGCGCCCATTTCGACGGGCTCGACGACGATCCGGACACCCGCCGCCTGGTCGCCGCCTCGCTCGCCGCCGAGCAATGCCGGCGCCTTCACGCCAACGGCGTCCACGAATTCCACTTCTATACGCTCAACCGCGCCGATCTGATCGTCGCGATCTGCCACCTCCTGGGCGTGCGCGCCCCCAAGCCCGCCGCGGCAACCGCATGATCTCGCAACCTCATCCGTCATTCCCGCGAAAGCGGGAACCCAGGGCTTCGAGCGCCGGGCCGGTTACGCTGGGCCCCCGCTTGCGCGGGGGCGATGGTGGTATGTGGGGTGCGGTCCTGTGACCCATCTTCTCGACTACCTCGCCGACCGGGTCCTGTTGTGCGACGGCGCGATGGGGACCCAGGTGCAGGCGCGCAACCTGGATATCGAGCACGATTTCGCCGGGCATGAGAACTGCACCGAGATCCTCAACGAGAGCCGGCCCGACCTGATCCGTGAGATCCACCGCAATTATCTCGCCGCCGGCTGCGACGCGCTGCAGACCAACAGTTTCGGCGGCTCGCCGATTACGCTCGGCGAGTTTGGCATCGCCGACAAGGCGTTCGATTTGAACCGCCGCGCCGCCGAACTGGCGCATGAGGCGATCGCCGAATTTGCCGGTGACGGCAAGACCCGGTTTGTCCTCGGTTCGCTCGGGCCGGGGACGCGGCTGCCCTCGCTCGGTCATATTTCCTATCAGGAAGTCGAAGACGCGCTGGCGATCCAATGCGCCGGGCTCCTCGCCGGCGGTTGCGACGCGGTTGCGATCGAAACCTGCCAGGATCCGCTGCAGATCAAGGCGGCGGTCAACGGTGCCAAACGCGCCTGCGAAGAGGCCGGCCGGGACATCCCGATCCTCGTCAGCGTCACCGTCGAGACGACGGGTACCCTGCTTGTCGGAGCCGACATCGCCGCGGCGGCGACGGTGATACGGGCGCTCGACGTGCCGGTGATCGGGCTCAACTGCGCCACGGGGCCCCGAGAGATGGCCGAGCACGTCAAATGGCTCGGCGACAACTGGCCGGGACACATCTCGGTCCAACCGAATGCCGGTTTGCCCGAACTGATTGGTGGCCGCACCCACTACCCGCTGACCCCGAAGGAGCTCGCGCAATGGCTCGAGCGCTTTGTCCTCGAGGACGGGGTCAACTTCATCGGCGGGTGCTGCGGCACCGAGGCAGCGCACATCGCCGCGCTCGACCAGATGCTGCGCCGCATCGGCCGCGACCGGCCGCGGCCGTTGACGAAACAGCGCGGCGTCACCTGGACACCGTCGGTCGCCTCGCTCTACAGCCAGGTGCCGCTGCGCCAGGAGAACGCGTATCTCTCGATCGGCGAGCGCTGCAACGCCAACGGTTCGCGCGCGTTTCGCCGCTTGCAGGAAGCGGGCGACTGGGACGGCTGCGTCGAAATGGGGCGCGAGCAGGTCAAGGAAGGCTCGCACACCCTAGACCTTTGCACCGCCTTTGTCGGGCGCGACGAGATTGCAGAGATGAGCGAGATCGTTACCCGCATGCGCGGCGCGATCAACGCGCCCTTGGTTATCGATTCGACCGAATACCCGGTGCTCGAAGCCGCGATGAAGCTCTATGGCGGCAAGCCCATCATCAACTCGATCAATTTCGAGGATGGCGAAGAGGCCGCCGACAAGCGTCTCAAATTGGCGAAACGCTTCGGCGCCGCGGTCATCGCCCTGACGATCGACGAAAGCGGCATGGCGAAGGAGGCCGACCACAAGCTGCGCCTCGCCGAGCGGCTCTACGATTTCGCCGTTGTAAAGCACGGGCTCCCGCCCAGCGATCTGCTGTTCGATCCGTTGACCTTCACGATCTGCACCGGCAACGCCGACGACCGCAGGCTCGGCCTCAACACGCTGGAGGCGATCGCGGCGATCGCTGAAAAGATGCCGGAGTGCCAAATCATCCTCGGTCTCTCCAACATTTCGTTCGGGCTCAACCCGCCGGCGCGGCAGGTGTTGAACTCGGTCTTTCTCGACCACGCGCTGCGCCGCGGCCTGACCGGCGCGATCGTTCATTTCTCGAAGATCCTGCCGCTGCACCGCATCCCGGAAGAGGAGGTGCGGGTCGCCGAGGATCTGATCTTCGACCGCAGCCATGATGGTTACGATCCGCTGCAGGCGTTCATGGCGCTCTTCCAGGACCGCACGGTCGAAAAGGCCGAGAAGAAGGGCCGGCCGGAAAAGCTCGAGGACCGCCTCGCCCAGCGCATCGTCGATGGCGACCGGCTCGATCTCGACGCCGATCTCGAACTGGCGATGGGGAGCTATAAGCCGCTCGACATCATCAACGACATCCTCCTCTCAGGGATGAAGACGGTTGGCGAGCTGTTCGGCGCCGGCAAGATGCAGCTCCCGTTTGTGTTGCAATCGGCCGAGACGATGAAGGCCGCAGTCGGCTACCTCGAACCCTTCATGGAGCGGGTCGAAGGCCAGGAGAAGGGCACGATCGTGCTGGCCACCGTGCGCGGCGACGTCCACGACATCGGCAAGAACCTCGTCGACATCATCCTCACCAACAACGGCTACCGCGTCGTCAATCTCGGGATCAAGCAGCCGATCGGCGCGATCCTCGATGCCGCAGTCTCGCACCATGCGCACGCGATCGGGATGTCCGGCCTCCTCGTCAAATCGACCGTCGTCATGCGCGAGAACTTGGAGGAGATGAGCCGCCAGGGGCTGGAACTCCCGGTGATGCTCGGCGGGGCCGCGCTCACCCGGCGCTATGTCGAAGAGGATTGCGTCAAATCCTATGCCTGCGGCCGAGTTGCCTATGCCAAGGACGCCTTCGAGGGCCTCGCCTTGATGGACCGCATTGTCGGCAACGATTTCGACGGCCATCTCGCCGAATTGCGCCAGAAGAACATCGGCCGGCCGGTCAACCAGACGCGGAAGCTCGGCCGCGCCGCCGACCCGCGGCCGATGCGCCCCGTTGATTACGAAGAGGTCCGCCTGCGCCGCGCCGAGCTGACCAGGGGCGTTGCCGTGCCGGTGCCGCCGTTCTGGGGGTCGCAGATCATCGCCCGGGTGCCGGCCAAGGCGATCGTCCCCTACCTCAACGAGCGCATGCTCTATCAATTCCAGTGGGGCTATCGGAAGGACGGCCGCTCGCTCGCCGAATACAAGGCGTGGGCGAGGGCCGAGCTGCGCCCGGTCTTGTACCGCATCCTCGAAACTGCGATCCGCGAAGACATCCTTCTGCCGCAGGCGGCCTACGGCTACTGGCGCTGTGCGGCCGAGGGCAACGACGTGATCGTGTTCGACGAAAATGGCCGGCGCGAGGTCGCCCGCTTTTCGTTCCCGCGCCAGAACAAGGACGGGGGTG
>CAVTGB010000010.1:0-31684 GCA_963734125.1 uncultured Alphaproteobacteria bacterium
ACACCTTCTACCACTATGGCGAACCGGTGCTGGTCTTCGACGAGGCCGGCGGATATGCATGGTGCCAGTCGCTGTTCGACTGCTATGTCGGCTATGTCGACGCCCGCCATGTCGCGATTGGTCCCGCGCCTGCCGCGAGCCATTTCGTCGCGACCCTCGGATCCTACGCCTATGAGGCACCAGACCTGAGGTCGGCGGCGCGCGATTTTCTGCCGCGCCATAGCGGGGTCGTCGTCGCCGAGAGCGGCCTTGTGACCCGCGGCACCGAATATGCCCGGCTCGACGCCGGCGGCTACCTGCCCCGGGCCAGCTTGTTCGCCCGCACCCTCCGCGCTCCCCGGATGTCGTCGCCGCCGCCGCGCTCTATCTCGGCTGCCCTTATCTGTGGGGCGGGCGCAGCTTGGCTCGGCATCGACTGCTCCGGCCTCGTTCAACGCGTTCCGTCATAGTCGGCCGCACCGTGGCGCGCGACACGGATATGCAGCGGGACACGATCGGCGACCCCGTGCCGGTCCGCGGGCAAGCCGACCTGCGCCGCGGTGATTTATTGTACCTGCCCGGTCATGTGCTGATCTACGGGGGCGACGGCACGGTCATCCACGCCGACGGCGCCACCATGACGGCACCGTGACCACCTTGGGCGGCTGATGCGCGAGCGCGGCCTCGATTTCGCCGGGTTTGCCGTACGGCGCCCTTAGACTAATTCCCGATCAAGTTGCACCGCGCTCCCCCCCACCTGATCCTCCCCCATCCAGGGGGAGGGAGGGGAGAGCCGAATGCGATTGCCCTGCCGCGGGACTGTCCCCGGATTACGCGGGAACCGGGATTGCCGCTGGTTCTACATGCGCTTCCGGATGGCGGCGCGCTCGGCCTCGCTGATCGTCGCGGGATGGGCGGCAGGTCCTTGCCGACCGCCATGCCGCGCTTGACCGCCGGGCGGCCGCAGCTCGTCGAACCAGCGCTTGAAATACTTGAACTCGTCGATGTCCTGGCCCTGCGCCTTGGCGTTGACGGTCCACGGATAGGCGATCATGTCGGCGATCGAATACTCGCTGCCGGCGAGATAGGGGCTGTCGTGCAGCCGGTAGTTGAGCACGCCATAGAGCCGGTTGGCCTCGTCGGTGAAGCGGCGGATCGCGTAGGACTGGTCGCCGGCATCGGGCCGAGGCGCCGGAAATGGCCGCATTCGCCGAGCTTCGGGCCCTGGTTGGCCATCTGCCACATCACCCACTGCGCGACCTCGTACTTGCCGCGCAGATCCTGCGGCCAGAACTTGCCGGCCTTCTCGGCGATGTACATCATGATCGCGCCGGATTCGAAGACGCTGATCGGCGCGCCGCCGCCCGCCGGCTCGTGGTCGACCATCGACCGGCATGCGGTGGTTGGGGTTGATCTTGAGGAACTCGTGGGTGAACTGGTCGCCGCGGCCGATGTTAACTGGCACGATTTTGTAGGGGAGGCCGCATTCCTCGAGGAGGATGCGTCACCTTCTTGCCGTTGGGCGTCGGCCAGTAATGCACATCGATCATCGCAAATTTCCCCTTCGGCTGAACGCGCTCGCTCGGGTAGCTCGGACGGCGCGACCCTTTTGCGGCGCCGGACACTACGCAGCGGTGCCGGCTGACTAGGCGGGAACCGATCGCGCTCGGCCATCGCCCAGGCGAGGAGCCCGGCAATCCGATCGCGAATTCACGCGCGCGCTTGACGAGGCCGAGCGCGAGCCCGGTGTTGGCGGGGAGGCCGGCAAGGATGGCGAGAGCGATGAGGGCGCCCTCCTGCGCGCCCCAGCCGGAGGGGATCAGGAACGCCGCGCTGCGCGCCGCCAGCGAGAGGCTTTCGAGGAGGACCGCGTTGGCGAGGCCGGCCGAAACACCCATCAGGTAAAGCGTCAGCCACACTTCGCCGGCATGGCCGATGAGGCTCGCCAGGTGCAGCGCCAGCGATAAGCCGAGCGCCGCGCGGCTCGTCGCAATGAGCCCGAGCGCGGCCCCAGCGCCGCCAGCGTCGCACCGAGGCGATGCTGTCCGAGACGCTCCGCCCAGCGCGCGGCGGCGGACAGGAGCCGCCGGCGCATCAGCAGTTCCCAGCTCAAGACCGCGAATGCCGGAACCGCGGCCGCGCACAGCGCCGCCGGCCACCAGCCGGCGGCATCCCCGAGCCGGGCGAGGAGAATAAATCCGACGAGCGTAAAGAGGATCTGGGCGAGCAGCGCGAGGGTAAAATCGACCGCGACCGAGGCTGCGCCCTGCCCAGCTGGATTTGATCCCGCCGCGCCGATCCGCCGTTGCAACAGCCGGGCACGCACCACTTCGCCGCCGATCTGCGCCACCGGCAGCGTGGTATTGATCGCTTCGGCGATCCAGCGCAGCGGCAGCATCACCGCGAAGGACGGCCGCTCGGTGCGGGGCAGGAGGCAATGCCAGGCGGCGCAATCGACGATGATGGTGGCGCCGCGCGCCGCGAGGATCGCGACAAAACCCCAGCCGATCCGCGGAAAGACGCGAACGGCGCCGGCCGGATCGGCCTCAACCACCAGCCAGACGACAATCGCGACGCCGAGTACGAGGCCGAGGAGGCGTAGCGAGCGGTTCAAAGCGGCGTCACGGGCCGCCCGATCGCGTCGAGGCAGCCCTGCAGGATATAGGCGGCGGCGGTACGGTCGACGATCCGGGCGCGGCGCTTGCGGGTCAGGTCGGCGGCGATCATCGCGCGGGTGACCGCGGCGGTCGACAGCCGCTCGTCCCAGAAGGCGGCCGGCAGGTCGCGCAGCGCCCAGAGGTTGCGCGCGAACTGGCGCACCGACTGGGTGCGCGGGCTATCGCCGCCGGCCAGCGTCAACGGCAGCCCGATCACCAGCCCGCCGACGCCGTGCCGGTCGACGAGCGCGAACAACGCCGCCACATCGTCACGCCGGCGGCGCCCCGCCGGATCGTCTCGAGGGGGCTGGCGATAACGAGGCGCGTGTCCGACAGCGCGGTGCCGATCGTCTTGGTGCCGACATCGAGGCCGAGCAGCCGGCCGCCGTCCGGCACCGCGTCGCGCAAATCCCGGGGGTCGGCGAGAAGCATCAGCGATCATAGCCCGTTTACCGTCATCCCGGCGAAAGCCGGGATCCACCAGTCATCCACTCTGCCACGGATGATTGCAGTCCCGGCTTTCCTCACGGATCAAGTCCGTAGGCTGAAGGCCCACGGGAATGCGGCGAGATTGCGAAAATCCCGATTATCGCGCCATCTGTGACGGGTTGTTGACACCTGGAGAGGCTCGATGGCATTGGACAAGGCGACCGTGGCGCGTATCGCCGCCTTGGCGCGCATCCGCCTCGATGAGGCGGAGCTCGAGCTCGCTTGCCGCCGAAATGTCGCACATCCTGCGCTGGGTCGAGCAGCTGGGCGAAGTCGATACATCTTCGGTCGCGCCGATGAGCAGCGCCGCGGCGACGGGGCTGCCGATGCGTGAGGACGAAATCACCGACGGCAATTGCGAGGACGCGATCCTCGGCAATGCGCCGCGCACCGAACGGGGCTTCTTCGCGGTGCCCAAGGTCGTCGAGTGAGCAGGCTCACCGCGCTCACCCTCGCCGAGGCGCGCGACGGGCTGCGGGCGAAGCGGTTTTCCGCGCGCGAGCTGGCTGAGGCCTATATCGCCGCGATGGAGGCCGCCCGCCCGCTCAACGCCTACATCACCGAGACCCCGGAGCGCGCGCTCGCCATGGCCACACAATCGGACGAGCGGCGGGCGAGGGGCGCGGCGCGCCCGCTCGACGGCATCCCGATCGCGGTCAAGGATGTGTTCTGCACCAAGGGCGTCCTGACGACGGCAGCGTCGCACATCCTCAACGGCTTCCATCCGCCTTACGAATCGACGGTCACCCAAAGGCTGTGGGCGGCCGGCGCCATAATGCTCGGCAAGACCAATCTCGACGAGTTCGCGATGGGTTCGTCGAACACGACGAGCCATTACGGGCCGGTCTTCAATCCGTGGAAGAAGCCCGGCGACAACCGCCCGTTGGTGCCGGGCGGCTCGTCCGGCGGCTCGGCCGCCGCGGTCGCCGCGCACGCCGCGCTCGCCGCCACCGGCACCGACACCGGCGGCTCGATCCGCCAGCCGGCGAGCTATTGCGGCATCGTCGGGCTGAAGCCGAGCTATGGCCGCTGCTCGCGCTGGGGGGTGGTCGCCTATGCTTCCTCGCTCGACCACCCCGGGCCCCTTGCCCGCACCGTCGAGGACGCCGCGATCCTCCTCGGGGCGATCGCCGGGTACGACCCCAAGGGACTCGACGTCGGCCTCGCTTCCCGTGCCCGATTACGAGGCCGCGCTTTCCGGCGACGTTCGCGGCTTGCGCATCGGCGTGCCGCGCGAATACCGCGCCGATGGCATGCCGGCCGAGATCGAGAGGCTGTGGGAACAGGGCGTGGAGTGGTTGCGCGAGGCCGGCGCCGAGCCGATCGAGGTCAGCCTGCCGATGACCCGCTACGCGCTGCCGGCGCTATTACATCATCGCCCCGGCGGAGGCCTCCTCGAACCTGGCGCGCTATGACGGGGTGCGCTTTGGCTTGCGCGTGCCGGGCGACAGCCTCGAGGAGATGTACGAACTGACCCGCGCCGCCGGCTTCGGGCCCGAGGTCAAGCGCCGGATCCTCATCGGCACCTATGTGCTGTCGGCCGGCTATTACGACGCCTACTACCTGAAGGCGCAGCGGGTCCGCGCGCTGATCGCCCGCGATTTCGCTGCCGCCTTCGAACGGGTCGATTGCCTCCTGACCCCGACCGCGCCCTCGGCCGCCTTCGCGATCGGCGAGAACATGGACGATCCCATCGCGATGTATCTGAACGACGTCTTCACCGTGCCCGCCAACCTCGCCGGCTTGCCGGCGCTGTCGGTGCCCGCGGGCTGTCGGATGACGGGCTTCCCCCTCGGCCTGCAGGTGATCGGCCGCGCCTTCGACGAAGCAACCGTGCTGCGCGTCGGCGCGGTATGGAAACCGCCGCCCGGTTCGCCCATCGCCCCGGTTTCCTTGCCGGGAACAGGTGATGCTTTTCCATTTCCGCTCTTCATCGTCATGGCCGGGCTGGACCAGGCCGTGCACGGAGAGGACCACGTGGATGCCCGGCACAGGCCGGGCATGACGGAACTAGGTCGATGAATTCGCATGGCACGACCAGGCCGTCAGTTGTCGACTCTCTGCAGCCGCAATACCGATGGCCGTTCTCGTGCCGCATCCCGCCGCGTATGCCGACGACTGTCTTGTGGTTTTTCAACGAAAAATCTTTATAGATACGGGAAATGAAGTGACTGTTTCGGGAAGTCTCCCAGACGTTTTAGGATACAAATATAATACGGTCACCATCGATTGCCATAAAGATCAAAACATGTGCTCAGTTATTGACATGGAAAGCATCGGCTCAGCCACTAACGGTGTTTGCCAGCTCTCCAGGATTGACCCTCCGTTGCTGTTCGATGTCCAACAGTGGTCGGACATCAAGATCGTCGCGAATTTGCCCGGCTTGCTGTGCGGTGGCGGCGACACCTGGGTGATCGATCGTCGGGCCAAGACCGCGGAAGTAACTTCGTATCCCCCGGGATGCCTCGGCCCTGCTGAGCAAGCCTGGAGTAACCAGAAAAAGGACCTCGAAAAGATGCTCAAGGAGCGGCCCGATCTTGCCCACGATCCCTTCTTCACCAAACAAATGACTCAGCTCAATGAGGGGCTAGCAGCGGCCACCAAGTACAGGAACACGATTTATCGCGCTGCAATCGACGATCCGCCCTTCTGGCAGGAATGGAAGAAGAAATTTAAGCGGATTACCGGCCACGAGCCGCAATAGGGTCATGCACAACGGAGCACGTTTGATATGTTCGCATTGATCGAAGGCCGCACCGGCATGTGGGAAACCGTGATTGGCCTCGAGGTCCACGCCCAGGTCACCGCCCGGGCAAAACTGTTTTCCGGCGCCGCGACCGCATTCGGCGCACTGCCCAACACCCAGGTCTCGACCGTCGACGCCGGGTTTCCGGGTATGCTGCCGGTGATCAACCGCCATGTCGTCGAGCAGGCGGTCAAAACCGGGCTCGGCCTCGATGCCGAGGTCAATCTCGTCAGCGTCTTCGACCGCAAGAACTATTTCTACCCCGACCTCCCGGCCGGCTATCAGATCTCGCAATACCAGCAGCCGATCGTCGGCCACGGCCGGGTCGTCCTCGATATGCCCGACGGTAGCGCGCGCACGATCGGCATCACCCGGCTGCATTTGGAGCAGGACGCCGGCAAGAGCCTCCACGACCAGCACCCGCGCGAAACCTATGTCGATCTGAACCGCGCCGGCATTGGCCTGATGGAGATCGTCTCCGAGCCCGATCTGCGCAGCGCTGAAGAGGCCGGGATTTACCTCCGCAAGCTGCGCTCGATCCTGCGCTATCTCGGCACCTGCGACGGCAACATGGAGGAAGGCTCCTTACGCTGCGACTGCAACGTCTCGGTGCGGCGTCCGGGCGCGCCCCTCGGCACTCGCTGCGAAGTCAAGAACCTGAACTCGGTCAGGTTTGTCATGCAGGCGATCGAATATGAGGCGCGCCGCCAGATCGCGCTGATCGAGGAGGGCGGCGCGGTCGCGCAAGAGACCCGCCTCTACGACAGTGGGCAGGGCGTGACGCGGCCTATGCGCTCCAAGGAAAACGACTACGATTACCGCTATTTCCCCGACCCAGACCTGTTGCCCCTGGTGCTGGACCCGGCATGGGTTGGGCGGCTGCGCGCCGAATTGCCCGAGCTGCCCGACGCGAAGAAGGCGCGCTTCATCGGGGAATACGGCCTCTCGCCCGAGGATGCCGACGTGCTCGTCGCCGAGCGCGCCACGGCTGAATATTTCGAGCGGGTAGCCCAAGGCACTAATGGAACGCGCAGGGACCCCAAGGCGGCGGCCAATTGGGTGATGGGCGACCTGTTCGGCGCGCTCAACAAGAAGGGGCTCGGCATCGAACAGTCGCCGGTCGCCCCCGAGCGGCTCGGGGCCCTCATTGATCTCATTGCCGAGGGCACGATCTCCGGCCGCATCGCCAAGGATGTCTTTGCCGAAATGGTCGAGACCGGCGCCGCGCCCGGTGCCATCGTCGACGCCAAAGGCCTCGTCCAGCTCAAGGATACGGGTGCGATCGAAGCCGCAGTCGACGCCGCGCTGGCCGCCCACCCGGCCCAGCGCGCGCAATACGCCGCCAACCCCAAGGTCCTCGGCTTCTTCGTCGGCCAGGTGATGAGAGCCACCCAGGGCAAGGCCAACCCTGGAGTGGTCAACGATCTATTGAAAAAGAAGTTGGGAGATTAGGGCGGTTTGCGATTGAGTTGCCCCGCTCACGCCCTCCCAAACCCTCCCCCATGATGGGGGAGGGCCACTATCAGCACGCCTATTTGTGTACGTAGTCCCGCCCCCTCGATGGGGGCGGGTTGGGGTGGGGTGGAAGCGTGGGAGCGAGCTATCGTACCGGCGAGAACGACGCCGGGATCAGGAGCTTGTTCTCCTGGCGGATCGGACGCACCCCGCTCTGCGGCGGCCAGGCGCGGCCGGGGGCGCGGGAGGCGGCGCGGATGCGTTCGCGTTCGCCCAGGCTCTTATAGACCCAGGTATGGACGAACTTGTTGAGGCCGCCCAGTTCGCTGGTCCAGCACGCCGCCAAGGGAGAGAGCTCCTCGCGCGCCGGCACCGCCTTCGCCCAGGCTTCCAGCACCTTCGGCAAGTCACCGGGGGCATAGGTGTAGGTGCGCATCTCATACACGTTGCCGGTGCCGTAATCGCGGCTGCCGAGCGCGTGCATGAACGGCGCCGGGGTCATGATCTCGGCTTCCTGCCCGACGATGAACTCGCCGCCGCCAGGGATCGCATTGCGTTCGCGGTCATTTGCCATCGCCGCGCGGACCTTGGTGCGGTGCTGCAGATCGTCATAGGGATAGACATGGACGACCTGGTTGAGCGGACCGAATTCGGTGTGCCAGAACCCCCCGAGCGGGGAGTGTTTCAGCCGCGACGGCAACCGCTTCTCATAGCGCTCCTCGAATTCGGCGACGGTGCCCGGGCGCAGGGTATAGGTGCGGACTTCGTAGATCATGGCGCATCCTCCAGGGGACAGGGACAGGGATTGACGACTTGTCGCACATGCTACTACGGGCGAGGGGCGAGCGGACACGAAATGTAAAGGGCAATTTCGTGGCCACCAGCGCAGTTCAGCCGGCGCCCACGTGGTCGGCGAGTTGTTGAGACATCGGACGAGGAGCGAGGGATGACCTATCGTGTCGAAGTGACCCGCGACGAGACGCGCGCCTCGGGTGGTGTCAGCATCGAGATCACCGCCTATATCGACCGGGTTCCGGAAACCCCGCCCGTCGATGTCGGGCGATTGACCCGGGCGCCCAAGGGGGTCTGGAACAGCAGGCTCCTCTTCAGCGGCGATTTTGACGCGCTCGCCCCGGCGCTCGCCGCGATCGGGGCGGCCTTCCCCGACATCGACGAGGTCCGCTGCAACGAGTGGTCGGTCGATTCCGAATACCCGCTCGAAATGCCGCCGCTGCACCGATCGGGGGGCCAATGGCGGCCCGGCACGCGCGCCTCGCGCGGCCCGCCGCCGCAGCTCGATTGGCGGGTCGGCTGAACTCAGGCGCCGCCGTCGAGAACGAGGCGGTAGACGGCGCGCAGGTTGCGGTAGCGCTCGGCGTAATCCATGCCCCAGCCGACGACGAAATCGTCGCCGATATCGAACCCGGCATAGGCGACCGGAAGCTCGCGCGCGCCGGCCGAGGGCTTGCGCAACAGCGCGCAGAGCGCGATCCCGGCCGGTCCGCGCTGGCGCAGCGAGTCGATGATGGCCGCGCCGGTCCGCCCGCTGTCGATGATGTCCTCGACCACCAGCACATGGCGTCCGCCGATCTGGAGACGGTCGAGCCCGGCGAGCGCGACCGTGCCGGAGGAGCGCGTGCCGGCGCCGTAGGACGACGCGGCGAGGAAATCGAGGGTGAACGGGATCGTCAGACCGCGGATCAGATCGGCGGCGAAGATCACCGCGCCCTTCAAAACGACGAGGATGCAGAGCTCGCGGCCCCGGTAATCGGCATCGATCCGGCCGGCGAGCGCGGCGGTGCGGGCGCGGATACGCCGTTCCGAGATCAGCTTGTCGAGGCGGTCCACCATTTCGCCTCCCGATTGGCCTGGCTCCCGATCGGCCGTGCGGCCGGCGATGCGGCTGGACAGCCGGCGCAGACATCCTCTATAAGCCCGGCCGACCTCGGCGCCCAGGTAGCTCAGCTGGTAGAGCAACGGACTGAAAATCCGTGTGTCGGTGGTTCAACTCCGCCCCTGGGCACCACTCTTAACGTGACAAGACCCCGCGTGCGCCCTCGCGCACATTAATACCCACGGTCCCAATCGATGACGTTGCGCAGCGGCTGGCCAGCGAGATAGGCGCGCAGATTGTCGCAAAACAAATCGATCGCACCGTGCCGGCTTTCGTCGCTCGCGCCGGAGACATGTGGCGTGATCAATACCCGCTTGTCCTGCCAGAGGCGTGGCGGCGGAGCGTGCTCGAATTCGCCTTCATAGACGTCGAGCACCACGCCACGCAGCCGGTCCTGGTCGAGCGCGGCGGCGAGCGCGTCCTCGTCAATGAGCTCGCCGCGGGCGACGTTGACCAGGACGCTGCCGGGTTTCATCAGGGCGAGACGGCCGGTGTTGAACAGATGGTGAGTTTCGGGCGTCCAATGCGCGCAAATCACCACAAAGTCGCTCTCCGGCAGCATCCCTTCGAGATCCCCGGGCCCGCCGAGCCGGCTGAACCCCGGCGGCAACGGCGCCCCCGGCGTCGGCTGGCGCCTAGTCCCGACGACGCGCATGCCGAGCGCAGCGCACAGCCGCCCGACCTCGAGCCCGATCCCGCCGGCGCCGACGACGCAGGCCGTCTTCCCCTCGATCAGGAGCGGGCGATAGGCGCGGTGGTCGAAGGCCCCGGCCGCACGATCGGCGGTGGCGCGGTCGAGGCCCTTGGCGAAATGGAGGATGCCGGCCACCGCGTATTCGGCCATCGCCAGCGTGTTCCCGGCGCCGCGCGAGGTCGTCACCGCAACATCGCTCCCCCACAGATCGCCGCGCAGCAGGTTGCTCGCGCCGGCCGGACGCTGGTGAAACCATCTGAGACGCGGCGCCCGGGCGCGCAGGTCCAACGGAAAGGGCCAGCTGCCGAGGACGATGTCGGCTTCGGTCAAGAGCCGGTCGCGTTCCTCGCGGGTGCCGTGTCCCGTGCTGTTCGGCGCCAGATAGCGGGAAGCGGTATAGGGGGCCCAGGTCTCGCGATATTCGCCGTCGAACCAGCCGGCGGCGTCGATCAGCCGGACCCCGGGATCGACCGCCTCGATCTGCGCCCGCTCGGCCGCGCGGGTGTGCGTGATGCTCAAAACCGTGACTGTCGGCATGGACGCGCTCCGGCCGCTGCGGGACAACGGACCCCGTTTTAGCGAAAGGCGGCGCCGGCGACGAGTGCCAGCAGCAGCGCCAACAGAACATAGGCCGCGTAGGCGTTGAGGTGGCCGACATGCATGTTGCGCACGATCGCGGCGAGTGCGATGATTCCAGGAAGCTCGCCCTCGACCGGGCGCAGGTCGAGGTTGACCCGGATGATCCCGTAGATCACGAGGTTGACGATCACCGAGGACAACAGCGCCGAGACGTTGGTCGGCGCGACAGGGTGCGCCAGCGTGGAGGCCGACACGCACTGATCTATTCCCGAGGCTCCGCAAGATGGGCCCCGGCCTTCGCCGGGGGCTTATTCATTTGTCCTCGATAAACGCGGCGATCAGCCGGTTGACCTCGCCCGACTTCTCCATGTGCGCCAGGTGCCCGCAATCGGCGATGATATGGACGGGCACCGTTCCCGCAAGGGCTTCGGCGTGGGCGAGCGGGATGATCCGGTCGTCGCGGCCCCAGATCAGCTGCACCGGCACGCCGAGATTTGCCGCGAGCACTGCGTTGTCGACCCGCTGGACGCCGCCCGGGAACCACTCCTCGGCAATCGTTGCGAGCGCTGCGGCCACACCGTCGAGCCGCTTGTAGCGCAGCACCTCCTCGACCATCGCGCGACTGACCAATCCCGGGTCGTGCACCAGGAGCGCCAGGACCTCCTGCGCCTCGCGGCGGCGCTGCGCGCGCATAAAGCCGGTGATGAATTCGGCGTTGATCTCGGGTCCGAGTTGGGCGGAGGCGATCAGCGTCAGGCTTGCCACCCGCTCGGGCTGCCAGTTGGCGAAGGTCAGCGCGATCCCGCCGCCCATCGAATGGCCGATGAGGTGGATGCGCTCGATGCCGAGGGCGGCGAGCGCGCGGTCGACGACCGCAGCAAAGCTCGCTTCGTCGGCCCCGTCGAGCGTCTTGGTCGAACCGCCGTGGCCGGGCAGGTCGAGCGCAATCGCGCGCCTCTTCTCGGCGAGCGCCGGCTGGGTGAACATCCAGCTGTTGAGGTCGCCGCCAAAGCCGTGAATGAGTACGACCGGTGTCCCCCCCGGGCTGCCATCGCCGCCGAGTTCGAGAACGCGCAGACGTTGCCCGCCGGCGTCGATCTCGTGCGGCGCCGGGGCGCTGTCGTCGGCCGCTGCGGCGGCCGGCTCCGGTGCGACAAAACCATCGACAAACGCAGCGATCTCGGCATCGGGGACGCCCTCGGGCGCGGCCACCGCGAGGAGCGCCCCGACCGGCAGCGTCGCTCCTTCCGCCGCAACGATGCGGCGCAAGGTTCCAGCCTCGCCAGCCTCCATGACATTGGTGATCTTGCTCGTCTCGATTTCGAGGAGTTCCTCGCCGGCCCGGTAGCTCTCGCCTTCCGTCTTGAGCCAGCCGAGAACCTTGCCCTCGGTCATCGTCAGGCCCCATTTCGGCATCGTGATCGCGGTGATTTCAGCCATCCGACAGGTCCTCGAATTCCCGATTTCCGCCATGCCAGGCCGCCACGGCGGAAAGCTTTCGCCTGGAATGCGGTCAGGTATCTCGCGTTGAGGTGGCATTCGCCTCGCCCCCTTTCAGGGTGCGACATTCTGTCCTATCTTTGTGGCTCACACGGCGGCAGCGCGGAACCGCCACCGGCGGGCTGCCGCGCCCACGCACGGGAGGTTCCCATGAACGTCGAGACGATCTTGCGCACCAAGGGCAACTGGGTCGCGACGATCCGGTCGGATGCGGCGGTCGCGGACGCGGTCGACATCCTGAACAAGGAGCGCATCGGCGCCATCGTTGTCAGCGAGGACGGCGAGGGTGTCGACGGCATCCTCTCCGAGCGCGACATCGTGATCGCCCTGGCGGAATGCGGTGCGGATCTCTTGTCGCGGCGGGTCGGCGAGGTCATGACCCGCACCGTCATCACCTGCGACCCGAGCGACACCGTCGGCCAGCTGATGGCCGAGATGACCAACCGGCGCGTCCGCCACTTTCCGGTCGTCGCCGGCGGCCGCCTCTGCGGCATCGTCAGCATTGGCGATCTGGTCAAGAGCCGCCTCGACGAAGTTGAGTTCGAGGCCAGTTCGCTGCGTTCGTTCATCGCCGGCGCGTGAGGCAAGCCACAGCCCGATATTGGCAACTACCCCCATGGCCGCTAGGGGTTCAGCAATTCCGCTTGGTTTCTGATTCCCGGATCTGGCGCAAGACGTCGCGGACGCTGCGCGCGGTGCGCAATTTGCGCCCGATATCGGGAGCCAGGCGCAGATCGCCCGCGCCGTCGAGCCAGCCGGCCTCGGTGTCGGGCGGCAATTCGCGCATGACCTCGGCGAAGGCGCGGAAGATCGCCTCGACATCGCGCGCCTCGAGCCGCCGTTCCCTGACCACGCCGCCGGCCTCCGCTGTGCCGCGGGCTCATCCCCGCAGCGCCACCCTATCAGAACAGCGCGAGCTGGTCGCCCTGCTGCGGCGGCGGACGGAAGCGACCGGTGTCGAGCGCATGGATCGAGCGCGGCGCGAAACCGAGCCGGCGGCAGGCGCGGTCAAAGCGCGCGGCGAGCATCTCGGCGTAGGGACCGCCGCCGGTCATCCGTTTCGACCAGGCCGAGTTGTAAAGCCGGCCGCCATGACATTGCGCGACCAAGGACAAGACGTGTGCGGCCTTTTGCGGCGCGTGTTCCTCGAGCCATTCCTTGAACAGCGCCTTCAATTCGAGCGGCAACCGCAACAGCGTGTAGCCGGCGACGCTGGCTCCCGCTTCGCGCGCCCGCGTCAGGATCTCCTCCATCTCGGGGTCGTTCAGCGCCGGGATCATCGGTGCCGCCAAGACCCCGGTCGGCACGCCCGCAGCGCCGAGCGCGGCGATCGTCTCCAGCCGGCGCTCCGGGGTGGCGGCGCGCGGCTCCATCCGGCGCGCCAGCTCGCGCTCCA
Organism: uncultured Alphaproteobacteria bacterium; assembly: GCA_963734125.1. Classification (GTDB taxonomy): domain Bacteria; phylum Pseudomonadota; class Alphaproteobacteria; order ATCC43930; family CGMCC-115725; genus DATARH01. The sequence continues at coordinate 13,390 of CAVTGB010000010.1, forward strand.
ACGTAGTCACCGAGACCGTGACGACCGCGAGGTTGGCGCGCGCCATCTCGCCGAGAATGTCGATGTCGCGCTGGATCAGCGCCCCCTTGGTGACGATCGTGACCGGGTGGCGGAAATCGCGTAGCACCTCGAGGATCGCCCGGGTGATGCCGAGGCGCTTTTCGGCCGGCTGGTAGGGATCGGTATTGCTGCCCAATGCGATCGGCCGGCACTGGTAGCCCTTTTTGCGCAGCTCGGCCGTGAGGAGGGCCGCCGCCTGCGGCTTATAGAAAATGCGGGTCTCGAAATCGAGGCCGGGCGACAGCCCGAGATAAGCGTGGCTCGGCCGGGCATAACAATAGATGCAGCCATGCTCGCAGCCGCGATACGGGTTGATCGAGCGGTCGAAGCCGATATCGGGCGAGTTGTTGCGTGCGATGATCGTGCGCGTCGCATCGACGCTGAGTGTCGTCGTAACGCGCAGGGGCTCGCCGTCGGTTTCGCTGTCGACCGACCCCCAGCCGTCATCGAACGCGACGCGCTCTTCCGTCTCGAAGCGGCCGGTCCGGTTGCTCGCAGCGCCGCGTCCCTTGCGCGTCATGGTGATGCCCGGCATATCCATGCCGCTAATTATGCCGGTCAAATGCGAACATTACAAGAACGAAATAGCGTCTCCGTTGTCATCCCGACGCTGGAGGCAGCTGGCACGCTGCCGGCCACCCTGGCCGCGCTTTACGACGCCCGGTCGATCCGCGAAATCGTCGTCGCCGACGGCGGCTCGACCGACCAAACGATCGCACTTGCCCGAGCCGCCGGCGCCCGGATCGTCAGCGCACCGCGCGGGCGAGGGACCCAGCTCGCCGCTGGCGCCTCCGCGGCATCGGGCGACTGGCTGTTGTTCCTGCACGCCGATTGCCGCCTTGCGCCGGGCTGGGAAGCGGCGGTCCAAACCTTTATCACGGCCCCGGGTGCGCAGGGCCGCGCCGGCTATTTTACGTTCGCCCTCGATGATCGGAGCCCGGCGGCGCGGCGGCTCGAGCGCATCGTCGCGTGGCGCTGCCGGACATTTGGCCTGCCCTATGGCGACCAGGGGCTCTTGATCGCCCGCGCGCTTTACGACGCTCTCGGCGGGTACGCGGGCCTGCCGTTGATGGAGGATGTCGAGTTCGCGCGCCGGCTCGGCCGCCGCCGGCTGGCGCCGCTCGGCGCGCCGCTCCACGCCTCGGCGCGGCGGTATAAAAGCGGCGGCTATATCCGCCGACCGCTGCGCAACCTCGTATGCCTGTCGCTCTACTTCGTCGGCGTGCCAGCCCGGCATATCGCCCGGCTCTATCGATGAGCCAAGCGACGAGGCGGCGATGACGCGGCAGCGTCTCGTGCTGTTCGTGCGCGCTCCGCAATGGGGCGTCGGCAAGCGCCGCCTGGCGCGCGATGTCGGGGATGCGGCGGCGTTGCGCTTCGAGCGAGCGATGCTGGTGCGGCTGGTCCGCCGGCTCGGCCGTGACCGGCGCTGGCAGCTGCGCCTCGCGGTGACGCCCGACCTTGCCCGCCGCCGCGCCCGCCTGTGGCCGCGCGGTGTTCCGCTGACCGCGCAGGGCGCGGGCGACCTCGGAACCCGCATGCGCCGTGCGCTCGCCACCTGCCCACCGGGTCCCGCGGTGCTGGTCGGCAGCGATATTCCGGCGCTCGGCGCGGACCATATCGCCGCCGCGTTCCGCCTCCTCGGGCGCCACGATATCGTCTTCGGGCCGGCGGCCGACGGCGGGTTCTGGCTCGTTGGCGCGCGCCGCTCGCCGCGCCTGCCGCCGCTGTTCGGACCGGTCCGCTGGTCGGGACCGCACGCACTCACCGATGCGCTGAAGAATTTGCGGGGTCGCGTCTCGATCGGCTTTACCGCGTGCCTTGAAGACGTCGACGCCGGCCTCTCCTACCGCCGCCTCGCGCCACGCAGGGGGTTTTGAGTTGGCTCAACCCTTCAAATGCTCCTGCAGCCGCGGCATCAGCTCGACGAAGTTGCACGGGCGGAAGCGGTTGTCGAGCTGGTGGACGAGGATGTCCTGCCACGCATCGCGGCACGCGCCCGGCGAACCGGGCAGCGCGAACAGATAGGTGCCGCCGGCAACCCCGGCGGTGGCGCGGCTCTGGATTGTCGAAGTACCGATCTTCTCGAAGCTGAGCCAGCGGAACAATTCGCCAAACCCGGCGATCTCCTTTTCATAAACGCTGTGGAAGGCTTCCGGCGTCACGTCGCGGCCGGTGACCCCGGTGCCGCCGGTGGCGATCACGACATCGATCTGCGGGTCGGCGATCCAGGTGCGCAGCTGCACGGCGATGGCGCCCTCATCGTCGCGCACGATCCGGCGCGCGGCGATCTTGTGGCCGGCCGCGGTGGCGAGCTCGGCCAGCGTGTTGCCGGAGCGGTCGTCGGCGGCGGTTCGGGTGTCCGACACGGTCAACAGCGCGATGTTGACCGGCAGAAACGGGCGGGTGGCGTCAAGGCGGCCTGGCATCGCTCACTCCCTCAATCCACGCCCCAAAGGTAGCGAGCGCCGCGGGGCTAAACAACGCCTGGCGGCGGATCACGCCGACGTCCTATCGCGCGCCGGTGGTCGCATCGAGGCGGGCCTTCAGCGCCAGGAGGTCACGCCAGGTCTCGCGCTTGCGCTCGGGAGCGCGCAGCAGAAACGCCGGATGAAACATCGCCAGCGTCGGCACCGGGCTGTCGAGACCGGGCACGGCGAGGTCGAACCAGCGGCCGCGCAGCCGGGTGATCCCCTCGCTTAGCGGCAGGAGCGCGCTTGCCGCCGTACCGCCGCTCACCACCAGAACCGCGGGGCGGGCCAACGCGATATGGCGCAGCACGAACGGCAGACAGGTGGCGACCTCGGCGCTGGTCGGCTTCCGGTTGCCGGGCGGGCGCCAGTAGATGACGTTGGTGATCTGGACACTGGTGCGGTCAAGCCCGATCGCCGCCAGCATGCGGTCGAGCAACTGGCCACTGCGCCCGACAAACGGCCGCCCGATGCGGTCTTCCTCGGCGCCGGGCGCTTCCCCGATGATCATCACGGGCGCTGCCGGGTTGCCGTCGATAAACACCGTGTTGGTCGCGGTGCGCTTCAACGGACACAACTCGAAGCCGGCGACGAGCGCGCCCAGCGCCTCGATCGTCGCCGCGCCGGCGGCCAGCAAGCGCGCCGATTGCGCCGCGTCGGCCAGCGATTCGACGAGCGCACGGGGCGGATTGACCATGGCCGGAGGCGCGGGCTGTGCCGGCATCGGGGCGACGGGCGGCGGCGCGAGACGGTCGAGCGCGACTGCGCCGAGCGCCTCGTCAGCGCCCATCGCGATCTGCCATTCCAAGAGCGCCCGCGCGGCCTGAGCCCAGGTTGGGGATGTTGGTGCGGCGGCATCGGCGGACATATTCCCAGTCTACCACTTCCGCCTATGATCGGCATCCGGGATAGGCGCAGGGGTTGACCGAATGAAGCGGCGCGAGTTGATGCTCTTGTTGGGCGCCGCGGCGACTGCGTGGCCGCGCATCGGCCGCGCGCAACAGAAGGCGATGCCGGTAATTGGTTTTCTCAGCAGCCGGTCGCCCGGTCCATATGCCCCGTTTGTGGCCGCGTTCCGCCAGGGGCTGGTCGAAACCGGCTATATCGAGGGACAGAATGTGGCGATCGAATACCGTTGGGCGGAGGGAAGCTATGATCGGCTTCCTGCGTTGGCTGCCGACCTTGTCGGCCGTCAGGTCGACGCGATCGTGGCAAGTGGCGGCGTTCCTTCCATTTTGGCGGCCAAGCATGCAACCTCGACGGTCCCAATCGTCTTCCTAAACGCCGCTGACCCGGTCGCGCTCGGGTTCGTCGCGAGCCTCGCCCGGCCGGGCGGCAATCTTACGGGTGTCAGCTTCCTCGACGTTGAGTTGAACGCGAAGCGGCTCGAGCTGCTGTCCGAGCTGGTTCCGCAGGCCAAGGTGATTGCCCTGCTGGTGAACCCGAACAATCCCAACAGCGAGCGCTACATTAGCGTCGCGCAGGAGGCGGCCCGCGCGAAGAGAGTGCAGCTTCGCATCCTGAAGCCCGGCACCGAAAGCGACATCGACGCCGCTTTTGTGACCCTCATTCAAATGCGCGCCGGCGCGCTCCTGGTCGGCGGGGACCCGTTCTACAACAGTCGACCCAACCAGCTCGTGGCGCTGGCAGCACGCCACGCTATTGCAGCAATTTTTGACGCACGCTTCTTCGTCGTGGCTGGCGGCCTGATCAGCTATGGCGCAAGCCTCAATTCCGCCTATCGCCAGGTCGGCATTTACACCGGAAAAATCCTCAAGGGCGAGAAGCCGGCCGATCTGCCGGTCCAGCAGCCGACCAAGTTCGAGCTGGTGATCAACCTGAAGACCGCCAAAGCCCTTGGCATCACGGTGCCGCAAACCCTCCTCGCCCGCGCCGACGAGGTGATCGAATGAAGCGGCGCGGGTTGATGCTCTTGCTCTGTGGCACGGTGCTCGCGTGGCCGCCGGCCGCGCACGCACCGCAGAAGGCGAACCCGGTTATCGGCTTCCTCGGCAGCACCTCGCCCGGCCCGAACGCGACGCTGGCCGCCGCATTCCGCCAGGGATTGGCCGACACCGCCTATGTCGAGGGGCGCAACGTCGCAATCGAATTCCGTTGGGCCGAGGGTCGCTATGATCGGCTGCCTGCACTCGCCGCAGAGCTCGTCGGCCGCAAGGTTGGCGTGATTGCGATCGAGGGCGGTCCCCCTGCGGCAGCGGCGGCGAAAGGCGCCACCTCGACGATCCCGATCGTCTTTGTCGTCGACGACCCGGTCGCCTCCGGCCTCGTCGCCAGTCTTGCCCGGCCGGGCGGCAACCTCACCGGCGTCGCGCTGATGAACACCGAGCTGGTGCCCAAGCGGCTCGAGCTCCTGTCCGAGCTGGTTCCCAACGCCGGCGTCATCGCGCTGCTGGTCAACCCGAACAACCAGAACGCGGCGGGCATCACCGCGGCGGCGCAGGATGCGGCGCGGGCAAAGGGCGTGCGGCTCGAGGTCCTGAAGGCCGGCATCCCAAGCGAGATCGACAGCGCCTTCGATAGGGTGGACCGGCTCCATGCCGGCGCGGTTCTGGTCGGCGACGACCCGTTTTTCCTCAGCCGGCGCGAGCAGCTCGTGGCGCTGTCGGCACGCCTTGCCGTCGCGGCGATTTACGGGCGGGGGGAATTCGCCGCGTCGGGCGGGTTGATCAGCTATGGCGCCAGCCTGGTCGGCACCTATCGACTGGCCGGCAACTACGTCGGAAAGATCCTCAACGGAGTAAAGCCCGCCGATCTGCCGGTCCAGCAGCCGACGACCTTCGAGCTGGTCGTCAACCTCAAGACCGCCAAGGCGCTCGGCCTCATCGTGCCGCGCTCGATCCTGGCGCGCGCCGATGAGGTCATCGAGTAAGGCATTCGGCTCCCTCCCGTTTTTGCCGCGATCCTCTATAGTCGAACTGGATGTGCGACAGAGGTGACCGGTGGCGGAAGTCGAACGGGAGCGGATGGAGTATGACGTCGTCGTGGTCGGGGCGGGGCCGGCCGGGCTCGCGGCGGCGATCCGGCTGAAGCAGCTCGCCATCGCGGCCGGCTCCGATCTCGGCGTCTGCGTCATCGAGAAGGGCTCGGAGGTTGGGGCCCACATCCTCTCGGGCGCCGTGTTCGAGCCGCGCGCGCTCGATGAGCTGATCCCGGACTGGCGCGAGAAGGGCGCGCCGCTCAACACCCCGGCGAGCGAGGACCGCTTCCTCTACCTGACGAAAAACCATGCGCTGCGCCTGCCGACCCCGCCGCAGATGCACAACCACGGCAATTACATCATCAGCCTCGGCAATCTGTGCCGCTGGCTGGCAGTACAGGCCGAAGAGCTCGGGGTCGAGATCTATCCCGGGTTTGCCGCGGCCGAGGTGCTCTACGACGAGGCTGGCCGGGTGCGCGGCGTCGCCACCGGCGACATGGGCATCGGCCGCGACGGCGAGCCGACCGAACGCTACACCCCGGGGGTCGAGCTGATTGCCCGCGAGACGCTGTTCGCCGAAGGCTGCCGCGGCTCGCTGACCAAGACCCTCGTCGAGCGCTTCGGGCTGCGCGAGGGCTGCGACCCGCAGACCTACGCGATCGGCGTCAAGGAATTGTGGGAGGTCGCGCCCGAGCATCACCAGCCCGGCCTCGTCGTCCACACGATCGGCTGGCCGCTCGACGGCGCCACCTATGGCGGCTCGTTTCTCTATCACCTCGAAGACCGCCAGGTCGCGGTCGGGTTCGTCATCGGGCTCGATTACAAAAACCCGTTTCTGAGCCCGTTCGAGGAGTTCCAGCGGTTCAAGACCCATCCGGCGATTCGCGGGTTTTTCGCAGGCGGGCGGCGCATCTCCTATGGCGCGCGGGCGCTCAACGAGGGCGGGTTCCAGTCGATCCCGCGGCTCGACTTTCCGGGCGGGGCGCTGATCGGCTGCGCCGCCGGGTTCGTCAACGTGCCGAAGATCAAGGGCAGCCACACCGCGATGAAATCCGGCATGGTGGCGGCCGAGACGGTGTTCGCGCGGCTCTGGCGATGCCGGGCGGGATAGCGGCGCCGCGGTGCGCACGGCGCTGCAGCGCAGCTGGGTCTGGGACGAACTCTATTCCGGTGCGCAACATCCGCCCGAGCTTCCGGTTGGGGCTGTGGGGCGGGCTCCTCTATTCGGCGCTCGACACCTATGTGCTGCGCGGCCGCGCGCCGTGGACCTTGCACCACCATCCCGACTATACTCAGCTGATCCCGGCGAGCCAGGCGCCGCCGATCGACTATCCCAGGCCCGACGGCAAGATCAGCTTCGACCGGCTGTCTTCGGTGTTCATCTCGAACACCAACCACGAGGAGGACCAGCCGCCGCATCTGCACTTGCGCGATCCGGCCAAAGCGATCGCGATCAATTATCGGCTCTACGACTCGCCCGAGCAGCGCTATTGTCCGGCCGGCGTCTATGAGATCGTCGAGGACGCCGCGACCGGCGACAAGCGGCTGCAGATCAATGCGCAGAATTGCGTCCACTGCAAAACCTGCGACATCAAGGACCCGGAGCAGAACATCGATTGGGTAGTGCCGGAGGGCGGCGGCGGCCCCAATTACCCGAACATGTAAGGTGACACGGCATGATGGAGCGCGGATCGTAGCGATGGCAGATTTGAAAATACGCTCGTCGGGGAGCTGCTGCGGCCGGGTGCTGGCGATCCTCGTTGCGGCCTGCCTCGGCTTCGCGCCGGCGCTGGCCGCATCGCCCTCCTCAGCAGCCAAATCGGCGGCCCCGGCACCCTCAACCGGGGCGGCGCAAGCCAAGCCGGCAGCCGTTCCCGACCACCTCTTCGGCGACTACCTCGCCGGCCGGCATGCCCAGCAATTGCGCGATTTCGCCGCGGCGGCGAGCAGTTACGATAAGGCGATCGCGCTCGATCCCGACGCGCCCGAGCTGATCAGCCGGACCTTTCTGATGGAAGTGTGCGTCGGGCATTTCGACCGCGCGCGCGCGCTGGCGCCGAAGGAGCTGAAGCTCGACCCCGATGACGCCATCGCCGAACTCGTCCTCTTGGTCGACCGGCTCAAGGCGGGCGACGCGGCCGGCGCGGTGAAACACGCCGCAGCGCTCCCCACCGACGGCGTGCACCGGTTCATCGGCCCGTTCGCGCTTGCCTGGACGCGCGAGGCCACGGGCGACCTTGCCGGCGCCGACAGTGCGCTGCAGGGGCTTGATAAATTCAACGGCTTTGAGCCCTTGAAGGTGTTCCAGCTGGGTCTGCTCTACGACTACGCCGGCAAGGCGGACAAGGCGCAGCAGTATTTCGACAAGGCCCTCGCCGCGAGCGACAAGCTCAATTGGCGGCTGACCGAAGCGATCGCCAATTTCGACAAGCGCCATGGCCGCAGCGCCGAGGCCAAAGCCCTTTACCAGCGCTTCATCCAGCAGAACAGCAGCAGCGATCTGGCGTTGTCGGTGACCGCGGCGGTGCCCTCCGGTCCGTCTCAGCCGATCATCCGGTCGCCGGCCGACGGTTTGGCCGAGGCCCTGTTCGATCTGGCCAGCGTGTTGGACCAGGCCGAGACGATCGATCTGGCGCTGCTCTATGATCGCTTCGCCCTCAACGTGCGGCCGCAATTCCCGCTCGCCCAGCTACTGCTGGCCGACATCCTCAGCGCTCAGGAAAAGCCCGAGCAAAGCCTGGCCGTACTGGCCGAGATTCCAGCCGACTCGCCGTACTACTGGTCGGCGCGGCTGCGCAGCGCGGTCAACCTCGACACGCTCGAGCGCAGCGACGAAGCGATCGCGCTGCTCAAGCAGATGGTTGCGGAAAACCCCCGGCTGATCGGGGCGCAAGTCGAGCTTGGCGACATCTTGCGCAGCAAGAAGCGGTTTGCCGAGGCGGTCACGGCTTATGACGAGGCGATCCGCCGCGCCGCCGCAACGGGGCTCCCCGAGCGCTGGACATTGTTTTACGACCGCGGCGTCGTCCTCGAACGCTCCGGCCAATGGCCGCGCGCCGAGGCCGATCTGCTGCACGCGCTCGAGCTCAACCCCAATGAGCCGATGGTGCTCAATTATCTCGGCTATTCCTGGGTCGATCGCGGCGAGAACCTCGAACGCGGCCTCAAGATGATCGAGAAGGCGGTCGCACTGCGGCCCGAGGACGGCTACATCGTCGACAGCCTCGGTTGGGCGCATTACCGCACCGGCGATTATGCCGGCGCCGTGCAGTACCTCGAAAAGGCTACCGAACTGGTACCGGAGGACCCGACGATCAACGACCATCTGGGTGACGCTTACTGGCAGACCGGCCGGCTGGTCGAAGCCCGCTATCAGTGGCGCCGCGCCCTGCAGTTCGGGCCACAGGCCGACGAGGTCAAGCCGATCGAGGCAAAGCTCGAACGCGGCATCGAGCCACCCGCAGCGCCGCCTCGCGGCGGCTGAGCCGGACGGCGAGCCGGCGAGCCGGCCAGGGGGCGTGACCAGGGGCGTGGCGGGGGCGGGCGTGCCACCCGGCGGACCAGCGATCTTGACCTTTCGCGTCTTCGCACCGGCCAAGATCAACCTTTACCTGCATGTCGTCGGGCGGCGGGCCGACGGCTATCATCTGCTCGACAGCCTCGTTGCGTTCGCAGATATCGGCGATTGGCTGACGGCCGCGCCGGCCGGCACCATGTCGCTGGCGCTGGGCGGCCCCGAGGCCGGCGCCATCGCCGCACTCGGAGAGGATAATCTGGTGATGAAGGCCGCTCGGCTGTTCGCCCAGGCGGCCGCGGCAGAAGCGCCGCAGGCAGCCCCGGCCGGCGCCGCGCTTTATCTCGACAAGCGGCTGCCGGCGTCCGCGGGGATCGGCGGCGGATCGAGCGATGCGGCCGCGACGCTGCTTGCCCTCGACCGCATGTGGCATCGCCCGCTCGAACCCGTTGCGCTGGCGATGCTTGCACTCAAGCTCGGCGCGGATACGCCGGCCTGCCTCGCCGCGCGCCCGGTCTGGGTCGGCGGCATCGGCGAGCGGATCGAGGAAGCGGCGGGATTACCGCCGGCCGGCATCGTCCTTGCCAACCCGCGCCGCACTCTGCCGACCGCCGCTGTCTTCGCCGCCCGGCGCGGCAACTTCGGGGATACCGCCCGCTTCGCTCCGATGCCGCATGATGCCGCCGGGCTCGCCAGCGTCCTCGGCGAGCGCCGCAACGATCTGACGGATGCGGCAGTGAGCCTCGTCCCCGAGATCGCGGGGGTGCTCGCGCGTCTGGCCCGGTTGCCCGGGGTGCTTCTCGCACGCATGAGCGGCAGCGGTGCGACGTGTTTTGCCTTGTTCAACGATCGCTCCGCCGCGCTCTCCGCGGGCGCCGTCCTCGCGCGCGCCGAGCCCCTTTGGTGGTCGGCCGCCGGCGCCCTGATGACCGCCCCGCCACCGATCGAGGCCGCACCCAGTCCGCCGGACCGATAAAATCACCAGCCCATGCCGGACCGCCTCACCCAATTTCGGCTTTGTCAGGGCAGCGGTGGTAGTTTACCAGTTCGCAGCGCATCGCGGCCCGCGCGCGCCCGGCACTTCGGCAAACCCGAGGCACCAGCGGGCGGATCCGATTGGGGCGTAGCCAAGTGGTAAGGCACCGGATTTTGATTCCGGCATACGGAGGTTCGAATCCTCCCGCCCCAGCCAATCTTATCAATATGTTGAGGTAGAGCCACTCTGATCGGTCAGCAATCAATAGCGACCGCGTCTTCGCCAAGCCGTTCGGATGCGTTGATCAGCGCCGCAGCCACCGGGGGCGACAGCCCCGGAAGCGACCGGTGTCGACGTACGGCATGGGCGCGCCTATTGCGCAATATAGCCGCCGTCGATGACCAGTTCGGCGCCGGTGATGAAGGAGGCTTCGTCGGACGCCAGGAACAACACCCCATTGGCAACCTCGAGCGGCTCGCCCAGCCGGCGCAGCGGGGTCAGCGCGATCTTGTCGGCGCGCTCGCCGGCATTGGTCGCATTCAACATTGGTGGCATGTAGCCGGGGTGGACGCTGTTGACCCGCACGCCTCGGGGTCCGTAGCGCACCGCGGCGGCCTTGGTGTAGATCCGCACCGCACCCTTCGAGGCACAATAGGCCGGGTGGCCACTGGCGCCGCCGACAAACCCCATGATCGAGCTGATGTTGACGATCGAGCCACCGCCGTTCCTGACCATCTGCTCGGCCGCCAGCTTGGTGCCGAGAAAGACGCTGGTCTGGTTGACCGCGATGATTCGGTCCCACCCGTCGAGCCCGTCCGGATCGCCAACCGAGCTGCCGGAAATCCCGGCGTTATTGACCAGGATGTCGAGCCGGCCATAGGCCGCCAATGTCTTGCCGATCAGCGCCTGCCAGTCGGCCTCGCGGGTCACGTCGATCGCCGCGGCGAGCGCGCCGCCGCCGCCGGCGCGGATATCGGCGGCAACCTTTTCGGCGTCGGCCGACAGGATGTCCGCGACGACGACCTGGGCGGCCTCCTTCGCAAACAGCCGCGCCTCGGCCTCGCCCATGCCGTGCGCGCCGCCAGTGACGATCGCGACCTTGTCTTGCAACCTCATGATCCTCTCCTTGGTTCGCCCGCTAGGTGGCCCCTATTTTATCGACGCGACCGACGGTGTCGGGCTCCGCGACCGCGATTGAACGACATCAGGATATTGGCGAGAGGGCAACTCACCTGCTAGGCGTTCGGGTGCAGAAACTCACGGTTAAATTCGATCGTGTTCGTTGGAATGGTCCGTATCGACCCGGAGCATTGCGGCAAAGGTCGAGGAAAGATCGGCCGCGTTAGCCATCAAATACGGCTCGACGGTGACGACGGCGCCCAAGCGCTGCGCCGCGGCGCGCATCTGGGTCATCTCGCCGGAGGCCCACGAGCCGAGCGTGCCCGCACCGACAGCCCGGTGATGTTGCCGCCCGGATGGGCAAGGCTCGCGGCAAAGCCCATACTCACCGGATCGCCATTGACCGAGACGATCGGGATCGTGCTGGTCAGCTTGGCGAGGGTTCTGGTCGCGAATCCGCCAGCCGTGACGATCGCGTCCGGATGCAAGGCGACCGCGGCGGCAGCCAATTCGGCAAGCCGGGCGGGGTCTCCGCCAGCGTAACAGTAATCGATGACGAGGTTGCGGCCCTCCTGGCAGCCCGAGTCGTGCAGGCCGGACAGCAATCCCTTCAGGGATGGGCGCCGACGGCGACCCGGAGCAGGAGTATTTCGCCGATGGGGTCGTCGAAGACATCATCACCGGCCTGTCGCGCCTGCGCTGGATGTCCGTCATCGCGCGCAATTCGACGTTCGTCCAGCCGCTCAGGCTGCGCGCGAGGGAAGCTCCCCTGAGGGGCGGCCGCTGACCACTCGGGCAGCCATATCCGCTACCGGCATCACATGGGCCGTCGACATCGCGAGTATGACGAGGGTCGCATGATGAACCTCTGCATTCGGCATCGCGCCGAAGCCGCAATCCGGATAATCGAACGTTGCCGTTGCATCCGAGAGAAACACGACCCGATAGTTGCGAAACATCGCGTCGCGTGCCGTCGCATGACAGCAGTTCTCAGTCGTCGTTCCCGAAATGATGACTGTGTCGACACCCCATTCCCGCAGGATGATATCGAGATCAGTGCCAAAGAAGGCGCTGTAGCGGTGCTTCTTGATCACATGTTCACCAGCCACCGGAGCGAGGTCGGAGTAAATGTCCGCTCCCGGCGTGCCGTCGACCAGCGCCTCGCGATTGGCGACCACCGGATGCAAGTCGTCGAACAGCCCCATATCGCAGCCGTCGCGGCGGTGCACATGGGCCGTATAGATCACTCGAATTCCAGCATCGCGGCATATTTTGAGCGCTTCCGCGAGCCTCGGCACCATGGCGCGGGCAGCCGACACCTCTATCGGCGCCCCACTGGCCACAAAATCATTTTGCATGTCTACCACAATCATGGCGGTCTTCACTGGGTCAATGGTATCTATTAGCATTGTACTTGCCTCCTTTGCCTGGGCGCGATCTATTGCTAGCGTTTCGCCCGTGCCCCAACGAAGTTTAGCAACGAAGTTTAGCAGGGAATAATAGGCGCAAACATAGGCCGCCGGCAGGTGGTCGGGCACGAAGAGCGCAACCGCTCGAACGGCCGGAATTGGGAGCAACTTCAGGCAGCCAAGGCTTGCCTCGGCATCGGCAGCTGGGCGCCGTTTCCGGCCGCGCGCCTGTCCGCTAGTGAGCGAGTTAGATCGACCCCACAGTTCCCCTCGTTCCGAGACGCGCTATCGCTAATTCGGGGCGTCGGGGGAGCTTTTCAGCCATCTTGAACCGAGCCAAGCTCCTGAAGCAGTGCAGAGTTGCGAATCATTCTCATTGCACCCAATACGTAAAACTTGCTAGCGATATGCGAGTCATTCGCAATTGCAACGACACTTATGCTGACATCTCGACGGACCTTGACCACCATGATGATCGTATTTGCGGTCGCCAGCACGCCTGCTCGGGCGGATGAGCCGGTGTTCGGCTTCATCTACACGACCGACCTTCTTCCCAAGGGGAAGACCGAAGTCGAGCAATGGCTGACATGGCGGCACCAGAAGGCCGGCGGCTACTACGATCAACTGGAGAACCGCACCGAATTCTCCTACGGTGTCACCGATGCATTCCAGCTATCGGGCTACCTCAACTATAACTGGACACGTGCCTTCCACAACGCTGTGAACGGGACGACCACGCCGCCGGAGCAGTTCTCAGACTTCAATGCCGGGCCTGACGACCGCTTCGAGGCGGCGCGGTTCGTTGGCGTATCACTGGAGGGGGTCTATCGGATTCTTAGTCCGTACACCGATCCGGTCGGCCTTGCCGTTTATTTCGAGCCAACGATCGGGCCGAATTTTCGTGAATTCGAAACCCGCGTCATCCTCCAGAAGAACTTTCTCGACGATCGGTTGATTGTCGCCAGCAACCTGACCTTCGCGCCCGAACTTCGTCAGCATGTCGCGCCGCCGAAAAACGAGACCGACGTCAACGCGAGCCTCGGTGTCTCCTACCGCTTCGCCGCGAGCTGGTCGGCCGGCTGGGAGATGCAGTACGAACGGGAAATATACGATGTCGCCCTTTTTGCCCCCAACCACCAGATTACCGATGCCGTTTATACCGGCCCGACGATCCATTGCGGCGGCGAGCGATTTTTTGTAACGCTGACGGGCTGGGAGCAACTTCCGTTGGCCCATGATTACGCCGGCCTCGGCATCATAAAGCACGGACGCGATTACGACGTGGACTTCGAGAAGTTTCGGGTCCGCCTCAAGGTCGGCGTGTATTTCTGAGGCCAGTCGCGCCATGAGAGCGGAGTTTTTCTTGATCCCAGTGGCTGCCGCGACGATCTGCGTCCCGGCACACGCGACGGTCTACCTCACCGTCGAACAGGCGCAGGTCTTGATGTTTCCGAATGCCCGGTTCACGCCGGACTTTCGCACGTTAAGTGACGCGCAAGCTGCCGCAATCGAGCGCGACTCGGGGGTCAATGTGCGCAACCGCGCGCTCCAGGCCTGGCGCGCTTCGACAGGCGGCTGGTTCATCGCCGACGATGTTGTCGGCAAGCATGACTTTATCCCATTCGCCCTGGGTCTCGACCAGAGCGGCAGAGTCGTCGGCGTCGAAATCCTGGAATACCGAGAGAGTTATGGCTACGAGGTCCGCGACCCAGGGTGGCGCGGCCAATTCATCGGGAAAGCCCGCGGGGCAAAACTGACGCTCACCGAGGACATCCAAAATATTTCGGGCGCAACCCTGTCCTGCCGCCACATTACCGATGGGGTCAAACGGCTGCTGGCGACCTATGCGATCGTGCTCGCACAGCCCCGTTGAACGCGCCCGGCCCTTACTCGGCACGCTCGTCGCGATCCGGGTTTATGACCTCCCGCAAGCCGATGCTCACCGTGCCATCGACGCCGCCTTTGCAGAAATTGTCGCGACCCATCGGGCGATGAGCTTCCACCAGCCCGACAGCGATGTGAGCCGGTTAAATCGCGACGCCTATTGTCGGCCCGTGCAGATCAGCCCGCATACCCGCGTCGTCTTGCGGCTGGCGTTATGCTTCGCTGAAGCGACGGACGGCGTTTTCGACATCACGACCGCCGCGCAGCTTGTTAGGTGGGGCCTTTTACCGAGGCCCGCGTCGTCCTTCCTCCCGACCCACAGGGGTCGTGGCGCGACATCGAGTTAGGCCCGGAGGGGGCCGTGCGGTTTCGCCGACCGCTGTGGATCGATCTTGGCGGCATCGCCAAGGGTTATGCTGTCGACCGCGCGGTGGTCTGTCTGTCGCGGCATGGTGTGCGCCGTTGCTGCGTCAACGCCGGCGGCGACCTGCGGGTTGTCGGCACGGCGCCGGAACGCATCGGGCTTCGCGTTGGCCAGGGGCAGACCCCGTTTGCTGCCGTCCTGGCACTGGAAGATGGCAGCCTCGCCGAGCAGCGGCGACCACTCAGCCGACGCAACCCCAAGCACACATGTCAACGGTATCGAGCCGTCACCCGGTCGGGCACGGCACTTTTGCCTGCGTCGTCGCCGAAAGCTGCTCGGTCGCTGATGCCCTCACAAAGCCGGTCCTGGCGCTCGGGCAAGGCTGCGATCTGGTGTTGCGCCGGTTCGGGGCGACGGCTCACCTGTTGGACACGTGCGGCAACTGGCAGCATTTCGGGGCGACGGCATGAGCGACGAAGCCGGAACACCCGCTTGCGCCCCGTCGCGGCCGCGCCGCTCTCGTCGAGTTGAGATCTACACGATCGGGGTCGGCGTCTGGGTCACGGGCGTCCTGTGGCTCCTGTTCCATGTTTAGGGCACGACGAAATAGTGGAACAGGAGCCACAGGACGCCTGTGACCCAGACGCCGATCCGATCGTGTAGATCGCAACTCGACGGGAGCGCGGCGGCCGCGATGGGGTGCAGGCTCGTGTTCCGGCTTCGTCGGCTACTGCATCGCCCGAAAATGTCGGCCCTACAGCAGTTGAAGCCGCACAACGCCAATCGCCACTTTGCCCGAGCGCCAGGACCGGCTTTGTGAGGGCATAAGCCACCGCGCAGGCGAGGACGCAGGCAAAAGTGCCGTGCCCCGACCCAGTGAGCACTAATGCCGTTGACATGTGTGCTTGGGGTTGCGTCGGCTGAGTGGTCGCCGCTGCTGGCGAGGCTGCCATCTTCCAGTGCCAGGACGCGCGCCGATGCCCTGGCCGACGCGAAGCCCGACACTGCGACAACCCGCAGGTCGCCGCCGGCGTTGACGCAGCAACAGCGGCGCTGCAGAACAGACGACCACCGCGCGGTCGACGGCGTGAGCCTTGGCGATCCACCAAGATCAATCCGCAGCGGTCGGCGAAACCGCACAGCATCTCCGGCGGCTTTCGATGTCGCACCACGACCCCTGTGGGTCGGGGGGGAGGAACGACGCGGGCTGGAGTAAAAGGCCCAAGACAAGCTGCGCGGCAGGTGGGGGTCTCGAAAAACGCCGTGCCGCTGGCTTTTCGCGAAGCATAACGCCAGCGGAGCGGCTGTGGGCTGATCTGCACGGGCCGACAATAGGCGTCGCGATTTAACCGGCTCGCATCGCTGTCGGCGGGCTGGTGGAAGCTCATCGCCCCGATGGGTCGCGACAATTTCTGCAAAGGCGGCGTCGATGGCACGGTAAGCTTCAGGTCGGCTGCGGGAGGTCATAAACTGGGATCGCAACAAGCGTGCCAGGCACCTCAACGGGGCTGTGCGAGCACGATAATTATAGTCACCCGCGCGGCGTTAACCCCATGGGGACATGTGGCGGCAGGACAGGGTTGCGCCCGAAATATTTCCAATATGTCGGTAAGCGTCAGTTTTTTCCCCGCGGGCTTTCCCGATGAATTGGCCGCGCCACCCTGGGTCGCGGACCTGGTCGCCATAACTCTCTCGGTATTCCAGGATTTCGACGCCGACGATGCCGCTCTGGTCGAGACCCAGGGCGAATGGGATAAAGTCATGCTTGCCGACAACATCGTCGGCGATGAACCAGCCGCCTGTCGAAGCGCGCCAGCACGGTCGCACATTGACCGAGTCGCGCTCGATTGCGGCAGCTTGCGCGTCACTTCGAAAGTCCGGCGTGATGAACCGGGCATTCGGAAACATCAAGACCTGCGCCTGTTCGACGGTGAGGTAGACCGTCGCGTGTGCCGGAGCGCGAGTGGTTCAGCGGCACAGCCGGCTGAAGCTTCCGCTCTCATGGCGCGACTGGCCTCAGAAATACACGCCGACCTTGAGGCGGACCCGAAACTTCTCGAAGTCCACGTCGTAATCGCGTCCGTGCTTTATGATGCCGAGGCCGGCGTAATCATGGGCCAACGGAAGTTGCTCGTTCCGTCAGCGTTACGAAAAAATCGCTCGCCGCCGCAATGATGGTCGGGCCGGTATAAACGGCATCGGTAATCTGGTGGTTGGGGGCAAAAAGGCGAAGTCGTATATTTCCCGTTCGTACTGCATCTCCCAGCCGGCCGACCAGCTCGCGGCGAAGCGGTAGGAGACACCGAGGCTCGCGTTGACGTCAGTACAGTTTTTTTCGGCGGCGCGACATGCTGACGAAGTTCGGGCGCGAAAGTAGTTGTCGGCGACAATCAACCGATCGTCGAGAAAGTTCTTCTGGAGGATGACGCGGGTTTCGAATTCACGAAAATTCGGCCCGATCGTTGGCTCGAAATAAACGGCAAGGCCGACCGGATCGTGTACGGACTAAAATCCGATAGACCCCCTCGTGATACGCCAACGAACCGCGCCGCCTCGAAGCGGTCGTCAGCGGTGAACGAGAACTGCTCCGGCGGCGTGGTCGTCCCGTTCACAGCGTTGTGGAAGGCGCGTGTCGTTATAAGTTGAGGTAGCCCGATAGCTGGAATACATCGGTGACACCGTAGGAGAATTCGGTGCCGTTCTCCAGTTGATCGTAGTAGCCGCCGGCCTTCTGGTGCCGCCGTGTCAGCCATTGCTCGACTTCAGTTCCCCTTGGGAAGAAGGTCGGTCGTGTAGATGAAGCCGAACACCACTGCCATCCGCCCGAGCAGGCGTGCGACCGGCAAATACAATTTCGTCATCGTGGTCAAGGTCCGTCGAGGAATGTCGGCGTAAGTGTCGTTGCAATTGCGAAAATAACTCGCCGCATATCGCTAGCAAGTTTTGTATTGGGTGCGATGAACAATGATTCGCAACTCTGCACTGCTTCAGGAGCTTGGCTCAGTTTCAAGATGGCTGAAAAGCTCCCCGACCGAATTGGCGAAGTGGCGCCTCGGAACAAGGGGAACTGTGGGGTCGATCTAACTCGCTCACTCACGGAGCCGCGCGCGGCCGGAAACGGCGCCCACTGCGATGCCGAGGCAAGCCTTGGCTGCCTGAAGTACTCCAATTCCGGCCGTTCGAGCGGTTGCGCTCTTGGTGCCCGCCCACCTCGGCGGCCTATGCTTGCGCCTATTATTCCCTGCTAAACTTCGTTGCTAAACTTCAAAGTCTAGGCGATAAGATAGCACCCAAAGGAGGGCAAGTACAATGTTGATGGATCCATTGACCCAGTGAAGACCGCCATGATTGTGGTGACATCCGGAGTCGTTTTGTGGCCAGTGGCGTCGGCTGCCCGCGCCATGGTGCCGAGGCTCGCGGAAGCACTCAAACAAGCTGGAATTCGAGTGATCTATACGGCCCATGTGCACCGCCGCCGACGGCTGCGATATGGGGCTGTTCGACGACTTGCATCCGGTGGTCGGCACAAGGCGCTGGTCGACGGCACGCCGGGAAAACGG
>CAVTGB010000011.1:0-95125 GCA_963734125.1 uncultured Alphaproteobacteria bacterium
TGAATTGGCGCAGGGCACGCTGCAAGCTCTGTTCGAATTCCAGACCCAGGTCGCGCTTCTGACCGCGATGGAGGTCGCCAACGCCTCGCTCTATGACGGCGCGACCGCCTGCGCGGAAGCCGTGGCGATGGCCGGCCGCGTTACCGGCCGCCACCAGGCGGTGCTGTCCGGCGGGCTCCACCCGCACTACCGCGCGGTGTGCGAAACCTATGCCCGGTTTGCCGGCAACCGGCTGGTGCTGCAGGGCGCCGGGCCCGGCGGCGGCGAAGACCTCGCCGCCCTCGTCGATGGCGAGACCGCCTGCGTCGTCGTCCAGAACCCCGATTTCTTTGGTGAGATCCGCGATTATTCGGAGTTGGCCGAGATCTGCCACCGGGCCGGCGCGCTCCTCGTCGTCATCGTCACCGAGATCTTGTCGCTGGGCGCGATCATTCCGCCGGGCGAGATGGGCGCCGACATCGTCGCCGCCGAGGGCCAGTCCTTCGGCAACGCGCTCAATTTCGGCGGGCCTTACGTCGGATTGTTTGCCGCGCGCGAGAAATTCGTCCGCCAGATGCCGGGGCGCCTCGTCGGCGAGACCCACGATGCCGAGGGGCGGCGCGGCTGGGTCCTGACCCTCTCGACGCGCGAACAGCACATCCGCCGCGAGAAGGCGACGAGCAACATCTGCACCAATTCGGGGCTGTGCGCACTGGCCTTCACGATCCACCTGGCGCTGCTCGGCGAGGCCGGCCTCACGCGGCTCGCCTGGCTCAACCATGCCGCGGCCGTCGCCACCGCCGAGCGTCTCGCCGCGATCCCCGGGGTCGAACTCGTCAATGACCGCTTCTTCAACGAGTTCACATTGCGCCTGCCGCGCCCGGCTGCAACGGTCGTCGATCGGTTGGCGGCGCAGGGCGTCCTCGGCGGCGTGCCCGTCAGCCGGTTTTACCCGGAGCGGCCGGAGCTTCAAGGCCTGTTGCTGGTGGCGGCGACCGAGACGGTGACGCCGGAGGATATCGATGGCTTCGAGGTGGCGCTCCGGGAGGTGTTGCGATGAGCGACTGGAGCCGGGCGCTGAGCGCCCACGCTACCCCTGACGCCACAGCCGCCCCGACGATCAGCGGCAACCGCGGGCTGCAACTCGAGGAGCCGCTCCTCATCGAACAGGATTCCCCCGGCCATTGCGGGGTTGATCTCCCGGAGCCGCCGCCGCTCCGCTCGCGCTTGGCTGGCCTCGAACGCAAGGCGCCGACCGGCCTGCCCGGGCTCAGCGAGCCGCAGATCGTGCGCCACTTCACCCGGCTGTCGCAGAAGAACTACGCGATCGACGCCGGCCTCTACCCGCTGGGGTCGTGCACGATGAAGCACAACCCGCGGCTCAACGAAAAGCTGGCGCGGCTGCCCGGCTTTGCCGATCTGCACCCGCTGCAACCACGATCGACCGTGCAGGGCGCCTTGGAGCTGATCGACACCGTGGCGCATTGGCTCAAAACCCTGACCGGCATGCCGGCGATCGCCTTGTCGCCGGCCGCCGGCGCGCAGGGCGAATTGTGCGGCATCATGGCGATCCGGGCGGCGCTGACCGCGCGCGGCGACCCGCGCTCGCGGATCCTCGTGCCGGAATCGGCGCACGGCACCAATCCGTCGACCGCGGCAACCTGCGGCTATGCGATCGAGGCGCTGCCGGCCAATGCGCGCGGCCGGGTCGATCTCGCCGCGGTGAAGGCTCAGCTTGATACCGATGTTGCGGCCTTGATGCTGACCAACCCCAACACCTGCGGCCTCTTCGAAGACGAGATTCTCGAGATCGCCGATGCGGTGCATGCGGCGGGCGCGTTCTTCTATTGCGACGGCGCCAATTTCAACGCGATCGTCGGGCGGGTGCGCCCGGCGGAACTCGGCATCGACGCGCTCCACCTCAATTTGCACAAGACGTTTTCGACCCCGCATGGCGGCGGCGGGCCGGGCAGCGGTCCGGTCGCGCTTGGCCTGGAGCTGGCGCCGCACGCGCCCGTACCCTGGCTGGTGCACGACGCCGATGGGTTCGCGCTCGTTGAGCATGGTGACGGCCAGGCCGAGCGCTCAATCGGTCGGCTCAAGGGCTTTCACGGCCAGATGGGCATGTTTGTCCGCGCCCTCGCCTACATGATGAGCCACGGCGCCGACGGCCTCAAACAAGTCGCCGAGGATGCCGTCCTCAACGCCAATTACCTGCGGGTTCGGCTGGCTGACCTCTTGAGCCTTTCCTTTCCCGGCACCTGCATGCACGAGGTCTTGTTCGACGACCATTTTTTGAAGGACACCGGCGTCACCACGCTCGATTTCGCCAAGGCGCTGATCGACGAGGGCTTTCACCCGATGACGATGTATTTCCCATTGGTCGTGCACGGGGCCCTGTTGATCGAGCCGACCGAGACCGAGAGCAAGGCCTCGCTCGACCAGTTCGTTGCGGTGGTGCGCGGCCTCGCCGAACGCGCCCGAGAAGGCGATGCGGCCAGCTTCCGTTCGGCGCCGCGCTTAACGCCGCGCCGCCGCCTTGACGAGACCGCCGCCGCGCGCAAGCCCGTGCTGCGCTGGCGCTCCGCCTCGCCGCAGCAGGAAGCGGCGGAGTAGCGGCAAATAGCGGCGGCGACCCCGTCAGCGGCGAGCTGACTTGTCTCGCTTGGCGGTTCGCGTCATCTTCAGGGCAACGTCCCGGACGCCTGTGCCGGACGAGGGAGATGCCTGATGCCGAGATATCTGCTCATAGAATCGCGCGACCCGTTCGACTCCAACGACACCGGGTTCTGCCGCGATCTGGCGACCCAGCTTGCTGCCGCAAAGAACGACGTCACGCTGTTCCTCGTCCAGAACGGGGTGTTGCCGGCCCGCTCGGGGGCCCGCTCGGGCGATCTGACCAAGCTGGCCGGCGCCGGCGTCCGCGTGCTCGCCGACAGCTTTTCGCTGCGGGAGCGCGGGATCGAGGAGACGGGGCTTGCCTCGGGCGTCGCCGCGGCGCCGCTCGAAATTGTGCTCGACGCCCTCGCCGAGGGCGCCAAGGTCATTTGGCACTGAGGAGAAGGTCATGGCTGACAAGAAGACCATCACCATCGCCATCATGGACGCGCCCTATGAGAGCGGGCGCTCGACGACGACGCTGCGCCTCATCGATCTGGCGGCCAAGCGCGGCTACAACATCAACGTCTTTGCCTATGAGGGCGCGGTGTTGCAGCCGTTCGCCGCACAAAAGCCGCACCCCAACGCGGTGCACGGCCGCGACGTCGAGCAGGAGAACCATTTCATCCCCAAGGATGCGATCGCCGCCCTGATGCGCGAAGCCGAAAAGAACGGCGGCAAGATCGATTGGGTGAATTGCGGGCTGTGCGTCGACGAGCGCGGGGCGGTTGACGCCATCCCCGGCGTGCGGCGCGGCTCGCCGGCCGATTTCTGGACGCTATCCGAAGCCTCGGACAACACGCTCGTCATCGCAACGCGCTGAGGGGGCGGTCATGAAGACGCTGAGCATCATCGAGAGCGCCTATCGCGCCACCATCGAGGAGCAGGACGACACGATCGTGTGGATCCACGGGGCGATGAAGGGCGCCGGGGCCGATCTCACCGTGCTCTTGCGCGGCAATGCGGTCAATTATCTGGTGCAACGGCAGAACGCCGCCGGGCTCGCGTTCGGCGATTGGAAACAGACGCAGCCGCCGATGATCGCCTCGGATCTGGCGGCGCTCGCCGCCAAGGGCGTCGATATCTGTTATGTCGCCGAAGACCTCACCGATCGCGGCATCGCGCGCAACGAGTTGATCAACGGCGCGCAGCCGGTGGCGCGTCAGGCGGTGGCCGAGTTCGTCGGCCGCTACGGCCGCGTCTGGTACTGGTAGGCCGGCTCTCCGTCAGGCGCGACCGCCCCCTACTGCGGCGCGAGGCCGACTGGGCGCCCGCGGCGGCCGGGTGGCGGAACCCCGGGCGCCACGGTGGCGGCGGGGGCGGCCTCCGAATTTGTCACGCCCGACGTCAGGTAGGGTGACGGCCCGCCCGGGATGACGCAGGTGGCAGCGGTGCTGGTTGCCGGCACTATGCTTGGCGCAGCGATATTGTCGCCGGGTGCGCCTTTGGGTCCGCCTTTCGTGTCCGATATCGTGCCCGGCGGCGGTGGCGATGCGGGCAGGGTCCCAAGGCCGACGAGCGGCTCGCCGACCGGGCGCATCACCTCGACCGGCGGCACCCCGGCGGGCCGCACCATCGCCTCCATCTGCGCGTTGGTCAGCTTGATCCTGTAGAACTTGTCGTAAAAATCGCAGACCGCGCCGCGCAGATCCTCCTGGCTGGCGTCGGGGTAAAACAGGTTGGACAGCCAGTCCAGCCCGATCAGCCGGTTGACCCCGGCGGGGTCCTCGATCCAGCCGAAGGGACTGCTCGGCTCGAGATAGACCCGCTTGTTGCGCACCGCCGCGAGGCGGCGCCACCCGGGGTCGTGCTGCAAGGAGGCATAAAAGCCGCGGTTCTCGGCGATGATGATTTGCGGGTCCCAGCCCAGCAATTGCGCGCGGCTGACCCGCACCTCGGCGCTGCGGCCGAGTTGGCCGGCGACGTTGATCGCGCCGGCTTCATCGATCGCTTCGCCCGCCGGCGTTCCGGGCAGCGCCGTCGTCAGCCCATCCGGGCCCCGCGCGTAGTACACACGCGGCCTGGCGTCGGCCGGGCGGATCAGCATCTGGCCGCGCAGATCGGCAATCGCGTGCTCGGCGAACATGAACAGATCGTGGGTGCGGCGGCGCTCGACATCGAGGATCATCGCCAGCGTGCGCACCACCTTGGGCATGCGGGCGAAGCTGCTGTCGACGAGGATGTAGGGGACGCCGGTGAGCTGCGTTACCTGGTCGGCGAAGGCGGAGCGATCCGGGGTCACGGCGCCGGCATCGACGATCAGATCGGGGCGTGCGCGCCGCGCCGCCTCGGCCATCCCCGCCGGGGTCGAGCGGGACCCCCAGTCGACGGCCGACAGGCGCGCGGCGTTTCCCCGGGGAGCGCGGCGCCCGGCAACCCGGCCTCCAACCCGGCTCTGCCCGACCATCCGCTCCGGCGCCAGCACGAACACCAAGACCTCGGCATTGGGTTCGGCGGGCATGACCCTGCCGATGCGGTCGGGCAGCACGACGCGCCGTCCGGCCGAATCGACGAAATCGGCCGCGCCCGCCGACCCGGTGGACACCAGCACCGCGCCGGCGAGCAACAAGAGCGAAGCGACAAGCGCGGCGGGCGAGCGAAACGGCATCCTGTGCCCTCAATCTGGCCGGGAAATCCGGCGCCGGACTATAACCGGCGCGATCTTGCGTTCAAACCCCCGGCCACGCGGTAGTGTCTAAGTTTGAGCTGTGCGAGCCGCCATGCGTCCTTCGAGACGCGCCCGTCGGGCGCTCCTAATGATGACGGTTTTCTTAATGCCATAAAAAACTCACGTCATCCTGAGGAGGCCGCAAAGCGGCCGGTTCGAAGGACGGCCACACGAGCAACACCCCAGCCCGAACCAGCCGCACCCCAGAGCCAGCTCGCGCGCAAGATGGGTTTTGCGTGCGGTCCCACTCTCAACCGAATCGATCCGCGCCCGCCGGGCTCAATGCGCGCCCGGGCAGGGCTGGACCTCGATCGTGACGTGGCTGAGGCCGGCGATGTCGGCGAGGCGAGCCTTGTAGGCGGCGGGAGGCTCGGGCCGGTCGCAGACGATCGAGACGACCGCGGCGTGATGCCCGGGGCCGACCCGCCACAAATGCAGATCGGAGACGCGGTCGCTGCCGCCGCCTTCGAGCCGCTCGGCGATCTGCCTTGCGATCCCGTCGGGGCGCATGTCGAGGAGGACGGTGCCGGAGATGCGCACAAGGCTCCACGACCAATTGAGGATCACAGCCATGCCGATGAGGCCCATGACCGGGTCCATCCACACCCAGCCCAAGACGCGCCCGCAGGTGAGCCCGATCACCGCCAGCACCGAGACCGCGGCGTCGGCGATGACGTGGACGTAGGCGGCGCGCAGATTATGGTCGGCGTGGCTGGCGTCGGGACGGTGATGATGGCGATGGGCGTCGGCGTGCCCGTGCGCATGGCCATGCACATGAGCATGGCCGTGGCCGTGGCCATCGGGCCGGTCCTCCTGCAGGAGCCAGGCGCTGACCAGGTTGACGGCGAGGCCAATGACGGCCAGGGGGATTGCCTGATTGAAGGCGATTGCCACCGGATTGAACAGCCGGCCGAGGCTCTCATAGCCGATCAGGAGGGCGATCATCGCCAGCACGATGGCGCTGGCAAAGGCCGCCAGATCGCCGAGCTTGCCGGTGCCGAAGGCGAAGCGCTCGTCGCGGGCGTGGCGTCTCGCATAGGCGTAGGCGAAGGCGGCGATAACGAGCGCGCCGGCGTGAGTTGACATGTGCAACCCGTCGGCCACCAGCGCCATCGAGCCCCACAGCCAGCCGCCGACGATCTCGGCCGCCATCATCGTGCTGCACAACCCGACGACGGCCCAGCTGCGCCGCTCATTGCGGCGATGGTCGGCCCCGAGAAAGACATGCTCGTGGCGCCACGAGTTCGATCGACTCAGCGTGCATCGCACCCTCCGGTGGTTCCCCCTTAAAATATAGGCTCAATCGGGCCGGCATGTTAAAGAACCGCCCTGAACGCGGCGGAATTGCGCAGAGACAATGGATTTCTGATGGATTTCTCGGGCGCCACGATCCTGTGTCTTGGCGACGTTATGCTCGACCGTTTCGCGTATTGCGAAACCGAGCGGTTGTCGCCCGAGGCGCCGGTGCCGGTGCTCTTGTTGCAGCGGACCCAGAGCATGCTCGGCGGCGCCGGCAATGTCGCCCGCAACATCGCCGCGCTCGGCGGCAGGGCGGTGCTCTTAGGCCTCCTCGGGGACAATTCGGCGGGGCGCGAAGTCCGGGCGCTGATCGCGCAGACCCCGGGGCTTGTCGACCGCAATGTGGCCAGCGCGCATCGCCCGACGGTGTGCAAGACCCGTTATCTGGCCGGGCATCAGCAGATCGTTCGCATCGACGAGGAGCGGACCCACGATCTCGATCGCGAGGAAGAGGCGGTGCTGATCGACGCGGCCGAGCGCGCCATTCCCGAGGTGGACGCGGTCATTCTCTCCGATTACCGCAAGGCAGTGCTGGGGCCGAGGGTCATCGGCGCGGCGATCGCGCGGGCGCGAGCGCGCGGCATCCCGGTTTACGTCGACCCGAAGAGCGAGGATTTCACCCGCTATCGCGGCGCCGCCTGCCTCACCCCCAATCTGCGCGAGCTGGCGGCGGCCACGCACATGCCGGTCGCTTCCGATGCGGACGTCATCGCCGCGGCGACCAAGATCATGCACGAAGCCAGGGCCGGCGCCGTTCTCGCCAAGCGCTCGGAAAAGGGCATGGTGCTGGTCGAGGCCGCGGGCACAGTGCATCTTGAAGCGGCCCGGGCGCGCGAGGTTTATGACGTCACCGGGGCCGGCGACACGGTGATCGCGGTTCTCGCGCTTGCCTGCGCCAGCGGCTACAAGCTGCCCCACGCGATGCATCTGGCCAATACCGCCGCCGGCATCGTCGTCTCCAAGCTCGGCACCGCGACCGTCGAACTCGACGAACTGATGCTCGAGTTGTCGCGCGACGTGCGCGACAAGGAATGGCACCGGGCCAAGTATTACAGCGCGGCCGAAGTCGAAACCCTGGTGCGGCGCTGGAAAGCCCGCGGCCTTGCGGTCGGCTTCACCAATGGCTGCTTCGACATCGTTCATGCCGGACATGTTGCGCTACTGGCCAGCGCGCGCGCCAATTGCGACCGCCTGATCGTCGCGCTCAACAGCGACCCCGGGGTCCGCCGCCTAAAAGGGCCGCAACGCCCGGTCAACGGATTGGCCGACCGCTCCGCGGTGATCGCCGCGGTCGAAGCGGTCGACGCCGTCATCAGCTTCGACGAAGACACCCCGATCGAACTCATTCGCCGGCTGAAACCGGATGTTTTGGTCAAGGGCGGTGATTATACGAAGGATGCGGTGGTCGGGGCCGCCGAAGTCGAGGCGGCGGGCGGCCGCGTTGTCCTAGTCGACCTTATCGACGGGCGATCGACGACGCGCCTCATCGACGCCATCCGCGAGGCGCACACCCCGGCCGAAGCCGACGCGGCGCGCGTTCGCTCCAGCGAGGACGCCGCCTGATGCTGGTGATTACCGGCGGCGGGGGGTTTATCGGCTCGGTCCTGTGCGCCGCCCTCAACGAGGCGGGCCGCGCCGATCTCGTCATCGTCGACCGCTTCGGGGCGAGCGACAAATGGCGCAACATCGCCAAGCGCGATTTCGCCGAGATCGTGCCGCTCGACGGGGTTGGACCGTGGCTCGAGCGCTTTGGCGCCGAAGTCGAGGCGGTGTTTCATCTCGGCGCCAATTCCTCGACCTTCGACGTCGATGCCGACGCGATCATCGCCACCAACCTCAATTCCTCGATCGTCTGGTGGCGCTGGTGCGCGGCCCAGGGAAAACCGCTGATCTACGCTTCTTCCGCCGCGACCTATGGCGACGGCGCGGCCGGGTTCGAGGATGATGGCGACATCGCCGCATACAAGCGCCTGCGCCCGCTCAATCTCTACGGCTGGTCGAAGCACGCTTTCGATTTGTGGGCGCTGCGCGAGGCGGCGAAAGGGCAGGCGCCGCCCTTCTGGGTCGGGCTCAAATTCTTCAACGTCTTCGGACCCAACGAATACCACAAGGGCGAGATGATGAGCCTCCTCGCCAAGAATTACCGCGGCGTCGTGGCAGGGGAGACCATCCGCCTCTTCAAGTCGCACCGGCCCGATTACGCCGATGGCGAACAGTGCCGCGACTTTGTCTATGTCAAGGATTGCGCGGCGGTGATGTTGTGGCTGTGGCAGCAGGGCGCCGGCGCCAGGATCAACGGGATCTACAATCTGGGGACCGGCGAAGCGCGCAGCTTTCTCGATCTGATGAAGGCGCTCGGCCGCGCCTGCGGGAAGGCGCCCACCATCGAATTCATCGACATCCCGCCGGCGATCGGGCCGAACTACCAGTACTTCACCGAGGCGACGATGGGCCGGCTGCGCCAGGCCGGCTACACCCTACCGTTCACCCCGCTCGAAGACGCCGTCGCCGATTTCGTGACCGAATATCTGGCGCAGAGCGATCCGTATCTGTGAAGCGTCGAGCGTGAGCTGGAGCGGTTTCGTCATGGCCAGGCTCGACCCGGCCAGCCGTCGGAGATCCCCGGGTCAAGCCCGGGGATGACGAATGGGGGTAATCGAATTTGGTCAGATAGGGCTCTATGGCTTGCGCCCAACGAAGAGTTCGACGGTTTCGGGATCGGGAATGGCGTCGCTCGGCGCGACGCCGCTCTGATAGGGAATGTTGAACCGCGCGAAAGCATCGATCAGGAGCTTGGCGGCATCGGGCGGTGCGGCCCCGTCGCGAACGTAAAGCGTGATGCCTATCGCCGGCGCCTCGCCGAAGATCGTTGTCGTCTCCGGTCCCAGCGCCTCCCAGCCGGCCGTGCGCAGCACATTGGCGATCTGATTGGCATAGGTATAGGCCTCGACATCGTCGGGCACGCAGGACAGCACCACCCGGTGGCTGCCGAACCCGCGCAGGTCCTCGGCCATGTTCGCCGCGATCGCCGGGTCGATCGCCCGGACCCGGGTTTTTTCCGCCAAGGCACTGATCTGGCTTTCCAGATCCTTGATCTTGGCGTCCTGGGCGACGATCGCCGCGGCCGCCCGCGCGACGGTCTCGTCGGGCGTGGTGCCGGGCGCGCTATGTAAGAGCCGGCCGAGTCCATCGAGCCGCGCCGCCGCCGCACCGAGCGCGACCTCGCTGTTACGCTCGCGCCACGCCGTCGTGGCGATCGCGACGGCGCCGCCGATGACGAGCGCGGCCAGCCAGTATTTTCTACCGGGCCGCGAGGGTTGCCGCACCAGCGCGACGACGGCGAAGAGCGCCAACGCCGACACCGCGGCGGTCGCCAGCCACGAGAGCACGGCCTCAGCCCAGGTCATTGCAGCTCCGGGCGAGGGTCACTCGTGGTCGGGCACGCCGGCTTCCAATTCGGCGAGCCAGACCGCGGCATGCGAATCCGAGGGCGCGCGCCAATCGCCGCGCGGCGACAAGGAGCCGCCCGAAGAGATCTTGGGGCCGTTCGGCAGCGCCGAGCGCTTGAACTGAGATTGCTCGAAGAAGCGCTTCAGAAAGACCCGCAGCCAGCCCTTGATCGCGGCGAGGTCGAAGGCGCGCCGGGCATCGGGCGGCGTGTTGGCGGGCCATCGTCCGGCTTCGGCATCGTGCCACGCATTCCAGGCGAGATAGGCGATCTTGGACGGCAGAAAGCCGTAGCGCGTCGCGTAGAACAGGCTGAAATCCTGCAACGCATAGGGACCGACGATGCTTTCGGTCGATTGGACCCTACCGTCGGCGCCGGGCGGTACCAGCTCCGGGGAAATCTCGGTGGCGAGGATGTCGGCGAGGACATGGGCGGTCTCCGCGCTCACCGCTCCGCTCGCCGCGACAAAGCGTATCAAATGCTGAACCAGCGTCTTGGGCACGGAAGCATTGGGGTTGTAGTGAGACATGTGATCGCCGACGCCGTAGGTACACCAGCCGAGTGCCAATTCGGAGAGGTCACCGGTGCCAACGACCAAGGCGCCATTATGGTTCGCCAGGCGGAACAGATAGTCGGTGCGCAGCCCCGCCTGCACATTCTCGAAGGTCACATCGTAGACGCTCTCGCCCCGGGCCGCGGGGTGGCCGATATCGCCGAACATCTGCTTGGCCGCGGGGCGGATGTCGATTTCCGCCCCGGTGACCCGGAGCGCCTTCATCAGCCGCCAGGCGTTGGCCTTGGTTTGGGTGCTGGTGGCGAAACCGGGCAGGGTATAGGCGAGGACATTGGTGCGCGGCAGCAGGAGGCGGTCCATGACCCGGGCCGAGACGATCAGCGCCTGGGTTGAATCGAGCCCGCCCGACACCCCGATCACCAGCTTTTTGAGGCCGGTGGCCTTGAGCCGCTGGGCGAGGCCCTGAACCTGGATGTTGTAGGCTTCGTAGCAATTGTCGGCGAGCATCGCCGGGTCGGACGGCACGAACGGAAAGCGCTCGATCCGGCGGCGCAATTCGATCGGCCCCGTGGGCGCCGCGAACGCGAACTCGACCCGGCGGAATGGCGGCGCCGCGGCGAGCGCGGCCCGCGCGCTGTCGCCAAAGGTGTTGGTGCGCATGCGCTCCTGGCGGATGCGGCCGAGATCGACATCGGCGATCGCGATCTCGGGCGTGGCGCTGAACCGCTCGGTCTCCGCCAATTCCTCGCCCAACTCGAAAATCCCGGCGTGGCCGTCCCACGCCAGATCGGTCGTCGATTCGCCGGCCCCGGCCGCCGAATACGCGTAGGCAGCGATGCAGCGCGCCGATTGCGAGGCGCACAACAGCCGCCGCGTCTGCGCCTTGCCGATGACGATGTTGGAGGCCGACAGATTGAGCAGCACCTCGGCACCGGCCGCCGCGCCCAACCCGCTTGGCGGCTGCGGCACCCACAAATCTTCGCAGATCTCGACGTGGAAGGTGAAACCGGCCGCGCCTTGTTCGGCAAACACCAGATCGGTGCCGAACGGCGCCACATGCCCGGCGACCGTGATCGTGCCCCCGCGCACCCCCTCGCCCGAATTAAAATGGCGCCGCTCGTAGAACTCGCGGTAGTTCGGCAGGAACACTTTCGGCACGACCCCGAGGAGTTCCCCGCGGTGGATGACGAGGCCGCAATTATAGAGGCGCCCTTGGGCGCGCAGCGGTGCGCCGACGGCGAGCACCGGCGACAGCTTCCGGCTCGCCGCGACCAGCCGATCGACCTGGACCTCGACGGCGTCGAGCACCGCATCCTGAAACAACAGATCGTCGATCGCATAGGCCGAGAGGTTGAGTTCGGGGAACACCATGAGGGCCACACAAGACTTGTCGCCGGCGGCGAGAAGAGCCAGCGTTTGGTCGGCGTTCTTCGCCGGCTCGGCGATCGCGACCTGCGGCACGCAGGCGGCGACCCGCACGAACTGGTGCCGGTAAGGAGAAAAAAACGCGGCCATTGCCTCTAGCCATTCGAGCGCGGTTCACGATAGCCGCAATCTGCGCCCTCGGACGCGCGCGCGTAAGGGCTGTCGAGACCGCGTTGTTGGCGATTTATCCTCAAAATGAGTATTTCAGTCAATCCGCGGGCGCGCCTTGGCCCGACGCGAGAATCAATTTTGCCCGGATCCTCATTCCGCGCGGCACGGGGCCAACTCGGGCCCTCAACGCGAAAGGCGCGCGGTTACGAGGCGAGCCGCAGCTCCCCCTGGGAGAAATTCCCCTCCACCGCCCGGGCATCAATCGCTGGCCTGAAAAACCGATAGAGATGACGGCCGCCTTCCTTGGCCTGGTATAGCGCGATGTCGGCGTTCTTGATGAGCGTCTGCGCATCCAGGCCGTCTTGCGGGTAGATGCTGACGCCAATACTTGTCGTGACGCGAAGCTCATGCTCGTCGATGGAATTAATCTCCGCCACCGCCTGCAGCATTTTTTGCGCGATTATGCCCGCGTCTTGCGGTCGTTGCACTTCGGTAAGCAGCACGACGAATTCATCGCCGCCCTGCCGGCACACGGTATCCGAGCCGCGGACGCAGGCGACGAGCCGATTGGCGACGGCTTGCAGAAGCTTGTCGCCGATCGGATGTCCGAGCGAATCGTTGACTTTCTTGAAGCCATCCAAATCGAGGAACAGCACCGCGACATTATCGTTGTGACGCTGCGCCGTGGCGATCGCCTGGCCGATCCGGTCATCCAGCAGCATTCGATTGGGTAAACCGGTCAAAAAATCATGCTCGGCCAAATGGGTGATCTTTAGCGCCTCCGCGCGAGCCGCGCGCGCGGCTCGGTCCATATGGCGAATCAGATAGATGGTGAGGCCGATCAGCAGCAACGTTACAACGAGCGTCATAGCCACGATCGTCACCGCGTATGTGCGCCATTGGGCAAGTTCGCGGTCCAGATCGAGGCCGACGGTAACGACGAGGGGGTAACTGCCGACCCGGCCATAGGCAAACACCCGGGAAATGCCGTCGAGCGGGCTGGCCCGCACGAACTCGCCATGGCCATTATTGGCGATGACCGCGGGCCGTGGCGCTCCGGCAACCGAGTGGCCTATATCCTTGATCCCATCCGGACTGTCGGCGGTGAAGCGCGCGAGAACGATCGCGTTGAGCCCGGACAGCGTCATCATGCCATGCGGCCCCAGATCGATCGATTTGGGGAGCGTCGTCAGCGCGCTGGGCGAGATCATGGCGATCAAAACGCCGAGGAAGGTCCCGTCCTCAGCCTCGACCCGGCGTGAAATCGGAAAGAAGGGCTGCCCTGAAAGTTCGGTTTTGGCCGGCAGGCCTATGTAGAGGCCGTGAAATTTTCCGTCCCGCTGGATACGAAAATGCGGGCGGTCGCTCAGGTCGATCGGAGGCGGATGGGCTGCAATCGTCGTCTGCCGGAGCTTTCCATCGGGGCCGACGATGCTGAGCTGCGCCACCCCGGGAGAAACCAGCACGTTCTGCTGGCCCCAGGCGTAAAGGTCGAAATTGCTGCCGTCGTGCCGGATCCTCTCCGCGACGAGGTTCATTTCGGCGTCGATCCCGCGCAGAATGAAGGCGATCTGCTCGCGGAAGGCGATCATCAGGTTGCGGCTCTGCGAACTGGCGTCTTCGATCGCGTGTTGCCGAAACGTGACGAGCGCGAACCCGACCCGTGCCCACATCGCGAAAATCAAAATGCTGACGACAATGATGATGATCCGGCGGGTCGTCCGGATCGAGTGGCGTGGGGCCGTGGCCAAATTTATCGACGACAACAGATTTTCTTCCAGGGCTTGGCTGACCGAGCCGGCCTCGTCAGCCATCGGGCGTCGGCTGAAGACCGATGCGGATCGCCGCCCGACCAATTCAAGGAATATTAGCGAAAATCGTGTTCAAGATGCACTCGGTCAACTAAATCGTGTTTATTACGCGTTTGTCAATGGCGCCGTCACGGAGTTTCCATTCCGTCGAGCCCGGCCGCAACGACGGGCGTCGGTCAGAATGGTGGGCTGGGGCTCTGCGCCTTGCGGATTGCCGCGAGGACGCGCTGCGCGGTAACGGGCGTCTCGTTGACCTCGGCGCCGATTCCCGCGAGGGCGTCGCGCACCGCGTTGGCGATCGCCGCCGGCGGCGCCACCGCGCCCCCTTCCCCCATCCCCTTCATGCCGTATTCGGTCGCGCTCGCCGGGTGGTGCAGATGGCCGATTTTGATCGCCGGCAGTTCGAAGGCGCCGGGCAGATGGTAATCGAGGAATGTGGCGGCGAGCGGCTGGCCGGCCCGGTCATAGGGGATTTCCTCGCACAGCGCCGTGCCGATCCCCTGGACGACGCCGCCGCGGATCTGCGCCTCGACGATCATCGGGTTGACCATCGTGCCGCAATCCTCGGCGACGGCGAAGTCGAGGAGTTCAATGGCGCCGGTTTCGAGATCGACCGCGACGACCGCGCCATGCGTCGCATATGAAAAGACGCCGGTGCTGATGCCGGGCTCGTAGGTCGTCGTCGCCTCTAAGAGCGGCTCGACCCCGGTGGGCAACCCGTCCATCCGCAGATAGGCAACCTTGGCGATCTCGGCGATCGACACCGAGCGCCCCTGTGGCCCGACGACCGCACCCTCGGCGCAATGCACCGCGGCGACCTCGCATTGCAGAAGGTGGGCGCCGATCCGCTCGATCTTGTCGCGCACCATGCGGCTGGCGCGCGCCACCGCGCCCCCCGACATCACCATGCTGCGCGAGGCGAAAGTGCCGAACCCGTAGGCGGTGCTTTCGGTGTCGCCGTGGCGCACCGAGATATGCGCCGGGTTGATGCCGAGTTCCTGATAGGCGATCTGCGACAGCGTCGTCTCCAGCCCCTGCCCGTGCGACTGGATGCCGACCATCAGGACGAGACTGCCATCGGTCAGCACCCGCGCGGTGCAGCTCTCATAGCCCGGGATGATCTCGGCGCCGCGCGAGGCAAATTCGGCGGCGCCGTGCGCGGTCTGCTCGGTAAAGCTGGCAAACCCGACGCCGACCAGACGACCATCGGGCTCGCCCCGGCGCTGGCGCTCGCGGATCTGCGACACGTTCAAGAGTTCGGTGCAGAGCCGGACGCTCGCCGGGTAATCGCCGGTGTCGTAGCGCATGTCGGTGACCGAGATGAACGGCATCGCGCCGGCCGGCACCATGTTCTCCATCCGCACCTCGGCAGGGTCGCGCCCGACCGCGCGCGCCACCTCGTCGATCGTCCGCTCGATCGCAAAGCAGGCGCCGGGGCGTCCGACCCCGCGATAGGGCCCGAGCCCGGCCTTGTTGGTCGCCACCGTGAAGGTCCGCGCGCGGTAGTTCGAAATCGTGTAGGGGCCCGGGAGACACCGCGCCGCCATGTTGGCCTCCTGGTAGGGCCCTTGCGGCCAGAGGCCATAGGCGCCAGCATCGACGATGATCTCGGTGTCGATGCCGAGGATCCGGCCCCTCCGGTCGGCGTAGGCGGTCAGCTTATAGTGGTGGTCGCGGGTATGCGCCCCGGTCAACAGGTGCTCGGTGCGGTCCTCGATCCAGCGCACCGGATGATCGAGCTCAAGGGCGAGCGCGGCGAGGATGATTTCTTCCGGGTAGAGCCGCGCCTTGGGGCCAAACCCGCCGCCGACATCGGGCGCGACGACGCGGATGCGGCGCTGCTCGATCCCGAGGAGTTCGCCCAATGCGACGCGCAGCGTGTGCGGCGTCTGGGTCGAACAATAGACGACGACCTCGTCGAGCCGGTGATCGCGGTAAGCGAGGACCGCGCGCCCCTCCAGCGGCGACCCCGACTGCCGGTTCATCCGGTATTCGCGCTTGACGACGATCTCCGCATCGCGTGCGGCGGCCTCGATGTCGCCGCCTTGGACGGTTCGCTCGAGGTAGAGATTGTCGCCCCACGAATCGTGGACGACCGCACCCCCGCCGCGCAGCCCCTGGGGCGCATCGACGACGGCCTCCAACGGCTCGAAATCAACGATGACCGCGGCGGCGAGGTCTTCGGCCGCGGCGCGGGAGGGCGCGACGCAGGCGGCGATCGCCTCGCCGACAAAGCGCACCTTGTCGGTGGCGAGCGGCGGCATCGCGGTGGTGCGAGCGCCGGCGGCGTGCGTCACGATGCGGATCGGCTGCATGCGCGGCAGATCGGCCGCGGTGAAGACGCGGCCCCGCGCCTCGGGCGGGACGGTGATCCCGCGAATCCGGGCATGGGCATGCGGGCTGCGCAGGAAGACGACCTCGTGCGTCCCGGCAATCTTGAGGTCGGAGACAAACTCGCCCCGGCCCCGCAAGTGCCGGTCATCCTCCTTGCGCAGGAGCGAGGCACCGACGCCGTATCGGGTCTTCGCCGTTACCACCATCGCCGCCTCCCGATGCAGCGCCACCCCAAGCCTCAATGAAGCCACAACCGAAAGAGTTTGACAAATCCGGACAGTTCCTGATATGTTCACGAACGCTGGCAACACGAGCAGGGCCACATTTAATTTTGCGCTCCTATGGAAAAATCGTCCGAAGAAATCCATTGCGCCGCGGGTGATCTACTCATCTTCGTCGATGATACGGGGCACGAGTCGTTCGGCAGTCAGCGCTACTTTGGGCTTGGCGGGTGCGCGGTGCTGGCCGAGCATTACGGCAGGTTGAAGGGCCTGTGGATGGATGTGCGCACCCGCATTAAGAGCCATCCTGACGCTCGCCTTCATGCGTCGGATAAGTCAATCCGCACGGACGCCAATTTCAGGATTTTAGCGGATTTCTTCTCGGATCGCTCTTTCTTGCGGTTTGCCGTTATGAGCGTGGAGAGCGTTGTCTTGCCCGACACGATGCATCCCGCCACACCGGTAACCGGGGCTATTCAAGAAGACATAAAGCTTCTAGGGAATTTACTTCCCTGCAATACTGTTTCACTTATATTGGAAAGCTCACAACGTGCTGATCCGATCCTCAAGCAATGTTTTTCGGAATTGGGTCCCGGTAGTATTCAATTAGCAAAACCGCTTAATCATTATATGATGCCCAAAAGCGGCGGTGAACCTGGGCTTGAAATCGCGGATTTCATCATCAACGCCGCCGGAAGCCAAATCCGAAGGCATCTACGTGGGGAACAAGGCCCTGCACCTGACTTTTTTGATGTGTTCTGTCGGCTACCGCCAGAGGGATGTCTGTTTTCAATAATTGGAGCGGTCACAGATGACGCCCAGAACCAGGCCGTTCAAATACTGCGCTTTCGATTAGGCGATATCCCGCATTTTGGCTCGGCTTCACCCTGATAGCGAAGCCGAGCATGTGGGGCGGATGAGCGAAGCGTCATCCGCCGGACTACGGCGCCTGAATGGCGGAATGCCCCCGGCCTTCGCCGGGGTTGTCCGCCCTACAGCGCGTCAATCCAACAGCGCGAGGTCGATCGCGTCGCCCATCTTGCAGTAGCCGCTGTCGGATGGGTGCAGCCCGTCGCCGCAATCGTCGGCTTCGCGCATCTGCGTCTGGATCTGCGGGTCGCGCAGCGCGGCATCGAAATCGGCAACGCCGTCGAAGGCGCCCGACTCGCGGATCCAGTTGTTGACCGTGACGCGGTGCTTCTCGCGCGTCGGGTTCCACGCATTGGCCATGAAGGTCTCGTTGCCGAACGGGGTCAGGGTCGCGCCGATCAGCTTGACCCCGGCGCTGTGGGCGCGCACCGCCATCTGCGCGAGGCCGGCGATCATCTGGTCGCCGGTGACTTCCTCCTCGGGCTTGGCCCAGCGGTTGCGCAAATCGTTGGTCCCGAGCATGACGATCGCGTGGGTGACGCCGGGCTGGGCGAGCACGTCGCGGTCGAAACGCCGCAGCCCGCTGTCGCCGCGCAGATCGTGCAGGATGCGGTTGCCGCCGAGGCCGTTATTCATGACCCCCATCGGCCGGCCCCCTCGCGCGACGAGGCGCCGGGCGAGCTGATCGGGCCAGCGGCAATAGGCGTCGATCGTCGAGATGTTGCCGTCGGTCAACGAGTTGCCGAGCGCCACGACGCCCCCCGCTTCGCTCCCGGCCAAGACATCGACGCCGCACAGGAAAAACCACTGATCGGTCAAATTGCCGACCGGCATCACGGTCTCGGCGGCGAAATTGCCGGGCGGCGAAATATAGTTGGTCTGCCGGGCGTAGCGCCCGGTGATCTGAAAGTTGGCGAGAACCTCGCCCGGCAGGTGAATGCTGACCGCGAGATCGGCGAGCGCCGGTGCGCCGAATTCGACGGGATCGCTGAACTGCACGGCGCCGGCGGCGATTACGGTGCCGTCGCCGCCGCGGAAGGTGAGCTTCTTGTCAGAGCCGGCGACGATGGCCGGGCCCTTGTCGCGCAGTGCGATCCGCCCCGCGCCGACCACCAGAGGGCGGTTGCCATAGGCGTTGGAAATGCGCACCCGCAGCCGCTCGCCACCAAGGCTGAGCCTCGGGTTCATCCGCAGCGTGTGGTTGTTGAAGCCGACCACCCCTTCCGCCGGCGCCGGCGCAGCCGCCCAAGTCCCGACCCAATGCCTGTTGCCCTGCATCGAACTGTCCTCCCCAGCGCGAAAATTATGAAACGATCGTGCCGCCCTGTCGGCCGCAACCAAAATCTTTTTATCCCTCCCCACGCCGAAGCGTTGCCCGGTCAGGCGCGAACGCTCCAACTCGTCATCCTCGGGCTTGACCGGGGATCTCCGGCAGATGCCCACGGATCAGGTCCGTAGGCTGAGGCCCACGGGTCGGGCCCGGCCGTGACGAAAGAGAGGGGTTGCCGAAATCCGCATTCCGGGCGAGCACTCCGTCCGCAACCGCCGGCGCCTCACCGAGGAAGGGCTCGAGATCGATCGGCTGGTCTATGACCGGCTCGGTGCGCTCGCCGGCTGAACCCGGTCGCACCCCGGATTACCCCACCCAAACCCTCCCCCATCCAGGGGGAGGGCCGTTATGAGCGGGTTGGGGTGGGGGGATGCGCGCCGGGTGCGGCGCGTCGAATTACCGGGCGGCGGGGGTGAGGGTGATCGCCCCAATCCCGGCGGCGACATTGAGGCCGCTATTGCCCTCGATGCTCAAGGGCTGCAGCGCGATCGTGTTGTTGGAGCCGCCGACCAGCGCGTTGGCGCCAACCCCGACCCCGACCGTGGCGCTGGCGGTGCCGCCGGCATAGCTGCCGGCGAGCGCGCCCGGTGCGAGGGTGGCCGACGGCGCGATCACGGTCCAGATCAAGACGCCGCCCTGGGTATAGCCGACATCGACGCCGAACTTCATGATGTTGCCGGCGTAATACTCATATCGGCCGCCGGCGCCGGCAAAGGTGCAGTTGAGGGCGCGCGAGGAACCGAAGATCAATCCCCAGCCGCTGGACACGTTGCAGGTCAGGTTGCCGACGGCGACGCCGGCTTGTGCTCCCGCCGGCGGGGCGAATGTCGCTGCGAGGCCGACAGAAGCCGCCAATACCGCCGCGAGACGCAATCTACTCGACATGCTCGATCCTCCTGGATTTATCGTTGGTCCAACCTTGGGGGCATCCCCTCGCCCCCAATGTAGCGCGTATCACGTTCGCGACAAACTTGTTCTCGGCGCAGTCGATCGCTGTCGCCAATCCGCCGCATGGGTGCGGAACAAACCGGCCGGCGGCGCGGCCGACAACGCGTCACCCGGGCGGCCTGCGCAACGGAAAAACGTCATGACATTTCGGCGCGGCTACCGTAGATTGCAGGCAAGGCCCTGCGTAAAAGGCGGCCGAACGGGAGGAATGCGCAATGACGGTGGCAGCCGAATCTCCTCGGATTGCTTGGTGGCGGGAGCCGACCAAGGATCAATGGTACGCGTTTTCAGCCGCTTGGCTCGGCTGGGTGCTGGACGCCTTCGATTTCACCGTGTTCCTGTTGATCATGGTGCCGATTGCCGCGGAGTTTAAGGTTCCGCTGACCGACGTGACGATCGTCTTCACGCTGACCCTGTGGATGCGGCTCGTCGGCGCCACCTGCTCGGGATGGATGGCCGACCGGATGGGGCGCAAGACGCCGCTGATGATCTCGATCGCCTGGTACTCGGTGTGCAACTTCATCGCCGGGTTTTCGCCGACTTTCTGGTTCCTCCTCTTGTTCCGCGCCCTGCTCGGCTTCGGCATGGGAGCGGAGATCCCCGCCGGCCTCTCATTGGCGATGGAGACCTGGCCGATCCGCTCGCGCGGCTTTATGAGCGGG
This sequence comes from uncultured Alphaproteobacteria bacterium, assembly GCA_963734125.1. Lineage (GTDB taxonomy): Bacteria > Pseudomonadota > Alphaproteobacteria > ATCC43930 > CGMCC-115725 > DATARH01. Next base: position 20,279 of record CAVTGB010000011.1, read on the forward strand.
GTGTTACAAGGCTCGTGGGGCCTCGGCTTTCTGCTGTCGAGCCTGGTCTACGGCCTGTTTTATAATTACATCGGCTGGCGCGGCATGTTGTGGGTCGGCATCCTGCCGGCGCTGGCCCTCGTCTATATCCGCTATTTCGTCAGGGAGCCCGCGGTCTGGCTCGAAAACCGCCGGTTGCAACGCACCGAACGCCGCGAGGTCCGAGTGCCGCTGCTCAAGATCTTCAAGCCCGGCGTGCTCGGCAACACCCTGATGACGTGCTGGTTCTCGGCCGGCGGCTTCATCACCTATTATTCGATCAATGCGCTGTTCGCGACCCACCTGCAGCACGATTTGAACCTGAGCCCGGCGCTGATCGCGACACCGATCGCGTTTGCCAATATCCTGGTGTTTCTCGCCAGCTCGGGCTGGGGCTTTGTTTCCGACCGCATCGGCCGGCGCTGGGCGATGATTATCCCGGCATTTTGCGCGATCCCGCTGGTGCCGATCTATCTGCTCTCCGGCAACTTCACCTACGTCGTGATCGCCTTTATGCTGCAGGGGCTGTTCGCCGGCGGCGGCATGTACGGCCAGGTCCCGAGTTACCTGACCGAGCGCTTCCCGACCGAAATCCGCGCCACCGCGACCGGCTTTTGCTATCATGCCGGCACCATCCCCGGTGCGATGGTGCCGCCGATCCTGACCTATTTCGCAATCACCTGGAATATGGGATTCGCGATCCCGATGCTGATCGCGACCCTGTTCGGGCTTGCCAATTTCATCCTGTCGCTGCTGCTCGGCCCGGAGACTCGGGGGGTTGAAATCGTGCCGGACCTCGTGGTCGCCTGATCGAGCATCGCGTCGCAGATCGCGGGCGGTGACCCGGCGCCGCCCGCGCCGCCCGCCTACCGATCGCGGCCGAGGCCCGCACGCTGCGCACGCGGGTGCGCGGCCGCCCGGCGTCAAAATGCCATGACAATCGCGGAATGCCTTCCTACACTGGCCGCTAGGCTCGGCTAACGAGCCGGGTTTTGGGAGGACATGTGATGGCGACCGAGGTTGTGGGGGCGCAGGTGGCTTGGTGGCGCGAGCCGACCAAGGACCAATGGTACGCGTGGTGGGCCGCGTGGCTGGGCTGGACGCTGGATGCGTTCGACTTCACCGTCTTCCTGTTGATCATGCTGCCGATCGCGAAGGAATTTAATGTCCCGCTGACCGAGGTCACCGCGGTCTTCACGATCACGCTGTGGATGCGCCTCATCGGCGCGACCCTCTCGGGGTGGGTCGCCGACCGGGTCGGGCGCAAGCTGCCGCTGATGATCTCGATCATCGGCTATTCGGCGTGCAACTTCATCGCCGGGTTTTCGCCGACCTTCTTCTTTCTGTTCTTCTTTCGCGCGCTCCTCGGCATCTTCATGGGAGCCGAATGGCCGGCCGGGGCGGCCTTGGCGATGGAGCAGTGGCCGATCCGCACGCGCGGCTTCATGAGCGGCGTGCTTCAGGGTTCGTGGGGCCTGGGTTTCGCCCTGTCGAGCCTCATTTTCTGGCTGTTTTACGACATCGTCGGGTGGCGCGGCATGCTGTGGATCGGGGTGGTGCCGGCCCTTTCGGTCGTCTATGTCCGCTACTTCGTCAAGGAGCCCGAGGTCTGGCTCGAGAACCGGCGTCTCCAGCGCGCCCAGCACCGTGAAGTCCACGTGCCGCTGCTCAGCATTTTCAAGCGTGGGATGATCGGCAACACGCTGACCGCGTGCTGGTGGATGGCCAGCAACTTCGTCGTCTACTATTCGATCTATGCCCTCTTCGCCACCCACCTGCAAAAAGACCTCAACATGAGCACCGCCGCGGTGGGCCAGCTCTTGCTCTATTCGAATATCATCGGGTTCCTGGCGATGTCGTTCTGGGGCTATGTCGCCGAACGGCTCGGCCGGCGCTGGGCGATGATCATCCCGGCCGCGCTCGCGGTGCCGATCGCGCCGATGTATTTGGTGACCACCGATTTCACCTGGATCGCGGCCGGGTTCCTCTTGCAGGGGGCCTTTGGCGGTGCGCTCTACAGCCAGCTGCCGAGCTATCTGTCGGAACGGTTCCCGACCGAGGTGCGCGCGACCGCGGCCGGCTTCTGCTATCACCAGGGGGCGATCTGGGGCGGATTTGTGCCGCCGGTCCTGACCTACATCGCGATCACTTACCATCTCAGCTTTGCCATTCCGATGCTGATCGCAACGATTGTCGCGGCGTCGAGTGTCGTCATCGCCTTATTGATCAGCCCGGAAACCAAGGGCCAGGAGCTGACGGCCGAACTCGTCGTCGCCTGACGCGGCGATCCGAGCGAGCAAAAGGCGCCCTCCGCGCGGAGGGCGCCTTTTTGTGTCCGCTGCTTAGCGGGGCGCCGTCTCGCCGGCGGTTGTTTAGAGCGTTGTCCATTCGGATCGAATCGTCGTTCCCGCGCAAGCGGCAATCCAGGGTAACCGCTCAATCATTTCCCCCTGGACCCCCGCTTTCGCGGGGGCGACGATTGGGTGGTTCAATCTGAAACGCTACCGCTCTAAAGTGCGGCGAGCATCTCGGCGCTGATCAGCACCACCCCGCCGTCGCTGCGGTAAAACCGCGTCGCGTCGCGCCCCGGATCTTCGCCGACGACGAGGCCCTCGGGGATGTGTACGCCGCGGTCGACGACGACCTTGGTGAGGCGGGCATGCCGGGCGATATCGACCTCGGGCAACAGCACTGCCTCGCTGGTGTGGGCATACGAATTGACCCGGACATTCGAAAACAACAGCGAGCGCGATACCTGCGCCCCCGAGACGATACAGCCGCCCGAGACCATCAAATCAACGGCCACCCCGCGGCGGTCATGGTCGTTGAACACAAATTTCGCCGGCGGCAGCTGCTGCTGGTAGGTCCACATCGGCCAATTGGGATCGTAGATGTCGAGCTGCGGGACCGGCATCACCAGATCGAGGTTGGCCGCCCAATAGGCATCGATCGTCCCGACATCGCGCCAATAGGGCTCGGCGGCCGGGGTTGTGGTAACGCAGCTGTCTTCGAAGCGGTGCGCGAGCGCCAGCCCGCGGCTGACGATGCTGGGGATGACGTCCCGGCCGAAATCATGGCTCGAAGTCGGATCGTCATGATCGCGCTGCAGTTCGGCATAGAGGAAATCGGCAGAGAACGCGTAAATCCCCATGCTCGCCAAGGCGCGGTCGGGCTTGCCCGCGAGGGCCGGCGGGACCTTCGGCTTTTCGAGAAAATCGACGATGCGCAGCCCCTCGTCGACCGCCATGATGCCGAACTCGGAGGCTTGCCCCAGCGGCACCTCGACGCAGGCGACGCTGCACTCGGCGCCCTTCTCGGCCATATCGGCCAGCATGTTTGAATAGTCCATCTTGTAGATGTGGTCACCTGCCAGCACCATGAAGAATTCCGGCCGCGCCGCGCGCAGGATGTCAAAATTCTGGAAAACCGCATCCGCCGTGCCGCGATACCAGGTCGCCTCGTCGAGCCGTTGCTGCGCCGGCAGGAGGTCAAGAAACTCGTTCATCTCCGGGCGCAGGAACGACCACCCCATCTGCAAGTGGCGCAACAGGCTGTGCGCCTTGTACTGGGTCAGGACGGCGATCCGGCGGATGTTCGAATTGAGGCAGTTCGACAGCGCGAAATCGATGATGCGAAACTTGCCGCCGAAAAAAACCGCCGGTTTGGCGCGGCGGTCGGTCAGCTGATGCAGCCGGCTGCCGCGGCCGCCGGCAAGGACCAGCGCCAGCGTGCGCCGCGCCAATCGTTCCTCGACGCGAGCCGACGAGAGCATGGCTCCTCCTTTGGCGACCGCGGTGCAATCACAGGATGAAGCGCGACAGATCGGCGTTCTTGGCGAGTTCGCCGACCCGCTCGCGGACAGTGGCCGCGTCGATCGTGATCGTGGTGCCGCTCGGCCGGTCGGAAGCGGTAAAGCTGATCTCCTCCAGCAGGCGCTCTAAAATCGTGTGCAGCCGGCGCGCGCCGATGTTCTCGACCGTGGCGTTGATCTGCTCGGCCAAGAGGGCAATCTCGTCGATCGCCTCGGCCTGAAATTCCAATTCGACCCCTTCGGTCGCCAAGAGCGCGCGGTATTGCTTGATGAGGCTCGCTTCCGGCTCGACCAGGATCCGGCGCAAATCGGCGCGGTCGAGCGCCTTCAATTCGACCCTGATCGGCAGCCTGCCTTGCAGCTCGGGCAAGAGATCGGAGGGTTTGGCCATATGAAACGAGCCCGAGGCGATGAACAGGATGTGGTCGGTCTTGATCGCGCCATGCTTGGTGGCGACGGTGGTGCCTTCGATCAGCGGCAGGAGATCGCGCTGCACCCCTTCGCGACTGACATCGGCGCCACTCATGCCGCCGCCGCGCTCGCTGCGCCCGCAGATCTTGTCGATTTCGTCGAGAAAGACGATGCCGTTCTGCTCGGCCGACTGGATCGCTTCGCGGACGACGCGCTCCTGATCCAACAGCTTGTCGCTTTCTTCGGCGATCAGCACGCGGTGGCTGTCGGCGACCGTCATTCTGCGGGGCTTGGCGCGTCCGCCCAGCGCCTTCCCAAAGATGTCGCCGAGGTTGAGCATGCCCATCTGCGCCCCCGGCATTCCCGGTATCTCGAAGGTCGGCAGGCTCGCCGACGCGCTTTCCTGCACGGTAACCTCGATCTCGCGATCGTCGAGCGAGCCCTCGCGCAGCATCTTGCGGAATTTCTGGCGGGTGTCGGCGCTGGCATTGGTGCCGACGAGGGCGTCGAGGACGCGCTCCTCAGCGGCGAGCTCTGCTTTTGCCCCGACCTGCTTCCGCAAGCGCTCCCGGGTCATCGCGATCGCGATCTCGACGAGGTCGCGGGCGATCTGCTCGACATCGCGGCCGACATAGCCGACTTCGGTGAATTTGGTCGCCTCGACCTTGAGGAACGGCGCCTCGGCGAGCCGCGCCAGACGCCGCGCGATCTCTGTCTTGCCGCAGCCGGTGGGGCCGATCATCAGGATGTTTTTCGGCAGCACCTCGTCGCGCAGCTCCGGCGTCAACTGCTGGCGGCGCCAGCGGTTGCGGAGCGCGATCGCGACCGCGCGCTTGGCGTCATCCTGGCCGACGATATAGCGGTCGAGTTCGGAGACGATCTCGCGCGGGCTGAACGAGGCGGTTAAGGACTCGGTTTGCGCCTCAGGCGGGGAGTTTTTCAAGCGTGACCTTGTCGTTGGTATAGACGCAGATTTGCGCCGCGATCGACATCGCCCGCCGGGCGATCGTCTCGGCATCGAGCCCGTCGACCTCAAGCAAGGCGCGTGCCGCGGCCAGCGCGTAGCCGCCGCCCGAGCCGATGCCGATGATCCCGTCCTCCGGTTCGAGGACGTCGCCATTGCCCGAGAGGATCAGCGAGACTTCCTTGTCGGCGACCGCCATCATCGCTTCCAGCCGGCGCAGATAGCGGTCGGTACGCCAATCCTTCGCCAGTTCGACGCAGGCCCGGGTCAACTGCCCGGAATATTGCTCGAGCTTGGCTTCAAGCCGTTCGAAGAGGGTGATCGCATCGGCCGTCGTCCCGGCGAACCCGGCGATGACCCCCCCGCCGGCGAGCCGGCGGACCTTCTTGGCGTTCGATTTGACGATGGTCTCACCCATCGACACCTGGCCGTCGCCGGCGACGACGACCGTGCCCGCTTTGCGCAGCGCCAGGATGGTCGTGCCGTGCCACGCCGAGGTACCAGGGGGCTGCGTCATCGGTTGCATGTAGGGAGGGCCGGGGCGCGGTCAAGCCGGCCCAGCGTCACCGCTTCACGTAAACCGTGTCGCCGGCGACCCGGGTTTCATAGGAAGCCACATCCGCGCCCAATGGTCCGTCGACGAACTTGCCGGTGCGCACGTCGAATTGCGCGAAATGCAGCGGGCACTCGACGATCGGACCATCGAGCCGGCCGCGCGACAAGGGCGCGTTGCGATGGCCGCAGATGTCGCTGATCGCGTGGAACGTTCCACCGACATTGGCAACGAGCACCCGCTCGCGGTCGATCGCGACGCACCTCATCGCTCCAGGCGGAATGTCGGCGACGGTGGCGACCGCGGTGAAGCCGTCGGGTGCTTGGTTCATGCGCTGTGATCATCATAGCCCCTCTCCCGCAATGCGGGAGAGGGAGGGACCCATCGTGTCAGCGATGGGAGGGTGAGGGTTTTTGCGCGGCAATCACCCTCACCCGCCTCGCTACGCTCGGCACCCTCTCCCGCAATGCGGGAGAGGGGTAGGCGGCTCAGTTCATGTTGAAGCCGAACATCCGGGCGGCGTTGTCCGAGGTGATCTTCCTCAGATCGGCCTCGGGCACGCCCTCGAACATCCGCTGGAGGAATTGCTGCGAGCGCGGGAAGGTCGCTTCCGCATGCGGGTAGTCCGAGCCCCACAGCATGTTGTCGACGCCGATGCGGTCGCGCAGTTGGACGCCGAGCCCATCCTCCATGAACTCGACGAACATGTTGCGCTTCCAATAGTCGCTCGGCAGCATCCCCTCGGCCGACTTCCATCCCTTGGTGAAGACCGGGCGCTCGAGATAGGTGAAATCCATCTGCTGCAGCCAGTGCGGGATCCACGCCGCCTCGTGCTCAACCGAGCCGATCTTCAATCCGGGGAACTTGTCGAAGACGCCGGCGAACACCATCGAGCCCAGGGAATAGCGCACCCAGTAGTCGGTGGTGGAGCGTCCGGCGCCGGTCAACTCGCTCAAATTCATCGTGAATTCGTTGGCCGGAATGCCGTCGCGCGGCGTCCCGATGTGGAGGAGGAGGGGGTGCTTCAATTCCTGCGCCACCGCCCAGAACGGGTCGTAGACCGGATCGCTGTAGGGCTTATCGGCGTGCGGCGCGACCGGGATAAAGGAGCCGACGAGGCCCATCTTGACGCAGCGCTCGAGTTCCTTCGCGCCGGCTTGCGGATCGTCGATATTGAGCATCGCGATGCCCTTCAGGCGCCGCGGATGGGGCTTGCAGAAATCGGCGATCCAGTCGTTGTAGCAGCGGCAAATCTCCGAGAAGAGCGCGCTGTCCGGCACGCGATACCAGAAGAGGCCCTGGCTCGGCTGCAGCACTGAACCCCAGATGCCGTCCTCCTCGTTCTCGACGATCATCGCATCGGCGTCATAGGCGCCCTTGCGGACATCCTCCCAGAGCCCAAGGAAATCGATCTGCGAGGGGTCTTCGAAGCGCTGCCCCGCCTGCATCACCGCGCCGAGCGTGCCCACCTGCTGGCCGCCCAGCATCCAGGCGTCGTATTCGCGCCCGGCCGGGGTCTTGCGGCGTTCCATGCGCGGCGCGCGATCGCGGAACTTGGGCGCGATCCGGCTGGTGTACATGTCGGGCGGCTCGACGATATGGGAGTTGGCCGAGATGAGCTTGTAGTTTGCCATGCATAACCTCCCTGATTTCGGCCGGCTCGCGCCGGTCCATGGCCGATGATAACCCAAAATCCGATGCTGCCGAGCGGGATTTCCGAACAATGTTCAGAGATGGCCGGTCGGCCGCGTTGCGCCTCGCCTGCTCACTCCGCCGCGGCGCGCGCCGGCGCCGTTTGCAGCGCTTGGGCGGCCTCGCGGGCGACCCGCGTTCCCTCGAAAAAGCGCGGGTTGCCGGCCCCGAACAGGCGCACGACATTGGCGAACGTGAAGTCGCGGAAGTCTTTCGGCGTCACCAGTTCATCTTCGACCATCTCGTAGGCTTCCGGGAGGACGCCCAGCATATCGGGCACGTCGAAATGGCCGATATCGGAGCTGAAGATCGCGTTGAGCCGGGCGCCGAGCGGGTTGGCCTTGGCGTTGAAGGCCCACAAATTCGACGGGTCGTCGGCCTCGCAGCCGAAATAGAACGGGGTCACGAAGAGGTCGCGCCAGTCCTCCTTCCTGGTGATCTTGCAGGCCGAATAATCGTCGAGGTCGGCGACCCCGCCGGTCATCTTTTCGTCGTCCGGATAGGGATGGCCGCCGCGCTCGTTCAGCGCCGCGACGAACGCCTCGCCGCCGTATTTCTGCGCCAGATCCATGATGACCGCGCGGTCGAGGTTGCGCGGGATCGACCATTTCGAGGCCCTTGTCGGCTGCGCTTTTCCCAATGCCCGATGAGGTCGCCATAGAGCATCGTCGCCCAGCCCGAGCCGCCTTCGAGAAAGGCCATCCGCAGCGCCGGGAAGCGCCGCGTCACCCCGCCCAGAAACATCGCCTTGCAGGCGGCGTGGTTGGCGGCGGCGAAGTGGCCGATATGGTTGTAGGTGACGTTGGACGGCGAGAGGCGGAGCCCGGAGCGCCGCGCGCCGCTGTGGAACGCCGGGGCGATGCCGAGTTCGAGGCAGCGCGCCCAGACCGGATCGTAATCATGCTCGCTGTCGAGCCCGATCGTGTCCTTCCACACCGCAAACCGCGCCGCTTCGCCCTCGACCTTGCCGGCGGCGTCGACCGGGCGGTCCATCAGGCTGCCGAACATCGCCACCTTGTAGCCGAGCTCGCTTGACGGCGAAGTCGAGTTCGGCGATCGCCTCCTCGGGGGTGTGCATCGGGATGATCGCCGCCGGGGTCATGCGGTCGGCGAACGGGCGGAAATACTCGGCCGTCACGATGTTATAGGCGTGGGCGGCGGCGCGCCGCGCCGGGCCGTCGCCGACCCGCGGCACGCGCAAACCGCCGGTTGGATAGATGATCGCGAAATCGAGCCCGATCTCATCCAGGCGCTCGTTGAGGAGGCGCGGGAAGAGCGCGGTCGCAAGGTCGCGGGTGTTTTTCGACGGGTGGCCCCAGAACAATTCCTGGCTGACCCGCCGCCGGCGCCGCTCCTCGACCGACATCGACAACACCCCGCGGGTCCCGCCGCCGACCGCATTCCAGCCGCGCACCGCATCCTCGCCGCCGACCTTGCGCAGTTGTTCGGTGAACACCGGCCCATATTCGACCCAGTGCCCGTCGGCATCGATAATCGGATGGGTCGAGCCGGGACTTGATCTGCGCAGCAGAGAGATGGGCGCTCACGAGGGGCTCCTCCTGTGGTCGGAACGGATGGCGAGAATGCGCTGAAAATCGCCACCGCGACGGTAGTGCCGAGCCTCATTCGATGCAAGCTGGAGGTGGAGCAGCGATAATCGTCCCAAATACTGAATCATATCATCTGTAGGGCCAGACCCGCGAGGTCCGCGCCGAGAATGTTTAGCCAGCGACGAGGGGGTGTGGTTGAGCGATCCCAGTCCCTCAAGAACCGACCAGGTCGGGCGCCCCGGTACCGCCGCCCAGCAAGATTGGTGGTAGCATTGTCAAATTTCTGCCGCGCATCCTGTTGTCCGTGTGCAATCCGGTGTCGCACAGATCCATAATCGGCTAGTCGCGTTGTATGGGAAGCTATTACGCTTTCGTGTGGGCAGTTTGTGAGAAACCGCTGCGCCCGCCTGATCACGCTCGTCGGATCGTGCCAAAGGACAAACTGGCGCCCGCCCAGTACGCTTGCTTCCGCGTCGTGTAATGTCGAAAAGAACGCCCCCGCGCCCGTAGGAGGGAACGTAACACCGGTGGTTGATCTGTAGCCGCAAAGGTATCGTAGAAACGTTTGCTCTAAGAACAATTCCCATCCAATGAAGATTTTAAGATACGCCAATTCATAGAGAAGCTCAACGCGAGCAACATACCATTCGTGGTGGATTCGGCTGTCACGCGGAGCGGCAGCCGCCAAGTCACCAGCGCTCGCAAGTGCCAACGCCTCCGACATCCGCCGCGTAAACTCTGCCGCAAGAGGCGGTATGGTGCGCGGCATCGTTCAATTGCCGAAAGCCTGCTCATAAAAGTACGTGAGCCGATCTCGTCGGGGATTTATATTATCTGTCTGGCGCAAACAGGCCCGCACGAATTTTTCTGCGTCCCTACGCAATGGCACGCCTTCGCGGCCCGAGTTTATCAGATCCGATAGGGTTTGTGCGGCATCCGCCAAAGACAGTCGTTCGGCTTTCGAAAGCTCTTTTCTCGGGGTCTTCGATTCAAAGTTAGGTAATCCATATTGGTAATGGTAGATTGCACAATAAATGGTATAAAATAGTGGAACGCGAGAAAATTCCGTGTCTCCAAGATTTCCATCGAAAGTGTCGTTTATTGCATCGATTACGCTTCGAAAGCGGTGTTCGTTTTGATCCCGATCGGTAAATTGATTATCGTAATCACGATAAAATTGATCAATCGATTTCTTTTTATCCTGCATGCCAGAGATTTGAGCTATAATCAACTCGCTCGTTAGCTCCACTTCGGACATCCGCGCTATAGACCTTTCTGAAAAAACGCCCTGACGCCGCCAAAATTCAAGATGGTCACGTGCGAGATTATACACGCTCTGTTTAAAGAGACCAAAAAATCTACCATTTCGTAGCTCCTGAGCATTTAGGGGGATACTATATGTATTAAGACGTTCAAATATCTGAAGTACGTCCGAGTCAGAAATCCCACGAAACAATTCGGAAGAAAACGTGTGCGTCGTGATGAGCTCCTTTTGATCCACAGACAGATCATCAAAAGTTTTGCCCGACCAGGGCCCAAAAAGCGTACGGGACAGCCTAAATTTGCCGTTGAGATAATCGAGGACACACGATATACGCTGCTGACCGTCTATGACTTGGCGAATCGATCGCTTCCGATCTTCAGATTGGACGATTCGAATGTAGATTGGCGGAATTGGCATCTGCCTAAGCAACGTATCAACGAAAAATGAACGCGCGGCGGGAGACCATACGCCGCGCCGCTGGAATTTCGGGGTGAGTTCGAGAGAGCCCGTTTCTCGCCACTCGAGAAAATCTTGGGGTGTGTAGACCGAACGTTCGGGTTTTTCCATTGATCGCGGTCCCAGTTTAAGCAGGCCTCAGATAATTAGGGGAAGAGATCGGCCTAGACCAAATCGCCTGGGTATTGCCGATATCACCTTACCTCGGCACCTCCAGTAACACAGACGAGACGCACTTCGACCCTAACGGAGGTGTGGGCAGAGCTCCCCGAAAGTAGAGCCCGGGCACACTCTATTTTAACGCGATCCCAAATTCCTAGCAAATTGCCCGCGCCTCAGGTGATCTCGTGGGTGGAGCTCTTCCCCCGGCGTCGCGTCAATCGATCGATTGTCCGGCGCCCTCCTTTTGCGTTGCGCGCGCGCCGGTCGGCGCCTCCATCTCGACGCGAGGGGTTTGGCAGACGCGCCTTCAGACGAGGTTCATCCAAGCTCTGCGCCGCTCGCCCCGTGGGGAGGGTGCTTTGATGGATGATGGAGATCCCCACCTCCTGCACCGGCCTGTCTCCCGCCGTGATGAACCTTGTCTGCGATCGTGACCTGCGATAACGGTTCGCGAGAGCGATCGGGCGGAGGATCAGCATGAGCAATTCTGCCATTTCGGTACTGGGGATTTGCGGGAGCCTGCGCAGGGCTTCCTACAACATGGCGGCGTTGCGCACCGCGATCGTGCTGAAGCCGGCGGGGATGAGCGTCGTGGTCGCCGACATCTCGCAGATCCCGCCCTATGACGAGGATGTCCGGGCCGTGGGCTTTCCGCCGCCGGTCGAGACCCTGCGGCGCCAGATCGCCGCGGCAGACGCGCTCCTCTTCGCCTGCCCCGAATACAATTACTCGATGCCGGGCGTCATGAAGAACGCGATCGACTGGGCTTCGCGCCCGCCCGACCAGCCGTTCGCCGGCAAGCCCTGCGCGATCATCGGGGCCGCGGCCGGGATGGCCGGCAGCGCCCGCGCCCAATACGATCTGCGGCGCAGTTGCGTCTTTCTCGACATGCACCCGTTGAACAAGCCCGAGGTGTTGATCGGCCAGGCGCAGACCAAATTCGACGCCGAGGGCAATCTGTTGGACGAGGTCGCGAAAAACCTGATCCGCGATGTGATGGCCAATCTCGCGGCTTGGGCGCGGCTGATCGGGAAGAAGTAGGGTTAGCGGCGGCAATTTTTAGCCGTCATCCCCGGGCTTGATCCGGGGATCTACGTGGATGGCCGGGTCATGCCTGGCCATGACGGACTATTCGGGAGGAGGCCATGGAACTGGATTTCACCGGCAAGGTTGCGCTCGTTACCGGCGCGGCGAACGGGATCGGGCGGGCGACGGCGCTGGCCTTTGCCAAATCCGGCGCCAAAGTCGTCGTCGTCGATCGCGATGCCGCGGGGGGCGAGGCGACCGCCGGGATCATCCGCCAGCAGGGCGGGGAGGCGCTCTTTGTCGCCGCCGACGTCACCAAATCGGCCGATGTCGCGGCCTATGTGAAGGCCGCGCTCGATGCCTATGGCCGGATCGACTGCTTCCACAACAACGCCGGGATCGAAGGGACGGTGATCCACACCGCCGAGTATGACGAAGCGATGTTCGACCAGGTCATCGCGGTCAATGTGAAGGGCGTCTTCCTCGGGCTGCGCCATGTGCTGCCGGTGATGCTGCGGCAGAAATCGGGGGCGATCGTCAACACCGCCTCGGTCGCCGGGCTGGTCGCCACCCCCGGCATGCCGGCCTATGTCGCCTCCAAGCACGCCGTCATTGGTCTCACCAAAACCGCCGCCGGCGAAGTCGCGCGCAGCGGTGTCAGGGTTAATGCCGTCTGTCCGGGCCCGGTCGATACCCGGATGATCCATTCATTGGAAGAACAGCTCAACCCGGCCGATCCGGCGAGCGTCGGGCGGCGCTACCAGGGGGCGATACCGACCGGGCGCTATACGACGCCCGAGGAGATCGCCAACATGGTGCTGTTTCTGTGTTCCGATCTCGCCAGCAACATCACCGGCGGGCAATATGTCGTCGATGGCGGGCGCACCGCGACCGGCGGCGCGGTGACCCAGGCGATCGGGCGCTAGAGAGCGCGGCCGCTGCTGACCCGGTAGCGCCGGTTCATCACCCGCAGGCGGCGCGAGATGACGCGCAGGACGGTGATCGAGAAGGCCGGGGTATTGGCGACCAGAGACAGGAATTTCGGTACGTCGATCTCGACCAGTTCGCAATAGGTGCCGGCGATCACCGTGGCGCTGCGCGGCATGTGCGCCTCGATGATCGCCATCTCGCCGACGAGGCCGCCCTCGCGAACCGTCTCCAGGATGGTGCTGCCGCTGAGGATGCGCAGCGTCCCCTGTTTGACGACATACATCGCGTGCGCCGCATCACCCTCGCGAAACAGGATTTCGCCGGATTTCAGCGCAACCGTCTCGGCGTTGCCGCAGGCGGCCAGGATCTCCTCGACCGCGAGATCGTGGATCATGACCCCTTCGGATGGTTCGCTCGTCAGATCAAGGGCTCCGTTCGCATGACCGGGGCAGCATGAAGCATCCCCGGCCGGTACCGCAAGGGTTGTGCTTTATGACGACGAGATCAGCCGCCCGCACCGCTCTTCCTCAAGGCATCGAGCACGGTCGCCTCGGTCAGGATCTGCGGCAGGACCGTCGGCGTCGCCGGCCTCATTGTAAAACAGGTAGAGCGGCACGCCGCTACGCCCGAATTCCTGCAGAAGCGCGGTAATTTCGGGGTTCTGCCGGGTCCAGTCGCCTATCAGCGCGACGACGTGGTTCTGCGCGAAGGCCCGGCGCACGGCCTGGCGGGCGAGGGCGGTGCGCTCGTTGACCAGACACGTGATGCACCACGCCGCGGTCAGGTTGACGAAGACCGGCTGGTGTCCGGCGACGAGCTGGTCGAGCCGGGCGGTGCTGAATGTCTCGTAGCCGAGTGCGTCGCGCCGGGCGCCGGCTGCGCCGGCCGCCTCGCCCGCCGGGGGCGCCGCGGCGGTTGCCAGGGTCGCCGCGAGGGTCAGCGCCGCCGCGCATCCGGCCAGCGCGACGCCGGCGCCGAGGCGGCGGCCGGCCGGCCCGTTTCCCCTGGTGCGGCCGTAGATCCACACCGCAAAGCCGACGACCACCAGACCGAAGAGGGCCGCGAACGCGCCCGCCGATCGCCACTTCCTGGATCAGCACCCAAACGAGCCAGGCGACCGTGCCGTAGAGCGGAAACGCGAGAAGCTGCTTGAACCATACCATCCACGCTGCCCGGCCGCGGCAGCCGGCGGGCGATCCCCGGGATCGCGGTGGCCAGCACGACGGGCAAGGCGAGCCCACTGCCGAGCGCCACGAAGATCAGGAGCGCGAGCGGCGCCGGCGCAATCAGCGCAAAGCCGAGCGCGGCGCCCATGAAGGGGGCCGTGCACGGGGTGGCGACCGTCGTCGCCAGGATGCCGGTGGCAAAGGCTCCGGCGAGCCCGGCGCCGCCGGCAAAGCGGCTGCCGATCCCGGCGATCCCGGCGCCAAACTCGGCGACGCCCGAGAGGCTCAGTCCCATCGCGAACAACAGGTAGGCGAGGAGCCCCACCACGACCGGCGATTGCAGCTGAAACCCCCAGCCGATCGCGGCGCCGCCGGCGCGCAGCCCGAGCGAGTGCGCCGCCAAGCGCGGCGAAGCTCAGAATGACGCCGGCGGCGTAAGCGACCCCGTGATGCCACTCATTGGCGCGCTCAGCCGAGCCGGCGAGACCGAGCAGCTTCAACGACAGCACCGGAAAGACGCACGGCATCAGGTTGAGGACGATCCCGCCGAGCACCGCCAGCACCAGCGCCTGCCACCACCCGATGCTCGCCTCGTCGTTCGCCGCCCCCGCGACGCGCGGCGCGCTGATCGAATAGGCGCGCTCTGAATTGGTCTGGCCAGCGCCGCCGGCCCCACCCACCATCAGCACCCCGCGCAGCGTCGCCGGGAGGATTGCCGCGGGGCCGCTCATCCGGGTCAGCACTACGGCAAGACCGTCGGCGCGGCGCTCCACCTTCGGTTTGGAGGCGGCATCGACGACATTGCCGTCATAGGGGAAAAACGCCGCGCTCGGTCGCGCAATACCGGCCAGCGCCGCTTCCGGAACGATGAGCTTCAGCGTCCGCGGCGAAACCGCGAAACGGGTCGCGAAAGCGGCCGTTTGCGGCAGGCGCCCGCGCACCGCGGCAAAGAGCGCAGCCGCAGCGCGATCGGGAAGGGCGGCGCCGACCGGCAGGTCGAGCGCCAGCTTAGCTTCGCCCGGAATGCAGATATCCGAGCAGACGAGCCAGGTGGCATCGGCGGCGAGGTGCACCGCGCCATCGGGTTTCAACCCCGCCGGGGTGGCGATCGGCACCAGGAGGTCGGCCGCACCCTGGTATCCGTAATTGCCGATCGTGCCGACGACGAAGCGTTCCGGCGCCGGCCAGGCAATCTCGCCGGCGCTGAACTCCGCCGGCAGGTCCCAGGCGATCTCGGTCGGCAGACCGCTATCGCCGGGATTGCGCCAGTACACGTGCCAGCCCGGCGCGATATCGAGGTGAAGATCGATCCACAGCGTCCGCCCCGGCGCGACCGAGCCGGCTTCGGGGATGAGCCGCGCCGCGACCGGATCAACCGGCGCGCTCGAGCCGGCGGCACCCGCCGGTGCCGCGATGGCGACGGCCGCCGCCAACCCCAGGAGCACACCGCCGAGGATCACCCCGATCCGCATCACATCCGCTCGACACCTTTTCAACTTTGTCGTCCCGCGAAACATCGGATCATAGCAGACAAATGGGGCGATCCGTCGGCACCGTCGCCGCACACCGCCGAGATCGAATGGCCCCCCGGTGCGGGCTGCGCTATCGTTGCTCGGTGGCGCTGGAAGAGGGGGTCGCCGATGGACGAAACTCGCACGCTTGCCGTCGATATCGGCGGGACCGGCATCAAGCTGGCGGTGCTCGACGGCGCCGGTCAGATCATCGGCAAGCGGGTGCGCCAGCCCACCCCGTCGCCCCCCGTCGCCCCCCAGGTCCTGACCGAGACGATCGCTGCGGCAGCCGACGGGCTCGGGGGTTTCGACCGGGTGTCGGTCGGATTTCCCGGCGTGGTGCGCGAGGGGCGGGTGTTGACCGCGCCCAATCTCGGGACTGAATTGTGGGCCGGCTTCGATCTGCAAACCGCGCTCGCCGAGCGCTGCAAGAAGCCGGTGCGGGTGATGAACGACGCCGATGTCCAGGGCTTTGGCGCGATTGCCGGCAAGGGCGTCGAGATGGTGCTGACGCTGGGCACTGGCGCCGGCACCTCGATCTTTAATAACGGGCAGATCATCCCGCATCTGGAGCTCGCCCATCACCCGCTGCGCGGCAACAAGACCTATGACGAGTACATCGGCAATGCGGCGCTGGAAAAGGTCGGCCGAGCCAAATGGAACAAGCGGATCGCCCGGGTCATCGACATCCTGCAAAAGCTGGTCAATTTCGATCACCTTTATATCGGCGGCGGCAACGCCAAGCAGATCAAATTCG
Source organism: uncultured Alphaproteobacteria bacterium (assembly GCA_963734125.1). Lineage (GTDB taxonomy): Bacteria > Pseudomonadota > Alphaproteobacteria > ATCC43930 > CGMCC-115725 > DATARH01. Next base: position 36,550 of record CAVTGB010000011.1, read on the forward strand.
CGCTGCCGGCCGATGTGACGATCGTCCCCAATAGCGATGGACTGACCGGCGGCATCGCGCTGTGGCGGGCCGAGGACAGGGCGCACCCCCCGGTCGCCGCCAGACGGACTGCGCTCGCCAGGCCGCGGCCGCGGAAGGCGGCGCACGGCCGGACCGTCGTCGCGTCGCAGCCCAAGACCGCGGTCGCGTTCGCTGTGCCGGAGGGGGCCTGCGACTGCCATGTCCATGTCTTCGGCACGGCAGCCGAGTTTCCCTTTGCCGCAAAGCGCGGCTATACGCCGCCGCCGGCGAGTGCGGCCGAATTATTGGCGCTGCAACAGGCGCTCCACCTGTCGCGCGTCGTCATCGTGCAGCCGAGCGTCTATGGCAGCGACAATTCCTGCACGCTCGACGGCATGCGCCAGCTAGGGAGCCGCGCCCGCGGAGTCGCGGTCATCGACGAGGCGACCCCGACAGCCGCGCTCGACCGGATGCACGCGGCCGGGATCCGGGGTGTGCGGGTCAATCTCGCGACGGCCGCGGGAATCCGACCCGTCGCAGGCGCGCCGCAATCTCGTTGCCGCGGTGAGCCGCGTCGCGCCCTTCGGCTGGCACGTCCAGGTCTATACCGAACTGTCGGTCATCGCCGCGCTGAAGGACGAGGTCGCCCGGCCTCGGCGTGCCGATCGTCTTCGACCATTTCGGCGGCGCCCAGGCGGCGGGCGGGGTCGACCAGGCGGGCTTTGCGGCGTTGGTGGCGCTGGTCGGCGCCGGTCACGCCTATGTCAAGGTCTCGGCCGCCTATCGCAGCTCGGAAAAGACGCCGGCCTACGATGATGTGGCGCCGCTCGCGCGGGCGCTGATCGCCGCCAATCCCGAGCGCATCCTGTGGGGCACCGATTGGCCGCACCCGCATGCCGCCCGGCCGGGCGCCGCGCTCGACCGGATCACGCCGTCCTATGACATCGATGACGGGCTGGCGCTGAACCAGCTGCGCCGCTGGGCCCCCAGCGCGGCGATCCGCCGCAAGATCCTCGTCGAGAATCCGGCGCGTCTCTATGATTTTTGACGGCTATAGAGACGGCATGGCGCGGCGGTCGGATCGGAGTGGGTTAGGAACCTTGCTTACGCGACAATTGGGTTGTCTGGGCTGATGCTCGGTCTCGTCCTGGCCGGTTGTGCGGCGGAGGCTCCGCCGGCTGCGCCAACGGCGGCCGCCCAGCCCGACGACGCGCACATCCCGCCCTTCGCGCGCTGGCCCTATCAGCGCTTCTCGCGCGAGGCGGCGGTGCAGATCGCGCTGCGCGAATGGCGGGCGTTCGGCTCGACGGTGGTCTATCCGAATGAGGAGCTGCCGTACGATGCCGAGCGCACCGACGGGCTGTGGCAGCGGGTCGGGGAATACTGGTGGCTCGGCCTGCCCTTGGGCGCCAAGGACCAGGGCTTCACCGGCATGCACGATGCGAACGGCCAGGTGTTCCCGGCCAGCCAGGACGGCAATTACGCCTGGTCGGCGGCGTTCATCGATTACGTCATGCGGATGGCCGGGGCCGGACACCGCTTTCCCTATGCGCCGACCCATGCCGACTACATCAACGCCGCACGGGACCACTCGGCGGGACAGCGGTCCGACGTCGCGATCGCCGCCGAGCGGCCGGAGCGCTACGCGCCGCAGGTTGGCGACCTGATCTGCATGTGGCGCGGCCGCCGCCAGATCCGCTTTGACGATCTGCCGGTCGACCGCTTTCCGGGGCATTGCGACATCGTCGTCGCGCATGCATCCGGGCTCGCTCGACGGGATCGGCGGCAATGTCGATAACACGGTCGGGATGTGGCACGTCCCGATCGACGGCGGACGGCCATCTCGTCCAGCCCGACGGCACCGTCGTCGACCCCGATCACCCGTGGTTCGTCGTGCATCCGCGTCGAATACGACATCAACGGCCCGGGCGCCCGGTGAGCGCCCCGACAAGTTGACCGGTGAGCCGAGCGCGGCCAGCACCTCGCGGCCGCGCCCGCCATCGATCATCGCCTCGCCGAACGAACGGTTCGCGATCGAGCATGCGCCGGTAGATCGCGCCGCCGCGGCGACGATCTCGCCGTCGCGGCCCAAGAGCGCGTCGCCGAATTCGAGAATGCGCAGATTGGGCCAGGCGCGCGGCCGGATCCGCGCCACCGCTCGAGCGCCTCGCCGGCCGGCCGATCGGGATGGGCCTGCGCCAGGATCAGCGCCGCCGCGGCGGTCGAGCGCGACACCCCGGCATGGCAATGGATCAGCAGGTGGCTGCCGGCCGGCTCGCCGAGCTCACGCCCGAATGCGAGCAGCCGCACGACATCCTCGCGCGATGGAGCGAGCTGCCCGGGCGTCGGCTCGATGATGTCGTGAAAGCGCAGGGCGAGCCGCCGATGCGGCGGGAACGACGGCAAAGGCCGGCGGGTCGGGCCAATCCGGGTCGAGGATCGACAGAACATGGGTGACCCCGGCGGCGCAGTGCTCGTCGAGCTCGGGAATGCCGCAGATCGTCACCCGACGCAAGTTTTCTCATTCAAGGCACCGGGAAGGCCGAGCACGGCGCGCGGCGATTTCGGCCGGGCGGATCGGCGTCGCGTTGAGTTCGAGCGCCGAACGGGGCCAAGGCATCGCACACCGCATTGGCGATCGCCGCCGGCGGCGCCACCGCGCCGCCCTCGCCGACGCCCTTGACGCCGAGCGGATTGAGCGGGGAGGGCGAATGCTGGTGGATGACCTCGATCGCCGGGATGTCGCTCGCATTCGGCAGCGCGTAATCCATCAGCGTGCCGCTCAACAGCTGCCCGCCGGCATCGTAGGCGATCGCTTCGCAGAGGATGCCGCCCAGCCCTTGCGCGGTGCCGCCCATGACCTGTCCCTCGACCAGCATCGGGTTGACGACGACCCCGCAATCATGGGCGACGACGTATTTCTCGATCGCGACCCGACCGGTCTCGCGATCGACCTCGACGATCGCGGCATGGACGGCATAGCTCCAGGTGACGGTCGGCGGCTCCCAGTAATAGGTTTCCTCGAGCCCGGCCGCGACCCCCGGCGGGCGGCCGTGGTCCCAGCCCGGGCGCGCGGCCTGCGCCAGCCTGGCGAAGCTGAGCGGTGGCGCCGGGAACCCCGACGATCCCGACGCCGCCATCGCGCAGTTCGAGGTCGGCGGGGGCGCATTCCAGGAGATTGGCGGCGATCGCGAAGGCCTTCTCGCGCAGCCGCTCGCTGGCGTGGTGGATCGCCGCCGACACGGTGACCGTGCTGCGGCTCGCCATCGTGCCGAAGCCCATCGGGATCGCCGCCGTGTCGGCGAGCGAGACGACGACATCCTCGGGCCTGACCTTCCAGGCGTCGGCGACGATCTGGGCGAAGATCGTCTCCATGCCCTGGCCCTGCGGGCAGGCGCCGGACGAGGCATAGATCTTGCCGGTCGGGTCGATGCGGACGACCGCGCCCTCGAACGGCCCGACCCCGGTGCCCTCGATATAGCAGCCGATGCCGAGCCCGAGATAGCGGCCCGTCGCGCCGCGCCTCGGCCTGGCGCCGGCGGAACGCCGCGACCCCGCCGATCGCGGCGAGCGCCTTGTCGAGGGCGCCGGGATAATCGCCGCTGTCGTAGACGATCGGCTCGCCGTCGCGATAGATCATGCCGGCCGAATAGGGCATCTCGTCGGCGCGGATCATGTTGCGCCGGCGCACCTCGGCCGGCTCCAGCCCGAGCGTGCGCGCCACCAGATCGACCGAGCGCTCCATCGCGAAGGCGGCTTCCGGGCGCCCGGCGCCGCGATAGGGCGCGTTCGGCACCTTGGTGGTGGCGACGATCCGGCCCGAGGCCGCGAGGTGCTCGATCTTGTAGGGGCCGGTCAGGTGGACCGCGGTGTTGTAGGCGACGCCCGAGCCGATCGGGTTCCAGGCGCCGCAATCGACGATGTAGTCGTCGCGGATCGCCAGGATGCGGCCCTCGTCGTCGAAGCCGATCTCGACATCGTGCAGCTGGTCGCGCGAATGCGTCGCGGCCATGAAATGCTCGCGCCGCTCCTCGATCCAGCGCACCGGCCGGCCGAGGCGGCGCGCGAGGAACGGGACCAGGAGATCCTCGGGGTAGGCGTGGCCCTTGCCGCCGAACCCGCCGCCGACATCGAGCGCGATGACGCGCACGCGCTCCTCGGCGAGGCCGAGGGTCGTGGCGATCTCGCGGCGCACCCAATGCACGACCTGGGTCGAGGACCAGCTCGTCACCGACCCGGTGCGCGGATCGTAGGCGCTGACGACGCCGCGGCATTCCAACGGCACCGCGGCATAGCGATGGTGGTAGAAGCGGCGCTTCAGGCGGTGCGGCGCGGCGGCGAGCACCGCCTCGGCGTCGCCCTTGCCGACCGAGAACGAGCCGATCAGGTTGGTGTCGAAGCGCTCGTGGACGAGCGGCGCGCCGGGGCGCAGCGCCGCTTCCGGGTCGACGACCGCCGGCAGCTCGTCGAGATCGAGGGTCACCAGTTCGGCGGCGTCCTCGGCCTGATCGCGGGTCTCGGCGACGATGATCGCGACCGCTTCGCCGACATGGCGCACCTTGTCGTGCGCCGAGCAGCGGCTGGCGCGGGTTGAGGAATTTGTGCTGGACATGGGTCGTCCATTTCTTCGGCAGCGAGATCTGGCCCTCGGGCACCGGCGGCAGCATCTGCAACAGATCGGCGCCGTTGAGCGCCGCCGCCACGCCCGGCGCCGCGGCGGCGCGCGACAGGTCGACCGCGCGGATCCGGGCATGGGCGAGCGGGCTGCGCACCAAGACGGCATGCAGCATCCGCGGCAGCACGAGGTCGGCGACGAACTGCCCTTGCCCCGTCAACAGCCGCCGGTCCTCGCGCCGCAACAGCGAGCGGCCGACGTAAGGAGGCCCGGTGTCGCTCATCGCCATCCCCTCCGGTCATTCCGGGACGAGGCAGCTTGCGGGGGGAGGCAGGGGCTGTCAACGCCAGCCCCGAGGCTTATTGCGTCTGCATCCGCAGACCGCGCCGAGAGGGCGGACAGACCGCGTCGAGCGGCGTCCTATCCGCCGGGCTTTGACGGACGCCGCCAGCTGACGACGACGAGATACTTTGCCACATCGAGCACCTGCTGCCGGCCGGGGATGAGGCCATGGCTTGCCAGCACGTCTTCCGGGGTCCACTGCGGCACGCCTGGAAAGACCGGTCGGCCGCCGGGCAGACGCACGCCAGGTGCCCGCGACAGGTGGAAAAAATCAAAACAGTCGAGGAATACCCCGAACACGTCCGTGCCGCCGATGACGCCAACGCTGCCGTCCGGTGTCCCGATCGCGGCCAGAGCTTCGTCGAACGAGGCGCCGGCCGGGTTCCACAATAGCGCCTTGTCATTCGAAGGTTCGGGCGCGATGGCCGCGACGCGCCGGGTGAGGATCAAGCGGCGGCGCAGATGCGAACGCGGCTGCTCTTCGTCGGAGTGGCGCCCATGCACCACCACATCGACCCCGTCGAGCCCACGTTCGAAGAACCGCCGATCGGCGTCGAACTTGAGCGAACCGGGCATGATGCCCGCGTCATTCGCGAGCATCCCGTCCTCGGAGACGATAGCGTAACCTGTGATACGGCGAGGACGGGACATGGGGGCTCAATTCGCGATAGGGCCGGGGTCACCAGCACAACAGGAAACTATTTGGATTTATGGGCGAGCGGGATCGCCGCCTGGGGCGACAGGAGCCAGAAGGTAAAGCTTTCCTCGATGTATAGGCGTACGCGCTCGGCATCGTGGTCCAGGTAGCCGATGGCGAAATCCTGTCCGACGGTGAGCTCGAAATCCTCGCCGCGCTGCGAGAGCACGACCGCCCCGTCGACGCCCGGCGCCCATACGATCGGGCCGTCCGCCGCCATGGCTTCAGCGCCGCCGACTTCGTGGATTGCTCCGGCGCGGAACAGGTAGTTCTTGAGGTGCGCATCGAGGGCCGGGTCGTGCCGTCGCAGCCATTCGAGGATCATCGCGGCGTGCTCTTTTTCCTCGTCCCGGTTGTGGACCAGGATGGCTCGGAGTTCCTCGTCGTCGGTTGCCTTGGCGCGCTGATCGTACCAGTCGACCGCCTCCAGCTCCTCCATCAGCGAAGCGATCGCCCGGTGGCGGTCTATCGCCTCCGGTCCGAGTGTTGCCGCATCTTCATGCAGTGACTCGCTGGTCATCGGAGTGCTCCCGGGTGGTTCCAATTTCGCCCGTTCGTGGGCGACAGAGTTCAAAACCTCCCGTAGCCGAACAGCAGATACAGGACCAGGACTATCAGCAGAATTCCACCGATCCCGATCCCGCCGCCATAGCCGTAACGCGAATAGCCATAGCCACCGCCGCCAAGCAGCAGGACGAGCAGGATAACTAAGAGAATCAGACCCATTTGTGCCTCCCTTGATGCGCTCGTCCCGAGCGCGACCGGCAGTCGATTGTCACATCTTCGGCGCGCCGCTCCCTGGCGGCGGGCGCCTTCAGTGGAAAATAAGATAGGCGATGACCAGAACCGGGAGCGGAACACCGACAAGCCACAAAATCCCGTATTTCATCTGACTTGCTCCTTGCTGCGGCACGGCCAACAGTGAGGCTACTTTTTCGGCGCGGTCGCCACCCGCGATCTTCTGGGGGACGGCGCTTTGGCGTTTACCCCGCCACGGCGAAGCCACAAGCCGGCGATACACGCGAACGCGATGCCGACCAGAAGCGCGATCAATGGGCTGTCGTGGACCTGCCGCGACACCGCTCGGGTCGCGCGACGACCCGCATCGACGGTATCCTCGGCCACTTCGCCCGCTTGCGACCACGCCTGCCGCGCCACATCGCCCGCCTGACCGGCAGCAGTGGCGGTCGCGCTGTGCACCCGTTCACCGATGGCGTTTCCGGTCTCGGTCACGCGCGACTGCAGGTCTCTCACGTGTTCCGACAGGATATCATTCATAATCTTACCTGTTATTGCTGTGGGCTGCGTCGGTTGATAAACCCCGCGTAAAAAACTCCGTTCCCTAGCGCTTGGTCTTCTCCGTCGTGGTGGTCGTCGTCACGCTTCCGGCGGGGGCCGGCGCCGAAATCGTCGTCTTTTGGGTCGTCGTTTTGGTGCCGATAGAACCTAAATTTTCTCCGGAATACAAAAAAACGCCCAACCCAATGGCGACCACCAAGCCGCCGACAACGAAGTATAGGCCACCATTGCCGGTGCGCGGGCTCTCAGACATTTAAATCTCCACGACCTTTGTTGACGCGACGATGCCATCCACAACATACAATGGGTGCGAACGAATTCTTACGGTAGGATCGGAATATACCTATAAAAATGCCGATTTAAGATAACACCCTATATTGTCTTGGAATTTGAGCAGTTATGGCGGGATGCCACCCTGTAATTGCGCGAAGGCAACTCTGGCCCGCGGCGGCCGATGGCGTGCCGAACGGAAGCCCGAAGCGGTCTGCGATGGGCGTCGGCGGTGGCGGTTACTTGCCGGGTGTAATCATCGCGCTTCGCGACCGCACGGGCACGGTGCCTCCTTTGAGACGGCCGCTACGTGGCCTCCTCAGGAACACCCGCAGGGGGGCGTGGCGAAGGACGCACCGTTTTTCCGAGCGAACTACCTGACTTCAACCAGCTCGATCGCCTCGCGACTCGGGCCTTCGAGCATCACCGCGCGGGTGGCGCCGAGCTTGTAGGGGCCGTCGAGGAAGGTGACGCCTTCGTCCTTGAGCTTCAGGGTCCAGGCGTCGAGATCGCCGACCGAGAGGCCGATATGGTCCTGCATCTGGCCGCGGCTGGGGACAAGCGGTTCCCGGCCCTGGTTCATGTACCAGGTGAGGACGACGTCGCCGAACTCGACGCCGGCGCGAGGGCTGCGGAACATCCCCTCGCGGTTGAGCGCCGGCCAGGTGCGGTCGGCGCCGCGCTCGACCCGGCAATTGTCGTCGCCGAGGTCGGTGTCGGCAAAGCCCTGGCGCACCGGCGCGTTGAGATGCTTTTTGTACCAGAGGAGCGCGCAGAACGGCTGCTCGTGCCACATATGGACATGGTTGAAGCGCTCGGCAGGGTAGTCGCCGGCGATCTCGAAGAGGGCGTCCTCGGGGCCACCCGACATATAGGCGAACCCGCCCTTGCGGGTCGGCTGGACGCCGTCCCGCTTGGCGTCGGCGATCTGCGCCCTGGTGAGCCCGAGCGTATTGCCGATCGATGGCCAGGTGTCGCTGCTGATCAGGACCGAGCCGCCCTCTTCGCTCGTATAGAGCGGGCGCATCGTGACCTCGGCGCGCTCCTTGAAGGCGGCGACGGTTGCCTGCAAATCGCCGACATGCCAGCCGAAATGCCATATCGCGCTCTGTGGGCTTGTCGGCGGCGGCACGGCGACCTTGTCGAACAGCACCAAGACATTGTTCGGCGAGTGGAGGGCGGCGATCCCGCCCCAGCTGCCCTTCTTCGTGCTCGGGAACAGGCGCGTATAAAACGCGATCGCGGCGTCGGGATCGACCGAGTTCAGGTGCAGATGGTGGAAGCCGGGGGTTGGCAGCATCGGGCGCCCTCCTGCGGGGAAATTTCACCTCACTATGCGCGCCGCATCGCGGAAATCAACACCCCGCGACATCGTCTGGGGCGGTGCGGCAGGTCGCGACGAGCCAAGTCTTCACCACGGAGAGACAGAGGGCACGGAGGTTAAAAATAATAAATTATGTCATCCCGGCGAAAGCCGGGACCCATTAATCCGCCGCTGAGGCGTTGAAGAATGGATCCGGCTTTCGCCGGGGATGACAATTTAAGATGCGAGAATCTTCGACGTGATTAAACCTTGCTCCGTGACCTCCGTGCCTCCGTGGTAAAACCGGCTTTTCTAGATCACACGATCACCTCCGGCACCACCAGGAATAGACAGGTGTCTTCGGTGGTCTGGCCGGCGGCGGTGATGAGGGCGTGCGCCTGGCCGCGGTGGTGGGTCTGGTGGTTGAAGAAATGGGTGACGAGGAGGCGCTTGGGGGCGCTGATCTCGCGCCCGGCGGCGCCGCTGAACCAGGTGAGATCGACGTTGAGCCAGGCTTCGTCGACCTTTGCCGCCCAGCGCGAGATGTCGGCGTCGCCCTTTTTGCGCGCCGCGCACAGTTCGGCCCAATCCTCGATGAAATGGTCGCTCTGTTTGATCGGCGTCTGCGGCCGCGGCCAATCGTCGAAGCGGCTCATCCACTGCGCTGTCGCCCCACAAGATGTGGACGAGCGTGCCGTGGATCGAATGCCAGAAGGCGCCTCGGTCGGCCCGCCGCTCGGCGTCTGACAGGCGCTTGGCGGCGTCGTAGAGGCGCCGGTTCATCTCGGCGTTGTAGTGCCGCCATCGTGCGGACATAGGCGGGAGTGATCATCGCTCACCTCTCTTGTGCAGTGCAGCACAAGTCTTGTTTGCCGCAACCGGGGGCACAGGTCAAACTCTCGCCTCGTGGCAATCAGGGAGGAGTTGAGGCGATGCCCGAGGGACAGCGCGCGCGGCCACAGCCGACGCCCGAGACGATGCATTTCTGGGAGGGCACGCGGGCGGGCGAACTGCGCCTGCAGCGCTGCGATTCCTGCCACAAGGTCTATTTCCCGCCGCGCCCGTTCTGCCCGCATTGCGCGGCGCGCGAGGTCAGCGTCTTCCGGGCCAGCGGCCGCGGCCGGCTCTACAGCTATGTGATCCATCACCGGCCGGTGCCGGGCTTCACCCCGCCCTACGCGATCGCCGTCGTCGAACTCGACGAGGGGCCGCGCATGATGACCAACATCGTCGAGTGCCCGCAGACCCCCGAGGCGCTGATCCTCGACATGCCGCTCGAAGTCGCCTTCGAGAAGATCGACGACGAGATCACGCTTCCCCTGTTCCGTCCGGCGAAAGGTTGAGCCGATGAAGCCGAAATCGATCGCCATCGTCGGCGCCGCCGAAACGACCGAGATGGGCCGCATCCCCGACCTCTCGCAGATCGGCCTCCATGCCGACGCCGCGCTCAACGCGCTGAAGGATTGCGGGCTCAAGCCCGCCGACATCGACGGGGTCGCGACCGCCGGCGAGACCCCGTCGACGATCGCGCATTATCTCGGCATCACCCCCAAATGGGTCGACGGCACCGCGGTCGGCGGCTGCTCGTTCATGATCCATGTCCGCCACGCCGCCGCGGCGCTCGAAAGCGGGCTGTGCAAGACCGTCCTCATCACCCACGGCGAAAGCGGCCGCTCCGGCATCGCGCGCTCGCGGCCGGCAGCCTCGCCCGGGAGCCTCGCCGGCCAGTTCGAAGCGCCCTACGGGCCGATGGGGCCGCCGACCCTCTTTACGATCCCGGTGTTGCGCTACATGAAGACCTATGGCCTCACGCACGAGCAGTTGGCGATGGTCGCGGTCGTCCAGCGCGAATGGGCGGCGAAGAACCCGCGCGCCACCTTCCGTGACCCGATCACCGTCGAGGATGTCTTGAATTCGCGGATGATCGCCTATCCGTTCCGGCTGTTGCAGTGCTGCCTCGTCACCGACGGCGGCGGCGCCCTCATTCTGACGACCGCCGACCGCGCCAAGGATTTCCCGACCAAGCCGGTCTATCTGCTCGGCACCGGGGAGATCTGTCGAAACCCCGATGGTCAGCCAGATGGCGGACTTTACGTCGTCGCGCGCCTTCCGCGTCGCCGGCGCGAAAGCCTTCGAGGAAAGCGGGATCGCCCACAAGGATGTCGACCATCTGATGATCTACGATGCCTTCGCTCATCTGCCGATCTACGGCCTTGAAGACCTCGGCTTTTGCAAGAGGGGCGAGGCGGCGCGGTTCATCTGGGAGCGCAACACCGCGCCCGGCGGAAAACTGCCGCTCAATACCAACGGCGGCGGCCTCTCCTACATGCATTCCGGGATGTACGGGATGTACGCGCTCGCAGGAGAGCGTGCGCCAAATGCGCGGGCGACGCCCCGGCCCAGGTGCCCGGCGCCAAGATCTCGGTCTGCCACGGCGTCGGCGGCATGTTCGCCGCAAGCGGAACGATCATCATGACGAACCAGGGGTAAGGAGACGGTGCGGCCAATCGGCTGCCCGGCGTCGCCCGACCGCCACGCGGGTGGCTGAACGAGAAAGCGCCCCGGTCGGGGGCGCTTTCGTGTTGGTACGAACTCTTATCGGGGGCCGGCGCGTATCGGCCGGCGGTCCCGGATCAGTGGTTGGCGTGCCAGTAGCTGTTGCGCAGGACGCGGCCGGGGAGGGCGCCGGTGTGCTTTTTATCTTCGAGCAGTACCTGGCCGTTGACGATCGTGTGGGAGACGCCCTCGGAGGTTTCCTTGATGCGCCAGCCGCCGGCCGGGAAGTCGTGGACTACCTCTTCCTTGCCGCATTTGACCGTCGCGGGGTCGAAGATCGCGATGTCGGCGGCCATCCCCGGGCGCAACAGGCCGCGGTCGTAGAGGCCGAAGGTCGAGGCGGAATCGAAGGTGAGGCGCCGCACCGCCTGTTCCAGGGTCAGCACCTGCTTCTCGCGTACCCACTCGCCGAGAAGCTTCGTGATGTAGCCGTAGCCGCCGTGGAACTGCACGTGCGCGCCGCCGTCGCCGAGCCCGATGATGGCGTTGGGGTGGGTCAGGATCTTTTTGAGCACCTCGTCATCGGTATTGTTCTCGGCCTGGAGGAAGCGGGTCTCGAGCTTTTCTTCGACGACGAGGTCGAGGAAGGCGTCGATCACACGCTTGCCTTCCTGTTCGGCGATCTGGCCGATCGATTTGAACTGCATCCACTGGTTCTTTGGGAGCACCGGCTCGTTGACCCAGATGTAGTTCCACCAGGTCTTCGAGATGCCGACCGCGCTGTCGGGCTTGTTGACGACCGCCTCCTCGTGCAATTTCGCACGGATTTCGGGGTCGGCGTAGAGCCGCAGCTTTTCCTCGTTCGACATCAGGAGGATCGGGTGCCAGGTCGGCAAGCCGCGGAAGACCTGGCTGTTCTGCATCGTAAAGTCCTGCGTCACCCGGTTGGGGCTGCACATCGGGTAGGCGCGGATGCCGAGCGCGGCGGTCTCTTCGATCCGCGCCATGTGGATCTTCCATTCATCCGGGCGGCGCATCGTGTGCGACAGACTGTTGTAGACGACGGTGCGGCCGCTGGCTTCGGCGAGGCGCCGGATCATGCCGTCTTTCAGTTCGACATACTGGCCGCCGCCGGCCTGGATCGTGCCGGTGGAGAGCTCGCGCAGCACGTCGGCGAGCGCGAAGATCTCGGCTTCGTCGGCCCACAACGCCGGGATCGGCACGCCTTGGGGGTCGAAATGCCCCTTCTCGCGCGACACCGAAAGGCCGAGCGCACCCGCCTGCATGCCGTCGCGCACGACGTCCTGCATCGCCTTCACCTGCGCTTCGGTGGCGCCGGCCTTCTGGCAGTCGTCGCCCAAAACGTAATGGCGGACCGCCGTGTGGCCGATCAGGTTGCCGACATTGACGCCGAGGTGGTGATCCAAGTGCTCCATGTACTCTGGCACCGTCTCCCACTCGAACTCGACGGTCTTCAGGATCTCCATCGGGATCGCTTCGACATAGCTGAGGAACTCGGCCAGCCGCTCCTCGGTGCCCTTCCTGACCGGGGCCAGCGAGAGCGAGCAGTTGCCGAAGATGACGCTGGTTGCGCCGTGCTCGGGCGAAAACGTGCACAGCGGATCCCAGGTGACCTGCGCGTCGTAATGGCAATGGTTGTCGATGAACCCGGGGGCAACCGCGCGGCCGGCGGCGTCGATGGTCTTCGTCGCGACGCCCGAGAGCTTGCCCAATTCGACGATCTTGCCGTCCCTGACCCCGACATCGCCGCGGAACGCCGGCAGCCCGGAGCCGTCGACAATCAGGCCATTCTTGATCAGGAGATCGTACGCCATCGGTTCCCTCCTCGGGTCGCGGGTCACCCGAATGGCGACCGGCCGAAGCCCAACTGTAGCACGCGCGCCTCGCCCTCACGCCAGCTTTCGCCGCATGGGTTGCGGCGGAGCCATGCGCCAAGCGGCGGCTGGGTGGCGTGAGGCGGCCCACCTCCCTCGGGTGGGCATGCCAGCCGCGCTATCTTAGCGTGTGGCGAGCGCCTTGACGCCGGGGAGTTCGCGGCCTTCGAGCCATTCGAGGAAGGCGCCGCCGGCGGTCGAGACGTAAGTGAGGTCGCCGGTCACGCCGGCGGCGGCGAGGGCGGCCACGGTGTCGCCGCCGCCGGCGATGCTCATCAGCTTGCCCTCCCGGGTCAATTCGGCGATTTTTTTGGCGATCGCGATCGTCGCGCGGTCGAAGGGCGGGGTCTCGAAGGCGCCGACCGGGCCGTTCCACACCAGCGTCTTGGCATTGTCGAGCGCGCGGCAGATGCGGGCGACGGTGTCCGGGCCGATATCGAGGATCATCGCGTTCATCGGCACCGCATGAACCCCGACGGTGCGGGTGAGCACGCCCGGCTCCAACTTTTCGGCGGTGACGGCATCCTCGGGGAGGATGATGTCGCAGCCGTGCTCCTCGGCTTCGCCCAGGATGAAGCGGGCGACTTCGGCGAGATCGGGCTCGCACAACGAGCGCCCGACCGGCCGGCCCTTGGCGAAGAGGAAGGTGTTGGCCATCGCGCCGCCGATCGCCAAGAGATCGACCTTGCGGGTCAGGTTGCCCAAGAGGTCTAGCTTGGTAGAAACCTTGGCGCCGCCGACGATGCCCATCACCGGATGGCGCGGCTTGTCGAAAGCGGCGCCGAGCGCCTCCAATTCGGCCTGCATGTTTTTGCCGGCGGCGGACGGCAACAGATGCGCCAACGCCTCGATCGAGGCGTGCGCGCGGTGCGCCGCGGAAAACGCGTCGTCGACGTAAACATCGCCGAGCGCGGCCAACTGCGCGGCGAATTCTGGGTCGTTCGCCTCCTCTTCGGGGTGAAAGCGCAGGTTTTCGAGGAGCGCGACCTCGCCGGGTTTTAGCGCGGCGACAACCTGTTCAGCCTCATCGCCAATGCAGTCTTCGGCGAAGTGGACCGGCCGGCCGCCGATCGCCTTGGACAAGGGCTCGACGAGGATGCTCAAGGATTGCGTCGGGTCATATCCTTTGGGGCGGCCGAAATGCGACATCACGACGATCCTGGCGCCTTTTTGGATCAAGGCCTCGATCGTCGGCGCGAGGCGCTCGATGCGGGTGGAGTCGGTGACATGGCCGTCCTTGACCGGCACGTTCAAATCGGCGCGCAGCAGCACCCGTTTGCCGGCGACGTCGAGATCATCGAGTGTGCGAAACTGCGGCATGCCGGTCAGCTCCCCTGCGAAGCGCTCACCCGTTTATCGCCGGGCCGGGGCCCCTTTGCAAATGGATCGGCGCGCCATACCTCAAGGATGTCATGGCCAACACCTTCGTCAGTACCTTCGATAAGCTCGCCTTCGAGACCGCGCAGGCGGCGCGCATCGGCTGGTTTTTCGGCCAGAAGCTGGTGGCCGCGCGGTTGGCGCGGCCGGTGCCGGCGCCACCCGAATTGCGCGGCCGCCCGATGCCCGACCGCCAGCGCCTCCTCGCCGATCTGTGGCGTCTGATCGAACAGGACTGGCGCAATATCGAAGCCGGGATCTATGCCGCGCCCGAGGATTGGCGGGGGAGCCTCATCGCCGAGTTGCGCCGGGCGGTCGATTTCTTTGGCGATCTGGGTGCGGTTGAGGCGCGCCGCCACGGCGAGCCGGCCGAGGTTCTCTTGCCCGAGGCGGCGGCGGACCGCTATCCGGCCTATTACCGGCGGAAGTTCCACTTCCAGAGCGACGGTTATTTGAGCCGGGCCTCGGCCGAGCGCTACGATCATCAGGTCGAGGTGCTGTTTGGCGGCGGCGCCGCGGCGATGCGCCGCTCGGCGCTGGTCCCGTTGCAGGGGGCGCTGCGGCATTGCGGCAGTGGTGCGCGGCTCCTCGATATCGGTTGCGGCACCGGCGCCTTCCTGCGCGAAGTTAAGCGCAATCATCCGCGCCTCGCGGTCACCGGGCTCGACCTGTCGGCGCCCTATCTGGCGGTGGCGCGACGCCGCCTTCAGCCGTGGTCGCGGGTGAGGCTCACCGAAGCGGCGGCCGAGGCGATGCCGTTTGGCCGAGCCGAGTTCGACATTGTCTCTTGCCTCTATCTGTTTCACGAACTGCCGGCGCGCGTGCGCCGCGCGGTCGTCGCCGAGATCCGGCGGGTATTGAAGCCGGGCGGGACCGTCATTCTTGTCGATTCGCTGCAAACCGGAGACGAGCCCGATTACGACGCTTTATTAGACTATTTTCCTTTTGCCTTTCATGAGCCATACTATGCCGGTTATCTAGTTGAGGACCTCGACCGGCTGATGAAGCCGGGCTTCACCCCTGAGGAGCGCTCGCTCGCTTACTTCTCGAAGGTGGTCACTTATAGGTGTGGCGGTCACCCCCCTGACTAGCCACAACATGTAGATAACGGTTGGCGCCGACCCACAAGAGTAGTACCGTATCTTGTGGGGGCTTTGGGACCAACCACAGGATCGGGGGATTAGCGATGGATGGGACCTGGACGCTGGAGCCGAGCGAGGAGCTTTGCGCGCCTGAGCGCGTCGAGCTGACCTGGACTCCGGAACGGATCGAACGCTTGACCGCGTTGTGGGAGGAGGGGATCACCACAGCCGAAATCGGCCGGCGTATCGGGGTCACCAAGAACGCGGTCATCGGCAAGGTGCATCGCATCGGGCTGGTGCCGCGGGTTGTCAAGGAAGCCCCGCCGCCCAGGCGCAATGTCTTCGATTTCGTGGGCCCGGTCTGCATGTGGCCGATCGGCCACCCGACCGATGACGACTTCCACTTCTGCGGCGGACAACCGCTCGCCGGGAAGCCCTATTGCGGCCACCACGCCGCGGTCGCCTACATCCGGCCGAAGGAAGTAAAGCCCGAAGCGGCGTAACACTTCGGAAACATTCGCCTCTTTCCTTCCGGAGAGAGGGCAGAGTGAAGTGTCGCTTACCGCGTCAATTCCCGCATGGCGCGGTCGATGCCGTCGAGCGTCAGCGGGAACATGCGGTCTTCCATCAGCGCCCGGATCATGCCGATGCTGGTGGTGCCGCCCCAGTGTCGCTCGGGCACCGGGTTGAGCCACACCGCCTTCGGGTAGGTGCCGAGGAGGCGGCCGCAGCCACGCCGCGCCCGGCTCGTCGTTCCAGCGCTCGACGCTGCCGCCCTCCTTGGCGATCTCGTAGGGGCTCATGCTGGCGTCGCCCACGAGGACGATCTTGTGGCCGGGATCGTAGGTGCGCAGGATCTCCATCACCTCCAATTGCTCGACATGGCGGCGGCGCGAATCCTTCCACACCGTGTCGTAGAGGCAGTTGTGGAAATAGAAATGCACGAAGTGCTTGAATTCGCCGCGCGCCGCCGAGAACAGCTCCTCGCAGACCCGGACATGGTCCTCCATCGACCCGCCGACATCGAGGAAGAGCAGGAGCTTCACTGCGTTGTGCCGCTCGGGCACCATCTTCAGATCGAGCCAGCCGGCATTGTGCGCGGTTGAGCGGATCGTGCCGGGGAGGTCGAGCTCGAGTTCGGCGCCCTCGCGGGCAAAGCGGCGCAGGCGGCGCAGCGCCAGCTTGATGTTGCGGGTGCCGAGTTCGAGGGTGTCGTCGAGGTTGCGGAATTCGCGCTTGTCCCACACCTTGACCGCGGTGCGGTTGCCCTGGGATTTGGGCCCCATGCGCACACCCTCGGGATTGTAGCCCTCCGCGCCGAACGGCGAGGTGCCGGCTGTGCCGATCCATTTCTTGCCGCCCTGGTGGCGCTCCTTCTGTTCGGCGAGCCGCTGGCGCAGCGTCTCCATCAGCTTGTCCCAGCCACCCAGTGCCTCGACGAGCGCTTTCTCCTCCTCGGTCAGATAGCGCTCGCCGAGTTTTTTCAGCCACTCCTCGGGGAGCTCGGTCTGCGGGTCGGTGGGCGTCTCGATGCCGTTGAAACACTGCCCGAACACCCGGTCGAAGCGGTCGAGGTGGCGCTCGTCCTTGACGAGGGCCGAGCGCGCCAGGAAATAGAATTCGTCGATGTCGAAGCGCGCCACCCCCCGCTGCATCGCCTCCATCAGCGTCAGGAACTCGCGCAAGCTGGCCGGCACCTTGGCCGCGCGCAATTCGAGGAAGAAGGAGATGAACACGGCTGGCCTATGGGCTCGGCGGTAACCGCTGCAGGGTCTGGATCAGTTCTGCCGTATCGATGTCGCCATCCCAATAGGCGATGATCGCGGCCGTGTTGAGACCCACCCACTCGAAGAGTTGGCGCTGGTCGTCGGAAGAAAGTCGCCCGGCAATCAGGTGCGGCGCGGGCCGAACGCCGACAACCGCTGTATTGTCCACGTTCATTTGGTTGCCGTGGCTCATGTTGACCTTGATCCGCACATCGTGCCGAGCATTCCCGCGCGGTCCGACCCAGACCGTCATCGGCAATCCGGTCGTGCGCGGGTATAAATTCGCCATTTCAAAAAGCTCATCGCTCGATAAAGCGTGGCCTTGTTCTGAAATGGGAGTGTTTGATTTCATCCCCGTTCGCGCCGGTTGAGGAAGGCGAGGCGCTCAAACAGATGCACGTCCTGCTCGTTTTTGAGGAGCGCGCCGTGCAGCGGGGGAATGAGCTTTTTCGGGTCGCGGGTGCGCAGGATTTCGGCCGGGATGTCCTCGACTAGGAGGAGCTTCAGCCAATCGAGGAGCTCGGAGGTCGAGGGTTTTTTCTTCAGCCCCGGTACTTCGCGGATGTCATAGAAGATCGTCAGCGCCTCGTGCACCAGGTCGTGCTGCAACCCGGGGAAGTGCACGTCGATGATGCGCTGCATCGTCTCGCGGTCGGGGAAGCGGATGTAATGGAAAAAGCAGCGGCGCAGGAAGGCGTCGGGCAGTTCTTTCTCGTTGTTCGAGGTGATCATCACGATCGGGCGCTGTTTGGCGGTGATCGTCTCCTTCAGCTCGTAGACGAAGAACTCCATGCGGTCGAGTTCGAGGAGGAGATCGTTGGGGAATTCGATGTCGGCCTTGTCGACTTCGTCGATCAGCAATACCGGCGCCGCCTCCGCGGTAAACGCGTCCCACAGTTTGCCGGGCTTGATGTAGTTGGCGATGTCGTGCACCCGCTCGTCGCCGAGCTGGCCGTCGCGCAGGCGCGAGACCGCGTCGTATTCGTAGAGCCCCTGCTGGGCCTTGGTCGTCGATTTGATGTGCCAGGTGATGAGGTCGAGGCCGAGGGCGCGCGGCGACCTCGTGGGCGAGGATCGTCTTGCCGGTGCCGGGCTCGCCCTTGATCAGAAGCGGCCGCTCGAGCGCGATCGATGCGTTGACGGCGACCTGCAGATCCTGCGTCGCGATATAGCTGTCGGTGCCCTCGAACCGTCGCATGCCCGTCTTGTCCGTTGCCATTGACCCGGTCAATCCTCTGCCGTGAACCACAGCGGGCAATTATAGTCGATCGTAACTTCTTCGCCCGGTGCGATCGGCACCAGCGCAATCAGATCGAGCGTCGTTTGAGGGACGTTGCGCCTGACCCGCGCGCGGGGCTTGCGCGAATGGTTGCATAGCGTGACGAGACCGAGCGCGACGGCGCCGCGTCCCTCGTCCCCACTGCCGCCGTCCGGATCGCCGTCCCAGTCAAAATAATAGTCGTGGAGGATCGTCTGATCGAGGAGCTGGCACTGCCGCGGCGACACCAGGATGACCGGGGCCGCCTCGATCACCGTTCCAGCCGCGATCGGCGCAATCGCAAAGACGCCGCGGCCCTTCAGCGGGTCGATGCGGATTTCGAGGCGGTCGTTGGGGAGCGGCCGCAGGCTTTCGGGGGCGCGCGCGCTGCGCACCGCGGAGGCGGTCACCCCGGGCGCTCGCTCAGGGCTCAGGCGTGATCGCGCGGACGCTCGGCGGCGGCGCCGCCCATGGTGGCGGTCGAGCTCGTCGCGCCAGCGGTCGAGGCGCCGGGGGGCGTCACCTGGGCGACCGGAGCGGCGGCCTCCTCCTCGGGCTCCTTCATCCCGGCCTTGAAGGCCTTGATGCCCTTGGCAAAATCGCCCATGATTCCGGAAATTTTGCCCCGGCCTCCGAACAAGATCACGGCCACGCCGATGACGAGCAGCCAGTGTATTGGACTGAGAGAACCCATTAGACGACCCCGGAGACTGAACGCTGGGCCAAATTAGCAAAGTCCAGCGCGTTGCGCTCGCCCAATCGCTCGCGCGGCGGGCGGATGCACCACGAGGTCGTGCCGATTACCCGGAAATCAAGCCCGAACCATAGCGGATACCGAGCCATGCCCTATTTCCCGCCGCCGAACACCCGGCCTGGGAGCGACGCGACCCCGACCTCGCCGGCCTCGACCCCGCGGCAATCGCCGCGGCGGCGCGCCACGCCGCCGAACATGAGACGCCGTGGAGCCGCGACCTCGCCCAGATGGTGCGGACCGATTTTGGCGAAGAGCCGCCGTGGAACGAGCCGCTGGGACCGGTGCGCCCGCGCGGCGGCCCGAACGGCCTCGTGCTGCGGGAGGGCAGGATTGTCGCCGAATGGGGCGATACCGGGCAGGTCGATCTGACGTTCAGCGTCGCCAAGAGCTACCTGTCGATCCTCGCCGGCCTCGCCTGGGATAAGGGCCTCATCGGTGACCTCGACGAGCCGGTCTGCCGCCGGTCGACGATGGCGGGTTCTGACCCGCCGCACAATGACAAGATCACCTGGCACCAGCTGCTGCAGCAAACGTCGGAATGGGAGGGCGAGCTGTGGGGCAAGCCCGATTTGATCGACCGCAACCGCAGCGTCGGCGGGCGGCCGGCCGCGGGCAAGAAAGGGCACGCACCGCGACCTGCAGGCGCCCGGCACGTTCTGGGAATACAACGACGTCCGGGTCAACCGGCTGAGCCTGGCCTTGCTGCGGCTGTGGCGCCGTCCGCTGCCGGAGGTGTTCCGCGAGCTGGTGATGGCAGCCGATCGGCGCCTCGCCGAATTGGGAATGGCACGGCTATCGCAACTCGTATGTCGAGATCGACGGCAAGCGGATGCAGTCGGTGTCGGGCGGCTCGCATTGGGGCGGCGGGGTGTTCATCCACGCCCGCGACCAGGCGCGGATCGGCCTCCTGATGCTGCGCGGCGGGGTCTGGGAGGGGACGGCGCATCCTGTCGGCCGAATGGATCCGGCGGATGCGCGTGCCGTGCCCGCTCTACCCGCGATACGGCTATCTGTGGTGGCTCAACACCGGCCGCGAGATGTATCCGAGCGCGTCGGAAGCCAGCTATTGCGCGAGCGGCGCCGGCGGCAACCTGACCTGGATCGACCCCGAGAACGACATCGTCGCGGTGTTGCGCTGGATCGATCCCGCCGCCCGCGACGGCTTCATGCGGCTGGTCACGGGGGCGGTCGGGCAGTGAGTTGGTTGCACGAGATTGCTTCGTCGCTCTGCTCCTCGCAATGGCGATTATGCTTTACTTTACCGGCACGACGGGGTGAGGTTAGCCCAGATCGAACCGGAGCGTCGAGATGGCCCGCGCCAAACAGCCCACCAAACCCGTCCCGCAGATGACGATCGCGGAATGGGAAGCGGCCTTCCCGACCGACGACGCATGCAAGCTGTACCTCGCCGAGCACCGCTGGCCCGAGTTCGTCGTCTGCCCGCGCTGCGGCAACGCGGAGGTCAAACCGCACGCCCAGGGCTTCAACTGGGTATGCTACGCGTGCGGGCCGGGGAACGACGGCTATCGGTTCTCGGTCCTGGTCAACACGATCTTCGAGAACACCAATAAGCCGCTGCGCCAGTGGTTCCGCGTCATCCACCTGATGCTGACCAGCAAGAAGGGGATTAGCGCCCTTCAGATACACCGCATGATGGGCTTCGGCTCCTACCGGACGGCCTGGTACATGTGCCACCGCATCCGCGCCGGGATGGCGAACGATGACTTCCGCAAGCTCATGGGGATCGTCGAGGTTGACGAGACCTTCGTCGGCGGCAAGGCCAAGAACCGGCACTCGACAAGCGCGGGGAGGCGGCGGGACGCGGCGGCATCGGCTCGGGCAAGGTCCCAGTCGTCGGCGCGGTCGAGCGCAAGGGCAAGGTCGTCGCGCGGGTCATCGAGACCGTGCGGCGGCGACATCCTCAAATCGTTCGTGCGCGGCGCGGTCTCCGAGAAGGTCAGCCTGCTCGTGCACCGACGAGTGGGTCGGCTATCGCGGGCTGGACAAGGACTACCCGCACGACGTCATCGAGCACGCCACCGGCCAGTACGTCGTCGGCGCGATCCACACCAACACGATCGAAGGCTTCTGGTCGATCTTCAAGCGCGGCGTGGTCGGCACGTTCCACAAGGTCAGCGCCAAGTACCTGCCGCTGTACGTCGCCGAGTTCCAGTTCCGCTACAACAACCGCGAGAACGCGGACATCTTCGGAGAGGCTATCCGGGGATGCTAGAAGGTCGTCGAGGAACCGCTTTAGGGTTAGCGCTGTTTCTCGGCCTCGGCACCTTTGGTATTTGGTCGGAAATTTCATCGCAACACCACCCAACATCCCAAGCACCACACCGCGCCAGCGATAGCGCCAAGCCCTACATTGACCCACGGTCGTCGGAAGAACGGATTGCGGATTACACCCTCTGGCTGGAGAGATTTACTGGACTTTTGGCTTTGGTCTCGGCTGTCCAAATCTTTTTCCTGATCCGCGCCGATAGGACCGCTCGCATTAGCGCCGATGCGGCTAAAACCGCCGCGGAGGCTATCCCACTGTTGGAACGCCCGTATATTTTTGTATACGAAATAGCTTTCCATCGAAATCCTGGGCGTATTACTAATCCACCATGGATAACCTATACTGTCTCTAATAATGGTAAATTGGCCGCCGTAATAGATAACGTGAGTATAAGGTGTGGGAAAATTATTAACACGGAATATCCACCATTGATAATAATCGGGGATCATCCACTCTTGCAGAAACGAATTTTGTCGGCAAACGAAAAGATTTCTAATATCAGCTATGGAGTGTCGAGCGAAGTCATGGAGTACAAAGACTCTCTTAGATGGCTTGGAAACAAAACAATTATTCAAATAGTTGTTACTTATCATGGCCCTTTCACCAAAAGCCATAAAACCGCCCAATGCTGGCGTTACGATAGCCCTAGGGGGTTTGTAGAGGTTGCTGATACGCGTTATACTTATACCTGCTGAAGATGATATCGGCATGCTGCAAAACAATATCACTACCATCATCACAATTAGAGCGCCGGCCTGTCGCAGCCATCCTAGCGCAATCCGACCGTGCCGGTAAAGTCCGGCATAATCGCCCTCGCAATGACAACCCCGTTGCTGTCATTGCCAGCGCAGCGAAGCAATCTCGGCGAAACCTGCCCCGGCCGACGGTCAGCTGTCGCCCATTCTGAGGGCGGCGATGAAGGCGGATTGCGGGATGTCGACCTTGCCGAACTGGCGCATCCGCTTTTTGCCTTCCTTTTGCTTTTCGAGGAGCTTGCGCTTGCGGGTTACGTCGCCCCCGTAGCATTTGGCGAGCACATCCTTGCGCAGGGCTTTCACGGTCTCGCGCGCCACCACCCTTCCGCCCAACGCCGCCTGGATCGCGATCTGGAATAATTGGCGGGGGATCAGGTCCTTCAGGCGTTCGCACAAAGCCCGGCCGCGCCGCTCGGCTTCGCTCCTATGGACGATGATCGACAAGGCGTCGACCGGGTCGCCGTTGATCAGGATGTTCATCAGGACGAGGTCGCCCGGGGCGTAGCCGTCGAGGTGGTAGTCGAAGCTGGCGTAGCCGCGGCTGACGGACTTCAAACGGTCGTAAAAATCGAACACGACCTCGTTCAAGGGCAGGCGGTAGACCACCATCGCGCGGCTGCCGGCATAGGTCAGGTCCTGCTGAGCCCCGCGCCGCTCCTCGCACAACGCCAGCACGGTGCCGAGATAGGCGTCCGGAACCAGGACGGTCGCCTTGATCCACGGCTCCTCGATGTGGTCGATCCTGACGGGATCGGGCATGTCGGCCGGGTTGTGCAGGTCGAGGACGCGGCCGTTCCTCTGGTGCACCCGGTAGACGACCGAGGGGGCGGTGGTAATCAGGTCGAGGTCGAACTCGCGTAACAACCGCTCCTGGATGATCTCGAGGTGGAGGAGGCCGAGGAACCCGCAGCGGAAGCCGAAGCCCAGCGCCACCGAGGTCTCCGGCTCGTAGATGAAGCTCGCATCGTTGAGGCGCAATTTGGCGAGGCCGTCGCGCAGCCGCTCGTAATCGGCCGAATCGGTCGGAAAGAGGCCGCAGAACACCACCGGCTGCACCGGCTGGAACCCGGGCAGCGGCGCCTCGGCCGGGCGGCGGTCCTCGGTGATCGTGTCGCCGACCCGGCAATCGGCGACGGTCTTGATCCCGGCGGTGATGAAGCCGATCTCGCCCGGCCCCAAATCCGGAGCGGCGACCCCCTTCGGGGTGAAGACGCCGACCCGCTCGACGCTGTGCGCCGCCCCGCTCGCCATCAGCCGGATCTTCTGGCCGACCGCGAGCTTGCCGTCCTTGACCCGCACCAGGATGACGACGCCGAGGTAGGCGTCGTACCAGCTGTCGACGAGCAGGGCCTTCAAGGGCGCCGCCTCGTCGCCTTTGGGCGCCGGCAGCCGATGCACCAGCGCCTCCAGCACATCCTCGATGCCGAGCCCGGTTTTGGCCGAAATGAGGAGCGCGTCGGCGGCGTCGAGGCCGATGACGTCCTCGATCTGCTCTCGGACCCGGTCGGGTTCGGCCGCGGGGAGATCAATCTTGTTCAACACCGGCACGATCTCGTGTCCGGCCGCGACCGCCTGGTAGACATTGGCGAGCGTTTGCGCCTCGACCCCTTGGCTGGCATCGACGATCAGCAGCGAACCCTCGCAGGCGGCGAGCGAGCGGCTGACCTCGTAGGCGAAATCGACGTGGCCCGGCGTATCCATCAGGTTGAGGACATAATCCTCGCCGTCCTTCGCCCGGTATTGGAGCCGCACGGTCTGGGCCTTGATCGTGATGCCGCGCTCGCGCTCCAACTCCATCGTGTCGAGCACCTGCTCGCGCATCTCGCGCGCCTCCAGCCCGCCGCAGACCTGGATCAGCCGGTCGGCCAGCGTCGACTTGCCGTGGTCGATATGCGCGATGATCGCGAAATTGCGGATATGGCTGAGTGGGGTCATGGCTGGGGCCGAACATAGGGACGCGGCCCCTGGTGATCAACGCGAGCCGGTCAAAGCGCCGCGATCGGTATGCCGAGCGCAGCGGCGGCGGCAAGCATCCTTTTGTCGTAGCTTGCAAGCTCTATCGTGTCGCCGTGCCGGCGCAGAAAGTGGATTGTGGCGAGATGCAGCGCATCGAGCGTGCGCAATGCGGTAGGCCACGCCTCCAATGCCCTGGCCAATGCTTCTCGGCTCATGTCCGTGAAGTTGATCCGGGCCAGCAGCGCGTCTGCTCGCTCACCATGAGCAACAAGAGGCCGTTTCCGTGGATCCGGTTCCATACCTCGTAGGCCAGCAACCGGCTTGAGGCGAGCTCCGCTTCCCATAGTGTTTCGGGTGGAGATCGAGATTCGGCCAGCACGTCGGCCAACAAAACGGAGCTGTCGACGTAGATCACACGCGATCTTCTCGATCTTGATCAAGATCGCGCGAGCAATTGCTCCAACGTATAGCCGGGTATCGGCTTGCGCGGCGGCAGCGGTCCAAAGGGCCGCTTCGCGGGTATCATCCATCCTTCGCGGACGCCGCGCTCGATGACGCTTTCGCGCTGGTGCCGTTGTGGCGGGACGATCTCGGCGACGATGCGACCGCGGTCGGTGATCACGACGGTCTCGCCTGCGGCCGCGAGCCGGACATACTCGCTGAGCTTGTTTTTGAGGGTCTTTAGGCCGACCGTGCGCATGATCCAGAAGTAGCCTCTGGAAGCTACCCGGTCAACGAATAGCCGGCAGACGGCGGGCGTGATCGGCGTTACACTGCGGCGCCGCGGGATCGGCGATTGGCGGCGGGGTGGCTGGGTGAGCGGGGCCGAGGATACATTGCGGTTGCCGGCAGACCGGCTCGCGGCAGGCAGGGCCGCGCCGCCGCGGCGCCGCCTGTTCCGCAAATACGCGCTGTTGTTCATCGCGCTGGTCGGCGCCGCGCTGCTCATCAACAGCGCCTTCGATCTCTGGTTCTCTTTTGAGGAAAACAAGGCCGCGCTGGTCCACGTCCAGCAGGAAAAGGCGGATGCGGCGGCGACCCGCATCGAGGAGTTCATCGGCGAAATCGAGCGCCAGATCGGCTGGACGACGCATGCGCAATGGGCCTCGGGCCCGCTCGACCAGCGCCGCCAGGATTATTTCCGGCTGTTGCGCCAGGTGCCGGCGATCACCGAATTGTCGCAGCTCGACGCAGAGGGCCGGGAGCAGCTCCGGGTCTCGCGCCTCAAGATGGACGTCGTCGCGAGCAACGAGGATTTCTCGCAAACTCCCGCCTTCACGCAAGCCAAAGCCAACCGCACCTGGTTCAGCCCGGTCTATTTCCGCAAGCAATCGGAACCCTACATGACGCTGGCGATGGCGCGCGAGGGGAGGAATGCCGGCGTCACCGTCGCCGAGATCAATCTGAAGCTGATCTGGGACGTCATCACCCAGTTGAAGATCGGCGAGGGCGGCTATGCCTACGTCGTCGACGGCCGCGGGCGGCTGATCGCCCACCCCGACATCAGCCTCGTCTTGCGCGACACCGATCTGTCAAAGCTGCCGCAGGTCGCCGAGACGCTGGCGCCGCTGGCCGCGCCGGTGGTCGCGCCCGGGCCGGGGGCGCCGGGGCCGGGGGCGCCCGGCGTTGCGCACGCCGTCACGGTCGCGACCAACCTCGCCGGGCGCAGCGTCTTGACCGCGCATGCCGCGATTGCCCCGCTCGGCTGGCGGGTGTTTGTCGAGGTGCCACTGTCGGAAGCCTTTGCGCCGCTTTATGGCGAGGCGTGGCGGACGCTGGCGCTGTTCGTCTTCGGCCTCATCGCGGCGACATTGGTGGCGCTGGTCATCGCGCGGCGCATGACCGGCCCGATCCGCGCCATCGAAGCCGGCGCGGCGCGAATTGGCGCCGGCGAATTCGACCACCGCATCGAGATCCACACCGGCGACGAATTGGAGGCTTTGGCCGAACAGTTCAACCGCATGGGCGCGGATTTGCAGCAATCCTACGCCGAATTGGAGCAGCGGGTCGCCGACCGCACCGCCGAACTCTCCGAATCATTGGACCAGCAGACCGCGACCGCCGAGGTGCTGGGGGTCATTAACTCCTCCCCCGGCGACATCGCGCCGGTGTTCGACGCGATATTGGAAAAGGCAACCCGGCTGTGTGAAGCGTCGCGTGGGCAACTAGCCACTTTTGACGGCGAACTCTTCTGCTTTGTGGCAGTGCATGGCGAGTCGGGGGTTGCCGAGGGGAATTTTGCACTGGGCGCAACGCGGCCGGAAATCGGGGTTACATGGCCGCGAATCGTGCGTGGCGAGAGCATCGCCCACATTGTCGACGTCATGGACACCGACCTTTATCGCGCCGGCCACGAAGGCGCGCGCAGGTTCGTAGATGTCGGCGGCGGTCGCACTATGCTGACTGTCGCGCTGCGCATGGATGATGTGCTGCTCGGTGCTCTGACCGTCTACCGCCAGGAGGTGCGGCCGTTTTCCGATAAGCAGATCGCGCTCGTCCAGAATTTCGCGGCGCAGGCGGTGATCGCGATGGAGAACGCGCGCCTCATCACCGAAACGCGCGAGGCGTTGGAGCAACAGACTGCGACCGCCGAGGTCCTCCAGGTCATCAATTCCTCGCCCGGCGATCTGAAGCCGGTGTTCGATGCGATGCTGGAAAAGGCGATGCGGCTGTGCGAGGCCGCGTTCGGCCACCTCATGACTTACGATGGCGAGCGATTCCACGTAGTCACGGTCAGTGGTGTACCGGAGCTTGCCGAATTTCTGGTGCGCTTCGGGCCGTTTCGGCCGCCGCCGGGCACGACTGCTTGATCGCGTGGTCAAGGGCGAAAATGCGGCGCATATGATTGATATTAGTGAAGTGGCCAGCTTCGGGCTGGCGGGTGACGCCGCAGGGCGGGCGCTCGTTGAGATTGGCAAGTGTCGCACGCTGCTATCTGTTGCATTACGCAAAGACGGCGCGCTGGTCGGAGCGATCTCGATCTACCGTCAGCAGGTCCGCGCGTTCACCGACAAGCAGATCGCCCTGCTGCAGAATTTCGCGGCGCAGGCGGTGATCGCGATGGAGAACGCGCGGCTGATCACCGAGACGCGCGAGGCCCTGGAGCAGCAGACCGCGACCGCCGAGGTGCTGGGGGTCATCAATTCCTCGCCCGGCGATCTCGCCCCGGTGTTCGATGCGATGCTCGACAAGGCCACCAGGCTTTGCGAAGCCAGCTTCGGCATTCTGTGAATTTCGATGGCGAGTTCGCGACCGCCGGAGCGCTGCACAATGTCCCCGCGGCCTTCGCCGAACTATGCCGCGCCCCGTTCCGCCCCAGCCCGGGCTTCGGTCCCGCTCGGATGATGCGGGGAGAAGGCACTCTCGCAATTGCCGATTTGACCGCATATCCGCGCTTATCTCGCCGGCGACGAACTCACCCGGGCGATTGTCGACCTCGCAGGCGCGCGCTGCGTCGTCATCGTGCCGTTGCGCAAGGATGGCGGTGCTCTCGGTGCGATTACGCTTTATCGCCAGGAGGTGCGGCCGTTCACCGACAAGCAGATCGCGCTGCTCGAGAATTTCGCGGCGCAGGCGGTGATCGCGATGGAGAATGCGCGGCTGATCACCGAGACGCGCGAAGCCTTGGAGCAGCAGACGGCGACCGCCGAGGTGCTCGGGGTCATCAATTCCTCGCCCGGCGACCTCGCGCCCGTGTTCGACGCGATCTTGGAAAAGGCGCATACCCTGTGTGGTGCCGCCCACGGTGCCTTGATGGCGTATGACGGCGAGTATTGCCGTGCGGTCGCAATGCGGGGGATGCCGGAGAAGTTCGCGGAGTTGGTGCGTCAGCCGTTTCGGCCGCCGCCCGGTGGCCCCCAGGAACGCCTGCTGCGGGGGGAACGCCTGATCCATATCCCGGATGCTATGGCTCGCGAGCAGGCCACGCCGATTGCGCGAGCGGCGGTCGAGGCGGGCGAGCGCACCGTGCTCTTTGTGCCGCTGCGCAAGGACGATGCCTTGCTCGGTTACATCACCGCCTACCGCACCGAGGTGCGGCTGTTTTCCGACAAGCAGATCGCACTCTTGGAGAATTTCGCGGCACAGGCGGTGATCGCGATGGAGAACGCGCGCCTCATCACCGAGACCCGCGAAGCCTTGGAGCAGCAGACCGCGACCGCCGAGGTGCTGGGCGTCATCAACGCCTCGCCCGGCGACCTCGCCCCGGTGTTCGATGCGATGCTGGAAAAGGCGATTAATCTCTGCGAGAGCATCCAAGGCACGCTCTGGACGTTTGAGGGTGAGCGTGCACACCTTGCGGCCTCGCGCGGATTCTCCGCCGAGTTTATCCAGACACTCCGCAAGAACCGCGAGCAACTCGACCCCGGGGAAAATGATCCGGTGCGACGGATAATGCGCGGGGAGCGCCTCGTCCAAATTCTCGATCCTCTTGCGGATCGCTCGCACGGGCAAGTGGTTGCCGCGACAGCCGAATTTGGGGGCTTCCGCACGATCATCTTCGTGGCGCTGGTCAAGGATGGCGCTCACGTGGGCGCCTTTGTGATTTCCCGGCGCGAGGTGCGACCGTTCACCGACAAACAGATCGCCCTCTTACAGAATTTCGCGGCACAGGCGGTCATCGCGATGGAAAACGCGCGGCTGATCACCGAGACGCGCGAAGCGCTGGAACAACAGACCGCGACCGCCGAGGTGCTGGGGGTCATCAACTCCTCGCCCGGCGACCTCGCCCCGGTGTTCGACGCAATGCTGGAACGCGCGACGCGGATTTGCGACGCGAATTTCGGCGGCCTTTTGACTTGGGACGGCGAGCGTTTCCATCGGGTCGCTTTTCACGGCGTTCCCTCCGACCTGATCAGGCAGACCGGGGCGGAACCTCTGGCGCCCGTGCGGGGAAGTCTGGCGGAGCGTTTTGTCCGCGGCGAGGAAGTCATCGCGATAACGGACCTTGCCGAAAGCGATGCTTACGGCGTCGGCGCGGGGGTTCAGGCACTGGTGCGCTTCGGCAAGGCTCGAAGTTATGTCGGGGTGGCATTGCGCAAAGACGAACGGCTGCTCGGCGCCATCACGATCTATCGGCAGGAGGTGCGGCCGTTTTCCGACAAGCAGATTGCGCTGCTGGAGAACTTCGCGGCGCAGGCGGTGATCGCGATGGAGAACGCGCGCCTGATCACCGAAACGCGCGAGGCCCTGGAGCAGCAGACCGCGACCGCCGAGGTCTTGGGCGTCATCAATTCCTCGCCCGGCGATCTCGCCCCGGTGTTCGACGCGATGCTCGAACGGGCGATGCGGCTGTGCGAGGCCGATTACGGACATATCTACACCTTTGAAGCGGGAGAGTTCAGCCCTGCGGCTATAAAGGGTGACCCCGAGTTCATCTCATACCGGCGGCAACGAGGTCCCAGTCGGCCGCAGGGCGATGGTACATCGCCTCTGGAGCGGCTGATGGCTGGTGAAAGCATCCTTTGGGCGGCGGATGTTCACCAGGAGCAGGCATATCGCACGAATTTGCGGTTTCGGGAGTTGGCGGACACCGCTGGCATCCGCTCGATTGCTGCAATTGCCTTGCGTAAGGAGGGCGTATTGCAAGGCGCAATCATCGTATATCGGCGACAGGTAAGGCCGTTCACCGACAAGCAGATCGCTCTCCTACAGAATTTCGCGGCGCAGGCGGTGATCGCGATGGAAAACGCGCGGCTGTTGAACGAGACCCGCGAGCGCACCCGCGACCTGCAGGAATCGCTCGAATACCAGACCGCGACCAGCGAGGTGCTCAAGGTCATCAGCCGTTCGGTATTCGATCTCGACACCGTGCTGCAGACCGTCGTGGCGACCGCGATCCGCCTGTGCCGCGCCGACACCGCGATCATCTACCGTAACGAGGGCGGCGAGTACCGCTGGGCGGCGGGCCAGATGCTGGTACCGGAATACGAAGCGCGCGAGCGCGACATAACCATTCGGCCGGGAACCGGCAGCGTGGTCGGCCGCGCCGCGCTCGAATCGCGAACTGTCCAGATCCTCGATGCCTGGACCGACCCGCTGTACGAGGCCAAGGAAGACGCGCGGGTCGGCGGAGTACGCACGATGATCGGGGTGCCGCTGCTGCGCGAGGGATCCCCGATCGGTGTGATCGGGCTGGCGCGCATGCGGGTGGAGGCATTCACCGAGAAGCAAATCGAGCTCGTCAGCACCTTCGCCGACCAGGCGGTGATCGCGATCGAGAACGCGCGGCTGCTGGGCGCATTGCGGTCGCGCACCGACGATCTCCAGGAATCGCTCGAATACCAGACCGCGACCAGCGAGGTGCTCAAGGTCATCAGCCAGTCGACGTTCGATCTGCAGCCGGTGCTCGATACCCTGGTCGAAACCGCCGCGCGGCTGTGCGACGCCGAAATGGGGCATCTCGCCGTCCGCGAAGGCGAAGCTTATCGCTATGTGGCCACCTCTTCGCTCAACCCCGAGTGGGACGCAATCATCCGCGCCCATTCATTCATGCCTGGCCGTGGCAGCGTCGTCGCGCGGACCGCGCTCGAACGCAGGATCGTGCATGTTGCCGATATCGCCGCCGACCCCGAATATACGCTTGTCGAAGCGGTCGCCGTCGGCAAAATCCACACCGTGCTTGGTGTGCCATTGCTGCGCGAGGGTGAGCCGATCGGCGTGATCTCCGTTGCCCGGCATCGGGTCGAGCCGTTCGATGACAAGGAGATCGCGCTCGTCACCACCTTCGCCGACCAGGCGGTAATCGCGATCGAGAATGCGCGGCTTCTCAACGAATTGCGCGAGCGCACCGACGAGCTGGCGCGTTCGGTCGAAGAATTGAAGGCGCTCGGGGAGGTCGGGCAAGAGGTCAGTTCGACCTTGGATCTGCGCTCGGTGCTGGTGACGATCCTCAACCGCTCGGTGAGCCTCGCCGGCGCCGAGGCCGGGGTCATCTTCCGCTACAGCCGGGCCGAGCGCGCCTTCCATTTTGTCGACGCGGTCGGCTACACCGAGGCGATGGTTCGCGAGATCCGCGACCTCAGCGTCGGCGAGACGATGACTGCGCTGGGTGACGCCATCGCCGGGCGGGCGCCGGTGCAGATCCCGGATTTGCGCGAGCGTCCGTCCAATCCGCTGCGCGACGCCGCGGTCGCCGACGGCTTTCGTTCGGTGCTGATCGTGCCTCTGGTCGGCGCCGACCGCATCATGGGGGCGACGATCCTGCAGCGCCGCGCGGTCGGCGCGTTCCCCGAGGCGACAGTGCGGTTGATGCAGGCCTTCGCCTCGCAATCGGTGCTGGCGATCCAGAACGCGCGCCTCTTCCGGGAGATCGCCGACAAGAGCGATCAATTGGCTTTGGCGAGCGAGCACAAATCGCAATTTCTCGCCAATATGAGCCACGAATTGCGCACGCCGCTCAACGCCATCCTCGGCTATGCCGAATTGATGGTCGACGGCATCTATGGCGAACTGCCGCCGCGCGCCGCGGGGGTGCTGGAGCGCGTGCAGAACAACGGCAAGCACCTCCTCGCCCTCATCAACGACGTCCTCGACCTGGCGAAGATCGAGGCTGGGCAGCTGACCCTCACCCTCGAAGACTACGCGATGGCCGATGTCGTGCGTTCGGTGGTCAGCGCCACCGAAAGCCTCGCCAATAATAAGGGGCTGAAATTCGTCTCGGACATCCGGCCCGGCCTCCCCACCGGGCACGGCGACGCGCGCCGCCTGTCTCAGGTGCTGCTGAACCTCGTCGGCAACGCCGTCAAATTCACCGATGCGGGCGAAGTCGCGATCGGCGCCGCGGCCGAGAACGGCAATTTCGTGCTGACCGTGCGCGACACCGGGCCGGGGATCGCGCCCGCCGATCAGGACAAGATCTTCGGCGAATTCCAGCAGATCGACAATTCGAACACCCGGAAAAAGGGCGGCACCGGCCTTGGCCTGGCTATCTCCAAGCGCATGGTCGAGATGCAGGGCGGCACGATCTCGGTCGATTCCGAATTGGGGCAGGGCGCCACCTTCCGGGTCACCCTGCCGATCCGGGTCGAGGGCGTGCCTGAGCTGACGGCGGAGCTGATGGGGGCGGCATGACAAAGCGCATCCTGGTTATCGAAGACACCGAGGACAATCGGCAGATCGTCGGCGATCTGTTGGCGAGCGCCGGGTACGAGCTGATCGAGGCGGTGGACGGGCTGGAGGGGGTTGCCGCGGCCGAACGCGAGCAGCCCGACCTGATCCTGATGGACATCCAGTTGCCGGGGATCGACGGCTATGAGGCGACCCGGCGGATCCGCGCGATCCCGGCGCTGGCGCGGGTCCCGATCATCGCGGTCACCTCGTATGCGCTCTCCGGCGACGAAGCAAAGACGCGCGCGGCCGGTTGCGACGGCTACGTCGCCAAGCCGTACAGCCCGCGTCAGCTATTGGCCAAGATCCGCGAATTCCTGCCGTAACGGGGCCGCGGTCATGCGCACACCGCCGCTGATCCTGGTCGTTGACGATGTGCCCGACAATGTCGAGATCCTGCAGCTGCGCCTCGAAAGCCAGGGTTACGAGATCATCGCCGCCGGCGATGGCGAGGCGGCGCTCGCGATCATTCAGGAACAGCTCCCCGACCTCGTTCTCCTCGACATCCAGATGCCGAAGCTCGACGGCATTGAGACGGTGAAGCGGTTGAAGGCCGATCTGGCGCTGCCGTTCATCCCGGTGATCCTGGTGACGGCGCGGGCCGATGCAAAAGACGTTGTCGCCGGGCTCGAAGCCGGCGCCGACGACTATCTGACAAAGCCCGTCGACCAGGCCGCGCTGGTGGCGCGGGTGCGGGCGATGCTGCGCATCAAGGCGCTGCACGACACCGTGCAGCAGCAGGCCCGGCGCCTTGAAGACCAGGCCGGCGAACTGGCGCTGTGGAATAAGGACCTCGAAGCCCGGGTCGAAGCCCAGCTCGGCGAGCTCCAGCGCATGGAGACGTTGAAGCGGTTCCTCGCGCCCCAGCTCGCCGAGATGATCGTGTCGTCAGGCGACAGCCGCATCCTCGAAACCCATCGCCGCGACATCGTTGTGGTGTTCTGCGACCTGCGCGGCTTCACCGCGTTTGCCGAGACCGCCGAGCCCGAAGAAGTGCTCGATCTGATGCGCGAGTATCACGAGGCGCTGGGGCCCTTGGTGACCCGTTCCGAAGGCACGCTCGCCCATTTCTCGGGCGACGGCATCATGATGTTCTTCAACGATCCCGTGCCGTGCCCTGACCCGGCCGAGCGCGCGGTCAAGATGGCCGTCGAGATGCGCGAGGCAGTGGCGCGGCTGCAGGGTGATTGGCGCCGGCGCGGGCGTGAAATCGGCTTCGGCATCGGCATCGCCCAGGGCTATGCGACGCTCGGCCAGATCGGCTTCGCCGAACGGGTCGACTACACCGCGATCGGAACGGTGTGCAACCTCGCCTCCCGCCTCTGCGACGCGGCCGCCGACGGCCAGATTCTGGTGGCCAAGCGGGTCGCCGGTGCCGTCGAAGGCAATTTCCGGTTCGAGGAGATCGGCGATCTCCCGTTGAAGGGCCTCAGTCAGGCGATTGCCGTGTTTAATGTGGCGGGCGACTAACCCCGCAGCGTGCCTCCGGTCGCTTTCTCCACGGCGGCGACGAGGCGCTTGGAGAAGGCTTCGATCTCGGCGTCGGTCAGGGTCGCCGCCTGGGGTTGCAAGGTGACCGAGATGGCGAGCGATTTCTTGCCTTCGGGGAGGCCCGTTCCCTCATAGACGTCGAAGAGCCGAATCTCGGTCACGAGCTGGCGGTCGACCCCGCGGGCCGCGCGCAAGAGGGTCTCGGCCGGCAGATCGGCATCGACGATAAAGGCGAAATCGCGCTCGAAGGGCTGGAACACCGAGAGCCGAAGCGGCGGCCGGCCGCGGCCCGCGCGCGGCAGCGGCACGGCATCAATGAACACCTCGAACGCGGCGATCGGGCCTTTCGCCGCGCAGGCTTCAATCACGTCGGGGTGCAATTCGCCGAAATGGCCAAGCTCGGTCGGCCCGAGGCGCAGCCGGCCGGCGCGGCCCGGGTGGTACCAGGGTGGCGGGTCGGCCGACGCCTGGATGTTGTCAACCGGCGCGCCGGCGGCGGCGAGCGCGGCCAACGCGTCGGCCTTGGCGTCAAAAAGATCGGCGGAGCCCGCCTTTTCGCGCCAGTCGCGCGGGCGCCGGCGGCCGGCGCGCAGCCCGCTTGCCACATTGGCCTGACCCTCCGGCGTGTCGTTCCGGTAGATCGGACCCAATTCGAACAGGGCGACGTCGGGAAAACCGCGATCGGCGTTGCGTTGCGCCGCCGCGACGAGGCCGGGCAAAACGCTCGGCCGCATCGCGTCGAGATCGGCGCTGATCGGGTTGATGAGCCGCAGTTCCGGTTTGGCGCCGCCGAACAGCGCGGCCGCCTCTGCCGAGATGAACGAGAACGCGACCACCTCGACAAGGCCGCGCTCGGCCAGCGTGCGGCGCACCAGTTCGAGGCGGCGGCGCCTCATATCGATGGTTGGGCGCGAGACGATCGTGTCGCGCGGCAACGGCACCGCCGGGATGTGGTCATAGCCCTTGACCCGCAGCACCTCTTCGACAAGGTCGGCCTCGCCCTCGATGTCGCCGCGCCACGGGGGCGGCGACACCGTGAGGCTGCCATCATGCCCGGTGGCATTCGCGGCGGCCTCGGCGACGGCGCAGCCCAGCGCTTCGAGGATGGCGCGGCTCTCATCGGGGGGAACATGCAGTCCGCCGAGCCCCGACAACCGCTCGCAACGCAGGAGGTAGTCGCGCCGCCATGTCGGTTCCGCGCCCGCTGCGACGATCTCGGAGGGCTCCCCGCCGCACAGTTCGAGAATGAGCC
The DNA here is from genome assembly GCA_963734125.1 of uncultured Alphaproteobacteria bacterium. Taxonomy (GTDB): domain Bacteria; phylum Pseudomonadota; class Alphaproteobacteria; order ATCC43930; family CGMCC-115725; genus DATARH01. Next base: position 71,551 of record CAVTGB010000011.1, read on the forward strand.
GGGTGGCAATTTCGAGGCCCGGCCCGACAAACGCCGGGTCGACGCCGCGCTCGAAGCGGTAGCGCGCATCGCTGGCGATATCGAGCCGGCGCCCGGTCGCGGCGGTGCGGACCGGGTCGAAGAGCGCGGCCTCCACAAAGACTTGCGTGGTCGCCTCGGTGCATCCGGTTGCCTCTCCACCAATCACCCCGCCGAGGCTCTGGACGCCGGCCGGATCGGCGATCGCGGTTATTTCCGGGTCGAGCTCGTATTCGCGCCCGTTGAGCGCGAGCAGCTTTTCGCTCGTCCGGGCGAAGCGCACCGTCAGGTCGCCCGCGAGCTTGCCGGCGTCAAAGACGTGCAGCGGCCGGTTGAGGTCGAAGGTCACGAAGTTGGTGATGTCGACCAAGGCCGAAATCGGCCGCAAGCCGATCGCTTCGAGGCGATCACGCAGCCAGCGCGGGCTTGGCCCATTGCGCAAACCGCGGATATGGCGGCCGAGAAACAACGGGCAGGCGACCGGGTCCTCAATATATACCGCGATCGGCGACACAAAGCGGCCCTCGACCGGCGTCGCATCGAGCGGCTTCAACTGGCCGAGACCGGCCGCGGCAAGGTCGCGGGCGATGCCGCGCACGCCGAGGCAATCGGCCCGGTTCGGCGTTACCTTGAGGTCGATGACCGGGTCGTCGACGCCCAAGAGGGCTGCGTAGCTGGTGCCGACCGGGGCGTCCGGGTGGAGTTCGATGATGCCGGAATGATCCTCGCCCAGCGCCAGTTCGGCGGCCGACATCAGCATGCCCCTGGAGGCGACGCCGCGGATCGCGCTTTCAGCGAGGACCGCGCCGGTTTTCGGGATGCGCACGCCGGCCGGGCCGAAAACGCCCTTCATCCCGGCGCGTGCGTTGGGCGCGCCGCACACCACCTGGGTCTCGACCGCACCATTGTCGACGATGCAGACGCGCAGGCGGTCGGCGTTGGGGTGCGGCTCAGCGGAGACAACGCGGGCGACGACAAAGCCCTGGAGTGCGGCGGCGCGGTCTTCGACGCCTTCGACATCGTGGCCGAGCATGACCAGCCGCTCGGCGATTGCCGCTATCGGCGCCGCGGTATCGAGATGGGTCTTGAGCCAGGACAGCGTCGTCTTCATGCCGCCGCACCCCCCGAAAGGGCTCCGCGCACGGGCGAGGGAATGTCGAGCGGCAGAAAGCCGTAATGCCGCAGCCAGCGCAGATCGGCGTCGTACATGGTGCGCAGATCGGGGATGCCGTATTTCAGCATCGCGACGCGCTCGATCCCCATGCCGAAGGCAAACCCCTGATACTCGGCGGGGTCGATGCCGCAATTCTCCAACACCTTGGGATGGACCATGCCGGACCCGAGGATCTCGAGCCAATCGCCGCCGGCGCCGATCTTCAATTCGCCGCCGGCGCGCGAACAGCCGATATCGACTTCGGCCGAGGGTTCGGTGAACGGGAAGTAGCTCGGGCGGAAGCGCACCGGGAGATCATCGACGGCGAAGAAGGCGCGGCAGAACTCGATGAGGCAGCCCTTCAGGTGCCCCATATGGCTGGTGCGGTCGATGACCAGCCCCTCGACCTGGTGGAACATCGGCGAGTGGGTCGCGTCGTGGTCGCAGCGGAAGGTGCGCCCCGGCACGATGATGCGCAGCGGCGGCCTTTGCGCCAGCATGGTGCGGATCTGCACGGGCGAGGTATGCGTGCGCAGCACCAGCCGCGAGCCGTCCGGGCGCTGCGGCAGGTAGAAGGTGTCGTGTTCCTGGCGCGCGGGGTGGTCGGGCGGGATGTTGAGCGCGGTGAAATTGTGGAAATCGTCTTCGATGTGCGGCCCTTCGGCGACGGCAAACCCCATCTCGCCGAAGATCGCGATAACTTCGTCGATGGTCTGGGTGATCGGATGGATGGCGCCGGCACCGCCTGCCGGCACCGGGAGCGTCACATCGGCGCGCTCGCCGGCCAGCCGGTTGGCGAGGGCGGCGCGGCCAAGCTCGACTGCACGGGCAGCGAGCGCGGCGGCGATCTCGTCCCGCAGGCTGTTCAGCTTCGCGCCAGATTCGCGGCGCTGTTCGGCGGGGAGCTGGCCCAGTCCCCGCATCAGCGTCGTAATCGCGCCGTTGCGGCCGAGCTGATTGATCCTGACCTGCTCGAGTTCCTCGGGCGATTGCGCATCGGCAATCTCCCTGAGGAATTGATCGGATTTCGCCGCGGGATCTTGCATTACCTCCACCAACCAGCAAAAAGGGGCCCCGGAATAGGCCCCCTGCGGTCACAATGCCTCTGTGCGGGGCCCTCAGCCAGCAGGAGTCCCGGTAAATCGACGACTGGAGGGCAGGGTCATCTCACGCCGCCGCCGGCTGCGCCTGACCCAGCGCCGACTTGGCGCTGGCGACGATCGCAGTAAAGGCCTCGGGTTCGCGGATCGCCAGATCAGACAAGACTTTGCGGTCGATATCGATCCCGGCGAGCTTGACCCCGTGCATGAATTCCGAATAGGTCAGCCCGTGTTCGCGCGCGCCGGCGTTGATGCGCTGGATCCACAAGCCGCGGAAATCGCGCTTTTTGTTGCGGCGGTCGCGATAGGCGTAGCGCAGCCCCTTCTCGACCTTTTCGAGCGCGATGCGGTAGGCGGTGCTGGCGCGCCCACGATACCCCCGGGCAAGCTCCAGCACCTTCTTGTGCCGGGCATGCGTCGTCACGCCGCGTTTGACCCTGGCCATGGCTCAGCTCCGCAGATACGGCATATAGGTCAGGACGAGCTTGGCGTCGCCCGGCTGCAAGGTCACCGTGCCGCGGGCGTGGCGCTTCATCTGCTTGGGCTTGCTGATCAGCCGATGGCGTTTGTGCGCGACGTTCATCCTGATCTTGCCGCTGGCGGTGCGGCTGAACCGCTTCTTCGCACCGCTCTTGGTTTTCAGCTTGGGCATTTTCGTGTCCTTTGAGGCGGCGGGTTATAGCGATGGCGCTGACTGAAAGCAAGGCGGCGGCGAATATGGCGCGAACGTCATCACGCCGAGGCTTGCGCCAGCTGGCGGCGGACTATGGTTCGAAAGACGGCATATTGCAGCGCAATGGCGGCGAGCTTGGCGCCGATCGCGCCGACCGAGATGAACCAGACCCACAGCGCCATGTCGCCGTAAGCGGCAAAGCCGAGATTGGCGACGCCGATCGCGGTGAGCAATCCCGCCCAGGCATACCCGGTGGCGACTGAGCGCTTAGAGCGTCTGCGGCCGGCGTGCGATGCAAACGGACGCAACCGCAAAAATCCCGGCGCCGCCGCCCGGGGGCTACAGCACCGCGACCGCCTCGATTTCGATCAGGAAGTCGGGGTGGGCGAGGCCGGCGACCGCGACCAGGGTGCTGGCCGGGGAGCGGGCGCCGAGGACCTCCTGACGGATCGGCACCAAGTCGGCGCGGTGGCGAATGTCAGTGAGGTAGGTGTTGATCTTGACGATGTTGGCGACGGTGCCGCCGCCGGCCTCGACCTGGGCCTTGACGGCCTCGAGGCAGGCCCGCGCCTGCGCCTTGAAATCGCCGGGATGGGCGACCCCGCCATCGGCGGTGTAGTCGACTTGCCCCGCGAGAAACAGCATCGTCTGCGCGCCACTGACCTTGACCGCCTGCGCATAACCCGGCGGGTCGTAGACGCTCTTTGCCGCATAAGGTTGGATCGTCGCCATTTCTTCCTCCTCTGGTCGATCATTGCGCGGCGGCAGCCGCCGGCGAATTTGAAGCTGCACCGAGGCCGAAACCGCTACCACGACCGAAGCAGCCGGGCGAGCGCGGCATGGTGCTCGGAAGGAAACGGCGGCTGTTAACAAAAGTCAAATCAGTGATAAAAGCGCGAGCATCATCACGGAGCCTAACGCCATAACTGATCCGGCTACTATGCCCACGGAGCGGATGGGGTGATCGGACACATCAAGGAACCTGACCAGATTACGCAGTATTGGTGTTGATGCCAGAAGCATGCGCGTGAGCAGCGACGATCCAATGTACGCCCAAAGCCAAATTGAAGGGACCATGCTTGCCCAAAAAAGACTGGCAAACCCGACAACAAAGAACATGTTACCTGAAATTAATAAAATCTTTATAGTTAACCAAAACAATATCATCCATGATAGGATTAATTCGTCAAACGTAAAAGAAATAGGTGTTTTGTCGTGAAAGTAAGAAACCGTTATCACTGAAACAAGTAGAACGAACGAATAACCTACGAGGAACATCCATACACTGACAAGAAAGTCTATTGCTCCGATGGTAATCAATGACATTACTTTTGGGGTCTTATACCCGAGAACACGTAGAATTATTCTTATTTTTAATAAAGCTAAAAAATCTGGTATCAACACCAAATAGCCCATATCAAAATGGCGACGAAAAATAATGTATATTCCGAGAACCTAGAAATCCAGGTTATAAATTCTGTTACCCATTTATCTTCTACAGAAAAAGGCTTTCCTATCCAACGCGATAAAAAATCTTCATAGTTCCACAAAAATGATATCGAGATGATCAAAGATAGAGACAATACTGATGCCAGTGCAGATGCCAAAATGCAACGCAGGGAAAAATGTCGAGTGCCAAACGTTCGGTCGAAGGTCCTCTGAATAATTTCAGGAAGGATGCCCAAATATGGCTCGTAGGAATGGTTCTGCAAAAACCCGGAAAATGACCGAAGCGTCTCTTTGGACACATTCCCATCAAAGAATTTAAAGATTCCGTATGTCGCGCCAAAAACCATGAAGGGTAGAGCCCACCTCGTTGGAGAGTGAGAAACGATGTGATCGAGAGCCAATGCGCTGCCTCTACGCCCGGTTGATACGACCTGCCGGGCTGGCAGGATACCAAATTGACAGACGCGTATCAGCCGATGGGTTGCTCGAACAGCGGGTAATCCAGTCGCGTGCCTTGATAAGGAATGGCGACCCCGGCAGGATCCGAACCTGCGACCACCGGCTTAGAGGACAGAGGGTCACCAGCGCCATTTGTCGCCCGACGCTACCAGAATCCCGCATAAAACTTTGCTTTAACGTCCGCTATCTGATTTATTGCTCGCCACAGGTCGCCACGCGGACCCGTAGCGGACCCGGCTGTAGGATCCGCATGGGGTCCGCAATCGGCGAGCATCGGAGGCGCAATGTCAAAGCTCACGGATCGCTTCCTGGCAGCGCTGAAGGTGGAGGATGGCCGCAAGGATCGGCTGGTGTTCGATAGCGCCTGCCGCGGCCTTGGCGTGCGGGTGACCGCGAAGGGAACGCGATCCTTCATTGCACAATGGACCGATCCGGTGACCCGCCGCAAGGTGAGGGAGCCGATCGGAGTATGGGGCAACATCACGATCGAGCAGGCGCGCGAAGCGGTACGCGCCCGTCTCGGTGCCGTCGCTAAAGGTCTCAACCCGAAAGCTGAGCGCTTACTGCAGCGAGCGAAAGCGGAGCGCGAGCGTGCCGCGATGGCACTGACCTTCGAGGGGTTGATTGAAGAGTGGAAGGCTTTGCATCTCTCGCACCGCCGACCCCGATATGCCGTCGAAGCGGTGCGCGCGATCCGCCTCGGCTTGGCCGACCTGCTGAAGCGCCCTGCCGCTGGTATCACAAGGTCCGATGCGGTCAACGCGATCGACCGGATCACCCTCGCCGGTAAGCGCGTCGCGGCGGCGCGGGTAAAGCAATATGCCCGCGCCTGCTATTCGTGGGGTCTGAGGCGCGACAAGGTCGAGGTCAATCCCTTCGCCGGGCTGCCGTTGGCACCGGAAAAGGCTGAGCGCGAGCGCGTCTTGAGCGACGACGAATTGCGCGCCGTATGGGTCGCTGCCGGCGCGCTCGGCTATCCGTGGGCCGGCTTCTACCAGCTATTGATCCTGACGCTACAGCGTCGCGAGGAGGTCGCCGGCATTCGCTGGTCTGAACTCTCCGACGATCTGAGCCTCTGGACGATACCCGGCGCCCGCATGAAAAACGGCAAGCCTCACGACGTGCACCTCTCGGAGCCGGCGCGCGCCATCCTGCGCTCGCTGCCGAGACTGGCGGATTGCGACTTCGTATTCAGCACGACGGCAACGTCGCATGTCAGTGGCTACTCGAAAGCGAAGCGTCATCTCGACACGGCGATCGTAAAGGCCGGCGGCGAAGTAGCCCCGTGGATACCGCATGATCTGCGTCGAACCGGGGTCACGGTGCTTGCCAGGCTCGGTTTCGACAGCATCGTTGTCGATAAGTTGCTCGCGCATCAGCCTGGCAAGCTCCGCGGGGTCGCCGGGGTCTACCAGCGCCACGATTTCGCCCGCGAGCGCGCCGCGGCATTCGACGCATGGGCCGCGCATGTCACCGGGACCGCAACGGAGAACGTGATCCCGCTGCGCACCGCGGCGGAGTAGTATTCAACTGCGGCGGATAGGGATTGCAACTCGACAAGTCCGGACCCGCACCGGGCTTCCGCCGCGACCCTCTTGCGGGCGCCCGGCGGAGGCGTCAACTGTCTGACTTTGATCCGAAGCAGCCCGAATCCATACCGCTGATGGAAGCGGTCCACGACCTACGCACCATCCGCGGCACGGATCTGCGCTCTGCAATCCGCGATATGATCGATATGCTGGCGACGGGGCAACTACCACGGGCCGACGCGTTGGTTGATGGTGTGCGGGTGAAGATCGACCCGCGATGGTGGTGGGCCGGCACGATCGAATACCCGAACAGCTCCGCGGCATTCAACCTCATCGTCGATGGCGAGGAGCGCTTCACACCGGCGACGGAAATAGAGTTGGACCGCAGCGCTTGGAATCGTCAGCGGTCGCTTATGGCCGCCGCCGCCACGCAACAAACCGGCGAGCCCTTCCCTCATTGGGACGACCCGAGTTGGGATCAACCCGTCATCCTGCTCGATGCTCTCAGGCGATGGTCACCTGGCCTTGCGCAGCGGCTCGATCAGCTAACGCTGCCTTGGCCTTCTCCTGATGAGGTCCGCAATATGGCTCTACAGCGGGAGATCCGAAACATTGCGCTCCAGGCCAGGGAGGGAACAAAGTCGCCGAAGCGCGTGGCGGCGACCCTGACGATCTGGATGATCCGGCAATCCCAGCTTCGCTCCGGGACGAGTGGGCTCGGCTTGTGCGTGAGTGGGATCAATGGGACAACGCCGATCGGGTCGTCCACTCCCTCGCTGGCCGGCTCATCATCGAGAAGACGCGGCGAGGGCAACCGTACATTCTCATCTGCGCCCCCGGGACATCGCGAGGTGATTTGCGTGTCGATTACAGACCGCTCGATCAAGCGTCGCACGATAAGCTCGGGCCGCACGACTTTTATCTCCCTACTTCGTACCTTCGGCGCCAGGGAGGGAACTGGTTTGCCCGTATTTCCGGCGGCATCGACGCGCAAGCAGAACGCATGCGCTCGACTCGTTTGGACCGAGAGGCTCGGGACGCCGCCGCGACGGCGACATGGAACGCAGAGTCCGCAAAGCCGGTGCGCGAGCGGCAGTATTTCCTCTTTGGCGAAATTGCCGACGCACTGGCGCGGACGCCGGGTAGGCTCGAAGTCGATGTTGCGGAGCGCGGTCGTATCCTGCTCGATCTCGCCGATAGGACCTGCCGAGGCGAATTCAATCTTTCCGACGATTCGGAGGTCGTGACCCTGATTGGCGAGCCGCCCTATTTCGTGCCCATTGCGCCGGTGCGTGCCGGCGGATTTCTTGCCAACCCGGAGGCGCTGATTTTTCGGCGCGACGCCTGCCGGCGGTACGTCCAGAATTCTTCTTTGGATGGTGCGCCTAGGGTGCTGACAGCCGGGTTCCCAGAGCAGGCATCAGGGATGCAGTCGTCAAGAGGTGACGCAACTCGCCCGAATACCGGCAAGCTGATGCCGGATGACCGAGCCGCGCTTCTGACGCCGATCCCCGGACATGTCAGGCCACCTGGCGAAGCTGAAGGATACACGTTGCTGTGGGATGCCGCGGCCGAAATGTCGCGGGCGAACGGGCAATCTCTCGCACGGAACTGGCTGCGCCTAATGGATGCGTTCTGGCGCGGCGATCTGGCGCCCGATGGTTTGACGTATTTCTACCCCGCGCCACCTGCTGGCCGGGAGTGCGTCGTTCTCGACCGCACGGCGCTGGGTGGGATGCTATTGGGGCATCGCGCTCTCGATACCAAGGCTGCGTCTATCGACGACCTGCGACATTGGCGCGTATCCGATTACCGCGATCAGCCCGCGCCGTTCGGCGCCTATTTCGAGCATGATCCCGAAGGCCGCGTTGGACTCGCCCTGCCGACCCGGGAACTCGCGCTTGCTCGGCGCCGTAAGAATTTCGGCATCGGCGGAAGTCGGACCCGCGGCAGGTGCTCGTGACGCGGACGGGGTTCGGTGGCTGTTGCCCGAGGCTACGTAAAAACGAATCTGCGGGTCATCCGAGCGCAAGATTGATTCAAACTGCACGCCGCGGGCGCATCAGAGATTCGGCACGGCTTCGACTTCGATTCTATTGTTGCGTGCGGAGGACGACCTCCAGCGTTTTCACACAGCCTGGCCCCTTTCCGGTCCCTGGCGGTCGGCACCTGGGCGGCTCAGGTGGGTGGAAAAGCCGCCATTCGGTTTCGTACCTGGCGGTTTTTCAAACCGCCAGGTACGCGCGTACGATGGACTCGTCCTGCAGGTGCGCTGGCGCGATCTCCGCCACAATGCGACCGCGGTCCATTACATAAACGCGTGCCGCAAGTGCGGCGACCAGTTCGATGTTTTGTTCGATCAGCATGATCGGCAACAGCCGGACACGGTTGATCTCCCGCAGCCGCTGCTCGATCTCGTCTACGATGCTTGGCTGGATTCCAGCTGTTGGCTCGTCGAGCAGAAGGAACTTGGGGTTGCCGGCGAGTGCCCGGCCGATCGCCAGCATCTGCTGCTCGCCGCCGGACAACGTCCCGCCGCGTTGGCTGAGGCGTTCGCGCAATCGCGGGAAGTCGTCAAGGATCGCCGCGATTTGCATCGCCGCCCCATTGGGCGCGAGATCGGCACCAACCATCAGGTTTTCTGCCACAGTCAGATCGGGAAAAATCATCCGGCCTTGCGGTACGTAACCGAGGCCGCGGCGCGCTCGTCGATATGGCGGCAGGCCCGTCAATTCCTCGCCGTCGAGTGTGATGCTGCCGGACCCAACCGGCAATAGTCCCACGATCGCTCTTGCCAGCGTCGTCTTGCCGACACCGTTGCGGCCGATGATGCCAACGATCTCACCGCGGGCGATCTCCAGACTGACACCGTCCAGCACCGGACTTGCGCCATAGGACGCCCGCAGATCAGCAACCACGAGCATCGCTGCCGCCTCGCCCGAGATAGATGTCGCGCACTGAGGCGTTAGCTTGGATCTCGGCGATCGTGCCTTGGGCGAAAAGCCGGCCCTGATGCATGACGACAACGCGCTGTGCGATACGGCGCACGAAATCCATGTCGTGCCCGACCACGATCAGAGTGGCCTGCCGGTTGAGATTGCGGATAAACTCCGCAGTGCGGCCTGCCTCTTCCGGGCTCAACCCCGCCGTTGGTTCGTCGAGCAGAATCAGCGCTGGTTCGGCGATCGCGGCCATGCCGATATCGAGCCACTGCTTTTGACCGTGCGAGAGCCAGGCCGCACGATCCCCAGCATGCCCGCTCAACCCGATGTGGTCGAGCATGTGCCCGGCGCGTTCACACGCTTCGGCAAAGCCAAAGCGGTTCTCGGCGGCGAGATGCAGGTTTTGCCGCACCGAGAGCTGCTCGAACACCCGGGGCACCTGGAATTTGATGCTGATCCCGAGGCGGGTGATGCGGAACGGGTCGAGACCCGTGATGTCGCGGCCGCGAAAGCGGATGTGACCGGCAGTCGGCCGAATGGCGCCGGTAAGCATGCCGAAGAATGTGCTCTTCCCGGCCCCGTTCGGTCCGATGAGACAGAGCAGCTCGCCTTCTGCGACTTCCAGGTCGAGGGCAACGGCGCGCAGCCCGCCGAAATGCTTGGTCAATCCTACCACCGAGAGGATCGAATGCGGGGACGACTCGAGCATCGCTCAATAGAGGCAAAGATCCGCCTGGCGGCAGGCAATTTGTGCTGCGAAATAGACGAGAAGCAAGGGCAGCAGAAAGAACCAGCCGATCAGGGGCCACCGCGACAGGAAACGCGCCGCCGGCGGCGCGATCCCCTCTTCAAGCAGCAGCACGGTGCCGATCAGCACCGCGCCCTGCACCAGCAGCGCCGATTGTTGGCTGGCGCGGCCGAGCAGATCGTAGAGGAGACCGAGAACGCCGCCCGCCGTGTATGACGCCGCCGGCGCGATCTCGCCGAGATAGCTGGTCAGGTAATTGACCGCCAACGCGCCGACAAACCCGCCGATCAGCGTCAGGCGGCCGCCCAGCAGCACGCTGACAACGACTCCCGACGCAAACGTCAGTCCGAACACGTCGGGATTGACGAACCGCCCCCAACTCACGAACAGCACTCCTGCGAGCCCGGCGATTGCGCCCGCCAGGGTAAAGATCGTGAGCTTGTAGAGCCGGATATCGTAGCCGAGATGGGCCGCGCGGGTCTCGTTTTCGCGGATCGCGACAGCGACCCGCCCGAGCCGGGTCGCCAGCACCAGGCGGACGACAAGGTAGGTGGCGACGCAGGCGCCGAGCACCAGGTAATAACCGGCGACGTTCGCACGATCGATGCGGAATGCGAAGGGCTGCGCCATAAACGGCAGCTGCAGCGTGATCGGCGGGATCTGAAAATTGCCGATGTTCTGCCCAGTCGAGCCCTGGCCGAACAACCCGTTGAAGCCGCCGAGCCGGGCGACGCCGATGACCCATTCCTCGCCGGCGGTCGACACCATCAATGTGTTCAGCACCAGGCTCAGCACCAGCATGATGATGGCGGCGTAAACATCCGACAGGCGCCCGTAAAACACGAAATAGGCGGTCACCAACGCCAGCGCGGTCCCCGCTGCAATCCCGCCGAGAATGGCGAGCCCGGTCGTGCCGGTCGGCCCGATGCTGTTGAGCGCAATGACTCCGTAGGCGTAGGCGCCCACCCCGAAGAACGCGGTCTGCCCGAAGCTGATAATGCCGGCATAGCCCCAGATCAGGTTGAGTGACATTGCCAGCAGGCCGTAGATCAGGAACAACGCGAGGGCGTTGGCGGCGTATGGCTTAAACCCGTACGGCACCAGCGCTAGCGGCACGATGACGAGCAATGCGGCGAGCCGATCGGTGCCTCCCGTCCTGACGCGCCCGTCGCCGCCTCGGTTGATCACAACCGTGCTCACAAGGGATTCCACCTGCCGCCAGTGAGCCCTTGCGGCAGCAGCCGAAGCAGCACCACCGCGAACACCAACAGCGCGATCTCGCCGAAAAAGGCGGAACCGCCGATCGCGATCACGCACGGCGCCGGAGTGCAGGAGCCCGTGGTCGCGATGTGGAAGAGCGGGAAATGCGCGATCAGCGCCTCGATCGTCCCGAGCAGCGAGGCGGCGGCGGCGGTGCCGACAAGCGCAAGCGGGCCGCCGACAATGACGGTGATGAAGGCTTGCGCGATATAAAGGATGCCCATCGTCGGCACGACACCGACGAGCGGCGAGAGGACCGCTCCGGCGGCCCCGGCGAGCGCACAGCCGAGGCCGAAAGTCAGCATGAACATGCGCTGGGTATTGATGCCGAGCGCCGCCGCCATCTCGGGGTTGCCGATCGTCGCGCGTGCCTGTCGGCCGAACCGGGTGCGGTGGAACAGGACGTAGACGATCAGCATCATCAAGAGGGCGACGACCGTCATCGCGATCCGGTATTGGGAATACTGGTAGCGCCCGATCGTAAAGCTGCCGAGCGCATACGGCAGCCCGTTGGTAACCGGCCCGAACATCACGGTGATCGTGCCGATCAGGATCAAACTGATCCCCCAGGTCGCCAGCATCACGTCGAGCGGCCGGCCATAGAGGTGGCGGATGACCAGCCGCTCGATCGCGATCCCGATCAGGCCCGCGACGCAGGCCGCCAGCAGCATCCCAAGCCATAGCGGCAAACCGCCGAAGCGGACCGCCGCAAGGGTAGTGAACGCGCCGATCGTCAGGAACTCGCCATGCGCGAGATTGATGATACGCATCATGCCGAACACGACGGCAAGTCCGAGTGCCAGCAGAACCAGGATCGTCGCCGCACTGAGAATTTCCAGCCCGACAATCACGATCGTATCACCGGCGATCATCGAAAGGTGCCGCCGCCCGGTGCCGCGCCCGCTCAATCCGGTTGATATTGCGTGTGCTGATCCGGCTTTTTGATCAAGTCGCAGTATTTGGCATCGTCCGAGGGCGGCACGTCCTCGTAGGTCTGCAGGATGTTCCAGCCGTGTTTGTCGTTCACCGCGGCCAGATGCATCGTGTAGAAAAGATGGTGGGTGGCCGCGTCGGACTTGATTCGGCCGAGCGGCGTATCGATGGCGATGCCGCTCTCCATCGCCTTCGTCACCGCCTCGCGGTCAAAGCTGCCCGCCGTCTCGACCGCTTTCGCCCAGATGTTCCAGCCGTTGTATTTCTGGCACACCTGCTCGCCGACCAGATATTTCGGGTCGCCGACCATCTTTCTGATCGCTTCCTTGAAGGTACGATTGGCCGGCGTATCGAGGTCGTCGAGATAGGCGGCGCAAACCACCAGCCCTTCCACTTCGCTCGGCGCCAACAGGATGTGTTCGTTCCCAGAGCCGAAGTTGGCAGACACGATGTTGATCTTGCCGTGCAGGCCCGCGGCAGCGAATTGCCGGTAGAAGTTCATATGAGCCGCACCGGCGATCAATGTCATTATTACATCCGGCTTGGCCTGCTGGATGCGCTGTATTGTGGCGTTGAAATCGGTCACGTCCAGCGGGATGAATTCAACCTGACCGACATGCTCACCGTGCGGCTTGCCCGGCACCGGCGTGATGTCGCCGCCGTTGCGCCAGTAGATGTCCCACCATTTCCACGAGATGTGGCCGAAATTGTAGTCAGCGGCGATCGTGTAGCATTTCTTGCCAAAGTGCTGCAGCGCATATTCCGCCAGCCGACCCATATACTGGCCGGGAGTTTGACCGGTACAGAAGACATATTTGTCGCAGACCCCGCCTTCGTATAGATTGTCGTAGTAATATAGGGCCTTGTACTCGTCGAACACGGGGCGGATCGCCTCGCGTGAGGCAGACGCTATGCCGCCGTGCGTCACGACGACCTCGTCTTCGAGAATCAGCTTCTTCGCGTACTGGGTGTATTTGGCGATATCCGATTGCGTGTCGTACTCGATCAGCTTGAGCTGCTTGCCGAGCAGCCCGCCCTTGGCGTTGATCTCGTTAACCGCGAATTGTGTGCCGACGATCGCCGGTTGACCCGAGATGTTGAACGCGCCGGTGCGATCGAGCAGGCTGCCGACCGGCACCTCATTGGCTGCTTGTGCGCCACGGATGCGCAGGATGTTCGGGAAACCGGTGATCCCCCCGGCCGCCGTCAGTGCAGTCGATGCCGCCAATTTAAGAAAACCACGTCTATTGTGCAGCATTACGGTGTCACTCCCAAGAAGATCAGAGCGTAGCGCGGCTGTAGATCAGCATCGGAGAGGCGGAGCGGTGGCGCGCTGGTCTGATATTTACAGTAGAGGCTTGGTCAATAGCCGGCCGATTCCGCCGGTATTACCCTGAGCCGAGGCGCGACAGAAATCGCCAGAGGAGGAGAGACAACGTGTTGTTTTTGCTGTTGCGGCCGATTGTCGCCGGGCGTTCAACGGTCGGTGACCGGCCCGGGTATTGTTGATCGAACGACCGCGGCGTTCATCTACCCGCGAGGCACGCCGCGGCGGCTGGCCGCTGCAAATCCGCATTGCTCTTCCCCCCAGGTTGGTTGCCCAGACCACAGACCATCCAGAATTGGCGATTTTATGACACGCATTGCCGCTAAACTCAATTCTTGAGCGACAAAAAGGGACATTGGGGCCTCGCCTCTCTGGATGCGCCGCGAGTTGTTGGAAGCGGTACGATAACGTCGGCTGGTCTCGGGACACGACCCTCAAGTGGGTGGCGAGCGGTCATCCCGGTTGGGCTTATGAGTCGGTCAAGACCCGGTCTCACCTCACCTCCTGATGGCATAGCAGCGGTCAAGAATGCGATGCTGAACCTTTTTCAATCTTCTATACCTCCTCGGTAAGCACCCTGAAGACAAGTTTACCTCCTGGCTTTGTAGCGCTTAGCAGAGCAACGTGAGGGCGGAGGCGGTAGTGGAGAGGATTCCGGAGGTGCGGCGCGGAGCAACCTTTCCATAGAGCCGGACAGTGTCGTTCCTAATCTCCTACGGTTTTCTAGCCCCGCCGACGATCTTCATCGCATTCTGCCTCCTCGGCCCGGTGGCGGCATTGGTCTGGCGGCGCACCGGCCTCGCTATCGCGCTCGTCTCGGGTTTCTGCCTTTTTGCCGCGGCGACGCCGGCCTTATCCTCTTATCTGATGCGACATGTCGAAGCGGAGATACCGGAAAAAGGCGATTTGGGTGCAGCGCAGGCCATCGTCGTGCTCGGGGGCGATGTCCGTGTCGCCAAAGACGCCGATAACGGCGACGAACTGGGCCCATTGTCGCTCGAGCGGGTGATTTATACCGTCGATGCCTATCGCCAGCTGCACAAGCCCATAGCTGTCAGCGGCGGAATCATACGCGAGGCGCACCAGACCGTCGGCGCCCTGATGAAGGACATGCTCGAAACCAATTTCGGCATTCCTGTCACCTGGGACGAAGACAAGTCGGAAACGACCTGGGAAAATGCCGAGTTTACCGCGCGGCTATTGCTTCCAGCTGGGATCAAAACGGTCGTTGTGGTCACCCACTCCTCGCATTTGCCGCGCGCCCTGTGGTGCTTTGAGCGGGCAGGTTTGAAGGCGCTGCCGTGGCCCGCACCGCGCAGCGCGCCGAAATGGGACGAGATCGACGACTTTTTGCCGAACCTCAACGCATTGCTGAATACGTTTTACGCCCTGCACGAAATGATCGGCGGGGCTTATTACCGGCTGCATTACGGATCAGAGGAGGCAACCTGAGTAGCCTTGTCGAGCGATTGCGCAACAGCCTGCGCCATGACGGACCGGCGATCACGCTGTGGAAACTCCTCGTGCGATTGTGCCGTCCGGTGGGCGAGGTCGCCGTCGAAATCCTGCTAGCCAAAGATCTCTCTGCCGACATCCCGCCGCACACGGCCAGGGTGCCGATTGTGATCAGGCGGCTCGACGAGCGCGACGTTCCGTGGATTGCCGCCGAAATGGCTCGTGCCGATGCTCGCGACCGGGACATGATCGGGCTGGCGCATGCGAGCGAGGCCAGTCTGAGGGCGCATTTCTCCGAACGGCTGCGCCGCGGCGACAAGGGCTTCATCGCGCTGTGCGACGGCATGCTGGCGCATGTCAACTGGACCTGCCTGGACTGGGCGGAGGCGCTGCCCGGCATGCCGATCGTCCTCGATCCGGGCGAGGTGTGTACGACCGACGCTTTCACGCTGCCTGCGTGGCGAGGTAAGGGCATCCATGAGGCGGTGTTGAGCGAGATGCTGCGCAGCGCAGCGCGAGCCGGCAACCGTCGCGCCTTCACGCTTGTCGATCTGGAGAACGCCCGGTCGCGACGCGGTGTGCTGCGTACCGGCTGGCAAACCTACGGCGTGGCCTTTTACATCAAGCCGCGCGGCTGCGACCGCATCCTGCTGTTTCGCCTGCACGGCCGGCTTGACCCGATCTTGCGTCCGTCCAGGGACAAGCCGGAGACATTGCTGTAGGATATTGTTAATAAACTAGCATGGTTAATTTTTATTGAATAGACGGATATGGTTAATTTCAGCCCTCGGACGAATTTAATTGTCAGCACTCTCGCCGCGTAAGGCTTGCTTCGGACCTCCGGTTTCAGTAGTCTGTGCGTCATAGTTCAGACCTGCAGCAGACGCCTGGAAAAGCCATGAATCGTCCAGTGAGCGATTATGGGCCACCGACATCGCGTCGGCCCTCGTTTAGCTTGACGGCGAAGCCGGAGGCAGAAGCTGGCGGGGCGCAAGCGCCAGGGCGCCTTGCCGGCAAGGCGCGCCGCAATGTGCTGATCGGCGGCGCGGTGGCGATTCCGTTCATTACCACGATCGCCAGCCGGGCCGCCTTTGCCAAAAAGGGCGGCGGCAGCACATCGCTTGCCGGATCGGCAGGCACCGGCGGAAAGAAGATGGGATCGCTGATGCCCGGCGGCGATACGGTCGCGATGTGGCAGCAGAATTATCCCAAGCTGATGCGCAACCACACGGTCGAGGCGCATGCCTTCCCGGCTGCGGTCACCGGCAACGGGTATCTGGCCAACCCCGCGCTCGCCGACGTCTTCACGGTGCCGGGCGCGCGCGTCAATGGCGTCGCTTTCACCGCCCCGAATGCCGATCTGCATGCAGCCTTGCATGGGCGCGCCACCTGGGAAATTTCCGTTACTCACAAAGGCGAGACGGTGCGTCAGATGATGGACGGACGGTTTTTCGCCGAGGCGACCGCGGCGGTTCTCAATGCCGCCGTCTACGGCGAGAAGAATTTCCGGATGACCGATGCAATGGTCATCGAGCAGGTCAACCGCAGCCTTGTCAATCTGCAAAGCAAGGCCCGCGTGCTCGCCGACCTGAAGCCGGATGGCGGCGCCAAAGAAATCCTCAGCCAGATCGCCCAGCATATCGAGGGCGGCCCGACCCGCGGCGAGGTCTTTTATCTGGCGCGGCTCAATTCGCGGGGTACGGCCTGAGCGCAAAGGATCCGTGCTGGACCATCACCGATCCCACCGGGTTCTCCTGGCGCGTATGGGATGATGGATTGGTGCTTTACGACGCCCGATCGGATGAGATCCACCGCTTCGACAGCTTGACCGGCGAGGTATTCGAGGAACTGCAATCGGGACCGCGGCGGTTCACCGAGTTGGTTACCGCAATGAGCGAGCGGCTGGGCGTATTGGCCGATGCCGAGCTCGGACGCCTGATCGCGGAAATCCTGCGCATCCTGAGTAGCAGGGACATCGCCACGCGGCTCCGATAGGCATTTAATGGCGGGATTGTTTTCGGCGGGCGTGCGCGATATCCGCATGGGCTCGCTGACCATCCGGGTGCAAGCGGGATTGCAGGCGCTGCGCGATGCGCTGGAAATGCTCTATGCCGATTTTCCCAATGCCCCATCGGACGCCGGCGGGTTTGCCGATTTTCATGTCCGGTTAGCCCGGGTCAATGGCTTGCGGCGGTGGCTGCTCCCATGCGTTGCATTCGACCACGACTGTTTCGAGCCGTTCAGATCGATGCGGGCAGATCAGGCTTTGCTCCTGTTTGAAGGCGGGCTGAATTGGACGATCGCGGAAAACGCCAATTTCTTCCTGGTGATTCATGCCGCAGCAGTCGAGCGCGACGGGCGCTCCGCGATTTTCCCCGCACCCTCGGGCGCGGGCAAGAGCACGCTGTGCGCCGCCCTGATCAGCCGCGGCTGGCGGCTGATGTCGGACGAACTGGCGTTGGTTGCGCTCGATGACGGGATGGTCTCGGCCCTTGCGCGACCGGTTAGCCTCAAGAACGAGGCGATCGACGCGATCCGCGAATTCGCTCCGGACAGTGTGTTTAGCGCAGCTATTCGGAACACCGAAAAGGGGACGGTCGCGTTTCTCAAGCCCCCTGCGGCAAGCGTGGCGCGGATGAGCGAGCCGGCGGTTCCGGCCTGGATTGTCGTGCCGCGATACGTGCGTCACGCCCGAGCGCTGCTGTCGCCGCGCGGCAAGGCGGAGACTTTCATGGCACTCCACGACAATGTCTACAACCAGTACCTGTTCGGTCGGGCGGGGTTCGAGGTGCTGGCCGGTCTGGTCGACCGCTGCGACTGCTATGATTTTGTGTATAGCGACCTGGCGGACGCGGTCGAGACGTTCGCCGTGTTAGCAACCGGCCACGCTTGAGCGCACTGCAACGAACAACGGAGCCAAACGCGCTCGACGCAATGCAGCGGGGCTCCTCGCCTGCCTGAGCCGATCCCGTTATGCTGCCTAGCGTCGTCTACGCCCTGCAGGCGTAGCTGACCGGAGCCGCAGCGGCAATGCAGGTGAAGAGCGTCCCGGCTAATCTTGGCCCAGCGGTGCCGGATTCCCGGCGAAGCAAGCTGTCCTTGCGCGACGTGCTTGGCCGGCCCGACTTGCTGCCGACTTTGACTCCCGGACAGTGGGATGTCGTGCTGCGGCAGGCGCGCGCGGCCGCGCTTGCTGCTCACCTCTCCTACCTGATCGAGGAGCACGGCGGGCACGAGGCAATCCCCCACCAGGTGCGCCGCCACCTCGACGCCGAGCGCCTGGTTGCGAGCAAGCTGGCTCGCGACGTCGAACGCGAACTGCAACGCATCGTCGAGTTGCTGCGTCTGGCCGGGGTCCCGGTCGTCGTCCTGAAGGGGGCGGCTTACATCGCCGGCGACCTGCCTGCGGCGTACGGACGCGTCTTCACCGACATCGATATTCTCGTGCCGCGCGACAACCTCGATGTCGCGGAACAGCGGCTGGTCGCGGCCGGTTGGCTCGGCGAAGAGAAGAGCCGCTGGGATCAGCGGTTCTATCGGCGGTGGATGCACCAGGTCCCGCCGATGGTGCACGCAGTGCGCGAAAGCGTCGTTGACCTCCATTTCGCAATCGTGCCGAGCAAGGCGCGCAATCCCGTCGCTTCCGATCCTCTGTTCGATGCCGCGCAGGGTACCGCCCGTGATCCGCAGATCAAGGTTCTGGCGCCCTGCGACATGGTCCTCCACAGCGCTACGCATCTCTTCAATGAAGGCGAATTTAACCGCGCGCTCCGCGACCTCGTCGATCTCGACCTGCTGTTGCGCCATTTCGCGGTGATGCCCGATTTCTGGACGAAGTTGGTGGAGCGTGGTGGATCATTGGGCATGGGCAGACCGCTTTATTATGCGCTGCGCTATACCAGCCGCTACCTGTTCACCCCGGTTCCGCTCGCGACGATCGACGCCGTCCGCCGCTTCGCGCCGATTGCGCCTGCGCTGATGGACGCGATTTTCGAACGCGCGCTGCGGCCGCCGCACCCGACGGCTCGCGATCGCCTCGCCCGGCTCGGCGTGCAGTTCCTATATTTGCGCGGCCACTGGCTCCGACTGCCAATGCATCTGCTCGCGCCGCATTTGCTGCGAGCGTTTTTCGTGCGCCGGTTCGCCGGTCTGCGGGAGCGCGAAGGCACCGGCTGATCGCGTCGGGTCGCTACAAATCCGGATGCCGTCGGCAATGGAGGGTCGCCTGCTCGAACGCCAAAGCGACGCGCAGCACGCCATGATCATCGAAGCGGCGACCGATGATTTGCAGGCCCATCGGCAATCCTTCGCGGCTGAACCCGCCATTGATCGAAGCGGCAGGCTGCTCGGACATGTTGAACGGAAAGCAGAACGGGTTGTGGGCAGTGCCGCCGGGCGGCCAGGGCAGGTCGGCCGCATAAGGCAGGACCGCCATCGTCGGCGACAGCAGGTACTCGCAGCGCTCGAACGGGGCCAGGGTCTGTCGCCGGATCATGCCGATCGCGACCTGCGAGCGCATCAGTTCGAGGACGCTGTCGGCGTTCCGCCGCCGGCACCACTCGGCGATGACCGGCATGACCGCCTGCTGCTGCTCGGGGGTCAATCCGGCGAACATCAGGTAACTGCCGACATGCACGCACCGATCGAAATCGGGTTCGGGATCCTCGGCGAAAATCGGCGGGACTGGTTCGACGATCGCGCCGAGTCCGGTAAATATTTCGGCGGCTTCGCTCAGCATGCCCGCGATCTGGGGCTCGACCGGCAGTCCAAACCCGATGTTCTCCAGGACCCCGATGCGCCGCCCGCGAACGCCCGCTTCAATGCCGTCGCGATAATCGCGTTCGTCATAGGGCAATGCCGCGAAATCCCGATGATCCGGCCGGCTGATCACGTTCATCATCAGCGCCGCATCACCGACCGTACGGGTCATCGGCCCGGCGACGAGCCACGGTGCCGGATAATTCAGCGGCACCCGTCCATAACTCGGTTTCAACGCGAAGGTGCCGCAGAACGCCGCTGGAATACGAACCGACCCACCGACATCTGTGCCGATCGCCAGCGGGCCCAAGCCAGCAGCCAACCCAGCACCGGCGCCGGAACTCGACCCGCCCGAGTTGCACGACAGATCCCAAGGGTTGCGTGTCACGCCGTAGCGGCTGCTGACGCCGGAGGCGATCATGCCGAAATCGGGCATGGTCGTCTTGCCGATGATGATGGCCCCCGCCTCTTTGAGCCGCGTCGTGACCGGCGCATCGAGCGGCGCGCGCGCTTGAGCCGGATCGGTCGCCAGCGTGCCGTGATAAGACGGCATGTCAACTGCCAGCACTGAATCCTTCAAGCTGACCGGCACGCCGTCGAGCAGACCCTGGGGGTTGCCCCGCCGCCAGCGCTCTTCGGACTCGGCAGCCGCCGCCAGAGCGCCTTCGGCATCGACGAAGTAGAGAGCGTTGACCATGGGGTTGATCGCCGCAATGCGGTCGAGCAGGGCCCTGATAACTTCGATCGGCGACAGCGCGCCGGTGCGGTAATGCTCAGTCAGCTCTTCGGCCGCGAAGTAGGCCAGTTGATCGGACATTCTCATTGGCTCCAGGGCACCGGTGTCAGTTCGCTTCGAGGCTGTGCGATGGGATCCGGCCACGGCCGAGATAGGCCTCGATGACCTGCGGGTCGCGCAGCACGGTGCAGGGTGGACCTTCGGCCAGGACCTTGCCTTGCCGCAGGACGACGGCTCGGTCGCACAGACTGGTGATCGCGCGCATGACATGCTCGACGACGACGATGGACACGCCGCCGGCGCGGACACGCCACACCAGTTCGACGATCGCCTCGACCTCGGGCGGCGTCAGTCCGGCCATCACTTCGTCGAGCAGCAACAGCCGCGGCTCCATCGCGAGCGCGCGTGCCAGTTCAAGGCGCTTGCGATCGACGATGTTAAGCGTGACAGCCGGGCGGGCGGCCTGGCCTTCCAGGCCGAGCTGCACCAGCATCTCGTCGGCCCGATCGATCGCAGCCGCGACGCCTCGCCTGCTGCCGTCGCGTCCGAACAAGGCGCCGACGGTCACCACCTCGCGCGCGCTCATGCCGACCAGCGGCTGCACGATTTGCGAGCATCGGGCGAGCCCGAGCCGGGCCAATCGGTATGCCGGCACGCCGGTGACGTCGCGGCCGCAAAACCGCACGCTCCCGGCACTCGGCGTGATGCTGCCGGCAATGATGTTGAGCAGCGTCGTCTTGCCGCTGCCGTTCGGCCCGACCAGCCCGACGATCTCATCCGTCTCAACGCGAAAATCGACCCCGTCGAGCGCGGCTATTCGGCCGAAGCGCTGAATCAACCCGGTGACCGCCAGCACGGGTTCCGTGGTTTGCGCCGGTGCGTGCGACATGCGGGGGAGTACGAGGTCAGATGCCAAGATATTCGCGATACAGGCTCGGATCCCGCAGCACGCGATCCGCCTCTCCGTGCATCGCAATCCGCCCGGATCGCATAACATAGGCCCGGTCGGCCTGCCCGAGGCCGATGCTGACCTCCTGGTCGATGACGAACAGCGCGGTGCCGCGAGCGCGGACGACGACCAGCGCGTCAAGGATGGTATCGACAATGCTCGGCGCCAGCCCCAACGATAATTCGTCGATGATCAGCAGCTTCGGCTTGAGCATCAGGGCACGACCGATCGCGCACATCTGCTGCTCTCCGCCGCTCATCGTTCCGGCGATCTGATCGCGGCGAGTCGCGAGGATCGGGAAGAGGTCATAGATTTCGCCGAGTCGCCCGGCAAGTTTGGCCGCATTCGCCTCGGCAAAACCGCCGAGCATCAGATTTTCTCTTATCGTCATGCCGGTGAACAGCCGCCGCCCTTCGGGGATCATCGCCAGCCCGATCCGCACCCGCTGATGCGGCGG
Source organism: uncultured Alphaproteobacteria bacterium (assembly GCA_963734125.1). Taxonomy (GTDB): domain Bacteria; phylum Pseudomonadota; class Alphaproteobacteria; order ATCC43930; family CGMCC-115725; genus DATARH01. Next base: position 93,497 of record CAVTGB010000011.1, read on the forward strand.
CCGATGGGTTATGTCGTCCCCGTCGAACCGGACCGAGCCGGACAGCGGCGGGTTGAGCCCTGCAACGGTCCGCACCAGTGTCGTCTTCCCGGCTCCGCTCGCTCCGACCAAGGCCAGCCACTCGCCCGGCAGCACCTGCAGATCGACATCCCACACCACCTGCAACGCTCCGTAACCGGCGCCAAGGCCGCGCAGATCGAGCAACGGCGCCGTCACAGCCGGGCGCGCACCAGACGTGCGGTGGACAACACGCTGGCTGCGACGGCGCGGCGACGCTCGGCCCAGCCGGATCGCTGAGGCAGCAGCAGCACGGTCAACATGATCAGCATGCCCATCACACCCAGGTGGAAGGTCAGCAAATGCCCCCAGGCCAATGTCGAGATGATCTGAAACGCAAACGCGGCGACGATCGGCCCGAATACCGACCCCGCCCCGCCCAGCAGCAGGACGACGAAACCCTCGACCGAGACATTCATATCAAACACCACGCTGGGCTCGATATAGCTCTGCCAATAGGCATAAAGGCTTCCCGCCCAACCGGCGAGCACCGCGCTCAGCATCCAGGCGACGGTCTTGTACAACAGCGGATTGACGCCGGTCGCCGCGGCGGCATCCTCATCGGCCCGGATCGCGCGGCAGGCGTAGCCGAACCGCGTTCGCCCGAGGAGCCAGACCACCCCGATGCTCGCCCACATCAACATCAAGAAGCCGCCGTAGAACGCCTGGGCATTGCCGAGAGCGTCGCCCGGCAGCAGCGGCAACGAGATCCCGCTGCCGCCGCCGGTCAAGCTCGACCAGTTGTTGACCACCGCCTTCACCACCTCGTTGAGCCCGAGCGTCGCAATCGCGAAATAATGGCCCTTGAGGCGAAACAGGGGCACGCCGCAAACCAGCGCGAACCCGGCGCAGACCACTGATCCGAGCGCCGCTCCGGCGAGGAAGGGGGCATTGAGGGCAGTCATCGCAATCGCCGCGGCGTAGTTGCCCAACCCGAAGAATACGACCTGGCCGAACGCGGCATATCCGGTGAAACCGGCGATGATGTTGATCGATTGGGCGATCGTCGCGATCAGGAAAACTTCGGTCAGCGTGCGCAGCCAATACCCATCGAGCACGAAGGCGGCAGCAATAGTCGAGACCAACAAGGCCGCCGCCGCAAGCCGCGCGATCGCGGCGCTCCGTTCAGGCTTTGAGCTCGGCATAAAAGCGTTTGCCGAAGAGCCCGCGCGGGCTCAGCACGAGGACCAGGAGCAAGAGCGTGAAGCTCACCGCATCGCGGTATCCCGGGTCGAGCACGACCGAGGCGACATTGTCGGTGATGCCGAGGACCATCCCGCCGGCCAGCGCCCCGGGGATGCTGCCGAGCCCACCGAGCACGACGACGACGAACGCTTTCATCGTGTAGAAATCGCCGAGCACCGGCGAGAATGGCAGATTGACGGCGATCAGCGACCCGGCCACCCCGGCCATCGCGGCGCCAATCGCAAACGTCAGGGCATAGATATGGCCGACGTCGATGCCGATGAGCCGAGCGGCATCAACATCGAAACTGGTCGCCTTGATCGCGGCGCCCAGCCGCGTGCGGTTGGTAAAGAACGCGAGAAGTGCGGTCAGCAACAGCGCCACGAC
>CAVTGB010000012.1:0-75738 GCA_963734125.1 uncultured Alphaproteobacteria bacterium
GCGCCCAGGCAGCGCCTCGCTTCAGGAGCGCGCGATCGATGAAGATCCATATCGGGTACGAGATCACCTACGACTGCCCAAAGCCGACGCCGATGCTCCTGGTGCTCAGCGTGCATCCCTCCCGTCAGGCTGATCTCTTAAGGCCGCATCCAATCGTCTTCGATCCGCCCATCGCCTCCACCGACTACCACGATTCGTTCGGGAATATCTGCACCCGGATCGTGGCGCCCGCCGGCCCCCTCAAAATCTCGTCCGACCAGATCGTCGCCGACCCCGGCACCCCCGACATCCTCGCCCCGGATGCCGAACAGCACGCGGTCGAACAGCTGCCGGACGAGGCGCTCGTTTTTCTTCTCGGCAGCCGGTATTGCGAGACCGACCGGCTTTCGGAGGCCGCGTGGTCGCTCTTCGGCACGGTGCCGCCCGGCTGGCAGCGGGTCCAATCCATATGCGATTTCGTCTACGGTCATATCCGGTTCGGCTACGAGCATGCGCGCCCGACGAAATCGGCGTGGGACGCCTATATGGAGCAGAACGGCGTGTGCCGCGATTTCGCCCACCTCGCGGTCACCTTCTGCCGATGCATGAACATCCCGGCGCGGTATTGCACCGGGTATCTCGGCGACATCGGCGTGCCCGTCGCGGACTCGCCGATGGATTTCAGCGCCTGGTTCGAGGCCTATCTGGGTAACCGGTGGTACACCTTTGACGCGCGGCATAACCGCCCCCGTATCGGACGCATCCTCATGGCCCGCGGACGCGACGCCACCGATGTCGCCATCAGCACAACCTTCGGCCCGTGCCTCTTGACCGGTTTCACGGTCATTGCCAACGAGCTGCCGGAAGGGGTTCTCGCCGGCTGACCCGGACCATTGGGGGCAACCAGCCGAGGCGGCGGGCTATTCGGCGGCGACTTCATCCTCTGCGAGGATCGGGACATGTTGCCCTTGCAGGCTGAGGCCAAGGCAGATCAGGGCGACGATCAGGTACCCAAGTGCGACCGGTGCCGAGTTGCCGATGCCGAGGGCGGTCCCGTGAATGAACCCGAAAAACGCCAGGACCGCGCCCGCTCCCGCATAGATCGCCGCGCGCTCGAAGCGGCGGTCGATGATGAAGGCGGCGATCGCGCCGAGGATCAACCCGGCCAGCACCGCGCCGCCGCCGAAGAGCGCCATCCCGTGATAGACGACGCCGGTGCCGGCGAGCTTCTCCATGCCGACCTGCGCCGCCGAGGTACCGGCCGCGCCCAATGCGCCGTCGACCTGGGTCTGGCACCACGCGGCAATATTGGGCAGGAGCGCCAGCACCACCGCCGGGGCATGGCGCGACGGGGTCGCCTGAAACGCCTGCGCCCCGATGACGAGGCCGATGAACAACAGGATCGGCAGGATCGCCACCAGCGGGATGACCGCCAAGAGGAGCGCGGTCAGACCGAGAAAACACACCAGCCCGATGACGACGCCCGTCGCCAGCGAATAGCCGATCCGGCCGCCCACCGCCTTCCAGCCGGGGTGGCCGATATAGACGGCCGGCGGAAACGGGCTGCCGAGGATCGCGCCGACGATGGCGCCGATGCCGTCGGCCAGGAGAATGTGGCGCAGATTGTAGTCGTCCCCGGCGGCCGCAGCGCTTTCGACATTGTTCATCCCCTCGGTGAAATTATAGATGCCGACCGGGATCGCGGTCACGAGAAGCGGGCCGATATCGCCCATCGCCTTCAGGAAATCGCCGGTCGGATAAGGCAAATGGAGGCCGAATTGGCCAAACGCCGCGCCGACCGCCGCGGGTTCCATCAGCATGTCGAGATGAAAGAGCCGCGCCAGCCAGGCGAGGATCGTGCCGACGACGACGGCGGCAAGCCCGCCCGGCAGCCCGTAGGGCAACCGCACCCCGGCGGTCCAGCTGACCAAGACGATCGCAAACGACAAGAGGAACAGCCACGGCTCCTCCCAGCCGAGAAACGCCGGGCGCATCGAGATGAATGCGATCGAGATCCCGGCGAGCGTCCCCAGCATCGCCGCGCGCGGGGTGAAGCGTCGGATCGTCGGCCCGACAAAAGCGCCCAAGAGCACGATGAGCCCGATGACCAGGCACCACACCAGCCCCGACTGCCACGCCAGGATCGGGTCCTTGGTCTTCAGGTAGACGGGCAGCATGATCAGAAAGACGACGATGAACATGTGCGGCACGGAGGGCCCGTAGGGCATCGCCGTCACATCGCTGCGTCCTTCGCGCTGCCCGAGCCGCCAGGCGAGATAGGCGTAATAGAGATTGCCGAGCGGCAGCGCGATGCCGAGCGCCGGCAGGATGCGGCCATAGACAATGTCGCCCGGCATCTGGACGACGCCGAGGCAGAGCCCGGTCAGCACGATGACATTGAGGAGCACGTTGGTGAACAGGCCGAAGAACCCGTTCCAGTCGCCCGGGACCCACCAGCGCGGACCCTCCGCCATTCGCCCGGCAGCGGCGATGCTCATGATGCCCTCCTATTGCAGATGCCCGGGTCGAGCGCGGCGACAACCGCCTCCGAGCGGCCAACCCAGCCGAAAATCCCGCCCTGCGCCTTGATCATCCTGAGCCCCATCTCCTGGAATTCCGGGAAGTAGGAGCCGACGCAATCCTCCAGCACGAGACAATCGAAGCCGCGGTCATTGGCTTCGCGCACCGAGGTGTTGACGCAGACCTCGGTGGTGACGCCGCAGACGATCAGCTGCTTGACGCCGCGGTGCTTCAAGATCGTGTCGAGGTCGGTCGCGTAGAAGGCGCCCTTGCCGGGCTTGTCGATCACCGGCTAACCGGCTTGCGGATAGAGCTCGGAGATGATGTCGTGGCCGGGCTCGCCGCGTACCAAGAGGCGCCCCATCGTCCCGCAATCGCCGATCGCCAGCGACGGCTTGCCGCGCGCCTTTTTCGCCGGTGCGAGATCGGCGAGGTCGGGGCGGTGCCCCTCGCGGGTATGGATGACCGGGAGCCCGGCGTCGCGCGCGGCGTCGAGCAGGCGCCGGGTCGGCGCGATGGTCCGGCGCAAGAGGCTGACATCGTTGCCCAAGCTCTCGCCAAACCCGCCCGGTTCGAGAAAGTCGCGCTGCATGTCGATGATGAGGAGCGCCGCCGCGTCCGGATCGAAGGCGAATTCGTAGGGCTCTGCATTGATCAGCGGCATCGCAGTCTCCCCGGCAAAGGTGCGCGGGGAGCGCCAAGCAAAAGATCGGCCAACTGGTCCGGCCGCGCAGAGCGCGCGATCCGGGAAGCCGATAGTCTGAATCTTGGGCGTATGATGCGAATTCAGGCAACGCTTGGAAGCGTCAGCACCGCTCCTGCCAACTCGTGCGCCAGGCCCGCCAGCCGCCGAATTCGCTGATCTCGCGGGCGCCCTCGACCGCATAGGCTTCGCACAGGAAGCCGGTCACCGTGCCGCCGTCTTCGAGGATGATCGTGCCGAGGCCGAGCGGCGGCGTGATGCCGGCGAGCAAGACGCCGATCGCGGCCACTGGCACATCCCATATCTCGGCGTCGATCGCGCTGCCCGCCGACGGATCGCGCACCAACCCCGGCCGCCTGCCGTCGGCGAGCGCGTAAAGCCGGTAGTGGCGGGCGGTGCGGACCGTGCGACGCAGCCGCGCACCCAATGCCACTAATTCGCCGTTGAGCGGCTCTCCCGACAGATGCGCACCGACGACCGCGACCGGCAGGTAGGGGTAGGCGACCGGTGCCGGTGTCGCGTCGACGGGCGGCGGCGCTCGGGTAGCGCCGAGCGACAGCCCGGCTTGCCGCTGAAACGCGGCGCCGATGGCAGCGAGCAGCGGATCGTGGAAGGCCGGCGCGATCAGGCAGATCCCGGCCGGCAACCCGTTCGACTGAAAGCCGTTCGGCAGGGCGATCGCCGATAGATCGAGCAGATTGGCAAAATTGGTGTAATGGCCGAGGGTGGCATTGAGCGCGAGCGGTTCGGCTTCGATTTCGGCGATGCGGTAGATCGTGCCGGTAGTCGGCACCAGCAGGAGATCGATCCGCTGCCACATTCCTGCGGTTTGTTGCGCCAGCGCGAGGAGCCGCTCCTGGCCGCGAAAGACCGAAGCGGCGGACGCCTCGTCGCTGGCGGCCACGATCTCGCGCGTCACCGGGTGCAGGATCTCGCGGCGGCCGGCGATCGCGGCATCGATCGCGGCCCGCCGCTCGGCCAGCCACGGCCCGCCGTAAACCAGCGCCCCCGCCTCGCTGAACGGCGCGAAGTCAATCTCGACGATCTCGCCGCCCAGCGTAAGGAGCCGCGCGATCGCCGTGTCGAACAGCCCGGCCGCCTCGGAGTTGCCGAAGAATTCGCGCTGGTCAGGGCGCGGCACCCCGGCCGTAAGACGCGCCGGCACTGCGCCGAAGGTTCCGAACCCAGCAGGGGCGCGCCGCGAATAGGGGTCCTCGGCATCGAAGCCGAGCGCGCAGTCGAAGACGCTGGCTGCATCGGCAACGGTCAGCGCAAAGATCGAAACGCAATCGAGCGAGTGACAGGCCGGGACGACGCCGCGAGTGCTTAGGAGGCCGCGCGTCGGCTTCAGTCCGATGATGTTGTTGAACGCGGCCGGAACCCGCCCCGAGCCGGCGGTATCGGTGCCGAGCGCGAAGCTCGCCAAGCCGGCCGCCACCGCCACCGCCGAGCCCGAGCTCGATCCGCCGGGAATGTAGGCCGGGTCGAACGGGTTGCGCGGCACGCCGTAGGGCGAGCGCATGCCAACGAGGCCGGTGGCGAACTGGTCGAGATTGGTCTTGCCGACGCAGAGCGCGCCCGCCCGGCGCAACCGCTCGACGACCGGTGCCGACGCCTCAGGAATGTAGGCGAATTCCGGACAGGCCGCGGTGGTGGGCAGCCCCGCGACATCGATATTGTCCTTGACGGCGAAGAGGATGCCATAGAGCGGCAGGGCGGCGATGCCGTCGGCGGCGGCGCGCCGCTCCAAAGCCGCGGCTTCCGCGAGCAGCTGCTCTTCCGGGACGCGCGAAATCCACACCCTGTCATCGCCGCGCCGTTCCGTCCGCGCAATCACCTCGCCGATGATTGTCGCTGGAGTCGCCGCACCGCTCAGATAAGCCGACCGCAGCGTGTGAAAATCGAGACTGACCGCCATACCCGACCTGCTTCACCCTTGAGGCCAACACCTTTAGCGACGATGCAAGAGCGCCGCCATCGGCAATGCGGGCGCATCTTCGCCGGTAGGGGTCGCCGGTATGACCAGAAGCGCAGGCACAGCGGCGCCGGGCCGCGCGCTTGATCCGGTATCCCATAATTTGAGCAGGCCACCCCCCGCGGAAGCGGGCAACGGCGCGATTGCTCAAAGCTCGGGCTGGCATGGGCGTTGCGTACTACCGACGATCGGCGGGTCGGCACGCCCCGTTCGACTGCCGGCAATTGAGCAAGGCCTAACTGCGTCAGGAGGCGATCGACATGAGCACGATTTGTCAAACCGCATCGGGGTTGGCGCAGTGCTCCGCGGCGCCACTTGCCCTTAAGCCGCCGCGCAGCTTGAGCGAAAGCCTGGCTGGGCTCGGGACGCTTGCGACGGCGCGGCTCAGGGCGCGGCAATTCGTCGAGGCGTTGCGCGGCAAGCATCGCAAGCGCCCTGTCGGGAGCGGCGGCCCGAGCGAGCGGCCCGAGGCCGACCCCGCACCTTATAATCACTGGGAGGACCCGGTCCTGTGGATCCTGATGATGCACTGAGATGACTGTTGTATCGCTGCCGGCCTGGCGAAATAGGCCGCCGGATCGTCAGCGGAAAGGTGACGATGACGACGCCGGCGACGCTGGGGAGCGCGCTGGCCAAGCGTCGCGGGAACCTCCCCAGCCATTATCCATCACTACCTTGGAGGGAGGAGAAAATTGGCCGATCGCCACTTTGACGCCGAGAGATATGTCGACGCTGCTGCCGCGCTGATCGGGCTGCCGCTCGACCCGGCGCACAGGCCAGGAGTCATCCTCAATCTCGAACGCATCGCCGAGATGGCAGCGCTGGTGATGGCGTTCTCGCTGCCCGAGAAGACCGAGCCGGCGCCGGTTTTTCGCACGTGAGTAATATCGACGGGGGTGCGGTCGGCATCGCCGCCGCGGTGCGTGGCGGCCGGTTGAGCGCGGTCGAGGTCGCCGAGGCAGCGCTCGCGCGCATCGCCGCGCGCGATCCCGCCCTCAACAGCTTCACCGCGGTCACCGAGGCGCGGGCGCTTGCCGACGCGCGCGCAGTCGATGCCTTGCTCGCGCGCGGCGAGGATCCGGGACTCCTCGCCGGGGTGCCCTTCGCAGTGAAGAACCTGTTCGATGTGAAGGGGCTGGTGACCATCGCCGGGTCGCGGATCGACCGCGAGCGGGCGCCGGCGACGGCAGATGCGACGGTCATCCAGCGCCTGGCCGGCGCCGGGGCGATCCTGGTCGGCGCGCTCAACATGGACGAATACGCCTACGGCTTTACCACCGAGAACACTCATTACGGACCCGCACACAATCCGCACGACCTGGCTCGGGTCGCCGGCGGGTCGTCCGGCGGGTCGGGTGCGGCGGTCGCCGGACGGTCTCGTGCCGTTGGCGCTCGGCTCCGACACCAACGGTTCGATCCGGGTGCCGGCCTCGCTCTGCGGCATCTTCGGGCTGAAGCCGACCTACGGCCGCCTGAGCAGAGCCGGCGCGCGGCTCTTCGCCGCCAGCCTCGACCATGTCGGCCCGCTCGCCGCGCTCGGTCGCCGATCTCGCCGCCGCCTACGATGCGATGCAGGGCCCCGACCCGCGCGACCCGGCCTGCGCCGACCGCGCGGTCGAGCCGGCGCTTGCCGGAACTCGAACGCGGCGCGGAGGGGCTGCGCATCGCCGTCGCCGGCGGCTACTTCGCCGGGACCGGAGCGGCCGCAGCGGCGGTGGCGCGGGTCGCCCAAGCGCTCGGCGTCGCCCGCACGGTCGAGATCCCGGAGGCGGCGCGGGCGCGCGCCGCCGCATTTGTGATCACCGCGAGCGAGGGCGCCAATCTGCACTTTGCCGATTTGAAGGCGCGTGCCGGCGATTTCGACCCGATGACGCGCGACCGCTTTCTCGCGGGCGCGCTGGTCCCGGCCACTTGGGTCATCGAGGCGCAGCGCTTCCGCCGCTGGTACCGCGATCAGCTGCTCGCGCTTTTCGACGACACCGACATTCTGCTGATGCCGGCGACGCCGTGCAGCGCGCCGCTGATCGGTCAGGACACGATCGAGATCGATGGCGCCCAGGTGCCGTCCCGGCCCTATCTCGGCGTCTATACCCAGCCACTCTCGTTCATCGGCCTGCCGATCGTCGCGGTGCCGCTGCGCGCAGCGGGCGCGTTGCCGATCGGCGTGCAGATCGTCGCGGCGCCGTGGCGCGAGAGCGATGCGCTGCGCGTGGCCCGGACGCTTGAGCGGGACGGTGTCACCTGCGAGCGTCCTCCACGGGTTATCGGGTACTGACCAACGAACTGCTCGCGCCCATCGGCCGCTCAGGCCGCGACACCTGCCCCGCCGGCAACCCTTGCGGGATGTTTGGTCAAATCGACAGCGGAGGCTTTCTTGCCCGCGGCGAACTGCGGCCCGAGTCGTTGGCAGCGCAGGCGGCCTAGCAGTCGCGCACGGCTCATCCGTAACCAATCGCAAACCTGGAGCAATCCCGTACTCTCGTCCTGGGCGGGGGCGCATCTTTCCAGCCAGCCCTCGTGCACGAAGCCACCCGCGCGCGGATTGGATAATAAAGGGGACGATGATAGACCCATCAGTGAACTGCATCTTCAAGTGGGTCAGCCCATAATGCTCCCACCGACCGCATCCATTTTTGGCCGGACGCGCTGGATCTTGAAGTGGGTCTTGCTCGGTACGATCGGCGCTGTACCGGTTTGGGTGGGGCTCACGGCGAGCGTTGCGCAGCAGCTGCCCCCTGGTGGGGAGCTGATCGCGCCGCTACGGCGCGGCGCCGATGGAAACATCGAGCGCGTTCCGCCCGGGGCGAAACCTCCGCCGGCAGCTGGCGGCCGACCGAGCGCGGCACCCTCGGAGATCGCCAAGCCAAACGAGCCGCCACTGGCCCCCGTGAACACAGTGGGGACACGTTTTGTTGTCTCGGCCGACGACATGCCGGCTCCCAACACCACGCCACCCGACGATATCGATCCGATCGGCGTCGGGCGGCCGCCCGGCGTGATACCGCAAGCGCCGAAGGGATTTTCGGTTTCGCTTTTCGCGACGGGTGCCGGCAACGCCCGCTGGCTGGCGGTCGCGCCGAACGGCGATGTGTTCCTGGCGGCGTCGGCTAACGGTAGGATCATGATGCTGCGCGACACCAAGGGCAAAGGCGTCGCTGACGCGATCACGACCTTCGCCACCGGGTTCTCGAAGCCGCACGGCATGGTCTTCCACGATGGCGCCTTTTACGTCGCTGACCTGCGCGCGGTCTGGCGGCTGCCCTATCACGACGGCGACACCGTCCTCACCGGCGAACCGAAACGGGTGACGACGGCGGCGGATCTCAGGCCAACGGGACATTGGACGCGCGAGATCGTCTTCGATGCGAAGGGCCGGCTCTATCTGGCGATCGGCTGCATCGGCGACGTGGCGGATGACGAGCCACCGTTGTCCGCCACGGCGCAAGAGGTTAAGGCCGACGGCAGCATGAGGACGTTCGCAAGCGGACTGCGCAACGTCGTCGGGCTGGCGGTCAACCCCGGCACCGACGAATTGTGGGGTACGATCAACGAGCGCGACAAGCTGGGCGGAGGGCTACCGCCCGATTATTTAGCGCAAATCGGCGAGGGGGATTTTTTCGGCTGGCCCTACGCCTATGTCGGCCCGCACCCGGATCCGATCTACGGCGCCAGGCGGCCCGATCTCGTGGCGAAGACCAAGACCCCGGAAGTCGCATTCGAGCCGCATTCGGCGCCGCTCGCGGTCGTGTTCTACAATGGGAGCCAATTTCCAAGCGAATATAAAGGCGACGCCTTTGTCGCGTTTCACGCGACCGGCCCCTACGGCAAACCCGACGGTTACAAGGTCGTGCGCGTCAAGTTCGCGAACGGCAAGCCGGTGGGCGGTTACGAGGACTTCGTTACTGGCTTTATGCTCGCCAACACCAATCCTCCTAAATACTGGGCAACGCCGGCGGGTCTCGCGGTTGCCAAGGATGGTAGCCTGCTGATCGCTGACGAAGGGTCGGTTTGGCGCGTCGCCTACACTCGGAAATAAGCTTTCCGAACCCTGCGATCAGCGATCAGCGATCAGCGGTAATTCGCAGAGCAGCTCATGGCGCTAATGCGTCGTCGCAGGCGCAGCGCAGAGGCTCACCTTGCTGCCCCGGTCTCTGATTGCGATGAGCGGACCGATTTGGGGGTCGCGCTAACGCGCCGCTTGCCACGAGCCGCCGGCTCGCTTATGGCCTTGCGGTGGCCGATCTGACATCAACCGACGACGACATCAACGCCGACGAGCGGCCGACAAACGCCGCCGAGCCGCGGTTGCGCGACAGCGACCTCTTTCTGATCCTGCTCGCGATGTGTGCCGGGGCGCTGGCGGGGCTCGGCGTGATCATCATCGATGCCGTGCTCGTCGGGCTGCATTGGGTGGCCTTTGGCCTGTCCGCCAACGGCCATCTTAGCGACGTCGCCGACTTGCCGCCGGTGCGGGTGCTGACGATGCCGGTGGTCGGCGGCGTTCTCGTCGGCGGCGCTTCCGCGCTATTGCGCCGCTGGCGCCCACGCCAGGTGGTCGACGCGATCGAGGCCAACGCACTGTTCGGTGGCAGGATGGCGCTTGGCGACAGCGTCGGTCTGGTCGCGGTGACCCTCTTGTCGGGCGGCTTTGGCGCCTCGGTTGGGCTCGAAGCGGCCTACACCCAGCTCGGCGCCGCGATGGGCTCACGCCTCGGCCGGCGGCTTGGCCTGCGTCGCGACGACGTACGAACGCTGGTCGGCTGCGGTGCCGCCGGAGCGATCGCCGCGGCGTTCAACGCCCCCCTCGCCGGCGCGTTTTACGCCTTCGAGCTGATCGTCGGCAGCTATACGCTGCAAACCTTGGCGCCGATTGGCATCGCGGCGTTGATCGGCGCGCTGATCGTGCGCGGGCTGAACGGCGGCAACCCGATCTTCGTCGTCTATCGCCACCTCGACCTGGCCGCCTCCGATTATATTGCGTTCGTGGTGATGGGCCTGGCCGCGGCCGGGCTCGGCGTTGTGGTGATGAAGGGGGTGACCGGCACCGAAGCGGTGTTCCGCCGGCTCGCGGTCCCGCGCTGGGCGCGCCCGGCGCTCGGCGGCGTCATCCTCGGATGCCTCGCCGTCCCCCTTCCGCAAATCCTCGGCAGCGGTCATGGCGCCATTCTGCGCGAACTCCATTCGGGTTACGATTTGCCGCTGGCGGCGGCGCTGATGGCCGCCAAGACGCTCGGCTCGGCGATCTCGATCGGTTCGGGCTTTCGCGGTGGCCTGTTCAGCACCTCGCTGTTTATCGGAAGCCTGTTCGGTACATTTGTCGCCGAGCTTTTGGCGCACCTCGCCCCCGCTATGGCCCCCGATCCCGTGCTCTATGCCCTCGTTGGGATGGGCGCGGTGGCGGCCGCCATCGTCGGCGCGCCGGTAACGATGATCATGCTGGTTCTGGAGACGACCGGCGATTTCTCGGCGACGATCGGCGTCATGGCCGGCGTCGTCATCGCGGCTTTCTCGGTGCGCCACTGGTTCGGCTATTCATTCGCAACTTGGCGGTTCCATTTGCGCGGGCTGAAGATCCGCAGTCCGCAAGACATCGGGTGGCTGGACGAGATCAAGATCGGACCGATGATGCGCCGCGACCCGGCGGTGATCGCAGCCGACCAGTCGATCGCCGAGCTCCTCCGGCGATTTCCGCCGGGCAGCACCAAGCAGGTATTCGCAGTCGATGGCAGCGGCCGGTTGTGCGGCACGATCGATCCGGTGGAGGCCGGTCGTCCGGGCGCCAACCAGGACACCGATACGATCGCCGAACTGGTTTCCGGACCCGTTGTCTTCCTCTTGCCGGGCGACGATCTGCGCACCGCCCTGGTGCGTTTCAGCCGGGCGGCGCAGGAGAGCCTGCCGGTTGTCGACAATGCCGAGCGGCGGCACGTCGTCGGCTATGTCAGCGAGGCTTACGCCCTGCGCCGCTATGCCCAGGAACTGGAGCGCCGGCGCAGTATCGGCGAAGACGATGCCGGGATATTCAGCCCGACCACTGGCACGACAGCCGACATATAGTAAGCGCGACAAAATCGCTGGGGCATTTTCGCATGGCTGGGGTAGAGTGGCCGCAACGCTTCCCAAACCGGGTAACATCGACCAAGGGGTAAGTATCTATGGCGCAAGTCGCGCTCCGCAACGTCGTCAAGACCTTCGACAAGACCCCGGCGGTCCAGGGCATCGACCTCGACATCGCCGACCGCGAGTTCATCGTGCTGGTCGGCCCCTCGGGCTGCGGCAAAAGCACGACGTTGCGGATGATCGCCGGGCTGGAAGAAGCGACCTCGGGCGAGATCTACATCGGCGATCAATTGGTCAATGACGTGCCGCCCAAGGACCGGGACATCGCGATGGTGTTCCAAAACTACGCGCTCTATCCGCACATGACGGTCTTCGAGAACATGTCCTTCGGCCTGCGCCTGCGGAAATTTCCCAAGGCCGAGATCAAGGAGCGCGTCGAAAACGCGGCGCGTATTCTCGACATCACCGATCTGCTTGCGCGCCAGCCGAAGCAGCTCTCGGGCGGCCAGCGCCAGCGCGTCGCGATGGGCCGAGCGATCGTCCGCAATCCCAAGGTGTTTCTGTTCGACGAGCCGTTATCGAACCTCGACGCCAAATTGCGTGTCCAGATGCGCACCGAGATCAAAAAGGTCCATCAGAAGGTCACCACGACCACGGTCTACGTCACTCACGACCAGATCGAGGCGATGACCCTCGCCGACCGCGTCGTCGTGATGAATGCCGGGCGGATCGAGCAGATCGGCACCCCGGACGAGGTCTACCATCGCCCAGTAACCCGCTTTGTCGCCGGGTTCATCGGTTCGCCGGCGATGAATTTCCTCTCCTGCCGGCTGGTCGAGAAAAATGGCGGCCTGACGATCAACCTGTCGGACACGCTGAGCCTGCCGGTTCCCGCCGAGCGCGTGGCGCGTTACCGCTCGCACCTCGGTGAGGAGTTGATTTTCGGCCTGCGCCCGGAAGACATCATCGAAAAACGCGGCGTTGTGCCGCCCGGTCGCGCCGACTTCGAGGTTCAGCTCGACGTCGTCGAGCCGATGGGGATGGAAACGATGGTCTATTTCATCGTCAATGGGGTGGAGGTGTGCGGCCGCGTCAATCCGACCGCGGCCGGCAAGGCCGGCGAAATGATGCCGCTCGTCGCCGACCTCAACCACATGCATCTGATCGATCCGCGCACCGACCAAATCCTCTGAGATCGCCCTCACCCTCCTCCGGTCGCGAACCTGGTGAGGGGCCCGTGGGTCGGCCCGGGGTTGGTTTCGGGAGGTAGAGATGGACGTTCGGGACAAGGTCGTACTGGTCACCGGCGCGGCCCGCGGCCTCGGCCAGGAATTCGCGAAGAGCCTCGCCGCCGCCGGCGCCCGGGTGATCGCCGCCGACATCAATGATTGCGCCGCGACGCTGGAGCTGGTGACGGCGCACGGGGGCCAAAGCATCGCCGCCCGGCTCGACGTCACCGACCCGGGCTCCGCCGAGGCGGCGGTTGCGGCCGGGCTGCAGGCCTTCGGGCAGATCGATGCGCTGATCAACAACGCCGCGCTCTACGGCGCCCTGCACGGCGGCCGCTTCGATCGGATCGAGGAGGCGGAGTGGGACGCCGCGATGGCGGTCAACGTCAAAGGGATCTGGAACTGCTGCAAGGCGGTGGTTCCGGCGATGCGCCAGCGGATCGTACAAGAGTCCGGCGGCGGCAGCATCGTCAACATCGCCTCGCTCGCCGCCACCTATGGGATGCCGTTCGGCCTCCATTACACGACCTCGAAGGCCGCGGTCATCGGCTTGACGAGAGGGCTCGCGCGCGAACTCGGCCGCGACCGCATCCGGGTCAACGCGCTGGCGCCGAGCGCGGTCCTCACCGAGGGCACGGCCGAATTTTTCGGGGAGCGGATGGAGCGCGCGCTCGACACGATCAAATCCAGCCAGACGATCCAGCGCAACCTGATGCCGGCCGATCTGGTCGGGACCGTGATGTGGCTCGTTTCCGACGCCAGCGGGTTTGTCACCGGACAGACGATCGCCGTCGATGGCGGCACGGTGATGCTGTGAGGGGGGGAGGGGGCGCATGCAGCTCGCCGGCAAGGCGGCCCTGATCGCCGGCGCCGGCGGCGGCATCTGCCGGGCGATCGCGGTGGCCTTCGCCAGAGAGGGCGCTTCGGTCGCCTGCGTCGACATCGACGCTGCCGCGGCCGCGGAAACCGCGCGCCTCGTCGCCGAAGCTGGCGCCGGCGCGCTGAGCCAAACCTGCGACGTCGCGAGCGAAGGCCAAACGCGCACGGCTGTCGAGGCGGCCTACCGGGAATTTGGCCGGCTCGACATTCTGGTCAGCGGCGCTGCGCCGCACGATCGCAGCGGCCCGATCACCGAGATCACCCCCGCCGATTGGCAACAGGTGCTCGATATCAACCTGACCGGCGCCTTTCTCTTGAGCCGCGCGGCCTTGCCCCTGATGATCGCCGGCGGCGGCGGATCGATCATCTTTATCGCCTCGCAACTGGGCCGCGTCGGCAGCGCCGGGCGCGCCGCCTATTGCGCGACCAAGGGCGCCCTCATACAGCTCGCCAAGGTCATGGCGATCGACCATGCCGCGCAGAACATCCGGGTCAACACCTTGTCGCCCGGCGCGGTCGAGACCCAGCGCACGCTCAACCGCTATGGCTCTTTCGGCGCCGCGCGCGCGGCGATCGGGCCAAAGCACCTCACCGGCCGCCTCGGCCGCCCCGACGAGGTCGCCGGCGCCGCCGTCTTCCTCGCCAGCGACGCGGCGAGCTTTGTCACCGGCAGCGACCTCCTGGTCGACGGCGGCTATACGGCGATCTGATTGCCGGCTCAGCCTTCCAGCAGCTCCAACATCGCGCCGTCGGGGGCGAAGGCGGCGGCCAGGAGCGGTCCGCCGCGCCCGGCGCCGGCGTCGAGCGAGACGGCGAATTCAGCTTCGACCAGACCGCGCTGTTGCCGGTCGAAGCCGCGGATCGACCCGGCCAAAGCCGTTGAACGGCGTGGCCAGATCGAGGATGTCGCGCCCGCCCCACCAGAAGGCGTCGCCCTGGAGCGCGAGCGGGCGCGCCGCATCGACCCCGGCATGGACAAACAGCAGCCGCTCGTCGTCGCTGACCGCGGCATGGCGCAGCGTGGCGAGCAGCATCCGGTGGCCCGGCGCGGCGTTCATCGCGCTGCGCAAGGCGCTGGTCCACCTTGTGATCGTCTGCGGCCCGTCACGGCTTGCCGCAAAGCCCTGCCGCAACTCCCCGCCATAGGCGCGCACCGTCGCCTCGACACCCTCGCGCACCATCCAGGCGAGAACGTCGCCGGGATTGGCGGCAAATTGCAGCTGCAGCAGTTTTTGCCACATCTCTTCTTGCGCGCCGCGCAAGAACACCGCGTCGCAGGCGAAGCTGAGCGGCCGCGCGAGGACGCGGCGGCGAAAGTCGAGCAACTCGTCGATCGTCGCGGCGACCGCGCTGCCACGGCCCAGGTAATTCCCGAGATAGACGATCCGGTCGCCGTCGCGGAACCGCTCGGCGATGCGGTCATGCAGCCGGCCGAGGCGCTCCGCCTCGCCATGGATCGAGGCTACCGCCCAGATCCGCCGCGCCATCCGCAATCGGGCAAATTTCTCGTCTGCGGCGCGACCCTGCACCGGCCCGCGCTCCGGCGCGGATTTATTCGCCCGGCCCCCTGTTCAGGCCGCCAGCATCTGCTCGACGCGCTGGGTCGCGGTCATCTCGTCGATCCGTTCGACCGCGGCGTATTCGCGCACGAACCGGTCGAGTGCCGCCTGGTAGATCTGGCGCTCGCTGTAGGACTGCTCGGGTTGGCCGGTATTGCGGAACAGGTCGCGCACCACTTCGGCGATCGAGGCGGGATCCCCCGAGGCGATCTTGGCCTGGTACTCCTGCGCCCGCCGGCTCCACATCGTGCGCTTGGCGCGCGAGCGACCGCGCAACTTGCCGAGCGCGACGTCCATCTCCTTGTGGCTCGACAGCTTGCGCAGCCCGGAGACCTTTGCCTTCCCCAGCGGCACCCGCAACGTCATGCGGTCCTTGTCGAAATTGACGACGAAGACGCTCAGCGTGTCGCCGGCGATTTCCTGCGTCTCGATCGCGGTAATCTTGCCGACGCCGTGGGTGGGATAAACCACAAGATCGCCGGTGGCGAATGGTACCTTCTCGGCCGTCATATTCGTCTCTCGCGCAACCGACCCGACCGGCTCTAATACGACGCATGTCGGTGCCGCCGACCGTGAGGCCACCGTTCACCACCTCAACGAAGAGCACGGAACCGAGGGGGGATGCGCCGTTAGTGCCTAATTAACACATACCACAAAATGCCGGGCCGGGCCAGCACATCAGCCATGCCGGCCCGACAGGGCCAGCGCCGCCAATTGCGCAGCAGGCGCGCCTAGCGGCCGCCGGGGTTGGGGCTGAAGAATTTCTCGAACTTGCCCTCGACCCCCCGCCATTCGTCGGCATCCTCCGGAGGGGGTTTCTTGCGGGTGATGTTGGGCCAGGCCGCCGCGTATTCGCGATTGAGCTCCAACCACCGCTCTGCCACCGTCTCGCTGTCGGGAATGATTGCTTCGACCGGGCATTCGGGTTCGCATACCCCGCAATCGATGCACTCGTCGGGATGGATGACGAGCATGTTCTCGCCCTCGTAGAAGCAATCGACCGGGCACACCTCGACGCAATCCATTAACTTGCATTTGATGCAGGCTTCGGTGACGACGTAGGTCATGATGTCGGGTTCTGCTCCTCGGGTTCATCGCCGTTTTGCGCACGGATTATATGGTGATAAACCGCGCGCGGTTCCGCTGATTTGCCACCTTGCCTAGCACGCGTCTTGCCGCAGGGGCAAGCCCATGCCGGCGAATGGCCCGGGGTATTTGCGGCGCGGACGCGTTGCGCGCCCAGACCCCCGGGCGGATCGGCAAAAATCCGGCGAAATTTATCCCGGTGTGGCACGTTATTGCGCCGACGCCCCACCTCAGCCCTGGATCCCTCGTGCGCAAACGCGGCAGAATCGTCCTCCTGCATTTCGTCGGCCAGATGCCGCTGGCGGGCATCGCCTGGCAGGCGGTGAATTATCTCGTTGGGCTGGAAAAACTCGGCTACGACGCGTGGTATGTCGAGGATCACGGCGCCAATCCCTACGATCCGCGGATCGGCAGCGTGGTCATGGATTGCGGCTACAATCTACGCTATCTGCAGGGCGCGATGGAGGGCCACGGCTTTGCCGGACGCTGGGCGTATTGGGACGCGATCAACGATGTCTATCACGGGCTCTCGCGCGAGCGGGTGCGCGCCCTCTGCGCCGAGGCCGACGGCCTGATAAATTTGTGCGGCGCGACCCGGCTGCGCGAGGATCACCTGCGCTGCCCGGTGCGCATCATGATCGACACCGACCCGGTCTACGAGCAGATCAAATACGCCACGGCCGACGCGGCGGCCCGCACCTATCTCGACGCCCATACGCATTTCTTCACCTATGGCGCTAATCTGGGTACCGATGCCTGCCGGATTCCGCTGTGCGGCATTCCGTGGCGCGCGACCCGGCCGCCCGTCGATCTCGATCTGTGGCCGCCGGCTCCCGGCGCATCGGATGGGGAGGCGCCGCGCCACTTCACGACGATCGCGACCTGGGAGAACCGGGGAAAGAACATCGAGTTCAATGGCGCCACCTATCTGTGGTCGAAACACGTCAATTTCCTCAAATTCCTCGATTTGCCAAAGCACCGGCCGCAAACCTTGTTTCAGATGGCGATGCTCCCGCCCGACGATAGGGTGCGCCGCATGGTCGAGGAGGCCGGCTGGAGCCTCGTCGATCCGCGCCCCGTTTCGGCCGACATGGCGCGCTACCAGCGGTTTGTCGCCGGCTCGCGCGGCGAGTTCACGGTAGCCAAGGACATCTATGTCAGGCCGAACAGCGGCTGGTTCAGTGACCGCGCGGTGTGTTACCTCGCTTCCGGTCGCCCGGTCGTGACGATGCGGACCGGCTTCACCAGCTTCTGCCCGGTTGGACGCGGCTTGTTCGATTACGCGAGCCACGAAGAAGCACTGGCCGCGATCGACGCGATCGAGGCGGATTATGCCCGCCACGGCCGCGCTGCGCGCGAACTGGCCGGCGACTATTTCGCCGCCGACCGGGTGATCGGCACGCTATTGACCGAGGCCGGGCTGTGAGCCGCGACGCTGCCCTTTTTTCGGGCAATTCGGCTTGACAGAGGGCAGGCGCCCGGCGCAAACGACGGTCCGAAAAATTCCAGCCCGCCCGTTAACCGCCAGTTAGCCCGCTAACCGCTAGATAGAGAGCATGCATTTTGTCGACACGTTGCGTCGGGCGCGGTTGGCATTGTCCGCAGGCGCCAGCCCCGGGACACGACTGCACGCCCGCGACATCGACGGGATCTGGGACCGCCTCGCCTGGCTGACGCTCGCCGCCGCTGCGATCCTCGTCCTCTTCACGTTCAGAGATTACGGCGTCACCTGGGATGAAGACGCCCATAACTGGTACGGTAATCTAGCGCTCGATTACTATCTCTCGCTGTTTGCCGACCAGCGCGCCCTGCACTGGGCCGATCTCTACAATTACGGCGCCGGGTTCGACATGGTGGCAGCGGCGCTCAACCGGTTCTCGCCGCTCGGGGTTTACGAAACCCGCCATCTGCTCAATGGGTTGGTCGGTATCGTCGGCCTCGCCGGCTGCTGGAAGCTGGGCCGGGCGCTGGGCGGATCGCGGGCCGGGTTTTTCGCGCTCCTCTTCCTGCTGCTGACCCCAAATTATTACGGACAGATGTTCAACAACCCGAAGGACATCCCGTTCGCGGTCGGCGGCGTGTGGGCGAGCTATTACATGGTGCGCATCCTGCCGTCCCTGCCGCGCCCGCCACTGCGGCTCGCCGTCAAGATGGGGGTGGCGATCGGGCTTGCGCTTGGTGTGCGGGTCGGCGGGCTGTTGTTCTTGTGCTATCTCGGGCTGCTCCTGGTCCTGTCGGCGGGGTGGCAGGGGGTGGCGGCGCGCCGGCTGTCGGTCGCGCTCGCCGCAGGCTGGACGAGCCTCCTCCGCGTGCTGCTGCCGGCCGCGGCGATCGGGATTGCGGTCATGCTGGTGTTTTGGCCGTGGGGACAGCATGACCCGATCGACAATCCGCTGCGGGCCCTGGCCGCCTTCTCGCATGAAACATTCCCCTTCTACACCTTGTTCGATGGCCGCTTTGTGCCGGCCAGCGATCTGCCCTGGGAATACCTGCCGACCTATATCCTGGTGGCGCTCCCCGAACTGATTCTGGTGCTGCTGCTTGCCGCGGTCGCGCTGGTCCCGATCGGGCTGATCCGGCAGGGTCTCGGACGGCGCGAGGTCGTGCTCGGCGTTTTCCTGTTGGGGTTTACGATCGTCTTCCCGATAGCCTATGCAATCCAGATCAAGGCAGTGCTGTTCGACGGCATGCGCCATTTCATTTTTGTGTTGCCGCCGATCGCCGTTGCCGCCGCGCTGACCATGGATCGCGCGGTGGGACGGCTGTCCGAAGTGACGTATCGGCAGGCGATCTACGCGGCGCTCGGTATTTATGGCATGGCGCATGTGACGACGATGGTGCTGCTGCACCCCGATCAATACGTCTATTACAATGCATTCGTCGGGGGAGTCGAAGGAGCGCAGCGCAAGTTCAAGACCGATTACTGGGCCAATTCCTATGCCGAGGCGGTCCGCGGGCCTCAAATCTTATCTGCAAAACGAGTACGGCGTTAATTTCGAGGAACGACGAGTTCACCGTCGCGGTATGCGGGCCGCCGATTTCCGCCGCATATTATTTCCCCAGCAATTTTCGCTTCACGCATCGGCGTGACCAGGCCGATTTCTTCATCGCCTTCACCAAGGACAATTGCGACCGGGCGCTGCCGGGCCGCGAGATCTATCGCGTCGAGCGGATGGGGGCACTGCTCTCGGTGGTGCTCGATCGGCGCGACGTCCTCGCCGATGCGCGGGTTGCCGCGCGCCCGCTGGCGCACGCCCCGCAGCGCCGCCCGCCGGTTTCCGCCTATCCGTGAGCCTTGGCATTGGCCGAAATCCAGCCGGAATAGAGCAGCGGCGCATCGCGTTCTGATCTCGCGTTAGCCCGCTGAGCACGCACCCCGGAGATCTCGCCTGGACCGCGCCGAATACGACAAGCTCGACCGAACCGAGGAACGGATGTGGTGGTTCGCGCGCAACCCATGCGAACCTGCTGCTGCTCTATCGGGCGATCGGCGGATCGGCAGCCGCTCGGGAGCCGCTGCTCGATGCGGGATGCGGTACGGGCGGCTTCTTGGCCCGGCTGGCTGCGGATTATCCCGACCGCCGCATCATCGGCATCGATTCCGACAGCACCGCCTGCGCCCGGGCGGCGGCGAAAAGCGGGTGCCCGGTCTGCGCCGGGTCGGTCAACGCGCTGCCGTTTGCCGATCGCGCGCTCGGCGCGATCTTCAGCGCTGATGTGCTGTGCCATCGCGATGTCGATGAGCGCGCGGCGTTGGCGCAGTTTCACCGCTGTCTGGTGGATGGCGGCGTGCTGGTTCTCAACCTGCCGGCTTACCGCTGGATGCTGTCGCGGCATGATGCGGCGGTTTACAATGTCCGGCGCTACACAAGGCGCCGGCGTCGCGCGGCTCCTCGATGCGGCGGGGTTCCGGCTGCTCTTTGCCACTTATTGGAATATCGTGCTGTTCCCGATCATGGTGTTGACCCGCAAGCTGGTGCCCCAGGGAAGGCGCGCCACCAGCGATGTGCGGCTCTATCCGGCGCCGGTCGAGGCATTGTGCCGTGCCGCGACCGGGTTCGAGCGCGCGCTGTTGCGCTGCGGCATGCGGTTTCCCTGCGGCGGCTCGCTGATCGCGGTCGCCACAAAAGAGGCGATCGAAGGGGGCGGGCATGTCTGACACCGCGCTGCCTCCGTCGCAATTGGCGCTGACGATCGTGATCCCGGTTTATAACGGGGCGACAAGCGTTGGGGAGCTTGTCGCCGCGCTCGAGGAGCTGACGATCGAGGGCGGGCACGAGATCGTGCTGGTCAATGACGGCAGCCCCGACGACACCCTCGCGGTCTGCCGCGACCTCGTTGAGCGGGCGCGGGTGCCGATGACGCTCGTAGATCTGTCGCGCAATTTTGGCGAGCACAACGCGGTGATGGCCGGGCTGCGTCACGCCAGGGGCGCCCATGTCATCACGATGGATGACGATTTGCAGAACCCGCCCGAGGAGGTCAGGCGGCTCCTCGCCTTCGCTCAGCAGAGCGGGCATGAGGTCATCTACACCCATTACGACGAGAAGCAGCACGCGCGATGGCGCAACCTCGGCAGCCGGTTCAGCAACTGGGTGGCCGGGTTCGTCCTCGACAAGCCGGCGGGCTTCTACCTGTCGAGCTTCCGCTGCATGAGCGCCTTTGTCGCGGCCGAGATCACCCGGTATGACGGGCCCTTTCCGTACGTCGACGGGCTCATTCTGCAGGTGACTCAGGACATCGACCGGCTCCTGGTCCGCCACCTGCCGCGCGCGGTCGGCCGCAGCAACTATACGATGCGCCGGCTGCTGCGGCTGTGGCTCAGCATGTTCATCAATTTCTCGGTGATGCCGCTGCGGCTCAGCACCTTGACCGGCTTTGCGCTGAGCCTGATGGGCACGATCGGCAGCGTCGTCGTGTTGACCGAGGCCTTGTTCTTCGATCCGCCGGCCGGCTGGGCGTCGCTCATGGCGGCGGTGTTGCTGCTGTCCGGAGTGCAGCTCGTCATCCTCGGCATCGTCGGAGAATATATCGGCCGCCTCTACCTGACCGCCAACAAGAAGCCGCAATCGGTGATCAAATCGGTGATCCGCGCCGCGCCGACGCGGTCGGACCCGGGGCCGCAGACCGGCCGTCCCTCGGTCCAGGCGCACGCGCGGGTGTGAGGGAAGGGCGCCGGTGGCGATCTATTATGTCAGCCTCGCCGGCGCCATCCTCTTGGGCGTCGCCGGGCAGATCGCGCTCAAATCAGGCGCGCTCGCCGCGCCCGCCGGCATGGCCCAATTCATCAACCCGCTGACGATCGCCGGCTTGGCGATCTATGTGGTGGCCGCGCTCTGCTACATCGTTGCGCTGAAGAAAATCCCGGTGTCGGTGGCCTTCCCCTCGGTCGCGGCGAGCTATGCCGCGGTCGCGATCATCGCGCACCTGTTGTGGAACGAGCCGTTTGGCTGGCCGCAACTCGCCGGCCTCGCACTGATCGGCGCCGGCATCCTGTCGATCCACCTGCACTGAGAGCGGTTTTCGATCGAGTTGCACCACGCTCACCCCGACCCAAACCCTCCCCCATCAAGGGGGAGGACCATCATGCACGCGTATTCTGCTCCCGCCCTCTCGATGGGGGCGGGTCGGGGTGGGGGTGATGCGGCCCGCGGGCGCCGGCCCGGCCGAAAACCGCTCTGAAACCGGGCCGGCAACGGGCTAACCGGCTAGCGCGGCGCCGGCAGCAGCGGATGGTGGTCGGCGCCGTGCCCGGCGGGAGGGCCGGTCGCGAACAGCGTGTAGCCGGCGCGGGGTTCCTCGTTGGTCGCAATGGCGCCGGGTAAATAGCTCGCCGGGTTGCCTGGGGTTGCCGCGCCGGCGTGCAGCCGGGCCGGGGCGATATCGGCGAAGGTCAGCGGCGACACACCTGCCGCCACCGGCGGGTCGGTGACCAGGGTTCCGCCGTGATTGTCGGTCGAGAGGGTAAAGTTGCTCGTCGTATAGGTTCCGAGCAGCGTCAACTGGACGGACTGCGTACCGCTGGTGACGGCGAGGACGCCGCTGCCGCTTGTCGACGGCGTGAAGCTTTCGGAGGTAACACCCGAGGTGTAGGTAATCCCAGGTAAATCGATCCGATCAGGGACGGCAAACCCCGAGATGATTCCGGTGAAGCCGGCCCCGGCATCGAGCCGCAAGGTGCCGCCGTTGACGAAGGCGACCGTGCCGCTGGCGGTGCCGCCGCTCGCGACCTCGATTACCCCGCGGTTGATCGTGCCGCCGCTCGCCGTCCCGTGGATGGTTTCGAGCCCGCGGAGGTTGACCCTACCGCCGCTCGCCGTTCCGTAGACGATTTCGCTCCCGCCTTCCAGCACAGTCCCGTTCGTCACCCCGCGCGAATAAACGATCTGATGAGCGCCGTGCTTAACCGCGGCACCGTGCGCCAACCCGCCGGCTTCGACGATCTGCCGCCCGCCGCTGGCGACCAAGCCCCAAGTCGCAACCCCGTAAACGCGCTCGACGCCGCCGCTGGCGACCGTACCCCCGCTCGCAATGCCGAGGACGATCTCATTCCCGCCGTCGCTGACCACCGTCCCTTTGACGATGCCGCCGTTGGCCTCAACGTACTGCCTACCCCCGCTGCTGACCACGGTGCCGCTGGCAATGCCGGAAACGTCCTCATACCCGCCGTCCCTGACCACCGCGCCGCGGGCAACGCCGCCAAAACCAACGTACAAAAATCCGCCGTTGCTGACCACCGATCCGCTGACGACGCCACCGAACTGAACGTGCTCCGAGCCTCCGCTGCTCACCACCGTGCCGCTGGCAACGCCACCCGACTCGACGTCAGTAAATTCGCCCGAGAGGGCGACGAAGCCTGAGATTGATCCGCCTTGATCGATCTCAATCCCAACAATGGCGCCGCTTTGGATGGTCACGCCACCGATGACATTCGTACGATTGCCGGACCATTGGCCCCAGGCGCTGGTGAGCGGAACCCCGATGACCCTGCCGCCGCTGCTGACCACGGTCCCGCTGGCAACGCCGCCCAAAATGCTCTCCTCACCGCCGCTGCTGACGACGGTCCCGCTGGCAACGGCGCCGGAGACGACAGAAATCCTGCCGCCGGCGCTGACCACCGTGCCGCTGGCAACCCCGCCGAATATGTAGAAATCTCCAAGGACCACCGTAGCGTTGGCAACGGCTCCGGGATCGACTTCGAGGTAGCCATGGAAGCTAACCGCCGTGCCGCTGGCAATGCCGCCGGACGAAACTAGGAGCCGGCCGTCGTTTAAGCCGGCGGCGCCGCTGACTACCGTGCCGCTCGCAATGCCGCCGGACAGGACATCGAGGGTGCCGCCGCCCTCAACGACGATCCCGCTGCTCGTCTGGCCGGCGGAAATGAAAAGCGTTTGACCGCTGGTGACGGTGGTCATGACCCGCTCCTCACGTTCTCTGGGCTTTGCCGTCGGCCGGAGCGAGCCTGGCGGCGTCGTCAGCGGAGACCGCAGTGTCCATGCCCGTCCGGTCCCTCTCCCCGTTCGTCTTCTTGTTTGTTGGCAGTGCTCGCCACCACTCTGCCAATGCGGCCGTGGGGTCAACCATAATCAACCTCCATCGCCCACGGTGCGCGGGTCCGCGTTGGGGATCCGCAACGCGCGTTCGAGGCGGGCGAAGATCATGTCGGTGAGGATCGCGAAGAGGGCAACCGGCACCGCGCCCTCGATGACGAACGGCAGTTTGTTGGCGGCGAGTCCGTCGAAGATCGGCGTGCCGAGGGTCAAGGCGCCGACCGTCGAGCCGATCGTCGCGGTGCCGATCGCGATCGTCACCGATACCCGCACCCCCGCCAGGATCGCCGGCCCGGCCAACGGCAGTTCGACATCGCGCAGAAGCTGCCACGTCGAGAGGCCCATGCCCTGCGCCGCCTCGCGCACCGCCGGCGCCACGCCTTCGAGCCCGGCGATCGCGTTCTCGACGATCGGCAGGAGGCCATAACACAACAACGCGACGATCGTCGGGCGCGGACCGAAGCCGAGCATCGGAACCGCGAGCGCCAAGACCGCGGCCGGCGGAAAGGTCTGCCCGATTGTGGCGAGCGCGTTGACGATCGCGCGGAAATCGCGCCCCACCGGGCGGGTGACGAAAATCGCCAGGGTGACGCCGATTAGCGTCGCCGCGAGGCTCGCCACCGCCACGAGCCCGGCATGCGACAGCCACAATTCGACAAAGCTCGCGCGTCCGAAGACCGGCGGATTTACCCGCGGAAACGCCCAGTGGAAGACGGGAGCCAGCCGCGGCATGCCGATGAGGAGGGCGGCGAACAACAACCCGACCCAGAGGATAGGGCTTGCCGCACAGGAGAGCGAACGGCGCAAGAAACGGCCCCTCACCCCAACCCTCTCCCCGCCAGCGGGGCGAGGGAGTTGGTGGTGCGCGGCACGGGGCGCGAGGACGTGTGAGAGGTTGCTTCGATCACCGCACCAGATCGGCCAAGGTGATGACGCCGAGCGGGCGGCCGGCGGCATCGCTGACCGGCAGGCGGTCGGTATGGCGCGCGGCCATCTGGGCGAGCGCGTCGCGCAGCGATGTGTCCATCGGCACTGGTTCGCCCCCGGCGGCTTCTCCCGGATGCACCCGGTCGGCGACGGTGCGCAAGGACAGGAGCTTGAGGCCGCTCGACCCGCCGCCGACAAATTCGGCGACAAAGGCGCTCGCCGGGCGCTCGAGGAGATCAAGCGGAGTCCCACATTGGGCGAGATGGCCGCGCTCCAGGATGGCGATGTCGCTCGCCAGAATGAGCGCTTCTTCGATGTCGTGGGTGACGAAGACGATGGTCTTTTTGGTCGCCCGCTGGATCCGCACGATCTCGGTTTGCAAGACGTCGCGGGTCACCGGATCGACCGCGGCGAAGGGCTCGTCCATCAGCAGGAGCTCGGGGTCGGCGGCGAGCGCGCGGGCGACCCCGACCCGCTGCTGCTCGCCGCCCGACAGCGGATGCGGGTATTTCGCGCGGTAGGTCGCGGGGTCGAGGTGGAGCAGCTCCACGAGTTCACTCACCCGGTCCTGCACCCGCGCGCGCGGCCAGTCGAGGAGGCGGGGCACCGTGGCGATGTTGTCCTCGACCCGCCAATGCGGAAAGAGCCCCGTCGATTGGATCACATAGCCGATCCGCCGGCGGAGCTGCTCGGGCGCCACCCGCCGCACGTCCTCGCCGCCGACCCGGATCGTGCCGCTATCGAACGCGACGAGGCGGTTGATCATGCGCAGCGTCGTCGATTTGCCGCATCCCGAGGGTCCGAGGAGGACGCAGAACGAGCCTTCCGGGATGGTCAGCGACAGCTCGTCGACGACGCGCCTTCCGTCGTAGGCCTTGCTGACCGAGTTGATCTCAATCATGGCGCGCGGCCACCGCCGCCAGAGTTTGCAGCAGGAAATCGGCGGCGAGCGCGAGCCCAATCGCCGGCAGCGCGCCGAGCAATACCAGGTCGGCGGCGTATTGGCCGAGCCCCTCGAAGACAAAGGTGCCGAGCCCACCGGCGCCGATGAGCGCAGCGACGACGGCGAGCCCCACCAGCTGCACGGTGACGATGCGCAGCCCCGCCACCAGCAACGGCAGCGCCAGCGGCACTTCGACCCGCCAGATCAGCTGGCGGCGTGTCATCCCCATGCCGCGCGCGGCATCGATGACCGCCGGGTCGACCCCGGCGATCCCGGCGACGGTGTTGCGCACGATCGGCAGGAGCGCATAGAGGATCAGCGCGATCACCGCCGGCGCCGGACCGATGCCGCCGACCCCGAGCGCGGCGAGCATGGGAACCGCGCTCGCGAGCGCCGCCAGCGGCACGAGCAGCAGACCGAACAGCGCGATCGACGGGATCGTCTGCAACAGGTTCAATACGGCGAAGAGCGGCCCCTGCAGGCGCGGCTGCCGCGCCGCGGTAATCGCCAGGGGAACGCCGATCAGCACCGCCGGTCCAACCCCGGCCACAACCAGAACGATGTGACGAACCAGCGCCGTGGCGAAGAGATCCTCGTGGGACCGGTATTCGCGGGCGAGCGACAGCGCATCGAAGAGGCCGCAATGGGCCATCGCCAGGCTCGCCAGGCCGAGGGTGGCGATGACGGCCGAGCGCTCGGCCGCGCCGGCGCCCGCGCGTTGCAGCGCGTCGACGAGGGCGAGCGCCGCCGTCCCAAAGAGGATCCAGAACCCGGCGCCGAGTGAGATCCGGGCGAGGGGTGGGGTCGCGGTGGCGAGCGCGGCCGCGGCGTTTCCCGCGGCGCCGACGATGAGGAGTAAGAGCCCTCCAGCCAATGCCGCGGCGGCGCGCTGCAGCCCGCGAGCAGGCGGCGCGAGCGACATCAGCAGCAAGACCCCCGCGATCAGCCCGATCCCCGCGCCGAGGCGCAGATCCGTCGCCGCGAACAGACCGATCGGGCGCCCTGACAATAGGCGGTTGGGCGCGATGCTGAGAAAACCGGTGCCGAGCACCGCTGCGGCACCGACGGCAAACAGCACCGGGATGACGTCATTGCGAGGAACAAGGCGACGAAACGATCCCGATCCGAGAACGCTCAGCCAATCGAGATTGCGTCGCGGTGCTCGCAATGACGACATGTCTACGGCAGGAACTGCCGCGATTTGAGGTAATCCGATGCGACGGCGCGGGGATCTTCTCCGGCGACCGCGATCCGCGCGTTCAGCCCCTGCAGGATGGTCAGCGTTAGCGAGGCGAAAACCGGGTCGAGCGCCGCGGCAATCTCGGGGTGCCGGTCGAGGACGGCCTCGCGCACGACTGGGGCCGGGGCATAGACGATCTGCGCGCCCTTGTCGTCGCACAGGGCCGAAAGGCGGAGTGCGGCCAGTTCGCCGTCGGTGCCGTAGGCCATCGCCGCATTGACCCCGGAGGTGCCTTCCGCCGCGGCGCGCAGCGTCGCCGCGGTATTGCCACCCGCCAATGTCAGAAGCTGGCTTTCCCGCAGTTGAAAGCCGTAGGTCTCCTCGAAGGCGGGGAGCGCGGCGGGACTTTCGACGAATTCCGCCGAGGCGGCGAGTTTAAACCGGCCGCCCTGCGCCAGATAGCGGGCGAGATCGTCGAGACATTTCCCCGGCGGGAGCCCCGGCAGATCGTTGCGGATTGCGATCACCCAGGTGTTGTTCGCGGGCGCAGGCTTCAGCCAAACGAGACGGTTTTCGGCGCGATCGAGCCGCCGCACCGTGGCATAACCCTCCGCGGCATTCTTCCATACCGGGTCGGCTTCTCGGTGGAAAAAGATGGCGCCGTTTCCGGTGTATTCGGGATAGAGGTCGATCTGTCCGGCGAGGATTGCAGCGCGCACGATGTTGGTCGGCCCGAGCTGGATCTTCGTCTCCACCGGGAGCCCCTTCTCGGCGAGCATCGCCGCGATCATCTGCCCGAGCAGCGCCCCTTCGGTATCGATTTTCGAGGCGACGACGATTGCCCCCGCTGCTCGCGCCGGCGCTATGATAGAGAGGATGGCCGCGACGGCAAACAAAGCCAAACCCAGCGCTTTCGCGATGCCACACCTCACCGGCTCGCTCGTGAGGCTTAGAGCGGCAACGCGAGCAGCGTGTCGATCTGGCGGCTGTCGAGGATGACGGTCTTCTTGGCAAAGTGCCAGCCGGCGACGCCGCGCACGACGCTGTCGAGGTAGCGCCCGGCCGCGAAGAGGGTCATGTCGCCGTCCTGCATCGTGCGCACAACGAGGAAATTGGCGGCGACTTCGAGGGCGTCGACGTCATCGCGCTGGATGCGGATATTGGCGATCAGGTGACGGTAACGCTGCGGCTCGTAGATGTTGGCCCGGCGCAGCGCGCTGACCCGATCCTTCAACATGGCGCGCGATGTCGCGTAGATCAGCCCCAGCGGCAGATCGGCCTCGTAATTCTCGGCCGAGGTGATCCGGTAGAGGCAATCCTCGACAAAAAAATCCGGCCAGTGCTCGATCGCGTCCGAATCAAGACAGGCGGCGTAGTCGCTGTAGAGGTTTTCGAGTTCGAGTTGCCGGGCGATCTCGGGGAGGTTCATCGCGTGCACCCGGGCCGCTAGAGCCCCATCGTTTGGCGGTAGGCCTGCCAGAACCCGCGCACCGAGGCTTCGGTCGTGCGGGTGTCTTGCGACGCGTGATCGAATCCGCCCATCTCCAAGACCGAGCACTCAGCCTCGCCTCCCTTGATGGCGCGCTGGATAAAGCCACCGACCGCACCGTCCTCCATCGACACATAGCCGGCGGGGCCGACGAGATTGGCTTGCTGCAGCCGGCGCTCGGTCATCGCCGCGTCGTCGTCCTCAAAGCCGATATAGGTCCATTGCAATTCGGTCTTGTCCGGACCCTTCGGGAGGACGAGCCGGAGCACGATCGAATTGTGGATCTGCTGGAGGACAAAATTCGGGAAGACGCTGAGGATCTGGATCGTGATGCCGTCGCCGATCTCGTCGACCGAGTCGAGAAAGCGCGGATCCTCCAGCCGGTAGTCGGCGTGCAGCGACTGGATATTGGCATAGGCCGCATCCGAGGTCGCCTGATCGGCGCCCTGCCCGCCATAGGTGTAGCTGAAGTGATGGGCACCGTTGTCGGCGATCCCGACCCCGCCCTTGTTGGTCAGCCGGCTGACCCGGAAGGTCGTGAAAAAGCTGTGCAGGAGGCTGGCGTGATAGGTGTCCTTGACGTTCTCGAAATAGAGCTTCCAGTTGTTGTGCAGGATCTGCGAGGTGGTGCCGAGGATTTTCGGCTTGCCGCGCATGACGCGGCCGATATGGGAGCCGATCAGGTTGCCGATATAGTCGGAAAAGGGCGGCGCCTCCGGCGAGAGGGTGCCGAAGACGAGCCCGGCGAACTGGTCGGTGCGCACCCGCTGCAGCCCATGCGCCTCGGGGCGGAAGCTGTCGGGCATCCCACCCTTGCCGCCGACGCCGCGGCGAAAGGCGACGCTCTGCAGATTGCCGCTAAGATCGTAGCGCCAGGAGTGGTAGACGCAGGTCAAACCGTCGGTGGTGTGGCCGCGGGCCTTCAGGCAGACCAGATTGCCGCGATGGGCGCAGCGATTGACCATAGCGTGGATTTCGCCATCGTCGCCACGCGTCACGATGATCGGGGTCTCGCCGAGGAAACTCGTCTTGTAGTCGCCGGGCTCGGGCAATTCATTGGCGAGCGCGAGGTATTGCCAATTGGCGCCGAGAAAGATGCGGTCGAGCTCGGCCCGGTAGATGTCGGGATCGGCAAACACCCGGTAGGGGACCCGCGCGTTGCCTTCTTTGGGCCAGGTGAGCGCCTGCTGGTTCATCGGTAACCTCAGAGCGAAAGATGTCGCCACGCCGCGACATCGGCATAGAATAGGCGCAATCGAAGAGGATTCGCCAGCCGATGAGCGAGGAGCGGGTCGAGCGCCGGCTGGCGGCCATTCTCGCGGCTGATGTCGCGGGTTATTCACGGCTGATGGGCGAGGACGAGGAAGGCACGCTCGCCGCGTTGAAGGCGATCCGGCGCGACCTTTTCGATCTCAAGGTCAGGGAACACCGGGGGCGCATCGTCAAAACTACCGGCGACGGCGCGCTCGTTGAGTTCGCCAGCGTCGTCGATGCGGTGCGTTGCGCGGTCGAGGTGCAGCGCGACATGGCCGAGCGCAACGTCGATGTGGCGGCGGAGAAGCGCATCGAGCTCCGCATCGGCATCAATGTCGGCGACATCATCAGCGACGAGGACGACATTTTCGGTGACGGGGTCAACATCGCCGCCCGCCTCGAAGCCCTCGCCCAGCCGGGCGGGATCTGCGTCAGCCGCGTGGTCCGCGACCAGGTCCGCGACAAGCTCGATTTCGCCTTCGACGACCAGGGCGAGCAGCAGGTCAAGAACATCGCGCGGCCGGTGCGGGTCTACCGCGTGGGGCCGCAGGCCTCCGAGGCGGTTGCCGGCGAGACGCAAGCAGCACCGATGGCGTTACCGGAAAAGCCGTCAATCGCGGTCCTGCCATTCCAGAATTTGAGCGGTGACGCCGAGCAGGAATATTTTGCCGACGGCGTCGTCGAGGACATCATCACCGCCTTGTCGCGCAACCGCGCGTTCTTTGTCATTTCGCGCAACACGAGCTTCACCTACAAGGGGCCGGCCGTCGATGTCGCCCGGGTGGCGCGCGAACTCGGGGTTCGCTATGTGCTCGAAGGCAGCGTGCGGCGCGCCGGCAACCGGGTGCGGATCACCGCGCAATTGATCGATGCCGCGACCGGCCATCACCTGTGGGCCGACCGCTACGACCGCGAGCTGGCCGATGTGTTCGCCGTGCAGGACGAGATCGCCCAGACGATCACCGGCGAATTGGCCCCCGGCATCATCGCCGCCGAGATGCACCAGGCGCGGCGCAAGGATCCGAGCCAGCTCGATGCCTGGGACCGCACGATGCGCGCGCATTGGCATATCCGCCGTTTTACGCGAGACGATCTGGCCGAGGCACGGCGCCTGCTCGGCGAAGCGGTCGAACTCGACCCGGCGAATGCGATGGCGTTCGGCGATCTTGCCTATGCGCACCATTTCTCAGCCCTGTTCGGCTGGGTGGAAAACCCAAGCGGCTCGTTTGCCCGATTCGGCGAGATGGCGCGGCGCGCCGTCACGATCGACGACGGCGACGCACACGCCCATGCCATGTTGGCGCTCTTCGATTTGTTCGCGGGCCGGCACGAAGAAGCGCGTCGCCGATTACGTCGCGCCCTCGATCTCGATCCCAACTCGTCCTTCGCTCACGGCATGCTCGGCGCGACCTATTTTTTCGCCGGCGATTACGAGGCCGCGTTGCCGCTTTGCGACGAAGCGATCCGGCTTAGCCCGCGGGACCCGCTGTTGATCCTCTATAAATTGGGCAAGGGCTGGGCGGCCTTGCTCTCCGAGCGCAATCAGAAGGCCGTCGAATTTGCGAGCGAGGCGGTCGAAGCCAACGCGGAGTTTCCCGATGACTACCTGGTGCTGGCGGCCGCGCACGGCCATCTGGGCAATGCCGCCCCGGCTCGCGCAGCATTGGACGAGTTGCTGCGGCGCATGCCGGGGCTGACCGCATCCGACGAACGGCTCAACCGCCCGTTCGGCAGCGCCGAACAGCGCGAGCGCTTTCTCGCAGGCTTGCGCAAGGCCGGCCTGCCGGAGGGGTAACGCGGTCCTAAAGGTCGAGGACGCGGCGCACGCCGTCTTCGACGGTGCCGATATCGGCGGCGGAAAGGCGGCCCGACGCCCGGGTCAGGCGGCGCCTGTCTACGGCCCGCAGCTGGTCACAAACCGCAACCGCGTGCGGGCCTGCCGACGGCGTGGCGACGACGATCGGCGGCCGGGCTTCCGGCCCGGTCGACAACGGGACAATGACGACGGTACGCCGGGCTCGATTGAGCGCATCCGCGGTGATGACGACCGCGGGCCGGGTCTTGCGGATTTCGCTCCCGCGCGTCGGATCGAGCGCGACCCACCAAACATCGCCGCGCCGCACCGGCACCGTCGATTGGGGTGCTGCGCCGCGCCTCATGCCGCCGGCTTTCGGTCATCGCCGCCCCCCAGCCCATCGGACAGGGTCGCTTCTTCCCATTCGGCCATTTCCGACCCCAGCCGCTCGTCTCTCTCGACCGCCAACGCCGCCTGATAAAGCGGATCGTCGTCAGCGACGTCTTCCGGGGCCAGGGCCTCTTCGAGCAGCCGCTCGATGAACTTGCTGCGCTGACGAACCGCGACCCTGCGCTTGAAGCGGCGCGCCAAATGGTCAGGCAGGCGGATCAGCAACTGAGTGGTAGTTTCGGGCATCGGCTATAACCTATCGATATCTATATCTATACTAGGAATTGCGGTGCGTCCTGTCAAAGGTGGCAACGCGCGCTGTTAGGTCGCGCTCGCGAGCGGCGCAGCGTCGTGAAACCGGCGGTAATCGATGACGCGGCGGCCGTCTTCGGTCCAGCCGATGACGTCGACGAAGCGATGGCTCCACAGGATCTCGTGCGGCAGGTAGGAGGTCCGCGCGTGGACGCGCTGGGCGATCGTCTCGTCGATGCCGGTCGCGGTCACCACCAATTCGACGTTGTTGGCTTCGAGTGAAGCCGGGCTCGCGCCGAAGAGCGGGCTGTCCTTATCGATTTCGTGCATGACGGTAAAGGTCATCGCCAGGACCGGGGTCCGGTAGCGGGTCAGCGCCAGCTCGTAAAAGCGGCGCAGCCTCACGCCTTCGGCGGTGTTTTCGTCGCGCAACAGGGTGACGGCGACCTCGGCCTGCAGGATCTGGTTGCGCCGCTGGTTGGCGAGGCGGAACGACAATGTCGGGCGGCCGTTATGCGGCCCGATCACGGCGACCCGGCTGAACAGGACACGCGCCGTCGGCCGCGAGAAGCGGGCGAAAACGAGGCCCGTGGCGAGGGCGAGGAACATGAGCCCGGTCGCGGTCTCGATCGTGACAACTAGATTGGCGTAGAGCGTCGCCGGCACCAGTTGGCCATAGCCGATCGTGGCGATGGTCTGGACGCTGAAGAAAAACGCATCCGCGAACGAGCCCGGCCGGGCATTGGCGATGGCGCCGGGCTGCACCAGGTAAAGGAGCGCGAACAGCGCGTTCGCGACGAGATAGAGCCCGACGCCGCCGAAGAGGAATGAACACCACGAAATCCGCAGCATGAAATGATAGAGATCGCCGAACCACGGCCGGCGCAGCCCGATCGCCAGCGTCTGGTCGGCGGTCTCGCGGGCGATCAGCCGGGCCGGGCGTGCGTCGCCGCCGTCGGGCGGCGCGCTGCGCAGCGAGCGCACGGAGGGTCGTTTTCGGGCTCGACCTTTCATGGGAAAACCATGCGTTCCGCCGGCGCCAATCTTCCCACGCGATCTAAGCTGACCCGCCACTACAACGTCCGCCGGGAACTGGCAAGGGCCGGCGGGAACATCTTGTCGTTGCGAGGCACGCGGCGACGACGCAGTCTCGACGAGATTGCTGAGCTCCGCTGGCAAAAACGGGAACAGCCATGGCTCAGGTCATCATCCGCCGCTCGACAAGCGACCTCGGCGGCCTGCCGAAGAGCCTGCGGAAGGACCATGCGCGCTTTCTCGCGCACCGGCGAGACGGGCTGGTGACCTATGGGCCGATTTTTCACGGCCCCGCGCCGGCCGGCTATCTCTACCAGACCGATCTGCCGGGCAACGTACCGGATGCGGTGGCGCATTTCATTGCGGAGGACCCGCTCGCGGTGAACGGGGTCGTCGAAGCCGACGAGATCAGCGACTGGCATTGCGCGCTCGAGACGCGTCAGCCGACGGCGCCGCCGCGCCCCGGCCTCCAGGGCTTCTTCTTCCACGGGACGGCCAAGCCCGGCATCACCGATTTGCGCAACACGATCGTCCCGGCGCACCGCGCCCACCTGCAGCCGAAAGACGCAAGCAACTGCCTCGCCCGCGGCTACCTCACCGACGCCGGCGGCAAAGTGTGGCTCGGCAGCGCGATGGTCTATGAATTCCCAAACCGCGCCGCGCTCGACGACTTCTTCCGCACCGAACCCTATTGCACGAACGGTATCTACGAGCAAATCGACATCTACGAGTGGCAGCGCGGCGTGATCGGGTGAGGGGCTCGGCGAAGCGTGAACTGGACCCTGATAGGCACCTGCTATTTCCGTCCGCTTGCCTTCAGGCCCTTCTCCAGCGCGGCGTAGGACTGCGCCGGGGCCGGCATCAGCCAGCGAAAGCCTTTTTCGACGAGCTTCTCGACATTGTTCGCGTCGACATGCGGGTGGCCGCACGGCATGCCGGCGTCCTTGCAGATCGCCAGAATGTCGTCGATCGCGGCGGCGACCTCGGGGTGGTCGTATTGCCGGGGATAGCCCATGTCCTGCGAGAGATCGCCCTCGCCGATGAGGACGACGCCGATCCCGGGGACCTCCTTCAGCATCTGCGGCAGGTTGCGGATCGCCCGCTTCTCCTCGCACATGATGACGACCAGCACCTCGCCCTCGGGGTTCAACGGCCAGGTGTCGGCGCGCTTATAATAATCGGGCTGGCTGATCCCCCAATAGCGCGCGGCGGTGCGCGGAGCATCGCCCCGCATGCCGGCGGGCTCGTAATAGGCGGCTTCGCGCGGTCGCGGATAGCGGCAGGCCTGCACGGCGTTCCGCGCCTCCTCGACCGTCGAGACATGCGGCCACACGATCCCGTAGACCCCGATATCGAGCACCTGCTTCGCAATGAACTGGTTCAGTTCGCCGCCATTGGGCGGGATCCGCACCATCGGCGCGACCGCCGGCGCGAGGCTGCCGGATTTGAGGATCTGGGCGCGGTCGAGCATGTATTGCATGCAGTCGCGCAACGAGCGGATGTCGTAGGGGTTGTGCTCCATCTCGAAGACGACGGCGTCATAGGGCGCGGCGGCAATCGATTGCGCAGCGCCGACTTCAGCCGGCGAGAACGTGACGAAGGCGGGCTTGCCGTCGGCAAGGGCGCGGATCGCCGGGTTGAGGCGGGGGATTTCGGGCATCGCTGGTTCCTTTCGTCGTGCTCAGGCGCTCTTTGCCGCCTGCCAGCGGGCCAGCGCCGCATGCGGCTTCGAGATCGCCGGGTCCATGATCTCCTGATGGACGCCGGTGGACGCGGTCAACTCGACGACATACCCGTTGGGGTCGCGGAAATAGATCGAGCGGACAAAGCCGTGGTTGATCGGCCCGCGCACCTCGATCCCTTGCTTCCGCCCCTTCTCCAGCATGCGGTCGAAGACGTCATTCTCGACGCCCAATGCGATGTGGAGATCGAGGTCGTCCTGGCGCTTGAAGTCGAACGGCCGCGCCGGCGCCTCGAAAAAGGCGAGGCAGGAGCCGTCGTCCATCTCGAAAAATGTATGCAGCGCGCTGCCGCCGGCGATTTCGAAGGCGCTGACGAGGCGCAGGCCGAGAAACTCCTCGTAAAAGATCCGGGTCTCCTCGGAATCCCGGCAGCGATACGCGTTGTGGTGCAGACCCTTGATCATGCGAACCTCCAAAGATTGTGTCATTCCGGCGAAAGCCGGAATCCACCGATCAGCACGCGAGAGAGTTGAAACGTGGATCCCGGCTTTCGCCGGGATGACGGGTTGGTGGGAGCCGCGCGCCCATTTCGATCCTTCAAAAAAAGATGCTGACGTTCTTCGCCAGCATCACGTTCTGGTCGAGGATCAGCTTGCGATGCGCGATCTTCCACTCGTCATCGACGCGGCGCAGCACATCCCGGCGCGCCCCGACATAGAAATCCTGCTCGGTCTCGGCGCGCGAGCGGTAGACGATGAAGTTGGAGTAGACGCGCAGTTCGGACTCCACCTCGCCCGGCTCCACCTCGATATT
The DNA here is from genome assembly GCA_963734125.1 of uncultured Alphaproteobacteria bacterium. Classification (GTDB taxonomy): domain Bacteria; phylum Pseudomonadota; class Alphaproteobacteria; order ATCC43930; family CGMCC-115725; genus DATARH01. Next base: position 35,301 of record CAVTGB010000012.1, read on the forward strand.
GCTGATCATGTGGCGGGTGCGGGACGGCGGGTCCTCGGCCCAGGCCATCCCGGTATCGAGGCGCGCGACGCGGCCCGTCAGCGTCTCCTTTGTTTCATCGAGAATGGCCAGCTCGTTCTCGTGCCCGACATCGTCTTCGACATAGCGGTCGGGATCGAGGATCGAGATCGCCTTCGAGGATTTCGGATAGCGGTTGGTGCGCGACGCCATCCAGTAGCGCACATCGTCGGTGAAGAGCGTCAGCCACTCGTGGAAGCGCCGATCGTCAAGCATCCGCGCTTCACGGTAGAGGAACTGCTCGACCTCGCGCAGGACGTCGGCGTTACGCATGCGCTCTACTCCCCCGGTCCTCCCGCACTGCGCCGTTCGGCAGATCGGCCCAGTTCGCCGCCGCGATCAATTCGGCCCAGCGCCGGTAGAACTGGCGATGGTTCGATTCGCTCATGCGGTATTCGCTGGCCCAGGCGCCGAGCGCGGGGTCAAAGCGCTCGTGGCCGAGCCCCATCTGGGTGTTGAGCGGCATCCGGCGCGCAACGACGCCGCGGCAGGTCTGGGTGCATTCCTGCCAATTGTCCATGTCGTCCTGCTCGAAGGTGCCCGAGGGGCTGAAGCCGCGCACCCCGGCGAGCCGGATCGCCTCCTTGACCGCGGCCGGGGCGGCCTTGTCGGCAAAGACCCACGACCACACTTCGGTCTTGTCGGGGCCGCGCGGGTGCCAGACGCGCAGCGTGCGCGAAGTGGCGCGTAGCAGCGAAAAATTCGGAAACATCGTGGCGACGATCGGGTTGACGAGGCGCGAGCGGGGTCCAAGCCGGCTCTCGACCTCCGGGCGCGTCCTCTCCTCATAGGCCTGGAGCTCCGGCATTGGCGGCTCGCCGTTGTCGGTTGCCCCGACACAGATCGAGATATGCCCGTTGCCGGGCGACACCATATGGCCGGTGGCGTTGGGCTTGGTCGTGACGCCGGTGCTGAACGCGGTCTTGACCGCCGACAAATGGCTCCACGGCACGTGGTAGGCGTCGCCGCCGAAGTTCTCGGCCGGAAACTTCCAGTTGCACGGCATCACCCATTTGTGGGTCCCGACGATCTCGATCCCGCCCTCGCGGCGGTCGATGAAATTGTCGAGGTACCAGGCCATCTCGCCGAGATATTCGGAGAGCGGCGGCGCCTCCTTGTCGAAGGTAGCAAACCACAGGCCTTTGTAATCACTGAGCTGGGCGACCGGCACGAGGCCCCAGCGCTCGCGCTGCAACTCGTCGTGATAGGCCTCCTTCAGATAGGGGACGCCGCTGAGCTGGCCGTCATTCCGATAGGTCCAGCCGTGATAGGCGCAGGTGAACGTCGCCGCGTTGCCGGTATCGGCGCGGCACAGGCGATTGCCGCGATGCCGGCAGACGTTGAGAAACGCGTGCACGCTCCCCGCGGTGTCGCGCACCACAAGCACTGGGTCTTCGCCCATATAGGTCGTGAAGAAATCGCCGGGGTGCGGGATCTGGCTGTCGTGGCACAGATAGAGCCAGCAGCGGGCGAAGATCCGCTGCAGCTCCTCCTGATAGATCTCCGGCTCGATAAAGATGCGCCGGCTGATAAGACCGCGCTCGCTGTCGACCAAACTCCCGGTGCCCGTCGCCATCAGAGCCTCCCTTGTCGCCCGTCAGCCCGCCAGCCCGTCCCAGTTCTCGGCCGCCATCAGTTCGGCCCAGCGCCGGTAGAAACCGCGATGGTTCGATTCGCTGTAGCGGTATTCGCTGGAGACTGCCGCGAAATCCTTGTCGAACCGCTCATGTCCGAGGCCCATTTCGTAGTTGAGCGCATAGCGCCGGGCGACGACGCCGCGCCCGGTTTGGGTGCAGCCCTGCCAATTGTCCATGTCGTCCTGCTCGAAATTGCCGCTCGGGCCGAAGACGCGGATCCCGGCGAGGCGGATTGCTTCCTTGACTTCGGCCGGCGCCGCCTTGTCGGCATAGGCCCAGGCCCAGATTTCGGTCTTGTCGGGGCCGCGCGGATGCCATACGCGCAGCGTGCGCGAGGTCGGCCGAAGGATCGACAGATTGGGAAATACCGTCGCGGCGACGGGCTTGCCCCGGCGCATGCGCGGTCCCAAGCGGCGCTGCATTTCGGGCTCAATCCGCGCCTCGTACGCGAGGACGTCGGGGTTTGGCAGGTCGGCGGCCGTGTCGGGACCGGCCATCATCATGCTGTGGCCGTTGCCGGGCGAGAGGGCGCGGCCTTCCGCGTCCGGCTTGACGCGGAAATCGCCGCCCGATCCCGTTTGCACTCCCGAGAGATGGCTCCAATGGACGTGATACCCGTCACCGGCGAAGTTCTCGGCCGGGAATTTCCAGTTGCACGGCACGACCCATTTGTGGATGCCGCCGATGATCTCGATGCCGCCCTCGCAGCGGTCGAAAAAGGTGTCGAGATACCAGGTCATTTCGCCGAGATAATCGGTAAGCGGCGGCGCCGCGGGGTCGAAGGTGGCGAACCACAAACCCTTGTAGCTGGCGAGCCGCGCGACCGGGACGAGGCCCCAGCGGGTCCGATCCAATTCGCCGTGGTAGGCTTCCTTGAGATAAGGCACCCCGGTGAGCTGTCCGTCATTCTTATAGGTCCAGCCGTGATAGGCGCAGGTGAAACTGGCGGCGTTGCCGGTGTCGGCGCGGCACAGGCGATTGCCGCGATGGCGGCAGACATTGAGAAAGGCGCGCACAATGCCGGCGCTGTCGCGCACCACCAGCACCGGGTCTTCGCCCATATAGGTCGTGAAGAAATCGCCGGGATGCGGGATCTGGCTGTCGTGGCACAGATAGAGCCAGCAGCGCGCGAAGATCTGCCGCAGCTCCTCTTCGTAGATCTCGGGCTCGATGAAGATGCGCCGGCTGATGAGGCCGCGATCGGCATCGACCAGGGGTTCCGAGGTGGTGGTCAACGGCCTTCTCCATGCGGGGGACGCGGACGCGGCATGCGCAGCATCGCGCCGGCATCCACCGTGACGATGCTGCCGGTGACGCCGCGACCGCTGTTGCGCGAGGCGAGGAATACATAAGCCCAGGCGAGGTCGTCCGGCATCAGCGCGATGTGCAACGGATTGCCGGCCTCGAGCCGCTGCGCCATGTCGGGCGCCGCAAATTGCGAGCGGTCGTCGTTGCCGAGCGCCGGCAGCCCGCGCAGATCGGTAATCGTGCCGCCGGGGGCGACGCCGTTGACCCGGACCGGCGCCAACTCGACCGCCAACTCGCGGACGAGGCCGACAACGGCATGCTTCGAGGCGGTATAAAGCGCCCCGCCACCGCCCGAATTGAGGCCGGCGACGGAGGCGGTGAAGACGATGCAGCCCGAATTCTTGGTGAGCTCCGGCAGCGCCGCCTTGACGCCCCACAGCAGTCCCTTGACGTTGACCGCGAACAATTCGTCAAACGCGCGCGACAGCTGCTCCTCCGGCAGGTCGGCGACCGACGCATAAACGTCGAAAATCCCGGCATTGCCGACAAAAATGTCGAGCCGGCCAAAGGCGTACACGGTTTCGGCGACGGCGCGCCGGTTGTCGGCGAGGCTCGAGACATCGCCGGCGACGCCGATGACCTTGTCGCCGAATTCGCCGCGGAGTTCCTCCGCCCTTGTGGCGACCCGCTCCATGACCCCGACGCGCGCGCCCTCCGCGATGAAGCGCGCCACCACCGCCCGGCCGATCCCGGACCCGCCGCCGGTCACCAGCGCCACCTGCCCGTCGAGCCAGCCCATGCCCATTCTCCTGCCGATCGAGCGCCCGCCCGATTGTCGTTATCGTCGAGGTGGCGCGCGCCCCGCAACCTCGATCATATACCGAAAGGCCGGGTCAATGCTCGCGCGACACGGGGGCTTCATCCGGCCGGTGTGACAAGGGGTTATTTGTCGAGCCAGACGTCTTCCATGCGCCAGCCGTTGAAGATGCTGTTGACCATGATCGTCAGGCCCTTGACGTAAGGCCGCTCGCAAGTGCCGCCCCGGGAATAGTAGATGATCGGCCTGACGTTGTCTTCGGCCAGCTTGCGCTCGATCGTCCACAATATCTGCTTGCGCTTGCCCATGTCGCCCTCGCGCGATTGCTGTTCGATCATCTTGTCCATCTCGAGATTGCAGTAGCCGTCCCAGTTGAGGTTCGAACCACAACCGTAGAACAGTTGAACAGTCGGGTCGGGATCGGGCCCGCTCGTTTGCAGATTAAGCGCGACGGTATAATCCTTGCGCGGGATCTTGGGAAAATATTGCGCCGTGTCGACAAGTTCGAGCTCGCCGTCAATGTACACGTGCTTCAGCTGGTCTATCAGGATCACCGCCGGGTCACGATAGACCGACCAGTCGCGCGTCGTCACCTTGATCTTGAGCCGTTTGTCGGGGCCATAGCCGAGCTTCTGCATGATCTGGCGGGCCTCTTCGCGATTTTTGTGCACGTCGGGGTCATAGCCCGGCAGCTTGGCGATCTGGTCGGGCGGCATGCCCCACAGCCCGCCCGGCGGCGGCTGCAAGATGCCGCCGATTTCGCCCTTCCCTTGGGTGAGGATGTCGACAAAGGCCTTGCGGTCGATGCTGAGCGCCATCGCTCGGCGCAGCTCCGGGTCGTTGAACGGCGGCTTGTCGCGGTTGATGAGGACGTGGCGGTTGACCCCGCCGTCGGGCGTCAGCGCGCAGATCGCTTGCGGCGCCTGACTCTGCACATCGTTGAACTGGGGCACCGACAAACTATACGGAAAGGTCATGTCGAACTTCCCGGAGACGAACGCCAGGGCCGCGGTCGAGGGGTCCTGGATGATGGTATATTCGATGCCGTCGAGATACGGCCGATCCGGTTTCCAGTAGTCCGGATTGCGCGTCACCTTGATCCCTTCATTGGGCTTGAACTCGACGAACTTGAAGGGGCCGGTGCCGATCGGATGCGGGCGCATCTGGGTCGCCGTCAAATGGCACGGGTAGATCGCCGAGAAGCCGCCGGCGAGCAGCATCAGAAAGGCCGGCTGCGGCCGCTTCAGCCGAAAGGTGACCTCGTAATCGCCGTTAGGAATGACCGCGTCGAGGTTGTTGTAGCCGGTCTTGCGCGGATTGAGGCGGAGCTTGTCGCCGGTCTTGTCGAGCAGGAGGTCCCAGGTGCATTTGACGTCCTGGGCGGTGAACGGTTTGCCGTCATGCCATTTGACGCCCTGGCGCAGCTTGAAGGTCAGCGCAGTCCCGTCCTCGTTCCACGACCAGCTGGTCGCCAGATCGGGCACGATCGTGTCGAGGCTGACCTGTGGCTTGTGCTGGTCGAACAGGACGAGGTTGTTGAAGACGCCCATCATCGGCATCTCGGCGACGATCGTCGGCGCCTCCAGCATCGACATGTTGGCCGGGCTGGCCGGGCTGTAAAGCGTCAGGATGCCGCCCTTTTTTTGCGCCAGCGCCGCATGACCCGCGCCGATCGCCGCCATGATCCCGACAGCAATGGCAAACCAACGATTTTTGCCCATCGTTTTCGCCTCCATCGCCTGGCTGCCGGCCGGGTTCGTCCCCGTCCTTGCCGCGCCTCCCGGTTGCGGCAGGTCGCCGCTTCTCTCGGTCAGCGTAGCACGGCGTTCGGGAAAACCAGCGAGCCCGCCATGCGTCGGGACGCTAACGCCCGCTGCCGCCGCTGGCCGGAGCGCTCGTGCTGCCGACCCCCCGTTCCAGCCACAGATCCTCAAAGCGCGATCCGTTGTAGATGCTGTTCGCCATCGTCACCAGACCTTTGACCTCGGGCTTCCGGCAGTTGGCGGCACGCGGGTAGAAGAGGATCGGGCGGGCGTCGTCCTGCGCCAGTTGGCGCTCGATCGCCCACACCAGCGCCTTGCGCTTGGCGATGTCGGGCTCCGCCGATTGCCGGTCGACCAGCTTGTCGACCGCTGGGTTGCAATAGCCGGTGTAGTTGCGCTGGGCGCCGCAGACATAGTTCTCGTAAAACGCCGGGTCGGGATCATCGACCGCCGTCTCGGTGACGTTGAGGCCGACCTTGTAGTCCCGGCGCGTCAGCGTCGGATACCATTGCGTTGTATCGATCGGATCGAGCTGGGCGTCGATATAGATCTCCTTCAACTGGCTGATCAGGATCACCGCCGGATCGCGATAGGGCGCGATGTTGCGCGTCGACAGCGTGACGGTGAGACGCTTGTCCGGGCCATAGCCGAGTTTTTCCATCAGCTTGCGGGCCTGCGCGCGGTTCTTCGCCACATCGGCATCGTAGCCCGGGAGCGTCGCCAGCATTTCCGCCGGCATGCCCCAGAGGCCATCCGGCGGCGGCTGCATCACCGCGCCCAACTCGCCCTTGCCTCCGTTGATGATGTCGTTGAAGGCCTTGCGATCGATGCTCAACGACATCGCTCGCCGCAGATCGGGGTTGTCGAACGGCGCGGCGGCTCGATTGACGATCATGTTGCGGCTGACATTGGGGATGTAGGGGTCGCAGATCGCCTGCGGCATCTCGACTCTTGACGTCCGTCAGTTGCGGCATCGTCACGCCGAAATAGACATCCGTTTTGCCGCGAGATGAACGCCAAGAGGCGGGTCGAGACGTCCTTGATGATCGTGTATTCGATGCCGTCGAGATAAGGTCGCCCCGCCTTCCAGTAATCCGGGTTTTTCGTCACCTTGATGGTCTCGTTCGGCCGGAACTCGACAAACTTGAAGGGGCCGGTGCCGATCGGGTGCAGCCGCATCTGCTGCGGCGGGACGTGGCAGGGATAGATCGGCGTCCACCCGGTCGCGAGCAGCGCCGGGAAGGACGCCTGCGGCCGCTTCAGATGAAAGGTGACCTCGTAATCGCCGTTTGCCGTCACCTCGGCGAGATTGGTGAACCACGACTTGCGCGGGTTGATGCGCAGTTTCTCGGGGCCGGTGCCCTGCAACAGCGCAAAGGTGCATTTGACGTCGGCGGCGGTGAACAGTCTTCCGTCGTGCCATTTGACGCCGTGCCGCAGCGGCAGCGTCAGTTCGGTGCCATCCTCGCTCCAGTTCCACCCGGTGGCGAGGTCGGGCACGATCGATTGCGGGCTGTTTTGCGGGACGTCCTGCTTATACATCACAAGATTGTTAAAAACGCCCATCATCGGCCGCTCGGCGGCGATCGTCGATTCTTCGAGGATCGACATGCTCGCCGGGCTGTCGAACCAGCCGATCCTGAGGGTGCCGCCCGATTGTTGCGCGAAGGCGGCGCCTGGAAGCAACGTCAGCGTCAACAACCCGCCCGCTGCGGCGAGAATGCGCACTCGCTCCTTCATCTCGGCCTCCCGGACCCGAGCCCCACGGCGGAGTGTGCCGCCGGAGCCGGCCACCCTGTTCATGGCGTTGCGCGGGTTTGTCCCGTCTCGCCGCCGCGACCATACCATGCGCGGGGCTGCGCGTCGCGCTTGATCGGGGCACGCTCCTGCGTTGCAATCACCCTGGGGCTAGCGCTCCGGGGGCTACCTAATGATCAGCGACCCGATCGAATTCGAATTGTTCAAGAACGCGCTGTTCGGGGTCGCCGACGAGATGGCGCTCACGGTCTTTCGTACGACCTATTCGGGCGTCCTCAAGGACAACATGGATTATTCGACGGCGCTCTTCGACGGCGCTGGAGTCGTCGTCGCCCAGGGGCTGACCTTGCCAGGGCATTTGGGATCGATGCCGACCGCGATGGCCTCGGTGCAGGCAACTTTCGCCGGCCGGATCGATCCGGGTGACGTGTTCATTTTCAACGACCCGTTCGCCGGCGGGATGCATTTGCCCGATGTCTTCGTCTTCAAACCGATCTTCCAGGGCGAGAGTACGATCGCCTGGGCCGGCACGGTTTGCCACCACACCGATGTCGGCGGCAGGGTGCCCGGCTCCAACGCGTCCGATTCGACCGAGATCTACCAGGAAGGGCTGCGCATCCCGCCCTTGAAGCTCTATGAGCGCGGGGCGCGCAACGAAACCCTCTTTTCGCTGATCGAAAAGAACGTGCGGGTCCCGGTCAAGGTGTTCGGCGATCTGCGCGCGCAACTCGCCGCCTGCCACATTGCCGAGCAGGCGATCCTTGATCTGGCCGCGCATTACGGCGCCGAAAAATTGGCGGACTATATGACCGAGCTCGTCGATTACGCTGAGCGGATGACCCGCGCGGCGCTGCGCGAGCTCCCCGACGGTACTTATGATTTCCTCGACCACATCGACGATGACGGCATCGATGTCGGCAGGCCGATCCCCTTGAAGGTGACGATCACCAAAGCGGGCGATAGCGTCCTTGTCGACTGGACCGGCACCTCGCCGCAAGTGAAGGGCGCCATCAACAACACGCTCAGCTACACCAAATCGGCGAGCTATTGCGCGATCCGCTCGATCCTCCCGCAGAACATCCCGACCAATGAGGGCGTCTTCCGCGCGATCAGCGTGACCGCGCCCGCCGGCACCATCGCCAATGGCCTCTTGCCCGCGGCCTGCGCCGCGCGTGGCCTCACCGGCTTTCGCATGGTCGATTGCATGTTCGGCGCGTTGGCGAAAATGCTGCCGAACGAAGTCTTCGCCGCCTCCGACGGCGGTAACACCGGGGTTTCGATCGGCGGCTATCACGCCGACCGCACGCCCTTCATCTATGTCGATTTCACCTGCTGCGCCTGGGGTGCGCGGCCCTATGCCGACGGGCTCGACGGAAACTCGCACATCTACGCCAACATGGCCTCCCAACCGATCGAGGTGACCGAGACCGAGCAGCCGTTGCAGATCACCGCCTACGAATTCATCCAGGACGCGATGGGGCCGGGGAAGTGGCGGGGCGGCGCGCCGTTCCGACGCGAATACAAGCTCTTGGCCCACGAGGCGATCCTCCAGGTGCGCTCCGACCGCCACGATTTCCGCCCGTTCGGGCTTTATGGCGGCGGCCCCGGCCGCCCGTCGATGAACTACCTGAACCCCGACCGGAACCCGGCGCCCTTACCCTCGAAGCTGACGATGAACATGAAACAGGGCGACCTCTTCCGCCACGAAGTCGCCGGCGCCGGCGGCTGGGGCGATCCCCTGGAGCGCGACCCCAAGCTGGTGCTGAAGGATGTGCGCAACGACTTCGTCAGCCCGCGCTCGGCGCGCGAGGATTACGGCGTGGTCCTCACCGGAGACCCGCTCGCGGTCGATGACGCCGCCACGCGGGAAACGCGCCGGCGGATGCGCGAGGCCCGGAGATGGGATGCCGTCCCGGTCTACAGCCGGGGCGACAAGCTGGCGGCGGAGTAGGCCACCATTACGGCGAAGCTCGATTTATCGCCTACGCGCCGGTCAGCGGACGGCTGCATGTGCTGTGGTTCACGATGCGGGGCGATGTGTTGCGCGTTATCGGATTGAGAAGGGCGAACCGGCGAGAGGGGCAAAGGTATGGGCTGTCGCGCTAAGAAACCGGCTGATATTTCACAGGAGATTGGGAGTCGGTCGACGTTCCCGAGACGACCGAGGCTGAGTTTGCCACCGCGCGGCCGTTCAAGGAGGTTTTCCCGGAGCAATACAAGGCGTGGACACGAATGGGTCGGCCGCCCCTCGCAGCCCCCAAGATCCACATCGGGTTTCGGCTGGCCGCCGATGTCGTGCATGGGATCCGCGCCACCGGCCGCGGCTACAATGCTCGCGTCGAGAAGGTGCTGCGCGACGCGCTGGAGAAGGGTGAGCTATGACTCGAAATCGGGACGATGTCGGCACGAGATTGCTTCGCTGCGCGCGCAATGACGACAGATGGGCCGTGGTGTGCTGACGACCGCGAAAACCTTCCGGGCCGGGGTCGATATCGGGGGCACGTTTACCGACATCGTGCTGCTCGGGGATGACGGCAGTCGCTATACCAAAAAGGTGTCGTCGACGGTTGATGATTATGCCCGGGCGATCGTCGAGGGGCTAACGGCGCTGCTCGCAGAGATCGGCGCCGAGGCGTCGGGCATTGTTGAACTCCTGCACGGGACGACGGTCGCATCGAACGCGATCCTCGAGCGGAAGGGTGCGAAGGCCGGGCTCATCACCACCAAGGGCTTTCGCGACGTCCTCGAAATCCGCAATTTGCGGATGCCGCGGCTCTACGACATGTCGTGGACCAAGCCGCCGCCGTTGATCGAACGGCGCCTCCGGACCGAGGTCGACGAGCGGGTCAATGCCGAGGGCGGGGTGGACCGGCCGCTCGACGAAGCAAGCGTCGAGCGCGCGGTGCGGTTTCTCGTGGGGGAGGGGGTCGAGGCGATCGCGGTGTGCCTCCTCCACTCCTACCTCAACCCGGCGCACGAGCTTCGGGTCAAGGAGATCGCCGCGGAGCTCGCGCCCGGCGCAACGCTGTCAGTTAGCGCCGAGGTTCTGCCGGTCATCAACGAATACGAGCGGACTTCGACCACGGTCATCAACGCCTATGTTCGGCCGATCGTCGAGCATTACCTGAACCGCCTCTCGGACGAGATAAAGCGCAGCGGGATCGATGCGCCGCTCCTGTTGATGCAGTCGAATGGCGGGCTGACGACCGCAAGAGCCGCGGCGCTGACGCCGATGCACATCATCGAATCGGGGCCGGCGGCCGGGGTCGTCGGGGTCCAGGCGCTGACCCGCCGCATCGGCATCGGAAAGGCGATCTCGTTCGACATGGGCGGCACCACCGCCAAGGCTTCCCTCATCGAGAACGGCGAATTGACCCGCGCCACCGAATACCAGGTCGGTGCCGGGATCGTGCTGGGCTCGCGGCTGCTCTCGGGCGCCGGCTATACCCTCAAGGTGCCGGCGATCGATCTGGCCGAAGTCGGCGCCGGCGGCGGCTCGATCCTGTGGATCGATGAGGGCGGCGCCTTGCAGGTCGGGCCGCATAGCGCCGGGGCCGCGCCCGGCCCGGTGTGTTACGACCAGGGGGGCCTGGAGCCGACTGTGACCGACGCCAATGTCGTCCTCGGCTACATCAATCCGGCGCAGCTGGTCGGTGGCGCCGTAAAGCTCGATGCCGGGAAGGCGCGCGCCGCCATCGCCGACAAGGTCGCCCGCCCGCTTGGGCTGAGCCTCGAGGAGGCGGCCTACGGCGCCCATCTGATCGCCGCCTCCAACATGATCCGCGCGCTTAAAGCCGTGTCGAGCGAGCGCGGCCGCGACCCGCGCGAATACGCGCTCGTCGCCTTTGGCGGCAATGGCCCCGTTTTCGCCGCCGGGATGGCCGACGCGATGCGCATGCCCCTAGTGCTGATCCCGCCGTCGGCCGGGGTCTTTTCCTCGTTCGGCCTCCTCTACGCCGAGATCGAATATTACTTCACCCGTACCCGGAAGCGGCTGCTGCGAGCGCTCGATCCCGCCGAGGCGCAATCCGTCATCGACGGGCTCGAAGCCGAGGCACTGGCGCGGCTCGGCGAGGACGGGTTCGACCCTGCCCATATCGAGATCCGGCGCAGCGCCAGCCTCCATTACCAGGGGCAATCCTTCGAATTGCGGGTGCCGCTCTCGGCGGGCCGGCTCGACCGCGCCGCGCTCCTCGCCCTCGAAGAAGCCTTTGGTGCCGAGCACGAACGCACCTACGGTCACCGCGCCGGGGTCGAGGAGCCTGTCGAGCTCGTCAGCCTCGAAGTCATCGGCCGCGGCATCCCCGATGAGTCGCGCGCGGCCTCCGCCGCCGCCGCGAGCCTCGCCCCCGACATCGCGATCGCCGACAAACGCCGCCGCGCCTATTTCGGGCCGCAAGGCTGGCTCGACGCCGAATTGATCAACCGCAGCGATCTCGCCACGCCGCGCGCGGGGCCATGCATTGTCGAGGAATACGACGCGACCTGCCTCATCCCGCCCGGCTGGACCGCCCGGCTCGACGAATTCGGCAACATCGCGATAAGCCGTTGAGTCTCTTGTTGTCGTCCCGGAGGAGGCGGGGACCCATTTGTCAGCGGCTCCTGCGGTGCCAAACGTTCATACCGGCTTTCGCCAGTATGACAAATAGATGCTTACGCCGCCACCTTTTCCAGCCTATGGATGACCCGCATCCGTTTCGGCACCGGGTCCTTGGAGAAGCGCGACCACGAGCGGCCGGTCAATTCGCCGACATAGATGTTGCCGCGCGAATCAACCGCGATCCCGTGGGGCGAGGTGAACTGCCCCGGCCCCATCCCGCCATGCGGCTTCCCGAGCCGCGCCACCACCTTGCCTTTCAGCGTGTGGATCGAGACCCGTGCCCCGATATTCGGCCAATCCTTGTTGATTTCGCCCGCCGGCCCGCCCTCACCGATATAGCAGAGCGGGTCAGGCCCGTGCCCCAAACACATGCCGTTCGGCCGGTGCAGGTTGTTCCACTGGGTTTCCCACTTGCCGTTGCCGTCAAACACCTGGACGCGGTGGTTTTCGCGGTCGGCGAGGTAGACCCAGCCGGCGGGGTCGCAGCAGATGTTGTGGGCGATATTGAACTGGCCCGGATCGGTGCCGGATTCGCCCCAGGATTTTTCCAATTTGCCGTCGATCGAATATTTGTGGATGCGGGCGTTGCCGTAGCCGTCCGAGACGTAGACGTGGTCGCATTGCGGCGACAATGCGGTATGGGTGCAGCGGTGGAACGGTTCGCCCGACATGAACGGCGCGGGCTTCCCCGGCACCCCCAGCGTCATCAGCACCTTTCCGTCGAGCGTGCAGTGCCGCACTGTGTGGTCGCCGTCATCGGTCAGCCAGATCGTGTCGTCGGGGGCGACGTGGACGCCGTGCGGCCGGGTGAAGACACCCTCGCCCCAGGTGCGCAGCAGATTGCCGTCCTTGTCGAAGACCGCGATCGGGTGGTCGCCGCGGTTGAAGGCATAGACGTTGTCATGACTGTCGACCCCGACCGCGGCGCAATCGCCGAGCACGATCTCGTCGGGGATTTTCGCCCAGTTCTCCTGGACTTCGAAGGTCCACTCGCCGCCGCCGAGCCGCTCCGCCATCGCTTCCTCCCTCGCTCCCAATTGGCGAGATCATAAATCCGCGCCGTTCTCGGCCACCCCAATAATGTCATCCCGGCGAAAGCCGGCCCATTTGTCAGCTTGCGAGTTGGCGGAAGGATGGGTCCCGGCTTGCGCCGGGATGACGGTTTTTTTCAGGCCACCTTCGCGGCCGCCTTCGCCGCTCGGCGAGCCAACACGATCTTCTCGGCCGCAGTGGCCGAGGAAATGCGGCGCCGAACCGCCTTCGGCGAGGAGGTCGAGGAATTCGTCGGGCGCGGTGATGCGCACCGTGCCGAGAATATCGGCGCCGCGCGCGAGAAAGGCGTCGGGCAGCATGCCGACGGTCGGGCCGACGCACGGTGACCCGCGCCTCGGGCCGCGCCAGGGCAAGCAGGTCTTCGAGCGTGTCGTTGAGCAGGGTCGCGCCGGTGATCAGCAGCACATCGGCGGCGGGCACGATCTCCGGCGCCAATTCGGCCGGGCGGTAGAACGGCATCTCCTCGGGTTGAGCGCAGCCGGGTTCCGCTCCAGCACGAGATAGGGCTGATGGCGGCGCTTCAGCTCTTTCAGGAACGGGATGAAGGCGCCGACGAGGACGACCCGGTCGCCGTCGCGGAATTTCGCTCGCGTCGAACGCGTCGGCGCCGGGCAGCAGCTCGACCCCGGGAGCGGGGCGGCGTCGCCAGCACAATTCGGCCAGCGCATTCAAGGTGGCGATGCCGACCGCGCGGGAGAGGCCGTTATCGGCGAGCGCCTCGCGCATCAGCTCGGATGCCGGACGCCCGGCGAGGCGCCGGAAGGCGACGCGGTGCGCCGATATCGGGCAGCAGATGTCGCCGGGGGCGGCGTCGCGCGGCGTCGCGCAGGTGCCGGCGGTGCCGGCGGTCAGCTTGACCCCGGTGAAAAAGAGGCCGATGACCGCCCGCTCGACCGTGAATGCCGTCGAGCTCGCGCCCGAGAATGTCCGTGACGCGAGGCAATCGTCTCGTTCAGGATGCCGCCGGGCATAGGCCTCATGCCTCTCCTTCTCTCACGCAACAGATACAGCACAACCGCTCATGCCATGAAATTGATCCATGTCAGCGCCGCCACGGCGGCGCTCGTCGTTGTTTCTCTAGCCGCGCCGCCTGCCGTGGCGGCAGGGAGCACCAGGCAAGATGACCGAGATGGCGGACGGCCTCAAATACACCGACACCACTGTCGGCACCGGCGCCGAAGCGACCAAGGGTCAGAAGGTCAGCGTGCATTACACCGGTTGGCTCTATAACAACGACGCGAAGGGCGCGAAATTCGACAGTTCGCTCGATCGCGGCCAGCCGTTCAGTTTTGCCCTGGGCGCGGGGCAGGTGATCCGCGGCTGGGACGAAGGCGTCGCCGGAATGAAGGTCGGCGGCAAGCGCACCCTCATCATCCCGCCCGAGCTCGGCTACGGTGCGCGCGGCGCCGGCGGCGTCATCCCGCCCAACGCGACGCTGATGTTCGATGTCGAACTGGTGAAGGTCGACTGAGCGAGCATCGAGGCAAGGTGGCGACAACCCGCAGTAGGTCAGGTGGCTTGCATAGACGTTTGCCTGACGGAGTGGAGCTTCTTATTCTATTACCGATAAAAGCGAAGCTCGCCTAACAAGCCTCGCCGACCAGACAGCCATCGTCCTCCCTGGTCGCTGGTTGGTGGACTTGATGATCGCGAAAATAGAGCCTAGGTTGGCCGCGCTACCCACAACAAATTAGAGGGAGGCCGGCTATGCTGTTTTGCTTGACGGCGGATTATACACCGCAAGCCCTTAACGCGATGCGGGAAAACCCCAACACCAACCGCCAGGCGGCAGTTGAACAACTGCTTGCGGCTGCCGGGGGCAAGCTTGTCGGGATGTACGGGAGAGCTACCAACGGTCCCGGTGTGATGGTGATTTTCGACGTGACTGACCCCGCAATGGCACCCGCTATATCCGGTGTTGCGGTATCCGCTGGGACCATTCATCACGTCGAACTGACGCGCCTCTTCACGATGGATGAGGTTAAGGGCCTTCGGGAGAGGGCAGGCAAAATTCGTGGCGCCTACAAGCCGCCCGGTCCGTAATAACGAGCCATCGGAGGGCGGCATCTTCCCGCCCTTCCTTTTTAGAAGCGCATTGGCCGCTCGTCATACCGGTTGGCTCGCCGGTCCTTATGCGTCCGCAACCCGGCCTTGCGCACGCAGGTCATCCGTGCCGCGTCTCGGCGTCGGCGCCGGGTGATTGGGGCGCTGCGCCGGCGAATGCGTGGTGGTCGAAGGCGATGCTCTTGATGACGGCGTAGACCGCGCGTCCCGGAGCGAGGCCGAGCGTTTCGACCGAGCGCCGGGTCAGCCGCGCGACGAGGGCTTCGCCCGCGCAATCGAGGCGCATCTCGACGATCGGCCCGTCGGCGCGGCCGATCTCGGCGACGGTTCCGGGCAAAATGTTTAGTGCGCTCAGTCCTTCAGGGGGCGCGAGCGCGATCATCACGTCGCGCGCGCGAATGCGGACCCGCAGCGCCGTGCCGACCGGCAGCTCGAGATGGGGCACCCGCAATTCGCCCGCCGCGGCTCGCAGCGTCGTCAGGCCAAAGGAAGGATCGTGGCTGGCGACCCTGGTCGCGAGGATGGCGCCGGCTTCGGCGCGCCCGGTCAGCGGGAAGAGATCGATCCGCCCCATGATCGAGGCGGTCGGCCCGATCGCGGCGACACGACCCTCGGAGAGCACGACCAGATCGGTGGCGAGGCGGGCGACCTCGGCGATCTGATGGCTGACATAGACGATCGGCACCCCGGCTTCGTCGCGCAGCCGCTCGATGTACGGCAGAATTTCGGTCTTGCGCACTTCGTCGAGCGAGGCCAGCGGCTCGTCCATGACCAGCAGGCGCGGGCGGGCAAGCAGCGCCCGGCCGATCGCAACTCGCTGCTTTTCGCCGCCCGACAGGTGTGCCGGCCGCCGGTCGAGGAGCGCGCCGATGCCTAAGAGGTCGACGATCTGCTCGACTTCGCCGGCGCGCCCGCCTTTCGGCGCGAACCAGCGGCCGTAAAGCAGGTTCTGCCGCACGCTGAGGTGCGGAAACAGGCGCCCCTCCTGAAACACATAGCCGACGCGGCGGCGGCGCGCCGGCACAAAGATGCCATGCTCGGTGTCGGTCAAAATTTCGCCATCGACGATGATATGGCCGCGCTCGGGGCGCAGGAGCCCGGCGATCGCGTTGATCAGCGTCGTTTTGCCGGCGCCCGAGCGGCCGAAGAGCGCGGTCAGACCGCCGGCGCTCCTGAACGCGGCGTCGAGGGTAAAGCTCCCGAAACGGTGCGCGACCGCGACCTCAAGCATGTCAGAGCCCGTGAATGCGACGCGACGCGCGCTCGATCAGCACCTCGGACGCGAGGAGCGCGGCGAGCGAGATCAGAAATCGAGACGAGCGTCAGCCGGAACGCGGCGAGATCGCCGCCGGGCACCTGCAGGAGCGTATAGATCGCCACCGGCAGCGTCTGGGTTTCGCCCGGGATGTTTGAAACGAAGGTGATCGTCGCACCGAATTCGCCGAGCGCGCGGGCGAAAGAAAGGATCATCCCGGCGACGATCCCGGGCAGGATCGACGGCAGGGTGATCGTCGCGAACACCCAGAACCGATTGGCGCCGAGTGTCGCCGCGGCATCCTCGAGCCGGCGGTCGACGGCCTCGATCGACAGCCGCATCGAGCGCACCATCAACGGAAACCCCATGACCGCGCAGGCCAAGGCGGCGCCGGTCCAGCGAAACGCAAGGACAATGCCGAGAGTGTCGGCGAGGAGGCGCCCGAGGGGCCCCTTCCGGCCGAACAAGAGGAGCAGGATATAGCCGGTGACGACCGGCGGCATGACCAGCGGCAGATAGACCACCGCGTTCACCAGCGACTTTCCCCAGAAGCGCCCGCGCGCCAAGAGGAGCGAGACCGCGATCCCGATCGGCAGGCTCCACAGCGTCGCCCACAACGCCACCTTCAGCGACAGGCGGATCGCGGTCACCTCGTCGGGCGAAAACGAGAGGAATGCGCTCACCGTGGGGTATCGAGCTCGGTAAAGCCCTCAGCCGCGAACAGCGCGCCGGCGGCGGGCCCGCGCAGGTAGGCGGCGAAGGCGGGAGACTCGGGGTCGGCGGCGCGGGTCAACGCCATCGGATAGACGATTGGTGGATGGCTGTCGGCGGGAAACGTCCCGACGATGCGGACGGCGGGCTCGGCGGACGCGTCGGTCCGGTAGACGATGCCGAGCGGGGCTTCGCCGCGCGCAACCAAAAGGAGCGCGGCGCGGACATTCTCGGCCGCGGCGATACGTCCGGCGACCGTCTGCCATACGCCGAGTGCATTGAGAGCCGCCTTGGCATAGCGCCCGGCAGGGACGCCGCTCGGGTCCGCCATCGCCAAACGCCCGTCGCCGAGGAGAGCGGCGAGCGGAAAGCCGGGCGCGATCGCAACGCCTGCGGCGCTGTCCCTCGGTGCGATCAGGACCAGAGTGTTGCCGAGCAGGTCGATGCGGGTTTTGGGATCGATAAGCTGGCGATCCTGCAGATAATCCATCCAATCTTCGTCGGCCGAGATGAAGAGGTCGGCCGGCGCGCTGTTCTCGATCTGCTTGGCGAGGGTCGAACTCGCCGCATAGGAGATCGTCACTTGCTTGCCGGCGGCGCTGCGCCATTGCCCGGCGATCCCATCGAGCGCGGTCTTGAGGCTGGCGGCGGCGAAGACCAATACGGGGCGAGATTGGGCCGACAAACTCGTTGCGAATGCCGCTGCGGCTACCCCGGCGATCGTCCCAAGGAACGCTCTGCGCTCCCAAGATACTTGGTTTTCGGGGGCAAGAGGAGGCACCGGCCGCAGCACCAGTCTTGTCATACCGGCGAACGCCGGTATCCATGTCCGAAATGGGTCCCGGCATGCGCCGGGACGACACCGAGAGGAACGGCGCCTTGCATCGTCATCCAATCAGACCAGGATCCTTGCGCCGCCATGGCGCTCGGCCGGCGCCACTCGTATCGTAGCGCTTTCTGACGAGCGAGAACCAGCATGAGCGATCCGCTATCTCCCACAGACGATTTGGGCCTCTTGGGCAAGGTGGCGATCGTCACCGGCGGCGGGGCGCCCGATGACGGGATCGGCAATGGCCGCGCCGCAGCGATGCTGCTGGCCCGCGCCGGCGCGCGGGTGCTTGTCGTTGACATCGTGCGCGACGCCGCCGAGCAGACCGTGGCGATGATTGCAGCCGAGGGCGGCACCGCTGAGCCCTTCGTCGCCGACGTCGTCGACGAGGCGCAGTGCCGCGCGATCGTCGATGAAGCGCTCGCCCGGTTCGGCCGGCTCGATCTCCTCGACAACAATGTCGGGATCGGCGGGCGCGGCAGCGTCGTCGATACCGCGGTCGCCGATTGGCGGCGGATCATGCAGGTCAATGTCGACAGCATGTTTCTCGTCTCGCGCTTTGCGATCCCGGCGATGATCGAAACCGCCAAGGGCGGCGCCATCGTCAACGTCTCCTCGATCTCGGCATTGCGGCCGCGCGGGCTGACCGCGTACTCGACCTCGAAAGGCGCGGTCATCG
Organism: uncultured Alphaproteobacteria bacterium; assembly: GCA_963734125.1. Lineage (GTDB taxonomy): Bacteria > Pseudomonadota > Alphaproteobacteria > ATCC43930 > CGMCC-115725 > DATARH01. Next base: position 53,772 of record CAVTGB010000012.1, read on the forward strand.
CGCTGACCCGGGCGATGGCGGTGGATCACGGGCCCCAAGGCATCCGCGTCAATTGCGTCGCGCCCGGCCCCATCTACACCCCGCGCATGTACACCGGGCAGATGAGCCCCGCGGGCCGCGAGGCGCGGCGCAAGGCCTCGGTCCTCGGGATCGAGGGGCTCGGCTGGGACATCGGTCATGCGGTGCGGTTCCTCTTGTCGGAAGAGGCGCGCTACATCACCGGGCAGACCCTTGTCGTCGACGGCGGGGCGAGCCTCGTTGGCCCGAGCCGGGCACCGGGTTAGCGCCGGAGCGGCAGGTTAGTCAGTCTAAAACGTTTGCCGCCGCATGCTGACCCCAAAGGAGACAACACATGCGCAAGGGATTTGTCGCTTTGACGTCGGTGGCCGCGGTGGTGGCGGCGGTCGGGATGACGGCCCCGGCTTTCGCGCAGCCCGGCAATGGTCATGGACATGGGGCCGCTGCCAGCAGCGCTAGCGGCGGCTCGGGAACGCCCGGCGGCTTCAGTCACGGACAAAAGCACGGCTGGAACGGCGGCACCACGCCGCTGGGCTGGACCGGTCATGGCAAGAAGACCGGCTGGGGCACCGGAACGATGCCGCCCGGCTTGAACGGCCACTGAACCACGCGACGCACCGCCGGTCATCGCCGGATCACGGTACCAGTTCCTTGGCCGGTGCGGATGCCGCGGTGGGCTCGGCATCGAGCATCGCCTGAAGTTGGCGCTTCACCCGCCGCATGCACTCGGAAAACTGCTCTCGTTCAGGCGTCGACAGGAGCCCGAGCGAATCATCCACCGTCCGGTCGGCGATCTGTGCCAATTGCACCTGAATCAAATCCGATCCCGCGGTGAGGAAGAGGCGGTTGACCCGCCGGTCGGTGGCGTCGGGGCGGCGCTCAACCCAGCCCTTCTTCTCCATGCGGTCGACCATCCGCCCGGCGGTGGCCTTCTCGACCTCCAGCATCTCGGCAAGCTCCGACTGGGTGGCGCCGGGCCGGCGGTGCAGCCGGTTGATCACCAGCCACTGCGACCGGGTCAGCCCGAGCCGGCGCACCCGCCGATCGAAGGCGGTGCGCAACAGGCGCGCGACATCCGAGATCAGAAACCCGATCTGGCGCTCGTCTTCGGAAGGCAAGGGGGTTCCCCGAATTTAGGTGTCTAGGCTATGGTTGCTTAGCATACCTTTTGTAGGCGACAAACCAGAACCATGGCTGGCGCGAAGGATGTGCTGCCGGTCATGCTGGTCCGCCCCCGGGGTGCGCGCTTGGTGGATGGGGCGAGGGGCACCACGGCGCCTTTTCCTTCGCCTGCCGGTCTCGCTAATATCCGCAGTTCACCCCACGAGAGGGCTGATCATTGCGAGGGGAGGAAAGATGGACCTGCAAGCGCTCCGCGAAGCGGCGATCGAGGCGACCTCGCGTGCCCTCCATGACAGGCACGGCTTTGTGCCGAGCGACGAAAGCGACGAGTGGGAAGACGAATACCGCCGGCAGTTTGCGCTTTTGAAACAACGCTTCGCGACCGAGGCGCCGACCACCGCGCCGCCGCGCCCGCCGGCCGCCACGCCTGGTGCCGGCCGCGAGTGGCCGGAGCTTTCGGGCACGCCGGAGCAGAAGCGCTGGGCTGCGACGATCCGCGAGGAACGACTGCGCGAGATCCCGGGCGAGCCGTTCCGCGCCTGGCTGGCGCGGACCTGGACCCGCGCCAAGGTGTGGGTCGATACCCGCGACGTGCCGGCCGCCGTCCTGGTCCAGCGGCTGCGCCCGCAATTCGACGAGTTTCGCAAGGAGGCCGCCGCGACCGCCATGGCGCGCGCCGCCGAGGCGCAACAGAAGGCCGCCCAGGCGGCCGCCCACCAGCAGCGGCTGAAGGATGCCGGGATCACGCCGGAGGGTCTGGTTGAGCTGGTCGACGCCAGCGACCGCTTCGATCTGGCCCCGCTGACGGTAAAGCTCGCCGAGATCGCCGTCGAGGGGCGCCACCTGCGGATCTTCGAGACGAGCGACCCCAACCTGCTGCTGGTCAAGGAAAAGAAGGGCCCGCTGCAGGTGCCGGACTACGCGATCGAGCGTGATGAAGGCCTGGTCGGCGATTTGAAGCTCTACGCCGAGGCGCCGTAGGCTGAGCCGCTATTGCCGCCGGTGGATGTTGGCGACGATAAAAATCGCCGGGGTGGAACCGGTGTTTTCGACCCAGTGCGCCCGGGGACCGAACTCGGCGAAGACCTGACCAGGCCGGGAGTGCTGCGTGGTGCCGTCGTCATGGTGGTTGGTCAGGGTCCCGCTCAGCATGTAGACGATCGTCGGATCACCCTGATGGCTGTGCAGACCGATATGGCCGCCGGGCATCAGCACCGCCCGGCTGAGGCGCAGTTCGCGGTTGGCGAGGCTGTCGACCTCCGGGGCGAGATCGATCGCGGCAAGGACTTCCTCGCTGACCCCCTTATAGTCGGTCGGCGCGCTCTCTTGCCCGAGAACGAACCCGGCCGCCAACAGCGCCGACCCGGCGCAGCACAACGCAGCGATATGCCGTCCCGCCCGCATCGCCTGCCTCCTTCGGGATTGCCAGTCCAACGTGTATCCGAAATCTATCAGGTGCACACCTTGCCATGGTTGGCGTAGAAATCTGCTAATGCTCGAAGAGGAGGAACGGCCATGGCGAAGGGTGCGCTGATCGCGGCGATGGATTTTACCAATGTCGCCACCGACGAGTTCAACGACTGGTACGATCTGGAGCACATCCCGGAGCGGGCGCGCGTGCCGGGTTTCCTCACGCTGCAGCGCTGGATGGGCGCCGACAATCCGAAGCAGTCGGTCGCCACCTACGACCTGGAGAACGTTGCGGTATTGCAGGGCGCGGCCTATCGCGCGATCGGCGGCGACAACCTGTCGCCATGGTCGAAGCGGGTGACGGGCAAGGTCGAGCGCCTGCTGCGCTATGAGGGCGAGCAGATCCTTCCGGGCGATGCGACCGCGCCTTCTGGTGCCGGCGGGCTCCTGTTGGTCGGCATGACCCCGGGGCCGGCGGTCGAGACCGCGTTCAACGCGTGGTACGACACCGAGCACATCCCGGCCCTCGCCCGCGTCCCCGGAGTGTTGTGCGCGCGCCGCTACAGGACAAACGGCGGCAACCCGAAATACATCGCGCTCTACCATCTCGCTTCCCCGGGGGTTCCCGACTCTCCCGAATGGAAGCGGGCGAGCGAATCGACCGCGATGCCGCAGCACGTGCGCGACCACATCACCAACCGGCTGCGTCTCGTCTGCCGCAGCTACGCGCGCGGGTAGATCGGCCGCGCGCCGCCTGGCGCGGCCATACGAACCGTGCATGACAGCCAGCACAATCCGGGCGGCAAGGCCCGGCGGCGTTGCCGCGTCTGGATTGTCGGGGATATGCTGAACACCGCTGACGCCGCGAGCGGCCTGGCGATGTGAGACAGGAGTGTGACGAATGCCCAACGATGTGCAGGGTGCGATCACCAACGCGCCGAAGCCGCAGGCGCTATACGAAAAGCTCGAGGATCGTATCCTGGCGCGCGACCAGCAGGGCGCGAGCGAAGTCTACTACGATCTGGTGCGCCAGCGCCGGCCGATGACCGAGATGATCGGCGAGGCGGTGCGCATCCACGCGCCCTACACCCACGTCCCCTATCACGAGCGGATCGACGACGGCTACGTCAACTTCGTCAACAACGACCATTGTCTCCTGTCGGCCCGCGCCGCGACGCAACTGGCCCGCATGGTGCCCGAGGACTGCGCCGCGCTGCCCTTGGCGCAGACGATCTGGTACATCCCCACCGGGCTCGACATCTGGAACCAGAAGATCCTGAAGGCGCCCGGCCACTACGCCCGCGCCCCCGGCTGGTCGATGCCGCCCGGCCCGCCGCCGATGCCGGAAATCGTCTGGCCCGACCAGGAGCCGGAGCTGCTCGAAGGCCCGCTGCAGGAGCGCCTCGACCACTGGATGACGCTGGTTCATCGCGGCAACGTTCTTGAAGCCTACCGCGTCTTTCTCGGCCTGATGGCGAACCCCGACGAGCGCCCCGCGGTGCTCGCCCAGCTCTGCCACGCCGGCCTCATGGATGTGCAGGACCGCGCCCTTTACAACCGCTCTTATACGACCGGCCACAAAGCGTTCCGCGCCCGCGCCACGGTCGACCTCGGCAACACGCTCGGCTGGGACAACGCGCACAACGTCATCTACGCCGGCGCGCTCGACGTCGCGGTCGGCCCGCGCTGGTACTCGACCTACGAGATGGCCTGCAACGTCGTCAAAATCTTCCTCGAAAAGCAGACGGTGTCGGCGATCCCCTATGGCGGCGCGTCGAAGGAAGAGCTGGCGATCCTCGCCGGCAACAAGGAGCCGCTGAGCCGCGAGGAAGCCCAGGCCCTCGAACGGGCGCTCATTCGCGAACCGGAACCCGGGTTCCTCGAATTGCTCTCCAAGCTCCTCGAAGCCGGCAAGAGCCCGCGCCGCATCCTCGACGTCCTCCAGATGGCTTCCGCCCAGGTGATCCTGGAAACCCAGGGCGTCAACAACTTCTCGCTGCCGCAGCACAGCTTCGAATACCTGAATTCACTGACCTGGTTCTTCGACAATTTCCAGCACAAGCATCAGGTGAAGCTGCTCTATCTGGCAGCGTCGTACGTCAACCGCGCCGCGTGGCACCAGAAGGGGATCGGCGATGCTGAACCCAATAGGGTCCGCGCCGCCGGCGGCGCCGACAAGCTGACGCCGGCGCAGATCCTGGAGCGGGTCGATGCCGCCGTCCTCGCGCTCAACGGCCCCGACAGCACCGCCTGGACCCAGGCCTATATCGCCAGCGGCGCCGACAAGAAGCCGCTGGTGCAGCGCCTCGCCCTCCTCGCCTGCCGCATGGGTAACGACCCGCACAACCAGGAGATCGGCCAGGTCCTCCTTGAGGATTGGGGGAAGAACCAGGGCTGGGACCGCGACCGCCTGCTCTTGGCCTGCGCCCACCACACCGCCGTCCACCGCAAATACGGCAGCCCGCAGGATTGCGCGCAGCGCTTCGGCGCCGCCCTCGGCGTCGCCCGGCTGCAGTAACATCGCGGAGCCCCTCACCCCGGCCCTCTCCCCGCCCGCGGGGAGAGGGCCAGTCGGAGCTGCGTCCCCTCTCCCCGCGGGCGGGGAGAGGGATAGGGTGAGGGGCCTCTTAGGTGGAAGTCGGTCGCGCCGGTGCGTCGGCCGTGGTATTCGTTGCCCGGACACTATGGAGGCCTCTGATGATCCACCATCTCTCGATTGCCGCGCGCGATCCCCAGCACGCCGCCGGGGTTCTGGCCGAATTGATGGGCGGCAGGGCGGTGCCGTTCCCGCCCAACCCGGGGAGCTTTTTCGCCCTGCAGCTCGACGACCACGGCTCGGGGGTCGAAGTCTACCCGGCGGGCACCGAGCTTGAGCCGAACGGCACCACCGGCGGCACGTTCGTCAAACGGCCGGCCCGGGGTTTTGGCTCGACCCACTTCGCGCTCAGCGTTTCGACCGATCGACAAAAGGTCGAAGCGATCGCGCGCGGTGCCGGTTGGGACTGCTTTGTCTGCAACCGCGGCCCCTTTCACGTCATTGAGGTCTGGGTCGAGAATGTGACGATGGTCGAGATCCTGCCGCCCGATTTCACGGCCGAATACCTCGCCTTCACCCGGCCGGATAAGGTGCTCACCGCGATGGCGGCGGCGCCGGTCGCGGGCGGCCGCCATTAGCCAGGACGACAGCGGTGGCGCAGCGTCCCGATATCCGCCTCACCCCCGAGGAAGCGGCGGCCTTCCTGCGCGACAATCGGAAGGCGGCGCTCGCCACGCTCGACCCGCACGGGTTTCCGCATGTCGTGGCGATGAATTTCGTCGTGCGCGACGGTGCCTACTACATGACCTCCTACGGCAAGGCGCAGAAAATCCTCAACATCCGCCGCAACCCCAAGGTCGGCGTGATGGTCGAGACCGGCCGCGCCTATGCCGAATTGAAAGGCGTCATGGTGCGCGGGCATTGCGAATTGATCGAGGAGCCCGACCGGGTCGCCGAGGTGCTCGGCTGGCTCGGCGTCGGCCGCACTGCCGAGCGCCCGACGGGTGCCATCCGCAGCGCCCCCAAACGCGTCGCCCTCAAGATCACCCCGGCGAAGACCGTCACCTGGGACCATGCCAAGCTCGGCGGCCGGTATTAAGACCATATCCCTATCCGGCTAGAATAGGTAACGTGAAATTATCCTGAGGATGGCGTTTTCTCACCCTGCCGGCGGAATTCACTTGGGAGAACTACTTCATCAGACCAGGCTTTTGTATTTATTCCACAATATGATCTCAAGACGCCTTGTTCCGGATAAGAAACCACGAACCGCAAGCTGCGATCGTCAGCGGGTGGTGTCTTTCCTCTCGTATTCAAATGACAACGGACGATTGCCTCGGCTCCCATATCCGAAAATCGACAGACGAGCGCTCGTAGTAGGTTGATGCGACTCTCGCTCGACAAACGCGACTTCGGCACATGCTGGTGGTATCGCCGCTTGAATTCGCCCTTCTCATATTGTTCCACTACAAGGCAGATTTCGCGGGATAGAAGATCGTCGCACAGCTTGTAGTTCTCGAACATTGATCGGTTCTCCCATACAACTCTGAATGAATGTCGCGACCCACAACAAATCTACCAGATATTTGTCGGGGATCGAAGATGAGTTGGCTACATAATCTCGCAGATTTGGCTTCGATCATTACCGCAAGCGTGGCCGTTTTCGCCTTTGTCCCCTATTATCTGACGTTGCGGCGACGTAGGACAAAACTGGAGGAAATATTGTCACGCAAAGTTGCGCCCAACGATGACTTGCTTACCGTTTCGCAATGCGCAACCGCGTTAAAAATGACAGAAGATCAGGTAATTGAGGCGGCGTCGAGGAGCGAAAAGATAGAAGGGTGGGGAGGTCAATCCGGAACAGAACATCGGTTGAGGCTAATCAGAAAGTCGACCTAACCTGTGCTAGCTAATCATCGGAGAGTGGTTGGTCGATTTCGGAGGCCCCAATGTTTTGCTATCTCCCAGATTGGGCGAATTTCTTGATCTTTGTCGGGGGTGTTGTGGCACTCTATATTTCCCGTTATCGCCTAATAGAGCGCACCGAACAACGGGTACATCGTCAGAGGGACGAAATGGATGCTTGGATCAAAATGACACCAGAGGAACAGGCTAATTTTATAATATATGGAGAGCACGATGTCCGACACCAGAAAGGAGGAATGGGCGAGAAGCGTTAACCGGATACGGATTTAACATAACTGTCGTTTCGGCGAACGCCAGGCGAACGCCGGGATCTATTAATCCGCTGGTGGGATGGTGAAGGGCGGATCCCGACCTGCGTCGGGATGACAATTCAAGCACTGCCTCGATCATCAACCCAATATCTTCAGGCTCAAGGGGGTGATCTCGGCGGCGCTGCGGTGCTTGTAGTCGCGCCCTGGGGCGGCCGATTCCATGCGCTCTTGCGCGGCGCACAGGCGGGCGCCGGACGATGCCTGGTCGAGGGTAATGACCTTGCCGCCGGCCACGGTCGTCGACATCGTTCCGCTCCCAACAGCAACGCCCTCGAGGAGATTGCTTCGCTTCGCTCGCAATGACAATGAAACTGGCTGGCATTGCGAGGAGGGACGCGACGAAGCAATCTCGCGCCGTTGGATTTTCTGCCGGAGATACGCCATGGCTCAACCCGGCCCGTGCAATCTCATTACCGACGTGCCGGGGCTCCTCGTTGGCCAGGCGGAGGACGAAGCCGGCATCACCGGCACGACGGTCCTCTTGTGCGAGGCGCCGGCGGTGGCCGCGGTCGATGTCCGGGGCGGCGCGCCCGGTAGCCGCGAAACCGCGCTCCTCGATCCTGCGTCGCTGGTGCAGCGGGTCGATGCGATCGTACTGTCGGGCGGCTCTGCTTTCGGGCTCGATGCGGCCGGCGGGGTGATGGAGGGTCTTCTCGCCACCGGGCGCGGGTTTGCCGTCCGTGATGTGCTGGTGCCGATCGTGCCCTCGGCGATTCTGTTTGATCTGGGGTTTCCGGGGCGCGCCCGGTGGTCGGGCGAGCCGCCCTACCGCCGGCTCGGGCGCGAGGCGCTGGCGCGCGCCGGCCGCGATTTCCAGCTCGGCAATGCCGGGGCCGGCACCGGCGCCAAGGCCGGCCGCCTCAAGGGCGGGATCGGCAGCGCGTCGCTGCGGGTCGGCGATCACACGATGGTCGGTGCACTCGTCGCGGTCAATTGCTGGGGGTCGGTGACGCGGCCCGATTGCGGGCGCCTGTGGGCGGCCGAGCAGGCGCTTGGCCACGAGATCGCGCCCCAGCCGGCGCTGCCCGCCGGGTTCCTCGATGCGACGGATTTCTCGGCCTGCGCGGGCTTTGCGGCGGGGGCGAACACGACGATCGGAGTGGTGGCGACCGACGCGCCGCTCGACCGCAATGGATGCCTGCGCCTCGCAATCATGGCCCAGGACGGGTTGGCGCAGGCGATCCGCCCGGCGCACACGCCATTCGATGGCGATACCGTGTTCGCGTTGGCAACGGGCGGGGAGGGCGAGGTTGATCCGGCAATGCTGTCCCGGCTCGGCAGCGCCGCGGCCGGGTGCCTGGCGCGGGCGATCATGCGCGCGGTCATGGAAGCCGGACCGCTCGGCGGCTTGCCAAATTGGCAGGAGCGGTGGGGCGGGACGACCGGGTGATCAGGCCGCGCTGAGCGAGTGCGCGGGCGTCGTCTGAACGACGGCACGCCATGGCGGGAAGATCACGCTGACCCGCGTTCCCGCGTCGATTTCGCTGCTTATGGCAAGGCTGCCGCCATGGCGCTCCATGATCGCCTTGACCAGTGGCAGGCCCAGTCCGGTGCCCTGCCGCGAGCGGGTGAACGAGGAATCGACCTGCTCGAAGGGCTCGAGCACACGGGCAAGATCTCCCGGCGCGATGCCGATGCCGGTGTCCTTAACGGTGAGGATCACCCCGGTTTCCGGGTCGAACCGGCCGGCGATTTCGATATGGCCGCCCGACGGGGTGAATTTTACCGCGTTGATGACGAGATTGAGGAGAACCTGCTTGGTCTTGCGCTCATCGGCGCGCAGCAGCGGCAGGTCCGCCGCCAGCTCGACCATGTCGGACAGGCCGCCATCAGAAATCCGCCGGCGGACCAGCTGGCGCACCGAGTGAATGGTGTCGCGCGGATCAAAGACATCTTCATCGAGCTCAAGCTTGCCGGCCTCCGCCTTCGACAGGTCGAGAATGTCGTTGATGATCTGCAAGAGATGCGTGCCGCTCTCGTGGATATCGTCGACATAGCCGCGGTATTGCGGGTTGGCCAGCGGGCCCAGCACCTCGCGCTGCATGATCTCGGAGAAGCCGATGATCGCATTCAATGGGGTGCGCAGCTCGTGGCTCATCGTGGCGAGAAAGCTTGATTTGGCGCGGCTCGCCGCTTCGGCCGCTTCCTTGGCGAGGCGCAGTGATGCGTACGCCGTCTCGCGCTCAAGCTGCAACGCGACCCGATCCACCGACCGTGAGGTGCCATTTTTTCGACCCATTGCCAGTCCACACTTGTTTAAAAGCGATAATTATACTCTCATAGATTGTATCAATGCAAGACGTCAAACGCATGGGTGCGTTGTGCTGGTAAAGGCCGCCCGAGAGTTCGTGCGTCGTTCCAGGGAGCCGCGCAAAGCGCGGCGCCCCGAAATGACGGAGTGTTTTGTCGGTTCGGTTCCGCGGCCTAGACGACGCGGGCGCGGCACTCGCCAAAGCCGATCGCCGCATAGCCGTCGCGCCGGCAGCGGGCGCGGAAGATCGCCTCGTCGCCGTCTTCGAGAAAGCTGCGCGTCTCGCCCGACGACAGCGTGATCATGCGGCTGCCGTCGAGGCTCTGCTCGTTGAGACTGCCCCATCCGGCCTCGGTCGGGCCCGAGATCGTGCCGGTGCCGAAGAGATCGCCAGGCATGAGGTTGCAACCGCCGCTGGTGTGGTGGGTCACCAGCTGCGCCATCGTCCAATAGAGATCGGTGGTGTTGCTGGTGGAGACGCGGTGCGGCGCGAGGCCCCGCTCGCGCATCATCGGCGTCAGGATAAGGGCTTCGAGCGCGATGTCGAAGGCGCCGCTCGCCTGGTCCCGATCGTCCCACAAATGGGGCAGCGGGCGCGGGTCGCCGGCGGGGCGTGGCGGCTGGGCGACGCGGAACGGTTCGAGGGCTTCCGGCGTGATGATCCACGGCGACACGGTCGAACCGAAGCTCTTGCCGAGGAACGGCCCCAGCGGCTGCGATTCCCATTGCTGAATGTCGCGCGCCGACCAGTCGTTGACGAGCCCGAGCCCGAAGATGTGCTCGCCGGCCTCGCCGATCGGGACCGGCTCGCCCTGGCGGTTGCCAGGCCCGACCCAGACGGCCAGCTCCAGCTCGTAATCGAGCTTCCGGCACGGCCCGAAGCTCGGCGCGGCGTCGTCGGGCAGCTTGCGCTGGCCGTGCGGGCGGCGCACCGGCACGTCCGATTCGCGCACTGACGACGCGCGGCTGTGGTAGGCGACCGGCACATATTTGTAGTTGGGGCTGAGCGGGTTGTTGGGGTCGCGCCGCATTCCGCCATTCCTGGCGTGGTGGATGCCGGCGAAGAAATCGGTGAAATTGCCGATCGTTGCCGGCAGGTGCAGCCAGCAATTGCCCATGGGGTGGAGGAGCCGGCCGGCGAGTGGCTCCGCCTTGGCCCGGCCGGCACCATCGGCGCCGAGGAGCGCGAAGAGTTGTCGGCGCAAGGCCCGGCGCGGCTCCGCGCCCAGCGCCATCAGCGGGTTGAGGCTCCCGCCCGAGGCCGCATCGGCCGCGCTCGCGGCGAGGCCCGTGAACAACCCGGCATCGCGCGCCACGCGCAGGTCGAAAACCATCTCGCCGATCGCAACGCCGCCGCGCGGGCGCGCATCGGGCACATTCGAGCCGGGAGGGCTGAACACCCCGAACGGCAGGTTCTGGAGCGGAAACTCGGCGTGTCCGTTGGCCGAGGCAACCCAGCTTTGGCGCGCGGAATTGTGGGTCTCGTTGATCATGCTGATTCCTCCCTCCTGAGGCGCAGTGGCGGCGCGTCCGGCATCGACCCGCTGTTGGATCGGCGCAGCGCGAAAATCCCCGAGCCGAGCGCGAGCACGATAAACCCGCCGACGACCGCGATCATGCTGACGGCAATCGGATAGGGCAGCAAGGCGACCACAAACGTGCCGAGCGCGGCAACCGCCATCTGCAGAAAGCCCATCAGCCCCGAGGCCGTACCAGCGAGCCGCGGCTGGATGCTGAGGCCGGCCGCCATCACCGCGGGCTGGCTCAGCCCGTCGCCGATCTCGCAGACCGCGACGGGCAGGAACAGCGCCCAGACCCCGAGCCCCACCCAAAGGTAGCAGAGCGCCAGCGCTGTCGCCGCGGTGAACGCGATCACCCGGCTGAGCAGCAAGAGGCGCAGGCTGCCGAGGCGCGGCGCGAAGCGGGCGGCGCCGGCGTTGCCGAGCATGTAAGTCGCCATCGGCAAGAGGATCATCAGCCCATAGGTACTGGGCGGCTCGCCCATCGCGTCCGCGAGGATATGGGGCGCGCTGGCGATAAAGGTGAACCAGGACGCACTGGTGCAGGCGCTGCACAGGGCAAAGCCGACAAACTGCGGCGAGCGCATGAGGCTGATAAAGGCCCCTGCCATGCCGACGAAGTCGACGCGCGTGGGGTGGGCATTGGTCTCGTTGAGCCGCGCTACCGTCAAGCCCAGCACGATCGCGCCAAGGATGCCGAGAACCGCGAAGATCGCCCGCCAACCGACCCACTCGGCGAGGTAGGCGCCGATCGCCGGCGAGATCGCCGGGGCGAGCGTCATCGCCATCATCACGATAGCGAGGCCGCGCGCTGCAGCCTCGCGCTCGTAGACATCGCGGATGATCGCCCGGCCGAGCACGATCCCGGCGCAGGCGCCGACGCCTTCGAGGACGCGCCCGAAGACCAGCGAAGTGATCGATCCGGCAAAGCTGCAAATCAGCGTGCCGACGAGAAAGGCGAGGAGCCCGGCGATCAGCACCGGACGCCGCCCGAAGCGGTCGGAGAGCGGTCCGTAAACCAGCTGCCCGCCGGCGATTCCGGCGAGGTAGAGGGTGAGGACCAATTGCACATGCGCCGGGCTTTCGGCGAACACGCCGACAAGGAGCGGCAGCACCGGCACGACGATATGCAGCGCGCAGAACGCCAGCGCCGTTACCGCTGCGAGCAGCGCCAGCGACGGCGGCCGACCGGTGTCAATGCGAACGAAGCCGAACAATCTCACGCCCTCGTGCCTAACCCCGGACCGAGATTGCTTCGTCGCTGCGCTCCTCGCAATGACAACCAGGACCGCCGCTCATCCCTCGCGTGATCTGAAGCTCGCCAGGCCGCGGCGCTGGGTGCCGTCGGCGGTGAAGTTCGCCGGTTGGAGCCAGCGCTCGAACGCCGTCCGCAGCGCCGGCCACTCGCCGTCAATGACCGAGAACCACGCGGTGTCGCGGTTGCGCCCGCGGGTGACCTGCGCCTGGCGGAACAGCCCCTCGTATTGAAACCCGAGGCGCAATGCGGCGGCGCGCGACGGCGCATTCAGCGAATTGCATTTCCATTCATAGCGGCGATAGCCGAGTTCGTCGAAAACCCGGCGCATCATGAGATACATCGCCTCGGTTCCCGCCGGCCGGCGCTGGAGGCGCGGGCTATAGGTGATGCTGCCGACTTCGATCACCCCGGACGCGGGGTCGATCCGCATCAGCGCTGCGGTCCCTACCGCCTCACCCGTAGGGGTGTCGATGATCGCGTGGACCAGCGGATCCTCGGCGAGGGCCGCCGCCCCGGCCCAATCGCGGTATTCCTCGATCGAGGCATAAGGCCCGCGTGGCAGGTAGGTCCACATGCGGCCGTCGCGGTCCTCGGCATAGGCGGCGAAAAGCTGCGCCGCATGGCGCTCCGGATCCAAGGGCTCGACCGTGCAAAACCGCCCCGCCATCGCCGTGCGCGGTGGCCTCGGCCGCGGCGACCAGCCGGGCAGAGGCGCGCCGACGGGCTGACCCAAGTGATTGCGGTGTTCGGTGCTCTCGCTCATGCACGGAGTTCTACGCGCAATCTGCGGCCGATGGCCATGCCGTGTCAGGCTATGGCGGGGACGCCCTCGGTCACGGGCGCCCCCGGGCCGTTCTATTGCTTTTGCCGGCGCGGTACGCCTCAGGCGTATGCCGGAACGCGCTCGGTCACGGTCTCGAGCTGGCCGACGGTCTCGCGGCCGAAAGCCAGCGGGATGAAGGCACCGATCGCGACGACGACGAAAATCGTGCCGAAGAAGATCGTCGCCGAGCCCGTGTAGGGCTCCATCAGAAGCGGCGCCATCCCGCCGGCGAACAGCCGTGCGAACGATTCGCCAAAGATGTGTCCGCGCCCCCGCAACGCCGTCGGGAACTGCTCGGAGAGATAAACCCTGGTGGCGGTAAACGCCGACAGGACCGTGAACCCCATGATCAGCCCGCCCGCCACCATCATCACGCCCGAGAACTGTCCGGCGCGGTGCGCCAGCAGCATCAGCCCGAGGCCCGGCAAGGAACCGAGGAGCGCATAACAGATCGTCCAGCGCCGCCCGATAACCTCCATCAGGAAGCCGGTGAAGCCCTTGCCGAAGAAACTTGCCGCATAGACGATCGAGGTCAATCCCAGGCTCGCGCTGACGGCAAAGCCCTGATCGTTGAGCGCCTTGGGCAGCAGCACCGAAATCAGGAAATAGGCGGTCCCGGCGCACACACCGCTCAGGATGCCGACGGTGGTCCAACGCAGCTGACCTTTGGCGAACAAGGCCCAGTAGGGCGGCAGCACCTCGCGGGCCGCTTCCTGGTGGTCGCCGAGCTCGGCCACGGTCAGCGGCGGCACCCGGTTGCCGCTGCGGGCGATGAGCCGGTTGACGATATCGACTGCGGTTTGCGCCCGGCCTTTTTGCAGGTGCCACCGCGGGCTTTCCGGGAGCACGAAATAGATCAGCACCGGCACGACGGTAATCGCCAGCCCGCCGGGCAATGCCAGAAAACGAAAGGCGTATTCGTTGCCGGCGAGCAGGCCGCCGATGAACGGCACCACGGTAAACGAGGCGGCCAGCGACATCTCATAGATCGCGCCATAGGTGCGGCGGTGCTGGGCCGGCATCAGTTCAGCGGCGATCGGGAAGGCTGCCGATACGGCGCCGCCGGCGCCGATCCCGGTCAGCAAACGCACGATGATCAGCTGGTCGGCGCTCTGCACCAGCGGGATCAACAGCGTGAAACCGGTCGTCGCGATCACCCCGATCAGCATGATTGTCTTGCGGCTCCAGTGGTCGGACACTGAAGAAGACAGGAAGCCGCCGACGCACAGCATGAAGGTCGGGCCGACCGCGAGCCACTTGATGTCGGCCCCGGTCAGGTGCAACGGCGCCTTGGCCAGCACCAGGAGCGACCCGGTCATCACCAGATCGTAGCCCTCGATAAAGCCGACGAGGGCGAGCACGGCGATGATCAGTATGTGATAGGCGCTGAAGGGAATGGTGTCGAGCTTGTGGCCGAGCACAAACCCCGCGCTATTTGCCGATCGGTCGATCGGGTGACTGTCTGCCATCGTTACCTCCCAGAGCGGTCGAACCGGCGGACGATGCGATGGCGCGGAACCGACGAGGCAGACTATTCCTTCATTCGAGAACAGAGTCTCGGGTATTTTCTAGTTTTACCAACGCCTTGCGAGTTCTGGCGATCGTACCAAATGTCACCGGATCGACCTTTTTCCTCCCCACGCTCGGCCGGATCCTTGCCGGATCCTTGCCGGACCCATGCCGTCTCACGGTCCCTCTTGGGACCATGTGGGCAGCGTAGTTGAGCCCCGCGTCGCTGTCATCGGGAAAATAAACTTATGTCATTGCTTTATGTTCCCGGCCCCGGCTCGGCTGCCCTTCGATGAGCTTGCGCAGCAGGAACTCGCGCCCGGCCTTGACCATCGGCTTTCCGTTAAAGGCGATGATGTCGGCCGTAGCGTAGGTTTCGCTCCAAATCTCGGGGAGATACGAGCCGGTGCCGATGACGTCGATCGGCGCGTTGGCGGCCGCCATCATCCGGCATTTCTCGGGTCCGAACCCCGAGCTGGCGACGATCTTGGTGGCCTGAAACCCGGCCTCGTTCAGCACCAGGCGCAATTGCCACAGCGCTGCCGCCGAGACGCCGGTGCCGACCAGATAGCGGAGTTCCGCTTCGGTGCGATAGCCGCGGATCGATTGCGGCGCATGGCGTTCAAGGATTTCGTAGGAGCGCGCCAGGTCGAGCCCCTCGCAATAGCGCCCGCCCGGGGTGTCCATGCGGAAGGCGAGGCGCCCCGCTGCGGCAAGCTCGGGAAAGCGCCGGGCGACCGCGACCGCGTCGGTTGTCTCCTGCCCGAAATAATCGACGAGCACTGTCAACGGCTCGTCGGCAAAGGTCTCGTGAAACATCTCGGCGGCACGCACCGTCGATCCGGCGT
The DNA here is from genome assembly GCA_963734125.1 of uncultured Alphaproteobacteria bacterium. Taxonomy (GTDB): domain Bacteria; phylum Pseudomonadota; class Alphaproteobacteria; order ATCC43930; family CGMCC-115725; genus DATARH01. Next base: position 69,304 of record CAVTGB010000012.1, read on the forward strand.
AGCCGATGAGCGCGTGCGGCATCGTTCCCATGCCGCTCTCATGCCCGAAGAAATGCGCCGTCGCTGCCGCCGCGCAGCCGACAAACCCGGTAGCGCCGGCGACCGCTTTGGCGTGGGCCGAGCCGACCGCCGCGGCGTAGGCCATCAGTTCGGCCATCTCGGCGCCGGCGCAGTGGCGCGCATCCATCGCCAGAAACGCCACCTTCGGCAGGTCGGCGCACATGGCCGAGGCATTGTAGGCGGCGACGCACGCCGGCCCCAATTTCTGCAGCAGCACGGTTTCGAGATCGACCAGGTGATAGAGCGGGCCGGTCAGATAGAGGATCGGCTCGCCGGCGCCGATCCAGGCGGCCTCGGGATGGTTGAGCTCGATCGTGAAGCTGACCCCGCGCTCCTTCGCCTTCCCTTCGAGAAACTCGATGGCCAGGCGCGGCGTGCAGATGACCGGTCGGCGCATGAAGACCGCATAGGTCGCCTCGCAATCGCCAAACCGCCCGACGATCGCCTTCGTCTTGAGGAAATAGCTGTCGGTCCGCGCCGCGAGGTCGTCAGTCATCGCTCAAATGCTGTCATTGCGAGCGCAGCGAAGCAATCCCCAGACAGGCGGGATGATCCGATCGGGATTGCTTCGTCGCTGCGTTCCTCGCAATGACAACGCCCGCCTCACGAGACCGTGGCGAGCCGGTGGGCGGTGGCGGCCCCATTGCCGTTGGTTCGCCCCTGCCGCTCGCGCTTCAGCGCCTCAGCGACCTCGAAGGCGAGTTCCAACGCCTGGTTGGCGTTGAGCCGCGGGTCGCAATGCGTGAGATAATTGGCGGCGAGGCCCTGCTCACTGACCTTTTCGGCACCGCCGACGCATTCGGTGACGTTCTGGCCGGTCAGCTCGAGATGCACCCCGCCGGCATAGCTCCCCTCGGCGAGATGAACTGCGAAGGCGCCCTGCAGCTCGTCGAGGATGCGGTCGAAGACCCGCGTCTTGTAGCCGGTGGACGAAGTGACGGTGTTGCCGTGCATCGGGTCGATGCACCACACGACCCGACGCCCTTCGCGTTGGACCGCGCGAATGAGCGGCGGCAGCTTCTCGGCGACCTTGTCGGCGCCCATCCGGGTGATGAGGGTGAGGCGCCCCGGCTCGTTCCCCGGGTTGAGCTTGTCGATCAGGCGCAACAGATCGTCGGGCTCTAGTGTCGGCCCGCATTTCATGCCCACCGGGTTCTTGATCCCGCCCAGAAACTCGGCGTGCGCGCCGTCGACCTGCCGGGTGCGGTCGCCGAGCCAGACGAGGTGCGCCGAGCAGTCGTACCAATCCCCGGTCGTCGAAATCGACCCGCGTCATCGCCTCCTCATAGGCCAGGAACAAGGCCTCGTGCGAGGTATAGAACTCGGTCTCGCGGATCTGCGGCGCCGTCTCCGAGTTGAGCCCGCACGCCGCCATGAAATCCAGGGTCTCGGTCAGCCGGTCGGCCAGCGCCCGATAGCGCTCGCCCTGCGGCGAAGTTGCGACAAAATCCTGGTTCCAGGCATGCACCCGGTGGAGATCGGCATAGCCGCCCTGAGCGAAGGCGCGCAGCAGGTTCAAGGTGGCGGCCGACTGGTTGTAGGCCTGGATCAGGCGCTGCGGGTCGGGCTCGCGCGCGGCGGGGTCGAAATCGAGGCCGTTGATGATGTCGCCGCGATAGGAGGGCAGCGTCACCCCGTTCTGCGTCTCCGTGTCCGACGAGCGCGGCTTGGCGAACTGCCCGGCCAGCCGCCCCAGCTTGATCACCGGGCAGCCGGCGCCAAAGGTCAAGACCACCGCCATCTGCAACAATACCATGAACGAATCGCGGATATTGTTGGGGTGGAACTCGGCGAAACTTTCGGCGCAGTCGCCGCCCTGCAGGAGAAACGCCTTGCCGGCGGCGACGTCGGCGAGCCGGTCTTTGAGGCGCCGCGCTTCGCCGGCGAAAACCAGCGGCGGGAAGTTGTGCAGCGTCTCCTCGACGCGGGTCAGTGCGGCTTCATCGGCATAGCCCGGCACCTGCCGGATCGGCAGGCCGCGCCAGCTTTGCGGTGTCCAAGTCTGAGATGTCCAATTCTGGGTCATCGCCGGCCACCCCGCCTACGGATCGAAACGTCACGGGCATTCTTACGCATGGACTACCTCCTCGGTTGGAGGCCGCTCCACCATCGACGACATCGCCATTCCTAACCTCGGAAACACGAAAGCCGCCTCGATGGGGCGGCTTCGGGAAAACGCAATAGTCGCAATCCTAGGCCGCCGGCACGTACAGGCGGTACCAAAATCGCGCGAGGTTATGACGGCTAACGCTTGTCATGGCCGAGAAGCTAGCCACACGGCGCGCCCGGCGCAAGTCCCTTAGCGCAGGGGCCGGTATCGTAGGTCTGGGCCTCGCGGGAAGCGCACATCACCACCGCCTGTTCTCGCCGCGCTCGCCGGGGCGGGCATGCGGCTTGCGGCGGTGCCGGGTTGCCGGCATAGATGACCATACCGACGCCGCGGGAGTTTGCCTCTGATGATCGAGCGCTTGTTCGCGATTGGCCGCACGCCCGCCATAACGCTGGGGTTTGTGTGCGCCGGGCTCGGCTTGGTTGTGTGGGCCGGTGCGGCGGGGGCGGCCGAGATCATGCCGCATCGCGCGCTCTATACGATGACCTTGGGGCGGGCCGGGGGCGATGCCGGGGTCATCGCGGCGGCCGGCACGATGGCCTATCAATGGGGCGAGACCTGCGAGGGGTGGACCGTCGAACAGCGGTATCGGCTGAAGATGGGCTACGCCAACTCGCCGGACGTCGCCATCGCGTCGAATTTCGTCACCTGGGAAGCCAAGGACGGCCTCAACTACCGCTTCAACCAGAAAGAGACGCGCAACGGCACCGCCGATCAGGAGATCCGCGGCGTCGCCAAGCTCGACGGGCCGGGCAGGGGCGGCACCGCCGATTTCGAGATACCGCCGGGCAAGAGCTTCAAGCTGCCGGCCGGGATGCTGTTCCCCAGCGCCCACACGATCTTCCTGATCGACGAGGCGAAGGCCGGCGTCAACTTCGTCTCGAAACACATCTTCGACGGCGCGACTGTGGAGAACGCGGTCCTGGTGTCGGCGGTCATCGGCCCCAAGGTGGCGCCCGATCCCGCTTCGGTCAAGAAAAGCCCGCTCCTCGATCACCCGGGCTGGCGCGTCCGGCTCGCCTTCTTCCCGGCCGACCCCAAGGAAGAGACGCCCGATTACGAACTCGGCATGCTGCTGCTCGACAACGGCGTCTCGCGCGACATGGTGATCGATTACGGCGATTACGCGATCCACGCCAAACTCGACGACATCGAGGCCCTCCCGAAGCCCGGGTGCTGAGCCGCGCGGGGAGTTGCGGCCGCCGCCGGACTTTCGCAAGGGAGCCGTGTTAGCTCTCGTTCGTCCTCGCATCGTCGATGCCTTTTTTGATGCGGCTCGACAAGACGAACAGAAAATGTCCTAGCGCCTCAGCAAATCCAACGGACTGCTGAGCTTGCTGCGGAGAGATGTGCGGGTTTTCCTTATCGGCGTGGCGCGGCCGGTTCGAGCCAAGGCGCACTTCGTGTGCCCAATCGCCCATCGCAGCGGTGAGAATGTGCTGGCTCACTGCCTCGTCGATGCGACTATAGACGCTCCCCTCGATCAAATTGAAATGTTTGAGCATTGCGTCGACCGCGCTTCCGGCCATGACGGCAGCTGCGTCCGGAGCTTGCAGTGTTTCGAGGGCCTGCTGAAGATAACGGCGTGCCGGATCGGGGATCTCGGGGGCGGCGCTCGGCGCACTAGGGTAGAGGGTCTCGATTGGACCATTCGGCACGGTCATTCCTTCCCGGCCTACGGCCAACAGGAGCCCTCCGCAACAGGTGGTGGTGTAGATCGCCCATTGCCGATTGCCTCGGATGCCGAAGTCGCCCATCGATGCGACTTGGGGTCGCCCCACTCCGCAATGCGGGCACCTTGAGATGCGCGGTGGCTCTGTAAAGCTGAAATCAGTCATGCCTCGCGCGCTACGCATGGTGGCAATCTACAGCGTGTACCGCGCGCGGTCATCATCCATGCTGCTGTCAGCTCATAGGTTGGGCTTTCTATTCGTAATCGGATTACCGCGCCGGGTCATTTGGCGGGGTGGGGGTTGACATTGCGTCGCCCGCTATACACATTATCGGCTTAATTGCTAATAAATTAATTTCTGTAGAATCTATGAAATTTCCCGCATTCGCCCTTCGCCGCAAGATGTCCTTGCGAGTGCGCAATAAATTTCCAGCGCCAGTGCAAAAATTCCCTGTGCTTGTACAAAAAATTCCCTGCTCTGCGCCTTCCCCCGGGAGCGTTACCCTCAGAAACGAGAGGGATTTTCGGCATTTCGGCTCGCCGAAAAAAAATAATTCCCTGCCAGCAGGGAATTTCGCGCCCGCCGTCAAGGCTCCCGCAGCGCCCGGCCGCGCTGGACGGCAGTCGCGCCGTGGCGGCGACGAATGTCGTCGATGGCTTCTTCGAGGTGGCGGGCGCGGCCGGTGTCGTGGTCGAAGAGGGTGGGGAGATCGGCCTCGGCGCCCTCGACGAGCCCGTCGGCGCCGACCCCGATCAGGCGAAACCGCGTGGTGCCGTCGGCTTCGGCCACGAGCAGATGGTGCGCGGTGCGATAGAGCGCGTCGGCCAATTGGGTCGGGTCGGCGAGACGGCGCGAGCGGGTGCGCAGGCGAAAGTCCGCGGTCTTGAGTTTGAGGGTGACGCTGCCGGCGGCGAGCGCGCTTTGCTTGAGGCGGGCGGCGACCTTCTCGCACAACGGCCATAGCGTTCGCGCCAAGGCTTGCGGCTCGGCTTCGTCGCGGGCGAAGGTGGTTTCGGCCGAGATCGAGCGGGCGCGGCCTTGCGGATCGACCCGGCGCTCGTCCTCGCCCTGCGCGAGCTGCGCCAGGCGCGCCCCGAGCCGACCGTAACGGGTTGCCAGCTCGCGCGGGTCGAGTGCACATAATTGCCCGATCCGCATGATGCCGTCGGCCGCCAGGCGCCGCTGCATCGCGCCGCCGACCCCCCACAGCCAGCCGACCGGCTTGTCGGCCAGAAAGCCCTTGGCCTCGGCCCGGCCGATGACCGCAAACCCGCGCGGCTTGTCGAGGTCGGAGGCGAGCTTCGAAAGAAACTTGTTGTAGCTGAGCCCGATCGACACGGTGATGCCGAACGAATTCTCGATCCGCAAGGCGAGCGCAGCGAGGAGCTGCGCCGCGGCGGCGCCGTGCAGGGCCTGGGTGCCAGTGAGGTCGAGAAACGCTTCGTCAATCGACAACGGCTCGACGAGCGGGGTGAGGGTCCGCATTTCGGCGCGGACGGCGCGGCCGATCGTGCGGTATTTCGCCATGTCCGGGTGGATCACGACGGCGTCGGGGCAGAGCGCCCGCGCCTTGAACATCGGCATCGCCGAGCGCACGCCATAGAGCCGGGCGACATAGCAGCAGGTGAGGACGACACCGCGCGCGCCGCCGCCGACGATGACCGGAAGGGTGGCGAGTTCGGGCCGGTCGCGCTTTTCGATCGCGGCATAAAAGGCGTCGCAATCGAGGTGGGCGATCGCCAATTCGGCGAGTTCCGGGTGCCCGACCAGGCGCGGGGAGCCGCATTCCGGGCAGCGCTCCGCCAGTTCGGCCGCCGCCGAGAGCACGGCGCAATCGCGGCATAGGACCCTGGTCATTGCCCCTCGTCCGGCGGCCACAACCAAGCGGCGCCGCGCACGCCGCTCGAATCGCCGTGGGCCGGCGGCACCAGCCTTGTGACGACCCGATCGGAGAGAATGTGGCGACCCCAGCGGCGCGGCACCTCCTCGTAGAGCATGGTGCAAGCCGAGAGACCGCCGCCAAGGACGATCGCGTCCGGGTCGATGAGGTTGATGACGCTGGCGCAGCGCGCGGGCGAGCCGGGTGGCGTAGCGATCGAGGCTGGCCCGGCATTGCCGGTCGCCGGCCGCCGCGCCGGCGGCGATCTGCGGCCCGGCGAGGTCGCCTCCGCCGTGGCGGCGATGATCGGCGGCCAGCCCGGGGCCGGACAGGAACGTCTCGATGCAGCCCGAGCGGCCGCAATAGCAGGCCGGTCCCGGTATTTCGTCCGGCTCCGGCGCGGGCAGCGGGTTGTGCCCCATTCGCCGGCAATTGCGTTGGCGCCGATCAGCAGCCGGCCGCCGATCACGATGCCGCCGCCGACCCCGGTGCCGAGGATGGCGCCGAACACGGTGCCGCAGCCGGCCGCCGCGCCATCGATCGCTTCCGACAGGGCAAAGCAATTGGCGTCGTTGGCAAAGCGGACCGGGCGGCGGAGCGCCGCCTCGACATCGCGGCCGAGCGGTCGGTGGTTGAGCCAGGTCGAATTGCTGTTCTTAACGAGCCCGGTTTCGGCGACGATCGTGCCCGGCATGCCGACCCCGACCGAAGCG